>NZ_JBCLVC010000008.1:0-640265 GCF_039548475.1 Luteimonas yanweni | reverse complement strand
GCGAGCGGGAGGGGAGCTTTTTTTCTGCCCCCCCCCCCCCCCCCGCAGCGCGCCTCGGCCTCGGCGCCGAGCAGGATCGCCACGGCCGCGGCGGCGCGGGCGTCGGCGTGGCCCTGGACGTCGCCGTCGTCGCCGATGAACTCGTCCAGGTGCCGGTCCAGGTAGCCGGTGTCGATGCGTCCCTCGACCACGGCCGGATGCCGCGCCAGGCGCTCGAGGAAGGCGATGTTCGATTTCGGCCCCTCGATCACGCAGGCCGCCAGCGCCGCGCGCAGCCGCGCCAGCGCACCGTCGCGGTCGGCGGCATGGACGATCAGCTTGGCGATCATCGGGTCGTAGAAGATCGTCACCACGTCGCCTTCGACCACGCCCGAGTCGATGCGCACGCCCTCGGCGTCGCGCGGGAGGCGCAGGCGCTGCAGGCGGCCGGAGCCCGGCAGGAAGCCGGCGTCGGGATCCTCCGCGTACAGGCGTACCTCGATCGCATGGCCGCGCCGCGGCACCTCGTCCTGCGCCAGCGGCAGCGGCTCGCCGGCGGCCACGCGCAATTGCCATTCGACGAGGTCCAGCCCGGTCACCATCTCGGTCACCGGATGCTCCACCTGAAGGCGCGTGTTGATCTCCATGAAGAAGAACTCGCCCGAGGGCGCGACGATGAACTCCACCGTGCCCGCGTTCTGGTAGCCGATCGCGCGCGCGGCCAGCACCGCGGCATCGCCCATGCGCGCGCGCAGCGCCGGCGTCAGGAAGGGCGAGGGCGCCTCTTCCAGCACCTTCTGGTAGCGACGCTGCGCGGAGCACTCGCGCTCGTTCAGATGGATGGTGTTGCCCTGCGCATCGGCGAACACCTGGATCTCGATGTGCCGCGGCGACTCGATGTAGCGCTCCAGCAGCACCCGGTCGCGGCCGAAGGCGTTGCGCGCCTCGCGTTGGCAGCTCTCCAGCGCCGGCAGGAATTCATCGGCCGCGCGCACGATGCGCATGCCCTTGCCGCCGCCGCCAAACGCGGCCTTGATCATCAGCGGGAAACCCACGCGTTCGGCCTCGCGTGCCAGCAGCTCCGGCGACTGGTCCTCGCCCGTATAACCCGGCACGACCGGCACGCCCGCCGCCGCCATCAGATCCTTGGCGCCGGCCTTGCTGCCCATGCGCCGCATCGACTCCGCCTTCGGCCCGATGAAGACCATGCCCGCCGCCTCGACCGCATCGGCGAAGTCGGCGTTTTCGCTCAGGAAGCCGTAGCCGGGATGGATTGCCTGCGCGCCGCTGGCCAGCGCCGCGGCGATGATCGCGTCACCGCGCAGATAGCTGTCCTGTGGCCGCGGCCCCCCGATCGGATGCGCCTCGTCGGCCAGCTTCACGTGCTGCGCATCGGCATCGGCCTCCGAGTACACCGCCACGGTGGCGATGCCCATGCGGCGGGCGGTGCGGATGACGCGGCAGGCGATTTCGCCGCGGTTGGCTATGAGGATTTTCGAGAGCATTTTTTTAGCCACGGATTTGCGCCGATGAGGGCGGATTTACACGGATAGAGCAGGAAAGGCGGAAAAACAGGGATCCGGGAGAGTCTAAGAGAAAACGCGGCGGCGGAATTCAGGGCGAGGACCGAAGTTGAGCAGCAGGCCGAGGCGGATGCCGGTCGCCTTGAGGTAGTTCAGGAGCTGGGCTTCGTGGGGAGGCGCAATCTGGAGAGCGGCCTTGATTTCGATGAGCAGGTGATCGTTGACGAGCATGTCGGCCCGGAAATGTCCGACGACCTGGCCGTGAAACCTGACGGCGATCGGTACCTGCCGTCTCACCTCCAAACCGCATTCCTCGAGCCGCACTGCCAGTGCGGCCTCGTACACGCTCTCCAGGAACCCGTGCCCCAACTCGTTATAGGTATCAAAGAAAGCCCCGATCACCCGCCCACTCAGGCCCCCAAACACCAACCCACCACCAGCCGCATCCATGCGCTATTCCTTCCATTGGCCTTGCCCCATTCCTTTCCGGCTTTATCCGTGTGAATCCGCTCTTATCCGCGCAAATCCGTGGCAAAGAAGCTTTTCCCTCACCCTACCCACGAAGCCTTCCGCTTGTCGAGGAACGCCCCCAGCCCCTCCTGCCCTTCCGCGGAGACGCGCAGGGCGGCGATGAGGGCTGCGTTGTCGTGGTCAAGGCGGTCGCGGTCGGTTGCGGCGGCGGCTTCGCGCACCAGGCGTTTGGCGTCGGCCGAGGCGTGCGGGGCGGCCTTGAGGAGGAGGGCGAGCTGGCGGTCGACGGCGGCGTCCAGATCCCCGGCGGCGACGACTTCGTGCAGCAGGCCGATGCGCAGCGCTTCGGTCGCGTCGAAGACCTCCGCCGTGGCGAAGTAGCGACGCGCGTTGCGCGCGCCGATCGCGGTGATGACGTAGGGCGAGATCACCGCCGGCAGCAGGCCCAGGCGGCTTTCGGTCAGGCCGAACTTCGCCTCCGGCACGCCGATGGCGATGTCGCAGCAGGCCACCAGGCCCACGCCGCCGCCGAAGGCCGCGCCGTGCACGCGCGCGACCGTGGGCTTGGGCAGTTCGTCCAGGGTGCGCATCAGCCTGGCCAGGCGCAGCGAGTCCTCGCGGTTGGCGGCTTCGCCCGCGGCGGCCATGCCGCGCATCCAGTTGAGGTCGGCGCCGGCGGAGAACGAGGCGCCAGCGCCTTCCAGGACCACGGCACGCACCGAACGGTCGCCGCCCAGGGCTTCGAGGGCCCCGGTCAGGTCGGCGATCAGCACGTCGTCGAAGGCGTTGTGCAGGGCAGGGCGGTCCAGTCGCACGCGGGCGATCGCGCCGTCGCGGGCAAGGGTCAGGCTGGCTGTCATCGGAGGGTTCCCGGGGGAAAACCAGATGATAGCCGTGGCCCGAGGCTGCGCTATGATGAGAACAGTTCCCATTTGGACCCGCCCGTGAGGCTCACAGAACTCCCGCGCCGGGTCCGTGGCGTGGTCGATCGCGTCGAGGCGCGATCGGACAAGGACGCGACCGCGCGCCGCCTGCGCGACCTCGGGTTCGTCGCCGGCGAGGAGGTCAGGATCACCGCGACCGGCCCGTTCGGCGCCGAACCGCTGCTGGTGCAGGTCGGCTACACCCGATTCGCGCTGAGGCGGGATGAGGCCGCGCGCGTAGTGCTGGCGGACGTCGCCCCCGACGCGGGCGCTTCGACATGAGCGCGGCCGCGCAGCCGGTGCGCCTGGCCCTGGTCGGTAATCCGAACTGCGGCAAGACCGCGCTGTTCAACCAGCTCACCGGCAGCCGGCAGAAGGTCGCCAACTACGCAGGCGTCACGGTGGAGCGCAAGGAGGGCCGGCTGCTCGCGCCGTCCGGGCGCGCCTACGCGGTGCTGGACCTGCCGGGCGCATACAGCCTTGCGCCTTCGAGCCTGGACGAGGCGATCACGCGCGATCTCTGCCGCGGGTTCTATCCCGGCGAGCCCGCGCCCGACGTCATCGTCTGCGTGGTCGATGCCACCAACCTGCGCCTGCACCTGCGCTTCGCGCTGGAGGTGCGCGAGCTGGGCCTGCCGATGGTGCTGGCGTTGAACATGGTCGACGTCGCCAGGCGCCGCGGCATCCGCGTCGACCGCGCGGCGCTGGAGGCCGAGCTGGGCGTGCCGGTGGTAGAGACCGTCGCGGTGCGCCACGACGGGGCCACCGCGCTGATCGAAGGCATCGAGGCCATGTCCCGGTCGCCGCGACCGCCGGCGAAGCGCATCCGCGGCGACGGGCCGGTGGGCGCCGGGAGTTCGAATCCCCGTGGGGACGCCACGTCCGGGATTCCGCCCCTGCCCGGCGAAGAAGCGCTCCACGCCGAAACCCGGCGCCTGCTTGCGCTGGCGGTGACCATGCCCACGCGTACCGCGCACATCGACGACGCGCTCGACCGCTGGCTGCTGCATCCGGTGTTCGGGCTGCTGACGCTGGCGGTGGTGATGTTCCTGATCTTCCAGGCCGTGTACGCCTGGGCGACGCCGGCGATGGACCTGATCGAGGCCGGCACGGGGTGGCTGGGCGAGGCCGTGGGCGCGGCCATGTCCGAAGGCCCCCTGCGCAGCCTGCTGGTCGACGGCCTCATCGCTGGCCTCGGCGGCGTGGTGGTGTTCTTGCCGCAGATCCTGGTGCTGTTCGCCTTCATCCTGGCGCTGGAGGAATCCGGCTACCTGCCGCGCGCGGCCTTCCTGCTCGATCGCATGATGGCGGCGGCGGGCCTGTCGGGCCGCTCCTTCATCCCGCTGCTGTCGAGCTTCGCCTGCGCGGTGCCCGGCATCATGTCCACGCGTTCAATCCAGGACCCGCGCGACCGCATCGCCACGATCATGGTCGCGCCGCTGATGACCTGCTCGGCGCGGCTGCCGGTGTACGCGCTGCTGATCGGCGCATTCATCCCGCAGCGCCAGGTCGGCGGGCTGTTCAACATGCAGGGCCTGGTGCTGTTCGGCCTGTACATGGCCGGGATCCTGAGCGCGCTGGCGGTGTCGTGGGCGATGAAGCGCTGGCGCCGCGACCAGCGCGAGCATCCGCTGATGCTCGAACTGCCTTCGTACCGGCTGCCGCATCCGCGCGACCTGCTGATCGGCCTGTACGAGCGCGGGATGATCTTCCTCAAGCGGGTGGGCGGCATCATCTTCGCGCTGACGGTTCTGCTGTGGGTGCTGCTGTCGTTCCCCGCGGCGCCGGCGGACGCGGTGGGGCCGGCGATCGACTACAGCTTCGCCGGCCGCATCGGGCATGCGCTGGCAGTGGTGTTCGCGCCGATCGGCTTCAACTGGCAGATCTGCATCGCGCTGATCCCCGGGCTGGCGGCGCGCGAGGTCGCGGTGTCGTCGCTGGCCACGGTGTATGCGCTGTCGGCGGCGAACGACGAAGCCGCCAGCGAAGCCCTGTTGCCGATCATCAGCGACGGCTGGTCGCTCGCCACCGGCCTGTCCTTGCTGGTGTGGTTCATCTATGCGCCGCAGTGCATCGCGACCTGGGCGGCGATCCGGCGCGAGACCGGGTCCTGGACGCTGATGGCCGTCAACGCGGGCCTGCTGTTCGGCCTGGCCTACCTCGCGTCCCTGGTCACCTACCAGGCCGCCGTGGCGCTGGGCGCCGGCTGATGGATGCCGGGCTGGCGCTGCAGTACGTGGTGGTCGCGGCGGTGGTCGCGCTCAGCGCCTGGATGGTGCTGCGCCGGCAGTTCCCCGTGGCCGCGCGGCGGGTGCGCGTGGCCGTGGCGATTCCGCTGGTGCGCGAAGGGAGGCCGGCGTGGATGCGGACGATGGGCCGATGGATCGCGCCGCCGGCTTTGCACGGCGGGAAGGGCTGCGGGGCATGCGGGGGCTGCGACTGAGCCGCCGGGCCGTCAGTGCCGCGCGCGCGAATTCGGCTTCTTCGGCGTGCGGCGCATGTCGTTGGTCGGCGTGAGGTCGACGGCCAGGGTGAAGGTGCGCGCGTCGCCGGGCTGGATGGCGCCAACACCCACCACCTGGTGCGAGACCTCGGTGCCTTCGTCATCGCGGATGGTCAGCACCACCGAATACTCCCAGGCGCCGCCTTCGGCGGGATGGCGGATCTCGCCTTCCACCTGAAGCGCGCGCGTGACCTGGCTGGGCTCGGACCTGTCGTCAAAGCGCAGGTAATGGCGGCACGACGGGCAGACCGTCGCGCTCTCCAGGATCGTGGTCTTGCAGTGCGGGCAGGTGCGCGTTGCACCTGCCGCGCCGGGGCGCGAATTCACGAGACCAGGTCGAGGCCGGCCTTGTCCTTGTCCTTCTGCGCCTTGTCGTCCTTGCCCTTGCCCGGGGTCGTGGCGCCATCGTCCCAGCCGCACTCCACGTTGCCGCGGATGCGCGAGCCGGCGGCGACCGTCAGGGTGCCGGCGGAAATGTCGCCGATGACCACGGCGGAGGGCTGCAGCTCGACGCGTTCGGCGGATTCGATATTGCCTTCGAGCTCGCCCGCCACGGTCACGCGCTTGGCGCGAACGCCACCGTTGAGGCGGGCGCCGCCATCGAGGGTCAGGTCGCCCTCGACGTTGACGTCACCCTTGAACTTGCCGGCGATGCGGACATGGCCGCTGCCGGAGATCTTGCCCTCGATGGTGAGGTCGGAGGCGATCACCGATTCCCTGGCCTGCGGCGCGGCCGTGGCGGGCTCCGGCCGGCTGGAGGCCTGCTGCTGGTGCTGGAAGGGCGATTCGACCGGCTGGAAATCGGCCACGGCGGGGTTGGGCTCGCGCGATGCGGGGGAAGCATCCTTGCCGAAGGGCAGGGAGCTGTCTTTCTTGGCGGAGCCTTGCGGGAAGATGGCCATGGCGCGGTAATTCCTCGGTGCGGTCGGTGGATCAGGGGAATCCGACACTAGCACGCAGCCGCCTTCACACGCCTGTGACGCGGCTCACCAAATCCGAAGGTCTACATCCGGAAGACGCCGAAGCGCGCTGGTTCGATCGGGGCGTTCAGGGACGCGGAGACGGCCAGGCCCAGGACCCGGCGGGTGTCGGCGGGGTCGATGATGCCGTCGTCCCACAGCCGCGCGGTCGAATACCACGGGCTGCCCTGGTGTTCGTACTGCTCGCGGATCGGCGATTTGAAGGCTTCTTCCTCGTCCGCGCTCCAGTCGCCGCCGCGGGCCTCGATGCCGTCGCGCTTCACCGTCGCCAGCACGCTGGCCGCCTGATCGCCGCCCATCACGCTGATGCGCGCGTTCGGCCACATCCAAAGGAAGCGCGCGCCGTAGGCGCGGCCGCACATCGCGTAGTTGCCCGCGCCGAAGCTGCCGCCGATGACCACCGTGAACTTGGGCACGCTCGAGCACGCCACGGCGGTGACCATCTTGGCCCCGTCCTTGGCGATGCCGGCGTTCTCGTACTTGCGCCCGACCATGAAGCCGGTGATGTTCTGCAGGAACACCAGCGGGATGCCGCGCTGGTTGCACAGCTCGATGAAGTGCGCGCCCTTGAGCGCGCTCTCGCCGAACAGGATGCCGTTGTTGGCGACGATGCCGACCGGGTAACCGTGCAGGTGCGCGAAGCCGGTGACCAGCGTCTTGCCGTAGCGCGCCTTGAACTCCTGGAACTCGCTGCCGTCGACGATGCGCGCGATCACCTCGCGGATGTCGAACGGCCGGCGCGTGTCCTTCGGGACGATGCCATACAGCTCTTCGGCCGCGAACCGCGGTTCCACCACCGGGCGCGTCGCCACCGGCAGCAGCTTGCGGCGGTTGAAGGTGCCGACGATGTCGCGCGCGATCTGCAGCGCGTGGCGGTCGTCCTCGGCGAAATGGTCGGCCACGCCGGAGACAGCGGTGTGCACGTCGGCGCCGCCCAGCGATTCGGCATCGACCACCTCGCCCGTGGCCGCCTTCACCAGCGGCGGGCCGCCGAGGAAGATCGTGCCCTGGTCCTTGACGATGATGCTCTCGTCGCACATCGCCGGCACGTAGGCGCCGCCGGCGGTGCAGCTGCCCATCACCACCGCGACCTGCGGGATGTTCTCGGCGCTCATGCGCGCCTGGTTGTAGAAGATGCGGCCGAAGTGCTCGCGGTCGGGGAAGACCTCGTCCTGCAGCGGCAGGAAGGCGCCGCCGGAGTCGACCAGGTAGACGCAGGGCAGGTGGTTCTCGCGCGCGATCTCCTGCGCGCGCAGGTGCTTCTTCACTGTCATCGGGAAGTAGGTGCCGCCCTTGACCGTGGCGTCGTTGGCCACCACCACCACTTCCTGGCCCATCACCCGGCCGATGCCGCAGACCATGCCGGCCGCGGGCGCGGCGCCGTCGTACATCTCCTCCGCGGCCAGCGGCGCGATCTCGAGGAAAGGGGAACCGGGGTCGAGCAGGGCGGCGATGCGCTCGCGTGGCAGCAGCTTGCCGCGGGCCACGTGCCGGTCGCGGGCCTTGTCGCCGCCACCGTCGGCGGCGCGCGCCAGGCGGCTGTCGAGTTCGTCCACCAGGGCGCGGTGCCAGGCGACGTTGTCCTGGAAGTCCTGCGAGCGCGGATCGAGGCTGGAACCAAGTGCGGGCATGCGGTGGCCGGTCACGTGCAAGGAAGGCGCAACAGCATACCGGGAGCGCTCCCGCGGATGGCCGGGTCGGCATCAAGGGCCTGGAACACCCCGCACCCTTCGGACCGTAGCCCATGCCTGCCATCCCGCATCAGGAACAACGCGCTCAGTCCCTGCCGCGCCGCGAGCGCGGTCCCGGCTTCGGGGCCGGCCACCATGAGGGCGGTGGCCCAGGCGTCGGCTTCGGCGCAGGTCGGGGCGAGAACGGTGACGGATGCGGGCGAGGACAGCAGCGGCGCGCCCCGACGCGGGTCCATCGTGTGCGACAGGCGGCGCCCCTGTACGGTCACGCCATGCCGGTAGTCGCCGGAGGTGGCGACGGCGCCATCCTGCAGGGACAACAGCGAGTGCGGCGCACGGCAGTCCGGATCGGGCGCTTCGACCGCAATCGTCCAGGCGTCGCCATCGGGTCGCAGGCCCAGCGCGCGCATCTCGCCGTCGATGCCGACCAGTCCCGCCTCGATGCCCGAACCGCGCAGGGTCTGCGCCAGCCGGTCCACTCCGTAGCCCTTGGCGATGCCATTGAGATCAAGCGTGATGGCAGCCCGCTTGCGCACCTGGTTGCCCACCAGTTCCAGCGCCTCATGCGCCGGGCGTCGCGCTGCGGCCAGGGCGCGACGCACACCCTCTTCATCGGCGGCCTCCGGGCCAAAGCCCCAGGCCTGCACGGCATCCCCCATGCCGGGATCGAAGGCTCCGCCCGAGGCGCGCCCGATGGCCAGGCCCAGGGCCAGCACGCGGGCGAGGTCGTCGGGCACCACCACCCATGTGCCTGCCGGCGTCCGGTTCAGGCGCATCAGGTTGCTGTCGGGATTCCAGGTGGACATCTGCGCGTCCACGTCGCCCACTGCTTTCTGCAGTGCTGCCTGCACCGGGCCGGTGTCAAAGCCCGGCGCGCTGAAAAACAGGGCGGACCAGCGCGTGCCCATGGTGGGGCCGCTCAGCGCATGCCGGACCAGCTCAGTAGGTGTCTTCGGCATAGCAGTCCCTGGTCTTGAGCATCGCAGGCGTCAGTCCGGCAGGCTTCAGGATGTCGGTCAGTACATCAGTCACGCCGCGCGCCATGTCGCGCCCTCCGCAGACCATGATGCTGGCGCCCTGGCGGATGGCCGCCGCGACCTCTGGCGCTTGCTGCCGAAGGGCGTCCTGCACGTACTGCGGCCGCTCCCCGCGCGAGGCAGCGATGGACAGGTGGGCCAGCCTGCCATCGTCCTGCCAGCTCGACAGTTCATTGCGATAGAGGAAATCGCTGTCGGGGTGGCGCAGCCCGAAGAACAGGTGGATGGGACGACGTGACTCGTTGTTGCGGATGAAACCCGCCAGTGGCCCCACGCCCGTACCCGCCCCGATCAGGATCAGGGGTGTCCGGTCGCGGCCCGCATGGAAGTCCGGATGGGGCCGCAAAAAACCGCGAACCGTCTGCCCGGGTTCCAGGCTGGTCAGTTGACCCGACGCCAGGCCGCCGATGTGCCGGCGCACGACGATCTCGATGTAGCCGTCCCGGGACCCCGATGCCAGGGAGTACAGGCGCGGGATTGCCGAGCCTTCGGGCACGATGCCCAGCAGGTCGCCTGGCTCGAATCGCGTGAAGCAGCGGCCTGCCAGGCGCTGCCGGAACGTGGCTTCGGGCAGTGCGAAGCGCAGGATCGACATCGGCACCTGCACCTGGGCGCCGTAGTCGCGACGCTCCAGCAGGGTCAGAGTCTGGATGGCGGGAAGCACCGGCTGGTGGGCGAGTTCCAGTTCTGTGCCCAGGGCCTGGCCCAGTGCGCGGCCCCAGCGCGCAAAGTCCTGCGGCGACTGGCGATCGATGGTGTCGAAGGGCAACAAGGCGGACCACCCCCTGGCGCGGGCGGTGTTGTCCACGGCGCGGGCAAATGCGCAGAAGGCCGGGAAGCTGCGGTCGCCAAAGCCCAGTACCGCCAGCGGTGCGGTGGGTGCTGCCTGCAGGTCCCGGAGCTGGTCCAGGAAGCCCTTGGCCGAGGCGGGAGCGTCGCCCTCGCCATAGGTGGCGGCGAGGATCAGGAAGCGCTGTGCCTGGCCATAGCGCGCGGGCCTGAAGGCTGCCATGGCGGCCACATGGACCGATTGCCCCGCATCACGCAGGGCACGGGCCAGCGTTGCGGCAAAACCCCAGGTGCTGCCGCCTTCGGAGCCCACCAGCACGATGGTGTCGGCCTGCGCGGCCGGTGCGTTGCCCGTGAGCCTGGGGCGGCGGCGCCATCCTTGCAGCCAGACCAGCAACCCCGTCATCGCCAGCACCGGCACCCCCAGCGCCATCATTCCCAGGACGAGTCCCAGCACGGCGGCGCCCTGCCCGGTGTGCAGCATGTAGATCGTCTCCGACGCACGCTGCCCGAAGCCCAGGTCCTGCCACTCCAGCAGGGTGCCGGTACCCTGGTCCACATACCCCATGCCCCGGTCGGTCCTGAGGGTGAACATGTCCTGCGGATCGTCTGCTGCGGGAAAGCCCAGCTCGCGCAGCTCGGCCACCGGCGTGGCGCGCAGGGCGTCCATCGCGGCCAGCGCCATGCCGGATTGGCCGCTGGGCCTGGCCGCAGTCTCCAGACTGGCGTCGTCGATCGTGACGATCTCCAAAGTCTCGGCCGACATCCACAGCGCGGTCACGCAGGACAGCAGGAGTCCCAGCACCGCGACACGCGCGATCTCGGTGTGCAGGCGTCCAGCGAGCGGGCCACGCAGGCGTGCGAACCAGTGTCTCCAGCCACCCATGCGGCGGGCCACCAGCACCGCGCCGGAGATGGCCAGCAGCAGCATCGCCAGCGCGCCCGCCGTGACGACCAGGCGGCCACCGTCGCCCAGGAAGAGCGAGCGGTGCAGGTTGGTGAGCCAGCGCCGCACCGGATCCGGGTCGGCGCTGGCCACGTCATGGCCCGTGGCGGGGTCGATCACGGCCGAACCTGGCTGGTCGCCATCGAACCACCACGCGCTGATCCGCCCCGAGGGTGCGCGCTTGATCTGTTCCAGGCCGGGATGGGCCGCCTGCACCCGCTCGGCCAAGTCGGCCACTGTCAGCGTGGCCTCCGGCTGCAAGGTTCGCGCGGTCTCCAGCGCCGGAAACAGCGACAGTGCCGCGCCGCTCAGCGCCGTGACAAGGAGCAGGACGGCCAGGACGAGACCCGGCCAGCGGTGCAGGATGCGCATCATCGCGGTGGCCTCCGGTCCAGGATCAGGGTCCGTAGCTGAAGCCGGCGACATAGCGCCGCCCGGCGACGGACTTGCCCGCCCCGGCGGTCGTCAGCGGCACCGAAACATCACGCGGGCTGTCCTGCATGTCCTCGGCGGCGGCATCCACGTTCAACTTGTAGCCCGCATCGAACAGGGCGTCGGCCAGCTCCACCGTCACCTTCAGGCTGCGGCCTGCGCCCACGCTGGCGCCGGTGATGCCGTCGATCCGCGAGCGGTTGCCGCCGGTGGCGCGATGCCAGTCGGTCAGGTGCTTGTAGTACTTCGATTTCTTGCCCGCGACCCACAGGGTGCGGACATGGGCGCCGCCGGCATCGGTCAAGTACAGCGCCAGATAGGCGCCGTCGCCCCCGTAGTTCTTCAGCGTGGTGGTGAGTGTGACCGGACGCGCCGCAGCCAGGCCAGGCAGTGCCAAGGCTGCAGACAGGGCCAGGCAGGAGAGGAGTTTCTTCATGATGGTTCCTTTGCAATACAACGATGGGGTCCGGGGAGGTGCGGGCGCCCTAGCGCTGCACACCGCGCGCTCCCGGGCGTGTGTGCGCCTGGACGCGCGCAGCTGGCAGATAGCGCGACGCGTCGGCGCCGGGCCGGAAACGAACCTCCAGCTTCAGGATGGCCAGCGATGCGGGCTCGATCTTCAGGCCGACCTGGTTGTCATCGCCATCCCGGCCACGGACTTCGTAGCAGCCATCGTCGATGCGCAAGCGCTCTGTGGTGAGCCCCAGCTCCGTTGCAAGGGCCGTAACGGTTTCGCGGGATTGCCACTCGGCCATGGGCCGGCGGCAATCGTCACCGGCCAGCGCGGCGCCAGAGGCGGTCAGCGCGATCGCTACGGCGGTCGGCAGGAATGGTTTCATGGTGGGCTCCCTTGTCCTTGATGCGTCGAGGTTGCTCTGCCAACGTGATCGCGGCCTGAGCCCCGAGCGGAAAAGGCGTCAGGTTGCCGTCAGGTACGCCGCTGCGTGCCCCTGTCGAGGAAAGGCCCATGCGTGTCCTGCTGATTGAAGACGATGAGGTGCTGGGCGCAGCCGTGCGCGACCAGATCGCGGGCGATGGCCATTCCGTGGACTGGGTGCGCCGCCTTGATGCTGGAGACCATGCGATCGCGGTCGTGCCTTACGACCTCGTCCTGCTGGACCTGATGCTGCCCGATGGCCGGGGCATTCCCTTCCTGCGACGCCTGCGCGCGCGGGGCGCGGCCACGCCGGTCATCATCCTGACGGCCCTTGACCAGGTGTCAGAGCGGATCGAGGGACTGAATGCCGGCGCCGACGACTATCTCGTGAAGCCCTTTGATCTGGCAGAGCTGTCGGCGCGCGTGGGATCGGTTGCGCGTCGATACAGCGGCAACCCCAATCCCGTCGTCATCCATGGCCCGCTCCAGATCGACCTGGCCGCACGCAGCATCCGTCGTGACGGCCGCCTGGTGCCGCTGACGGCGCGCGAATGGGCCTTGTTCGAGGCATTCCTGTCCCGGCCCGGCCAGTTGCTTTCGAAAGCGCAGCTGGAGGACAAGCTCTATGCCTTCGACAGCGAAGTGGAGAGCAACACCATCGAGGTGCATGTCAGCCACCTGCGCAAGAAGCTGGGCGCCGGGATCATCGCGACCGAACGCGGACTGGGCTATCGCCTGGGGCAGGCGTGAGGATGCCCGGGAGCCTGCAGCGGCGCCTGGGGCTCTCGCTGGGAGTCCTGCTGACGGCGCTCTGGATCGGTGTCGCTTCGCTGACGGCGGTCCTGGTCCGCCATGCCATGGAGGAGGTCTTCGACTCGGGCCTCCAGGAAACGGCGCAGAGGATCCTGCCGCTGGCCGTCGCGGACATCCTCGGGCGTGAGGAAGAAGGGCTGACCCAGCGCCTGGCCGAAATCCGCGAGCACGACGAACTCCTCACCTATGCCGTGCGCGATGCCCGGGGACGCATCCTGCTGCTTTCGCACGATGCCGACCCGCTGGTCTTCCCAGAGTGGAGCGGCATCGGATTCAGCCAGTCCACCACCCATCGCTTCTACAGCGAAGAGGCGCTGCAGGGCTCTGTCCGGCTCACTGTCGCCGAGCCGCTGGCGCATCGCATGGCCGTGGCGCGCGGGATCCAGATGGGCCTCGTGTTGCCCTTGCTGGTTTTCCTGCCCGTTGCGCTGCTGACCATCGTGCTGGCCGTGCGCACGAGCCTGGCCCCCTTGCGGCGCTTTCGCGAACGGCTGGCGGCACGTGGGGTACGCGATCTGTCGCTGATCCCGGTGGATGGACTGCCGGCAGAGGTGGCGCCGGTGGCCGACACCCTGAACGGCCTGCTCGGGCGACTCGACGCCGCCTTCGAGGCCGAGCGCAGCTTCGCGGCCAATGCCGCCCATGAACTGCGCACGCCGCTGGCGGGCGCCATCGCGCAGGCCCAGCGCCTGCAGGCAGAGACCGGCGACCCGGCGGCCAGGGTCCGTGCGGCGGATATCGAAGCGACGCTCAAGCGCCTGACCCGGCTCTCCGAACGCCTGATGCAACTGGCACGGGCCGAAGGCGGGCGCCTGCGCCTGGAGTCCGCCTCGGACCTGCGGCCCGTGGCGCGCATCCTGACGGACGAGTTGTCCCGCACGACGAACGCGGATCGAATCTCCCTGCTGCTGCCGACCGATCCCGTGATGTCGGATCTCGACCCCGACGTGTTCGCGATCCTCTATCGCAACCTCGTCGAAAACGCCCTGCGCCATGGCGCGGACGGCGCGCCCATCGATGTTTCGCTGGCCAGCGATGGCGTGCTGACGGTCGCAAACGAAGGGCCCGTCGTGCCGGACGAAACCCTGGCCCGGCTGGCGAATCGATTCGAACGCGCGGGAAAGCGCGAGGATGGCAGTGGTCTCGGGTTGGCGATCGTCCATGCGATTGCGCAGCGCATCGGCAGTGCGCTGGTCCTGAGATCACCCGGGCCTGGGCAGGGTTCGGGCTTCGAGGCATGCCTGACTCTTCCCACCACGAAGGTGGCGAAGCAAAAAAAAGGGCCCGCCGGAGCGGGCCCTTGAAGTACGGCTTGCGTGGATCAGTTGCGGACGTCTTCCGCGGCGCGGTCGGCGGCATCGGACGCGTTGTCCAGGGCGTCGGCGGTCGCTTCGCGCGACTTGGCTTCGGCCTCGGCGGCGGCTGCACGCGCCTCTTCGGTCATGTTGCGCGCGGCGGCTTCGGCGTCGGCAGCGGCCTGGTCGGCGGCGACCTCGGCTTCCGCGGCGGCTTCGCCGGTCGCGGCGGCAGCGGCGTCCCAGCCTTCGGAAGCGGCATCGCCGGCGGCGGATGCGGCGTCACGGGTGGCATCACCGGCACGCTCCATGGCGGCTTCGGCTTCGTTGGCCTCCTGCTGCGCGGTGGCGGTGTCGTTCTGGCAGGCGGCCATGGCCAGCGTGCAGGCGGCAACGAGAAGTGCGGTCTTCATCTTCATGATTGATAGGTCCTTGTCATCGAAGGGACCGGCGTCGTGGCCGGCGGTGGATACGGAAAAGCCGCTGGAAACCAGCGGCTCTCCGATGTTGCATCGTGCCTTGGAGCGGTGGAACAGCCGGTATTACTGGCCGTCCGTCGCCTCGTCGGCAGCTTCTTCGGTCGCTTCGGCGGCTTCGTCGGCGGCGTCGGCGGCAGCGCCGGCAACGTCGGCAGCGGCGTCGGCAACATCGCCGTCAACCGCAACGGCGGCGTCGGCGGCAGCGTCGGCAGCGGCGTCGGCAGCAGCAGCGGCGCTTTCGGCAGCGGCGTCGGCGGCAGTGGTACCGGCCAGCGCGGCGTCCGCGGCAGCCTGGTCAGCGGCCTCGGCGGCGTCGGCGGCGGCGTTGGCAGCCTGGTCCTGGTTCGAGCAGGCGGCGAGGCCCAGGCCCAGCACCAGCGCGATCAGCAGCTTGTTCATGCTCATTGTTACGTTTCCTCGTCGTGGATATAGACAACGCACACAGGTGCGCCGGATATCATGATGACAAGCCTCAAACGACTGTCAAGCAATAGTTTGGGGCGGGCCCCGTAAAGAAGGCGTTACGGTCAGGCCAGCTCGACCGCGATGGCCGTCGCCTCGCCTCCGCCGATGCACAGCGACGCAACGCCGCGCGTGCCGCCGCGCGCCTTCAGGGCGTGCAGCAGGGTCACCACCAGGCGCGCTCCGCTGGCGCCGATCGGATGGCCCAGCGCAACCGCGCCGCCGTTGACGTTGACGCGATCGTGGGGAATGCCCAGCGCCTGCATCGGCGCCATGGCGACCACGGAGAACGCTTCGTTGATCTCGAACAGGTCGACGTCGCCCACCTTCCAGCCCGCCTTTTGAAGCACGTTTTCGATCGCCTGGATGGGCGCGGTGGTGAACCATTCCGGCGCCTGCGCATGGGTCGCGTGGGCGACGATGCGCGCCAGCGGCTGGAGTCCGCGCTCGGTGGCCTCGGCGGCCGACATCAGCACGGCGGCGGCGGCGCCGTCGGAGATCTTCGAGGACGAGGCCGCGGTCAGCACGCCTTCCTTGCCGAAGGCCGCGCGCAGGCCGGGGATCTTTTCCAGGTTGACCTTGCCCGGCTCCTCGTCGGTATCGGCCACCACCTCGCCCTTGCGGGTCTTGACCGTCACCGGGGCGATCTCGTCCTTGAACGTGCCGTCGGCGATGGCCTTCTGCGCGCGGCGCGCGCTCTCGGCCGAGAACGCATCGATGGCCTCGCGGCTGAAGCCGAGCTTCACGCAGGTCGCGTCGCCGAACACGCCCATGGCCTGGCCGTCGTCGGGGTTGGTCAGGCCGTCATGGGCCATGTGGTCGAGGAAGTCGGCGGTGCCGTAGCGGATGCCGGTGCGCGAACCGTTGAGCAGGTGCGGGGCGTTGGTCATCGACTCCATGCCGCCGGCCACGACCACCTTGGCCGAGCCGGCCTTGATGATGTCGGTCGCCAGCATGATGGCCTTCATGCCCGAGCCGCAGACCTTGTTGATGGTGGTGGCGCCGGCGGCATCGGGGATGCCGGCCGCACGCGAGGCCTGGCGCGCCGGTGCCTGGCCGAGACCGGCCGGCAGCACGCAGCCCATGATCACTTCATCGACCTGGTCGGCGGCCACGCCGCCGTGCTCGAGCGCGCCGCTGATGGCGGCCGCGCCGAGGGTGGGGGTCGGCACCCCGGTGAACTGGCCGAGCATGGAACCGATGGCGGTGCGCTTGGCACCGACGATGACGACGTCGGTCATGGGGAGGACTCCGGTGGGTGTGTCCCGCCATTATCGCACTGCAGCATCGGCCCGCCACCGGCCATTGGTCCGACGCCGCCGCTAAGGCTGGGCTTCCCGCAAGGATGCCCCCTTCAGGCGCGGCCTTCGAAGAGCTCGCGGCCGATCAGCATGCGGCGGATCTCGTTGGTGCCCGCGCCGATGGCGTACAGCTTGGCGTCGCGCAGGATCCGGCCGGTCGGGTATTCGTTGATGTAACCGTTTCCACCCAGCGCCTGGATGCCTTCAAGCGCCACCTGCACCGCGGCTTCGGACGCATGCAGCAGGCAGCTGGCGGGGTCGATGCGCGAGCGGTGGCCGGCGTCGTAGTCGCGCGCCACCTGGTAGGCATAGGCGCGGCTGGACTGCAGCGCGGTGTACATGTCGGCGATCTTGCCCTGCATCAGGCCGAAGGTGCCGATGGCCGCGTCGAACTGCTTGCGCTCGCGCACATAGGGCAGGGCGGCATCAAGCGCGGCCTGCATCAGGCCGATCGGTCCGCCGCTCAGCACCAGGCGCTCGGTGTCCAGGCCGCTCATCAGCACCTTCACGCCCTGGTTGACCTCGCCCAGCACGTTGTCAGCCGGGATTTCGCAGTTCTCGAATACCAGCTCGCAGGTGTTGCTGCCGCGCATGCCGAGCTTGTCCAGCTTCTGCGCGGTGCTGAAGCCCGTCATGCCACGCTCGACGATGAACGCGGTCATCGAGCGGCTGCCGGCCTCCTTGTCCGCGGTGCGCATGTAGACGATCAGCACGTCGGCCTCGGGGCCGTTGGTGATCCACATCTTGTTGCCGTTGGCGACCCACGTGTCGCCTCGTAGCTCGGCGCGGCAGGCCATCGAACCGACCACATCGGAGCCCGCGCCCGGCTCGCTCATCGCCAGCGCGCCCTTCCATTCGCCGCTGCACAGCTTCGGCAGGTACTTCGTGCGCTGCGCGTCGCTGCCGTTGTGGTGCAGGTTGTTGACGCAGAGGTTGGAGTGCGCGCCGTAGCTCAGGCCGATCGAGCCCGAGGCGCGCGAAATCTCTTCCATCGCCACCAGGTGGGCCAGGTAGCCCATCTCGCTGCCGCCGTATTCGCCGGGCACGGTCAGGCCGAGCAGGCCCATCTCGCCCAGCTTCGGCCACAGTTGCTGCGGGAAGGCGTTGTCGCGGTCCACGGCTTCGGCGATCGGGGCGATCTCGGCCGCGGCGAAGCGGCGGACGGCCTCGCGCAGTGCGTCGAGCTCTTCGCCCAGGGGGAAGGTGCGCATGTCGGTGACTCCATACAGTGCGACCGGCGCATCCTGCGCGCGGCCCGGTGTGCTGAAACAACGACGGGGCGCCAGGCCCCGTCGTCTTGTCGAAATCGCGGCTGCTTACGCGCCGCCGCGGATGCGGCCGTGGAAGCGCGGCGTGGTGCGGCCCATCGGCAGCTTGAGCTTGCCCATGACCTCGATGCGCTCTTCGGCCATGCGGTCGGCGGCCTTGTAGGTCGGGATGCCGTCGCGCTTGGCGATCTCGAAGATGCGCGACACGTTGTGGTAGATCGAACGCATCTGGCGCATGGCGCGCTCGCGGTTGTAGCCGGTCATCTCCAGCGCCACGTTCATCACGCCGCCGGCGTTGACCGCGTAGTCCGGCGCATACAGGATGCCGCGCTTCTCGACTTCGTCGCCGATCGCGTTGTTGGCCAGCTGGTTGTTGGCCGAGCCGCAGATGATCTTGGCCTTCAGGCGCGGCAGGGTCTCTTCGTTGACGGTGCCGCCCAGGGCGCAGGGCGAGTACACGTCGGCGTCGACGTCGTAGATCTCGTCCAGGCCCACGGCCTCGCAGCCGTATTCGTTCACGGCCTTGTCGACCAGCGCCTGGTTGATGTCGGTGACGAAGATCTTCGCGCCGCGCTCCTTGAGCAGCTTCACGTACTCCATGCCCACGTGGCCCAGGCCCTGCACGGCATGGCTGTACTTGCCGACTTCCTCGTCGCCGAACTTCGCGTTCAGCGCGGCCATCAGGCCCTGCAGCGTGCCGTAGGCGGTGAACGGCGAGGGGTCGCCCGAGCCACCGTGCACCTGGTGCACGCCGGTGACGAACTCGGTCTCGCGGTACACGTATTCCATGTCGTTGACGTCGATGCCGACGTCTTCGGCGGTGATGTAACGCCCGCCCAGCGACTGCACGGCCTGGCCGAAGGCGCGGAACAGCGCTTCGGACTTGTCGGTGGCCGGGTTGCCGATGATCACGGCCTTGCCGCCGCCGATGTCGAGGCCGGCGACCGCGTTCTTGTAGGTCATGCCGCGCGACAGGCGCAGCACGTCGTTGAGCGCCTCGGCCTCGCTCTTGTAGGGCCACATGCGGGTGCCGCCCAGCGCCGGCCCCAGCACGGTGTTGTGGATCGCGATGATGGCCTTCAGGCCCGCGTCCTTGTTGTGGCAGAACACGACCTGCTCGTGGCCGTAGGTATCGAGGTGCTCGAAGATCATTCCGGACTCCGCAGCCGGCGCGCGCTGCCGCGCTGGACGCGGGCGACTGCCGGTGGTTAGGGGTAAATGGCTGTTTTTCCAGTCGCCGGGCCGCAGGACACGCAGGCAGGGGCGACAGGCGCGGCATTCTACGCTGCCGCCAGCCCGTTTGCCCGCGATGGGGCGCCGGACTCCATGGCGCAGCGCAGCATCGCGGGCCCGCCTGTGGCAGCAGCTATAGCTGCTCCCACGGTCGATCTCCCGTCGCTACAGCTGCGATTCGAGGGGGAGGTGGCGGAACACGAGGGCCTGCAGGCGGCGCCAGCGGCTGGCTTCGGGTTCGCGGTGCAGCAGGCGTGGCTCCGGACCTGCGGCGTCCAGCCAGGCCAGGTCGCCGTCGGCGTCCAGGCCCACCTTCCAACTGATGCCGGATCCTGCCAGGTGCAGGTATTCGGCGCGGAGGTCCGCGGCGAGGCCGGGATCATCGAAGAACACGCCCATTTCCGTATTCAGATATGCCGAGCGCGGGTCGAGGTTGTAGGAGCCGATGAAGCCGTGGGTGTCATCCACCAGGAAGGCCTTGGTGTGCAGGCTGGCGCCGCTGCTGCCGACCCGGCCGGCGCGCGGGCGTCCGCTGTCGTCATCGCTCCCGCCGTTGCCGTCGCCATTGGCGTCACCGGTCGCGGCCTCGGGGCGCAGCTCGTACAGGTGCACGCCGCCGGCCAGCAGGCGCTTGCGGTACTTCGCATAGCCGCCGTGCACGGCCACGACGTCGTTGGCGGCCAGCGAGTTGGTGACCACGCCCACGTGCACGCCGTTCGCGGCCAGGCCGGTGAGCACGTCGGATGTGTCCTCCCCCGGCACGAAGTAGGGCGACACCAGCAGCGCCGCCCGTTTCGCGGCGCGCAGGCTGGCATCGACCTGCCCGACCAGCCAGTCCGAGCTGTCGTCGCCGCGGCCCTTCACCGGCGGGTCGGAGACGATATGGATGCGGTCGCTCCAGTGCGGCGTGAGCGCCTGGTCCACGTAGGCGCGAACGCTGGGCGACGAGTCGACGCGCCGCAGGTAGCGCTGCGCGTCCGCGGTGTCGGCCTCGGTACCGATCAGGCCGACGATGTCGCGGATGTCCTGCATGCTCAGCCCGCCCAGGTCGGACAGCGGAACCACCGCCTCGCTGTTCCAGAACCTGTCGAAGATCACGCTCGCCTGCGCCACCTCGGGCCCGAACAGCAGCAGGTCGAGGTCGTGGAAGTTGCTGGTTTCCGAAGCGCTGAAGTACTCCAGGCCGATGTTGCGCCCGCCCACGATCGCGACCCGGCCGTCGGCGATCCAGGCCTTGTTGTGCATGCGGTGGTTGAGGCTGAAGCCGCGCTGCAGCATCTCCAGCAGCCGCGCGATGCCGCTGCGATTCCGGAAGGGGTTGTACAGGCGCACCTCGATGTTGGGGTGGCCGTCGAACACCATCAGCGGCGTGTCCTTGCCGCCGGCGTTGATGTCGTCGAGCAGCAGGCGCACGCGCACGCCACGCTCCGCCGCCTGCCACGCCTCGCGCGCCAACAGGCGGCCGGTGAGGTCGTCGTGCCAGATGTAGTACTGCAGGTCGAGGCTGCGTCCGGCCTGCCGCGCCGACATCGCGCGCGCGGCAAAGGCATCGATGCCGTCGACCAGCGTGAGCGCCCCGGTCTTGCCCGGATTGCCCGCAAGCAATGGTTCGAGCTCGCGGTCCAGCGGCGTGTGATCCGCCGCCACCGGCAGCGCCCGGGACGGCGTGCCGCTGTTGGGCGGCGTCAGGTGGTCGGCCAGCAGCAGGCCGCTGCCGACCAGCGCCAGCAGCGAGAACGCCCCCCAGAGCGCAATGCGCCGTGCCCGTGTGATCACCGCCACCCCCATCCGCGAATTGCAGCACTTTAGTGCTTTTGTGGGAGCAGCTATAGCTGCGACCGATCCCGCCGATGCCACAGGGCTTGCGGCGGCCCCGGGCCGCAGCTATAGCTGCTCCTGCAGGGGGCTGGTTGGCTGAGGTAGACGAGGGAGATACCCGACATGGCCGCTTCCACACCCGCTGTACCGCCCACTGCAGCTTCCGCCATGCGACCGGCCGTACCGCCCGCGATCAACGGCTTCAACACCGGCAGGCAGCGGCTGTTCGATGCCCGCCCGGACACCGCCGATTTCCGCGACCGCATGTTCGAGCCCACCCTGGTCGACGTGCCCACGCTGGCGCCGCTGGAACGTTTCATGGAGCAGGGCGTGCCCGTGCTCGACCAGGGCGATGACGGCGCCTGCACTGCCTTCGGCCTGGCCACCGTCGCCCACGCGCTGCTGCGCCGCCGGCGCCCGGAAGCCGACCCCGGCATCGTCAGCACGCGCATGTTCTACGACATGGCCCGCCGCTACGACGAGTGGGAAGGCGAGGGCTATTCCGGCTCCAGCTGCCGCGGCGCGATGAAGGCCTGGCACCGCCACGGCGTCTGCGCCGCGGAGCTCTGGCCGTGGACGCCCGGCCTCCACGTCGAGCCCTATACCGACGAACGCGCCCGCGACGCCCTGCGCAATCCGCTCGGCGCCTATGCGCGCGTGAACCACCGCGACCTGGTCGCGATGCACGCCGCCTTCGCCGAAACCGGCGTGCTCTACGCCTCCGCCGCCGTGCACGAAGGCTGGCACGCACCGCCAGCCAGCGGCCGCATCGCCTGGGCGCGGCAGCCGGTGGTGGGTTGGCACGCCTTCGCCATCGTCGGCTACGACCGCAACGGTTTCTGGATCCAGAACTCCTGGGGCACGCGCTGGGGCCGCGCCGGCTACGGCCACGTCAGCTACGACGAATGGCTGGAACGCGGCAGCGACGTCTGGGTCGCGCGCCTTGCGGTGCCGGTGGAGTTCGACCGCGCCAGCTCGGCCGCGGTCAGCAACTCGCCGCTGGGCCGGCAGTCGGTCGGCTACTCCCAGGCCGACCTGCGCCCGCATGTGATCAGCCTCGGCAACAACGGCGCATTGCGCTGCGACGGCCGCTTCGCCTGCACCCAGGACGACGTGCGCAACATCGTGCGCCGCGACATGCGCGCGGCCACCGCCGGCTGGAAGAAGAAGCGCGTGCTGCTGTACGCACACGGCGGCCTGGTGCCGGAAGAAGCCGCCATCCAGCGCGTGGCCGACTACCGCGAAGCCATGCTGCGCGAGGACATCTACCCGCTGTGCTTCGTCTGGAAGACCGACCTCTGGACCACGCTGGGCAACATCCTGAAAGACGCCGCCCGGCCGCGCAGCGAGGGGCTGGTGGAGAAGGCCAGGGACCTGCTGCTCGACCGCCTCGACGACACCATCGAACCGCTGGCGCGCGCCATCGGCGGCAAGGCGATGTGGGACGAGATGAAGGAGAACGCGCTGCTGGCCACCACCGCCGTGCGCGCGCAGCCCGGCGGCGGCACCATCGAACACGGCGGCGCGGCGCAGGTCGCGCGCCTGCTCGACGAATGGCGGCGCGAGGATCCTTCGGTCGAGATCCACGTCGCCGCGCACAGCGCCGGCAGCATCCTGATGGCGCCGCTGGTGCAGCTGTTCACGCGCCCCGGCCAGGTCATCGGCGGGCCGGCGCACGGCATGCTCGGCATGGGCGGGCGCCTGGCCAGCGTCACCCTGTGGGCGCCGGCGGTCGACATGGACACCTTCATCCAGGCCTATGTCCCGGCGTTGAGTTCGCGCCAGGTGGCGCGCGGCGCGCTGTTCACCCTCACCGACAGCGCCGAGCAGGACGACCACTGCCTGCGCATCTACAACAAGTCGCTGCTGTACCTGGTGGCGCGCGCGTTCGAAAAGCAGCCGCGCAGCTGGATCGACAACCGCCTGCGCCAGGGCACGCCGATCGCGGGCATGGCGCGCTTCATCGAAGCGGCGACGCCCGGCGACCAGGCCTGGGGACACGAGCGCGTGCGCGAGTTGATCACGCGCGGGCGGCTGGCGTGGGTGCAGGCGCCCAACGACCGGCCGCTGGGCACGCCCGACGCATCGCGCGCCACCACCCATGGCGGCTTCGACGACGACCCCGCCACGGTGCAGGCGCTGATCGCCTTCATCCTCGGCCGTGGCGCCGGCGATGCCGCCGTCGACGTGCAGCCGACACAGGGCGCGCTCGACACGCGCCGCCGTCGCGTCAACACCGCACTGGCCGACCTCGCACCCTGAAGCGCTCGGCGGCGAAGCCTGAACGGGGCGCCGTCGCGATTCACCGCGGCGCGCATCGGCTGTGCTTAGATTCCGGCCACCGGCGTGGAACCCGCGCCCTTCAGGCTCCTGTATGGCACCACGCACCGACTCACCCCGCGCGGCCACCCTGGCCGCGCTTCGCAACGCAACGCGCCCGGCGCACCTCGCCATCGACGGTGCCTTCGACGGCGGCCTGCGCAGCCTCGACGACTACCGTCGCTACCTCCGTTCGCTGCTGCCGCTCGCGCACTGGCTCGACGTCGCGTGGCGCGACGACTGGCCGCCGCACCTGGCCTGCTGGCGCGACCCCGGCCGCGCCGCCTGCATCGCCGCCGATCTCCGCGCGCTCGGCGCGCCCGACGCCATCGACACCCCCACCGCCCATGCCAGCCCCGAGGAATGGCTCGGCGGCTGCTACGTGATGGAAGGCTCCGCGCTCGGCGCCCGCCTGCTGGCGCGCGATGTCGCCGCGCTGCCGCGCACGCCCGCCGAGGGCCCGCTGCCGCGCGGCTTCCTCGATCGCCACCTCGGCGACCCCGGCCGCTGGCCGCGCTTCCGCGCCGCCGTCGGCACCCTGTCGCCCGACGGCCTGCCCGGTGCCCTGCGCGGCGCCGCGCACGGCTTCGCCCTCGTCGCCGCCGCACTTGCCCGCGAAGGACGCCCCGCATGACGCTCCCCCCCGAATTCCAGCGCGCCCTCGACGCCTGCGGCGCCGAGCCCATCCACATCATCGGCGGCATCCAGCCCCCCGGCGTGCTGCTGGTGTTCCATGCCTACACGCGCCAGCTGGTGGCGGCCTCGGCCAATGCCGCGGCGCTGTTCGAGGCGCCCGGCATCGACGCGCTGCTCGGCCAGCCGGTGGACGAACTGCTCGACGGCACCACGCGCCAGGCCGTGGAAGCGGTGCTGGTGCCGCGCGAGGCCGGCGCCTCGCGCTTCGTGGGCATGACCAACGTCGGCCCGATGGGTGCGCTGCACGAAGTGTCCGCGCACGTGTCCGGCGAGCTGGTGCACGTGGAGCTCGAGCCTGCGCTGGCGCCGCTGATGGACAGCGGCGACGGCCATGCCGCCATCGCCCGGATCGACGCTGCGGCGGCCGGCGGCGACGTGCTCGAGGCGGTGGCACGGCAGGTGCAGGCGGTGTCCGGCCATGCGCGGGTGATGGTGTACCGGTTCCTGCCCGACGGCACCGGCGAGGTGGTGGCCGAATCCCTGGCGGGCCCGCTCGCGTCCTACCTCGGCCTGCGATACCCCTCGTCGGACATCCCGCCGCAGGCGCGCGCGCTGTACGTGCACAACCGCGTGCGGGTGATCGCCGAGGTGCAGCACGCGCCCGTGCCCGTGCACCAGCACCCCTCGCTCGAGGTGCCGCTGGACATGAGCTTCGACGTGCTGCGCGCGGTGTCGCCGGTGCACCTGGAGTACCTGCGCAACATGGGCGTTGCGGCCTCGATGTCGGTCTCGCTGGTGGTGGACGGGCGGCTGTGGGGCCTGGTGGCCTGCCACCACCACGAGCCGCGCCCGGTGAGCGCACGCGCCCGTCGCGCCCTGGACATGCTTGGTCGCCACGTCTCGATGATCCTCGACGCGCGCGAACTGCGCGCCCGCGTGCGCCGCGAGGACGCCATTCGCGAGCGCCGCGACGCGCTCGAGCACCTGCTGCACGGCGTCGCGGACCCGGTCGCCGCGCTGCCAGCGCAGCTGGACGCCGTGCTGGCGGCGATGCCCGCAGATGGCGCAGCGCTGTGCCTGGACGGCACGCTGCACACCTGCGGCAGCGTGCCCCAGGCCGAGGGCGTGGACGCCGCACTGAAGTGGGCCCGCGACCGCGGCCGCGCCGCGTCCGGCTGCACCCATGTCGGCCAGGACTGGAGCGGCGCGCCCACGCCCGAGGCCGCCGGCCTGCTCGCGCTGCCGCTGGGCGCCGCCCACAACGACTGGCTGCTGCTGTTCCGCCGCGAACAGCGCCAGACCGTGCGCTGGGCCGGCCGCCCGGACCAGCCCTTCCAGATCGACCCCGACGGCGGCCGCATCGGCCCGCGCACCAGCTTCGCCGCCTGGGAGGAGCAGGTGCTCGGCACCTCGGCGCCCTGGACCGCCCGCGACATCGAACTCGCCCAGCGCCTGCGGCTGGTGATCGACCGCCACCTGCCAGCCGCGCCCGCGGTGCACTCGCGCGGACGCGACGCCGACGACCGGCTCATGGGCGTCGAGGCCCGCGACCAGGCCGCGCGCCTGCGCCGCCTGGCCGACCTGCTCGCCGGCTCGCGCCCCGGGCGCGAGCGCCTGGCGCGCATGCGCCCGCTGCTGTCGCGGCTGGAAGAAGAGCTGGGCGCGCTGGCCGGCGCGGAGGACTAGCGCAGCGGCATCGCGTAGACGCGGTCGTGCCCGTCGTGGGCGATCGCCGCCAGCTCCGGGCCGGCGCCCATGGCCTGGGCCAGTTCGTCGGGGGCGCGGGGCAGGGCCGGGGGCCCGGACGCTACAATCGGGGCATCCGTTCCAAGCAGTCGAGTTCAGCATGAGCACCCCCGCCAGCCAGCTCCGTTCCGCCAGCGCCAGTGCCGACGCGCGGCCGCCGCTCCGCTTCGTCACCGCCGCCAGCCTGTTCGACGGCCACGACGCCGCCATCAACATCATGCGGCGGCTGATCCAGGCCCAGGGCGCGGAGGTCATCCACCTCGGCCACAACCGCTCGGTGGAAGACGTCGTGCGCGCCGCGCTGCAGGAAGACGCCGACGGCATCGCCCTGTCCAGCTACCAGGGCGGGCACGTCGAGTACATGAAGTACATGGTCGACATGCTGCGCGAGCGCGACGCCGGCCATATCCGCGTGGTCGGCGGCGGCGGCGGCACCATCACCCCGGAAGAGATCCGCGAGCTGCAGGACTACGGCGTCGAACGCATCTACCACCCCAACGACGGCATGAAGCTGGGCCTGGTGGAGATGATCGAGGACGTGGTGAAGCGCGTCTCCGGCGCCCGCGACGCCCGCGCCGCCGAGGCGGCCGAGGTCGCCACCACGCGCCCGGCGCTGGAAGACGAGATCGCTATCGGCCGCGTGCTGTCGGCGCTGGAAGACGGTACGTATTCCGAGAGCGAGCTCGCCATGCTGCGCAAGCAGTGGGCGTCCGGCGCGGCCGGGCATGCCGGCCCGACGCCGGTAATCGGCATCACCGGTACCGGCGGCGCCGGCAAGAGCTCGGTGACCGACGAGCTGCTGAACCGCTTCCTGGCCAGCTTCCCGGAGATGCGCATCGCGGTGATCTCGGTCGACCCGACCCGCCGCCGCACCGGCGGCGCGCTGCTGGGCGACCGCATCCGCATGAACTCGCTGCGCTCGCACCGCGTGTACATGCGCTCCATGGCCACCCGCCGCCAGAACGTGGCGACCAATGCCGTGCTGAAGGACTGCATCGGGTTTTTGAAGGGCCTGGGCTACGACCTGGTGATCGTGGAGACCGCCGGCATCGGCCAGTCGGACTCGGAGATCGTGGACCTGGTCGACTTCCCGATGTACGTCATGACCAGCGACTACGGCGCCGCCAGCCAGCTCGAGAAGATCGACATGATCGACTACGCCGAGCTGATCGTGCTCAACAAGTACGACAAGCGCGGCGCCGAAGACGCGCTGCGTGACATCCGCAAGCAGTGGAAGCGCAACCGCGTCGCGTTCCAGACGGCCGACGAAGACGTGCCGGTGTATCCGACGATCGCCAGCCAGTTCAACGACCCCGGCGTGAGCTGGATGTTCGCCAACCTGTGCCGACTGCTGCGCGAAAAAGTCCTCGGCGAAGCGACTGTGGGGGCGGCTATAGCCGCGAAGCCTGCAGGAGCAGGTGCGCGCTGCGACTTCAATCCCAGCGTCGACACCAGCCTGCGCGAACCCCGCGCCACCGTCCTCATCCCCGGCGCCCGCATCCGCTACCTGGCCGAGATCGCCGAGCAGGGCCGCGCGATCAACGCGAGCATTGAAAAGCAGGCCGAAGCCGCCGACCGCGCCCAGTCCTTCTGGCAGTCCCTGCACGAGCTCGGCGACGACAAGCTCCCCAAGGCCCTGGACCTCTACAGCGGCGACGACCTGGTGGGTGAGGGGGACCGCACTCTCCTGACCCTGCGCCAGCGCTACAACGACGCCGTGCAGTCGCTGACCAGCGAAAACCTCCGCAACCTCCGCGACTGGCCCGCGCGCCTCAAGTCCATCACCGACGAAGTCACCGAATACCAGGTCCGCAACAAGTCCATCCGCGTCGAGAACTACCGCGAATCCCTCAGCCACCAGCCGATCCCGAAAATCGCCGCCCCCACCTACAAGAGCTGGGGCGAGCTGCTGGTGTTCCTGGGCAAGGAGAACCTGCCGGGCAGCTACCCCTACACCGGCGGCGTGTACCCCTACCGCCGCACCGGCGAGGACCCGATCCGCATGTTCGCCGGCGAGGGCACGCCCGAGCGCACCAACCGCCGCTTCCATTACCTCTCGGTGGGCCAGCCCGCCGCGCGCCTGTCCACCGCCTTCGACAGCGTCACCCTGTACGGCGAGGACCCCGCGCCGCGCCCCGACATCTACGGCAAGATCGGCAACTCCGGCGTCAACATCCCCACGCTGGACGACATGAAGAAGCTGTACTCCGGCTTCGACCTGTGCGCGCCCACCACCAGCGTCTCGATGACGATCAACGGCCCCGCGCCGATGATCCTGGCGATGTTCATGAACTGCGCCATCGACCAGCAGGTGGAGAAATACCTCAAGGCAGACGACGCCCGCTGGGCGGAGGCGCAGCAGAAGATCGACGCCTTCTTCGAAGGCCGCGAGCGCCCGAAGTACTACGGTGAACTCCCGCCCACCAACGATGGCCTCGGCCTGGCCTTCCTCGGCATGACCGGCGACCAGCTGGTGGACGCCGAGACCTACGCCCGCATCAAGGCCGAGACGCTGGCCACCGTGCGAGGCACCGTGCAGGCCGACATCCTGAAAGAGGACCAGGCGCAGAACACCTGCATCTTCAGCACCGAGTTCGCCCTGCGCATGATGGGCGACATCCAGCAGTACTTCGTGGACCAGAAGGTCCGCAACTTCTACTCGGTGTCGATCTCCGGCTATCACATCGCCGAAGCCGGGGCGAACCCGATCAGCCAGCTGGCTTTCACCCTCAGCAACGGCTTCACCATCGTCGAGTACTACCTGGCGCGCGGCATGAAGATCGACGACTTCGCGCCCAACCTGTCGTTCTTCTTCTCCAACGGCATGGACCCCGAGTACACCGTCATCGGCCGCGTGGCCCGCCGCATCTGGGCGCGCGCCATGCGCGAGCGCTATGGCGCCAACGACCGCAGCCAGATGATGAAGTACCACATCCAGACCAGCGGCCGGAGCCTGCACGCGCAGGAGATCCAGTTCAATGACATCCGCACCACGCTGCAGGCCCTGTACGCCCTGTTCGACAACGCCAACAGCCTGCACACCAACGCCTACGACGAAGCCATCACCACGCCGACCGAAGAGAGCGTGCGCCGCGCCGTGGCCATCCAGATGATCATCAACAAGGAACTGGGGCTCAACTTCATCGAGAACCCCTGGCAGGGCAGCTTCGCCGTGGACTACCTGACCGACCTGGTAGAAGAGGCCGTGTACAGGGAGTTCGAAGCCATCAGCGAGCGCGGCGGCGTGCTGGGCGCCATGGACACCATGTACCAGCGCGGCAAGATCCAGGAAGAAAGTCTGTACTACGAGCACAAGAAGCACGACGGCAGCCTGCCGCTGGTGGGCGTGAACACGTTCCTGCCGAAGGAGCACGCGGGCGAGGTGACCACCGAGATCGAGCTGATCCGCTCAACGGAAGAAGAGAAGGGGCAGCAGATCGAGAACGTGCGCTTGTGGCAGACGGCCCGCAACGTGCTGGCGCCGGTCGGGGAGACCGAGCATGCGCACGTGGTGGAGGACGATGCCGCGGCGGCGACGGAGCCGCATGACGGGCATGGGCTGGGGTATCTGCAGAAGACGGCGCGGGAGCGCAGGAATGTGTTCGAGGCGCTGATGCAGGCGGTGAAGACGCATAGCCTGGGGCAGATCAGCCATGCGCTTTATGATGTGGGTGGGGAGTATCGGCGGAATATGTAGTTTGCCTGAGGGGGCGCCGTGAGGTCGGAAATTCAGGACTACGTTCGGGCACGCCCGAAGTGCGAACGTCTAGTTCGTGCATTAGGAAGCGTCTTCGAGGCAACTCCGACTCATTCATCGAAGGGTACGAGGCATTCGATCGCGATCGGCAGGAGCTTGCCGATCGCGAGATGCAGGGCGCCGCCGAGAGGGCCACTCAGGAGGCGTCGGACACTGAGGTGCCGCCGCTTGAGGAAGAGAGTGAGTGATATTGGCAGCATGCCGGCCATCTATCCTCCATCGCTGCTGTGATGAACGACGATGTGGTTTTTCTTCAGGGGGGTTACAACAGTGGGTCCAAATGCTCAGCGTGAGGCGGCACTCAGTTCTATCTATCAAGCTCGTCGGGCTGAAGCGGCCGAGCGTCGCAGGGTGCTCATGGCACGATTGGCCGAGCTCCACAAATTTGAAGACGAGCATGGACGTTCGGAAAAGACCGAGATTGATCGCGCCTACCTCGAGACGCAAATCAAGGAGAACGATGCATACTCGGTGCACGTCGAACCGGTTCACAAGGTAAGCATCGCCCATAAGGCGTGGCTCGTCTTCAAGCCCCTTGTGATCTGGCCGCTGTTGGGAGCAGGCATCTCCTTCGGGGCGTTATTCCTCATCATGCTCGTTCTCAGGTACGCCGTCAGCGAGAATGCATCGAACGGCGCGATGTTGATGGGGTCGACTGCCGCCATGATGATCGGTGGCCTCGCCGGGATGGCTGGAACCATTGTCGCGATCATCCGACTTTGCTCTACGCGCGAATCCCTTTTCAGGCAGCTGCCGCCTAAGCAAAAGGCGGGCATAATCGCACGTGCCAATCGCAGCTAGCCACAGCGTCCTGGTGGTGGGATAGCCCTCACCACCAGGTCAGTTAGGCAGGACGTGTAACGGGGCTGTAGCGGGGTCGGGTTCACTTTTGCGCGCGGCGTTGCGTGGGCGGTAGGCCGGGCCGGGTGCCCGCGAAGCGCCGGGCCCTAGCTTCTACCATTGCACGGAAGTCGTCGCGGCCCCAAGCACGTTGTTGCTGCAGGTAGAGCCGGATCGCGTCGATCTGTTCGGCGGTAAATGCTTCGGCCAGCAGTCCGCGGTGCGCGGTGGATCGTGCTTCGGGCAGCGTACCAAGCGCGCGCCACGCGGGATGCGGTGCGAATGTAACCACCCAGCGGTATCAGCACAGGTCAAGCCGCTAAAGCATAGCCTCAGCGGGCGTCTTCATGCCCAGTGGCTGGCTAAGATCATTGCAGTGGTGCATTCGGCGATGCGTTGCTGCGGTGGTGACGTCAAGAAACTGCGGCGCCGAAGCTGGCGAATAGATCGCCAGGAAGTTCGTGCAAGAGATGCCAAGTGATAGCCATTGGCCGCTCGCCCTCATGTCTCACGTAGATAGCCGGCCCCAGAAGCCAGAAGGCGCGGTCGTCGGTCGTCAGGCGAGCGAAAGGCAACACTACGCTGCCCTTGGCCTCATGAGTCTGATAACGCTGTCCTGTCTCGCTTGTTTCGCGAGTTCCCGACTGGCTCTCCCAATGGAGAAGCGTCTGGCTGATCGCGTAATCGCGGTAGCGAGTCGTAGGCGAGAAGTGGCCGCTGGTCTTGTCCAGGGTAAAGGCCAGCAAGTCGACTTGAGCTTCGGGTAGCCAACGCACGCCTTCCCGCCATTCGGGCACCTTGAGGTCATCTCCGCTCGTGAATGCGGCCAGTACTTCTCTGCGGGTGTACCTGGCGTGGACGCAGAGCGGTACGTCAGGATGCGTCGAAAGAGGCTGCTGCACATGCTCGACGCGGTCGGACAACACATCCAGCAGCTGGCGCAGCTCGGCCAGGACTTGAGGATGCGCCCAGATGAGGTCGGCTGCTTCCTGTAGCGTCTCGTCACTTTTAAGCACGGTCTCGGTGAGAACGGTTGCGAGCATGTGGAGCAGTCGGCGCGTCCGAATATCCAGTGTGCCAACGTCAGGCGCAGTAAGTGCTTCGGAGAAGAATCGATAGTGTTCGATGCGCAAGGCGTCGTCGACATGAAGCAGGCGGCCGAGTGCCCGGCGCAGCGGTGTTTCATGTGGTCCCGCAGGAAGCGTGGCAACGCCACCGGCCTCGACGAGATCCGACCAGCCCCTGTTGTTGGCGTAAACGTCCTCCAATTCGATCCCAGTCTGGTTGAGGAAGTTCTTCAGCGTAACCGTCGGGTCAGCCTCGGCGACCCGCCGCAGCTCCTGCGCTCGGGCCGGCCAGTTGTTCGGCAGGCTCTGGCGGATGTTCTCCAGCACATGTTGCGAAGCCACGGCATCGAGCTGCATATGGCAGCCGCTCGGCAAGTACGGGAAGCCTTCTTCAATGGTGCGCTCGATCTGTTTCCGGCTCCCCCCAAGCAGCGCGCCGTAGCGACGGTGCATCCGGAACTCTTTGCGGTGCTGGCCGACAAAGTCCAGCACGGTGCAGACATTCTTGTTGGGCTCGCGCCGCAGCCCGCGCCCCAGCTGCTGCAGGAAGACGGTGGGGCTGTCGGTCGGCCTCAGCAGTAGCAGGGTGTCGACCGAAGGGACGTCGACGCCCTCGTTGAAGAGGTCCACCGAGAAGACGATACGGATCTCCCCGGCGGCCAGCGCCTGCAGCGCCTGCCGCCGCTCTTCGCGCGGGGAGTCGGCCCAAACTGCCACGGCGGGGAGGTTGGCGGCATTGAATTGCTCCGCCATGAACCTTGCATGCGCCACGGAGACGCAAAATCCGAGGGCTCGCATGGTCTCCGGGTTGGGGAGCGTCTGGAGCGCGTTGGCGATGATTCGCCGCGCCAGCACGTGGTCGCCGGTGACGAGTTGGCTGAGCTCCTGTGGGTCGTACCCGCGTCCACGGCGCCAGCTGACGTTTCGATAGTCGGCGCCATCGGCGATCCCGTAATAGGCAAACGGCACTAGCCGGTGCTGGTCGATCGCATCCCAGAGCCGCAGCTCTGCGGCAATCCGGCCGCCGAACCATTGCAGGATGGGTTCGTCGTCGCCGCGCTCAGGCGTTGCAGTCAAGCCGAGCAGCTCCCGCGGCAGCAGGTGGTCCAGGAGTGCCTTGTAGGTGGGTGCGGCCGCGTGGTGGAACTCGTCGATGATCACGACATCGAAGTGATCGGCCGACAGGTTGTCGAGTCCTCGGGCGCTGAGGCTCTGGATGGACGCAAAGACATGTTCGAAGCGGGCAGGGCGGTCGCCGCCCACCCACAGCTCGCCAAAGGCTGCATCCCGGAGCGCGTGCCTGAAGGTGGCCAGGCTCTGGTCGAGGATCTCCTTGCGATGGGCAACGAACAGCAGCCTTGAGCGCGGCAGACGCTTGCGCAGCCGCTGGTAGTCCAGGGCGGCCATGACCGTCTTGCCGGTTCCGGTGGCTGAGACCAACAGGTTGCGGTGGTGGCCTTGCAAGCGGGAGAGCTCGATCAGCTCCAGCAGGCGGGACTGGAATGGCTCGGGGCGGATCTCGACGGGGCTCAGGTAGACCCGGGGGCCCTCAGCGCGCGTCTGGGTGAGATCGCGGAACTCCTCCGCATCAAAGTCCCGGAAATCGTCGTTTTGCCAATAGCTTTCGAAGACTGCCGAGAACTTGTCGATGACGTCCGGGTTGCGGGCGCCTGACACCCGGACGTTCCACTCCAGGCCGGTGACCTGGGCCGAGTAGGTCAGGTTGGACGAACCAATGTACGCGGTGGAAAACCCAGAGTGGCGGTGGAACAGCCAGGCCTTGGCATGGAGCCGGGTGCTGGAGGTGTCGTAAGACACCCGGATCTGGGCGCCAAGGTCGCGCAGCGCTTCGAGCGCGGCGAGCTCGGTGGAATTGGTGTACGTGGTGGTCAGCAGACGCAGCGGTCGGCCGCCGTCGAGGTGCCGGCGCAGCAGGTCGAGCATCGGCCGGATGCCCGTCTGGCGCACGAAGGCCATCAAGACGTCGATGCGGTCGGCCGATGCGACTTCCGAGTTGAGCTGGAAGCCGATGCGCGGCTCGCCGGGCGCATTCGTCAGCAGGGTGGTGTCGAGCAGCGGCGTGGCCGGAAGCGGGACATCCTCGGGCTGGCCGTCGGGGCGGAGGGCGGCGATGGCGCGGAGGACGTCGCCGGTGGTGGAGAGGGCATCGGTGGCATCGACGCCCTTGCTCTCGGCCGCCAACAGCCGGGTCACCTCACGCGCGAGCCGGGCTCCAACTTCCGTCCGCTGGCGGGCGTCGAGCGCCGCCACGCTGCGGCGGACGAGGGCTGCCAGGTGGAAGGCGATGCGATCGGCGGCCTCCTCTGGGTGGAGATCGGCACGTTGGGCTCGATGCTTCGGGTACAGCGCCGACAGGGCCTCTTCGAGCCCTTCGGTGACCAACTGCTCATATAGGCCGCGATTGAGTCCTGACATAGGGGCGCCAGGCTAGCAGGTTAAGCGCTCGGATCATCGGACCCCTCGCAGGTTGTGAGACCGACAGTTCTTAGCCTCCTTCCATGGGTAGAACCTGGGAGACGGGTTTCATGGAAGGAAAGTTCACCGTGTTCGAGTACATGTACCGAGACGCAGGCAACTTCAAAACCGCGGGACGCCTATTGCTCTCGGGCCAGGATGCCAACGCCGAAGCTGCAATCCGCGGCTGTCTGGAATGGTCAGACCAATTCGTGGCCGAGCAAATTGGTGTTCCGGCTTTGTGCCAGCAGCACTGGGATTCGGTGGGAGAAGGTCCTTCTGAGCTAGACCACGCCTATCACGAGTTCGTCCGGTTGCGGCCGGCGAGAAAGGCTGACATGACGTTGCGCGAGTGGGGGTTCCTCACTGCGATGGTTGAGAGAATGCAGGCGGCAGCACGCAAATGGGATGTCGCGCTTTCACCTAACTGCGATCTGTGAGCCGGCTTTGGGGCTACGCCTTGAAACAGTTGTCCCGATGCCAACGCAAGTACGTCGGATGAGGGCGAAGGTCCGGCGCATCCGGAACGACGAGCCTCCGGTCTGGTCGGATCAGCTTGTCCACGTCCGCCGGAACGCCATGCGGTGACAGGATGATCTGGTAGTCGTCACCAAACGTCATTAGGCCGCGGTCGAACAGCCAGTGCGCGGTGCCCGTCAGCGCGATCCCGTTCCGCACTGCGTCGGGGCCGTCCGCTTCAACTGAGCGGATGTGGGCCGCCTGAACTTCAGGCCTCCCTCCACCATTGATCAAGCGAAGGCCGGTGACTGCGCAGGTGTTTGTGTATGCCGCACGCACCTGTCGACGAAAAGCGATGTCGCGCACTTTGCGTGCAGTGACGACTTCGATGATGGGTCTGGTGACATATTCAGGCACCTCCTCGGCAACCGCGGCGGTCTGCTCCCAAGGGTCAGCTCGCAGGTTGATGCCCCGCCGCACGATGTCATCGAATTCCTGCCGAGGCAGCTCGCGGACCGCTCGTCCAAACGCACCCTTGTTGGTCTTGCCGTCTTCCCGAACCAACTTGCTCTCGCGGTAGCCGTCGGCGTCCCGGAAGGGGACCGCCGTGTCGAACGCGATGTAGCCGCGCATCAGTGCGTAGAAGTGATCGGGAAGCTTTGTGTCCTGGATGACGCCGGCGACTTGGGCGATGGCGAAGTAGGCCTGACGTCCGGTTGCGCTGTTGGGTCCAGTCGTCCGACGCGGCTCGTAGTAGATGATCCAGTCGCCGAGCGTCGCCTCGACCTGCCGCAAGTAAGTTCGCGGAAAGTGGTAGCGCTCTTCGATCAGGTCGTCGTAGACCGAACTTTCAGAAGCGATGAATACGGCGTTTGTCATGGCGTCCCCCGGCGCCGCGCCAGGGTATCAGGGTAGAGACGGAATCGTGGCCTTTGCGGAAGGCAACCGATGATGCGGCGTCTGCTATGCAACGAGGCGAGCAAAAAGGGGACGTCGGCCCCGCAGTCGGAGCGAGCTTCGGTCACGCTCAGGCTCGGCCACGCCCAGCCCGCGATCTGCGGCCGGCTGCTGATCTGGCCAACTTATAGGGATCCCACCCAAGGCCTAGCGACACGCCTCGAGGATCTGGACCCAGCCGTTATCGACTTTGCGGAACCGCTTTCCACTGACACAACGCTCGTCGGCAGCCAACGGGCGAGTGGACGCTGCTCGGATACGGGACGGTGTGGCGCGCGTCGTCGGCGAGGGCGCCGGGGTCAGCGAAATCTCACGAAAGACTTGCTCCATCTGCCGCTGCGTCGCCGCTGTTTCGGCCTCCCATTGCTTCATGAGTTGTTGCAGCTCCCATCGAACAAGGAGTCCGACCACGAGGCTGTGGGCCATCATTCCCACGAACACGCCCAGGGCGATCCGCCACCAAAGACCTGCAGAGCGGTGCTCCTCTTCGAGCCGTCCACTGCGTGGACGAGGACGTCGGAACTCAAGCTCGCTCATGTCGACGGAACCGAGGCTCGGCTCATCGCGGTCAATTCGGCTCATCGCGTGGCACCCGCCCGCCTGCGCAAGACAAAGTAGGTCGTGACAATGACGGTGGCCTGGAGCACCGCCAGCGGCAGAAAGAACACATGGGTTGCTGTCCAGAGGAGGCAGAGGCCGGCCGCAACGTTCAGCCAGGCGCGGCCGAGTCTGTGCGCCACCACCAGGATCACGACGAAGAGCAGCTGGTACAGCAGGACCGGGATCGTGAGGATCATGGCGTTGCGGATCCGGAGTCGTTGGTGTGGAACAGGTCGCTGCTGCCGCACGCGTCGCATTCCCGATAGAAGCATTCCTTCTGCTTGCGCAACCGGGGCGAGTGCCCGGGCTTGCAGCTAAAGCGGATTGCTGTGTTCGTGCCGCATCCACCGCACTGGAAGTAGTAGCCGTAGCGCCCGTACTGGATCTGCCCGGACGCGTTTCCGCACTTCTTGCAGGTGGGGCCGGAAAGCGCCGCAGGCGCTTGGGCTGGCGCCGCGCCGCAAGTCGGTTCTATGCGCGGAACCCGTCGGTCGACTCTCTCCGGGGGAACTGCAACGGCGGACGGTACCGGCCCGGTCTCAGCGAACCGCGCGCCAGCGGCCGGACGGTGCAGAGCCGCGAGCTGGCGGGCCACGAACTCCACCGTTTCACCTGAGACGATCTTCGCGGCCATCCGCATCATGCCAATCAGCGGGTTCTCGCTGTCGAAGTCGCGCCAGATGGCCTTCTTGAGCTGGTCTGCCTTGACTACCCTCGAGGTATCGAATTTCCGCGGCCGATCGATGCGGACGTTCGGGCCAACCAGCACGAAGGACTGGAACGCTGGGGGGATCCTGACGCCCAAGCGCGTAGGCAACTCGATGTCGGACATGACGCCCTTGAGCACTTGGATATGGCGTTCGTTCTGCTCGAGAGGCGACGCCATCCCTTCGAAAGTGCGCCGGAAATTGTTCCAGCGCAGGAATTCGCCATCTTCGGTGATCTTGAAGCCGGCGTGGAATTGCTTGGTCTCCAGGACGTAGACGTCCATCCAGCGGTTGATCAGGAGGTGGTCGACCTGAGCGACCCGGCCACCGTGCTCCAGCCTGAGGTCATGGATGACGGCCCAGTTGGGCGATTGCGCATAGTCGAAATTGATCAGGTATGCCGAATCCTTCTCGCCCTTGATCCCGGCCTTGCGTCGGCGCAGTTCGTCCGCAGCTTGCTTGGCATTCGGTCCTTTCTCCGCCGCAAGGCGCCCGAGCGCCTCCAGCTGCGCGGTCTGTCCGTCCGCATCCTTGATCAGCATGATTCACCCCCGTCCCTTGGGCGCAGAATACCGCGAACACGCGTGGCGCCGGGCTCGCAGCTTGGGAATGAACGATGTTGGGTGCTGTCGAACGGCGCGTAGCGCTAGGATACGCAGCGAGCCTGTCCGCCCTAGGCAACCCGCTGTTCGACGCCTTCGTTGAAACCGGCCTGTGGGTGCCGGAGCCGCTGCAGACGGTCAAGACCACGACCGGCAAAACCGCCAAGCACTACGACCAGATCGCCTGGTTCCAGGGCGAGGACTTCGGCCTGAAGCCCAGCGGCCGCGCCGGCTGCATCGACTTCGCCGGCGCGGTGTACCAGGAGCTGTCCAACAGCCAGGTCTCACCGCGCGTGAGCGATCACCTGCCGCTGTGGGTGGAGTTCACCACCGACCGCAGCGAGGAGGGCATGGCGCGGGTGCTGGGGGTGGATATCGATGGGCCGGAGCCGTTTGCGGGGGTGCTGGACTGAGCAGGCGGTAGCCGTCGGCGCCATGGGCTTTGCGTGGGGGCGCTGCGAGTCGACTGGGTGGGGTTGGCTTCATGGAAACCTGGGGGCTCAGTAGCCCCGCTGTTTCTCCACCCAGGCGTCGAGTTTGGTGCGGAGCTTGTCGGCGGCGCCGCGGATGGCCTTTTCCATGTCTTCGTCGTCGTGGCTGGCGCCGATCGGGTCGCCGTCGCGCGGGCGCGCTTCAAGCGCACAGCGCTTGTTGTGAGGGCCGCCCTTGACCGGCGAATTGTTGTCCGACAGGAACACCTCGAGCCGGGTGATGCGGGTGGAAAAGCGCTCCAGGTACTGCTCGATCATCTCGCTCACGCGCTCCTCAAGCGCGTCGGTGCCGTCAATCTGGTTATCTGTGTTCAGCTGGATCTTCAATCGCTTTCTCCGTTGCTTGACCCCATTGAGCGGGTCGGTTCTGTCAGCGGTCACTCTAGCCGACGCCAGCAACTCGTGCCCGGCGAGGGGTGCCGTCCGCGTTACCCTGTGCGCTGGAATTGGATGGCCCTCACGCGACGCCGCTGGCGCACGACGGCTTTGAACAGCTGCTGTCCCGACCATGTGAGCGCGGGCGCGAAGATCGACTTCTTCGAGGAGATGGTGGAGCTGGCCTGGCGGAGCGGCGCGCTCGCGCCGGAGCGGCTGGCGCTGCGTGACGGCCAGACCAGCCCGACTTCGCGCGAACGCAGCTAGCGCCGCCCCAGGGGCGCCGGAGTCATGTCAGGGCTGATAGCACGCCCCGCTGGGATCCACTTCGATCTGGACCAGGTCGCCGCCGGCACCGCCCCAGATATTGCCGTCGGTAAAGATCAGGCAGCCCTCGCCGCGGTAGAGCGCCTGCATGCGACGTGCGTCGTTGCCGTAGTAGAACGGGATCCAGCGCTTGCCGGATTCATAGCTGTGATGGCGATCTGGCACGCGGTCCATGATCTCCTGCACTTCCTGCGGTGACATTCCGATGCGCAGCTTTGCGAAGCCGCTGTCGGGCGCCGCCTGGCCGATGACCTCGCCAGTGAAGCTGCCATCCATCGATCGGGTCTCCACCCCGCGCGGCGCGTCCGCACCCCGGTCGTTGCCCGTGCTCGCGCAGGCGGCCAGCAGGAGCACGCTCGCGCCCGTCACGGACTTGAATACCTTGTTCATCCCCATCTTCCCCCTTGGTCATGGAGTGCGAAGTCTGCCAGAGATCGCCGAATCCGGGATCTCTCAAGTTTCATCCGTGGTTGTCATGGCTGACGTCGATGGCATGCCATCTGCTTGTATACCGGCAACGGAAATGGAGATGTGGGCGATGGGACTGAAGCGCGTCAGGGAACGACGGAACGATGCACTGGCCGGCGAGGACTGGGCCCGGGTCGAACGCCTGCTGGCGGACTACTACCGGGGCCAAAGCTATGCGGTGGAGCACTGCGGCACGGGCGGCCGCGCTGCGCGCTTCGACGGCGGGGTCGACCTCCGGCTCCGGCGTGACGGCGAGACCATCCTCGTCCAATGCAAGCACTGGAACGCCTATCAGGTCCCGCACAACGCTGTGCACCAGTTGCTCGGCATCATGGTCAACGAGCAGGCGACCGGTGCGATCGTGGTGACCAGCGGTGAATTCACCCGCGCGGCGATCGAAGCGGCCACGCGCCACGGCCATGTGCAGTTGGTCGATGGCGACGATCTCCGCAGGATGCTGGGAGCCGGTTTCAACCGGCCAGCCGCGGGGGCATGGGCGCCTGCGGGACGTGATGATCGCTGGAAGGAAAGGTCCGGATCGTTCGGCACATGGGCCGCAGAGCGCCTTGTGTCCGCGGCCGAAGACCGGATCCGTGGCGGCGGAAAGCGACGCGGAATGTCCATTGTCGCCGCCGGCGCGTGGTCCGGGCTGGCTGCCATCCTGATCAAGTTCATTCTGGCGATCGCGCTGCTGTTCTTCATGAGCGCGGCTCTGCAGCGCGCCATCCGGAGCATTGCGCCGGTACAGCCGCAGGCTTCTACGACGCAGGCGACCCGGCAGCAGGGCCCTGCCGACTCGACGCTGGTGCACGAGTCCCCGACCCGGGCACCGCCTACGGCCACGATCCACCTGCCGACACCCCAGGAGATCGAGGATCAGCGTCGCCGCAGCGCGGAATCGATGGAAATCCTCAGCGCATCTACACCGGAGCTCCCGGACGATCCTCGCCGCCGAAGCGTGCTGCAGTAGCGCGCCGGCTTACTGCGAAATCCCGGACACCGCCGGCGCCCGCTTGATGAAGTCGATTCTCGGCTGCAGATAACGGGTTCACGCTGCACAGGACCGCGCCTGTGCGCATTGCGGGGCCGTCACCGTGCGGAATGAGAGAGAATCCACCCAGTAGGCAGCGTTCAAGGGGGACGCAGTGGATGTCACGGTTTGGCTGGCCTGCAACGGGCATCACCTCAAGGGCAGCCTGTACGAAGAGATGTTCGTCCAGAACGTCCTGACACGCGTCAGAGAACTCGATTTCCGCGCGCTGAGCGCCCAGTACCGTTTCATGGACGATGACGGACGAACCCGATACTGCGACTTTGTGATCCAGGAAGGAGAGGGGGTCCGGATCGCGATCGAGGTGGACGGGTACGACAAGCGCGGCACCGGCCACGGGATGTCGCGCAGCGACTTCCTGGACTGGCAGCGGCGGCAGGCAAGCCTGGTGGCCCAGGGCTGGCGGGTGATCCGGTTCGCGAACGTGGATGTAAGGGACAACGCACTGCGGTGCGCCGAGCTGCTCGGTCTGTTGCTTCGCGACGAGCGATCGAAGGAGTCGCACTCGCGAAGCCTTGAACAGCGAATCCGTGAGCTGGAGACGGCGCAGCAGTTGAAGGTTGCCGAGGAGCGCGCCAGCTACGGGGAGGAGCGCAAGGAGCTCGAGCTGCTGAAGGCGGAGCTGGTGCAGGCCAGGCAGACCCGGAAGCTGTCGCAGGAAGAGAGCAGGCGGCTTGAGGAACTTGAGCAGGCCCAGCTGCAGGTCAAGATGCTGGAGAGGGAGACAAACATCATGAAGACCACGATCTGGGCGTTCACGCTGCTGCTTGTTGTGGTGCTGGTCCTGGTGTTCCAAGGCCGCGTCCCGTCGAATGATCAAGCAGCAGCCGGTCGCGACGTTTCGCAACTGCAGGGGGCGCAAGTGGCGGCGGACCTCGACGCCGCAGCGGCACGTGCCCAACCTGCGCCTTCATTGGCAGGCAGCTCCTGCGAGCAACCGCTTCCCTGGGGTATGGCCCGAGACCATGTTGGCAAGGTGGTCGCGATAGCGGGACCCGTGGTTCGGGTCGGCATCCGCGATGACGTGCGCGGGCGGCCGGTGTTCATCACGATGGGACAAGCGTTCCCTTCACGGCAGCGGGTGGACCTTGTGATCTGGCAGGACACGCGCTCCGAGTTCCTCCCTTTGCTTGAGCAGGGCTTGGAAGGCCGCGACGTTTGCGCGTTCGCCGAGGTCGGCCAGAGAGAGGGGATTCCGCAGCTGGTGCTCAGGGACCGGAGTGAGCTGAAGCTGAGGTAGGGTCTTGTCACTTGAATTCAGCTTCGCGGATGCCGAGCGCGCGTTCGTCAGCAGGGCCAGTCGCGCGCCTTCGACCTCAGTCCCCCACCTGCGCCAGGTAATGCTTCGCCGGCCAGTGGCGCAGCACCTCCGGGATCCTCCAGTAGACCTTCGGCGCCCAGTGCGTGAACCGCTGCCAGCGCCGTTCGTCGCGTGCGCTCCACGGCAGGCCGTACATCGCGCGCAGTGGGGGTGGCAGCAACCCGCGGGTCACGAAACGCTGCAGCGGCATGGCCGGACGCAGGTACCAGGGCGCGTGGCCCCCGTGCAGCACGGCCTGCATGTAGCGGCGGACGTCGTCGTCGACGGACAGCTGCGCCAGCTGCGCGTGCCACCAGCGGTCGAACGCGGCCGCATCGGGCGGCCAGCTGCTGTCGTCGACCTGCAGCGTGCGGCCGAACGCCCAGGCCTCGCGGTAGAGGGCATCGCGATCGGCCTCCGGCACCGGCCCTTCGAAGAGGTGGAACACATCCAGCGCGCCTCGGTAGAGCGTGGCGGCGACCCATAGCTGCAGGCCGGTATCGAACGCGCTGTAGCCCGGGCCTTTCACCGGCACGTGCGCGCGGTTGACGTGGCGCGCGACGGCCGCGCGCTGTGCGTCGCTGCCCAGGGTGACGGCGTAGACGTAGGCCATGGTGGCGCGCAGGCGCTCGAGCGGGCGCTCCAGGGTGGCGCTGTGCCCGGCCACGCCGCGGCCGACGCCGGGGTTCGCCATCTGCCAGGCCACGGTGGCGCCGGCGCCGAAGTAGATGTAGGCCTCGCGGTTGATGCGGGCGAGGGTGACGCGGTCGGCGGCAGGCCCTGGGGCCGCCTCCCTACGCAACCCGCCCACCGTTGGAGGCAGCGCCCACCCGGTTGATCGGGCCGACCAGTCCGGTGCCGCCCGTCATCAGGATGCGCATGTGTGCCTCGATCGGAAGGGGATGGTCGGAGTCTAGCCGCCGGTCAGGGCGCGATGTGTGCCCGCGGGCGCACCAGGCCCACGATGCGGCCGCCGGGCTGGTGGCTTCCGTCGACAATACCCCTACGCTTTCCCGAGGCCGGGCCCGTTTAACCTGTCGATCCCCATGCAACGTCCGGGCACGGTTTCCGCGGCCGGCATTCGACGGAGGCTCGCAATGCTTCAATTCATCCCCAGCGCCGACAACGTCATCGCGGTGTCCATCGAGCACCGGATCACCAGCGCCGATCTCGTCGCCATGATGGACCGGCTGGATGCCTGCCTGGCAGCAAACGACACGGTGCACGTGTTCGTGGAAACCCGTTCGCTGGATGCCATCGAGGTCTCCGGCCTGGGCGCGCACATTGCCCGGGCCATGCCTCTGTTCGGTCAGCTGCGACGCTTCGGGCGGGTCGCGGTGGTCGCCGACCAGGCTTGGGTGCGCGCGGGGACGCGCATCGAGAGCGCGCTGCTGCCGTTCGTCAGCTACCGGGTGTTCAAGCCGGCAGAGCGGGACGAAGCGCTGGCCTGGGTGCGGGAAGGCTGAGCCGCGTCGGCCGGATACGACGCAGGAACTGCTGAGCTGTTTCGGCGGATACGCAGGCGTCTCGCTGCTTGAGACCGGTTCCGGGCAAGTTGCCGGAACCCTGTTCCTCCATGGACGAGAACGACATGTCACAGCGTACGAATTTGCTCGTGTCTGCATTGCTCCTCGTCGCGCTTTCAGGGCCGGCCGTCGCCTTCGACAGCTACGCGTTTTCCCGTGGCGTGGTCACCACGGGCGACAGCACATCGGCGCTGATCCAGCGCGGCGGTAATCCTGATCGCATCGTCACCCTCGAGAATCATCGCGGTGCTGCGGTCGGCGAGCGCTGGGAATATCACCTTCGCGACAAACAGGTGAACTTCACGGTTACCGGCGGTCGGGTGGTGAAGGTGGAGGAGATCCGCTGACGCAGCGATGTCGGGTGCGGGAGCTGCCGGGGAAGAGTGCGTGTTGGCGGTTACCTGCCTGTCCCGCGCACCGAACGCCGCCGGGCGGTATCGTCCCGTGACCACGCCGGAGACGCCCATGCCAAGACTGCTGTTCTTCCTGTTGATACTGCTGACCGGCGGCGCCGCCGCCTCCGGCCCCGTCTTCGACGTACACGTACACATTCGCAATGGCGAACCGTCGCTCCAGGACTACCTGGCGGACGTCGAGTCGTCCGGAGTGGAGCTGTCCGGCCTTGGCGCGATGTGGTTCGGCGGTCCGCACCAGGCCCGCCATGGCGAACTGGACGCGATCCGCACCGGCAACGACAGCATCATCGCACTGGCCAAGGCGCATCCGCAGGTGGTGCCCATCGCCACCGTCCATCCCTACGACGAAGCCGCCGCGATCACCGAGCTGGAGCGTGTCGCCGCCGCAGGCGTGCGCGTGCTGAAGCTGCACGCGCACACGCAGGGCTTCGACGTGTCCGATCCCAGGGTTGAGGTGCTGGTGCGTCGGGCCGGGGAGCTGGACATGGTCGTGCTGACGGACAACGCCAACATCCTGCCCGGCGACACCGAGAAGCTGTTCAACCTGGTGCTGCGGGTGCCGGGCACGAAGTTCATCCTCGCCCACATCGGCGGGATGAACTTCCGCTACTGGAACATCGTGGCGCTGGCGCGGACCGCCGACGGGTTCGCGATGGACAACCTGTATTTCGACATCTCCGGACCGGTGCTGCTGGCGCCGGGCTCGCCGATCGAGGACGAGTTCGTCTGGACGCTCCGCAACGTGGGCATCGACCACGTGCTGCTGGGCTCCGACTACCCGCAGATGGGCCTGGGCGCGGCGGTGGATGCGCTGGAGCGGCTTGATCTGACCGGGGCGGAGAAGGAAAAGATCCGCCGGGGCAACGCGGCCCGGCTGTTCGGGCTGTGAACCGCACTCCGCACCGGAGCAGGCGGGTGCCGTCCCTTTGTACTGCGGCGTGGTGCTGCGCCGGCTATGCCGCGCGCGGACGCACTGTGCGTTCGATCTCGGCCAGCGTGGCAAGCGTTTTCAGGTCGTAGACATTCTGCAGCGCCAGCCACGAGGCGGGATTGCCGCCGAAGTGGCGCGCCAGGCGCGCGGCGGTGTCCGCGGTGATACCGCGGCGCTCGTTTAGTTGGTCTTGACGCCGCCGCCGCTCAGTTCTCGGAGACGATTTCCGGCATGAGGATCACCAGTGGCTCGCACGCGCTGCGAGCGCATCCCAGCAGGCGGACATCCTCACCGGAGCGCCAGGTGCTGGTGCCCGCGCCGTTGATCTCGAACGTCCACTCGCGGCCTTCGGCCTGCAGGCGGCCCTTGATCGAGCACGGCAGCCAGTGGAAATCGTTGAGCCGGCCTTCTGGAAGTTGCTCGCTCAGGCCAAAGAAGGTCTCTGCCTGATGATGGTCGAGCGACCAGGCACCACATGCGTCCGCTTCGGCCTGGGATGCCCGGGAAGCGTCTGTGGGTTGGTAGCGGGCCGGTGAAATCTCCAGCACATTGACGTCTGTCAGGGAATCAGGTGCGCGGGGGCTGGCGCTATCGTTGCGGGCCTGCGGCTGGCACGCGCCCAGCATCGGCAGCATCAGGACCCAAGCCAGGTGGGGCAGGAACGTAAAGGCCGGCGCCTTCGCCGGGTGTCTTGCGTGAAATGGCGTCATGTTCGTAAACATCCTCGTCGGTCAGTCCAAAGTTGCGCTGCAGGGATTCCATCAGACGGTTGATTGCAGCGGTCTGTTCGGGCGTCGGCTCGTCCCAGCGCTGCGTCGCCGGGTGATAGCGGCCGACCACTTCGATGCCGATGCTGTCGGCGTTGCCCGGATAGCGTTCCGGGTAGGGCCGGCTGGATTCGATCCGGCTGACGGCGCGCACGGCGGGGCCACGCCATTCAGTCTGGCCATTGCGTGCGGCATCGAGTTCGCGCCGGTCGTCCATGGTGATGGTGCCCTCGACTTCCCCGCGCGACCGGATCGCGCCGACATGCCAGGCCTGGCGGTCGACGCTGACGGTCTGGTGGATCGTGCCGTCGCGGTCGATCAGGAAATGCGCGCCGGTTCCCGCGTCCCGGGAGCGCCAAGTGGACAGCGTGCTGGCAGCCGTGCTCGATTCCGTGCGATGCAGGACAACGCCGTTGACCTGGGGTATGGGCGCGTGGGAGATGGCGGGAATCGGCGTCTGCGTAATGCCAGGGTCCGTCAGGTAGCCCGTGTGGTCGATCGTCGTGTGACGGCCGAATGGCATCAGGGTCCGGTTTGCAGGGCGATCCCCGGCCGTTATCGGCGTGCTGAAGAGGAGGATGCTGGGATCACTGGTGTGGGAGTGGTAGCCGCTTTGCGGGGCCGCGAACAGGGATGGTCGCTGGGCCATCGGGTCGCCGGCAAGCACGCGGCCCAAATCGCTTGCCAGCATGTGCGGCTGCTTGGTGCGGAGATCCGCATAAAGGGCGGCGGCCAGGTTTGAAGCCTGCGCCGGATCCCAGCGGTCGAGCGCCGCGACACCCGCGAGGAGTCGCTGGTACATCTCGTGGTCCGGGTGCAGCGGGTCCGACGGCAGGCGGGCTGTGCTTGAGCCGGTCAAGTCGATCCTCCATGTCGACGAGGGGCATCACCGCTTGGTGCAATGGCCCCCTGGGCAATCCCGAGCCTAGTCTGTTCTGGCGTTCGGAAACCTCGCCATGGTCGCGAATCCGCGTAGGGACTTCCCGGATTGAAGATCAATGCATGCTCCGAGCCTCTGGCGCTGCGCGGGTCGCTTCGCCTGCACCAGGGACTCCGGCTTACCGCACGATTTCAAACACCGCCGACACCCGCTCGGTGAAGTCGATCCTGGGCTGCAGGTATCGCCCGCTGTCCATGCGCGTGCCCGTGACCTGGATGCGATCCAGCGTTGTGTTTCCGTACCCATCCGCCTGCATCGAATTCAGGCTGTTGATGCTGTACACCGGCCCGAGGCGGCCGCCGAAGGCCACGGCCAGGCCGCCGGCCTTCTCGCGGGCATCCGCCACCGCCTGCGCCCGCGCGTCTTCGCGCAGGCGGGTTTCCCGGCTGGACTTGAAGCTGACGTCCGACACATCGGTGAAGCCCGCTGCCATCGCGGCGTCCATCCACGCACCCAGCCGCTCGAGGTCATCGATGCGCACCTTCACTTCGCGGCTGGCGACGTGGGCCGAGGGCAGGCGGCGGTCGTTGTCGTCGTACTCCTCGTCCTCGCGCAGGGCCAGGTCGGAGGCGGTGATGTCGTCGGCTGCCACGTCGTAGTCGGGCGCCACCTTGAGCAAGGCAGCGACCGCGCGGTCGACCACTCGTTTGGCTTCGCCCGCATCCGCGGAGCGGTGACGCGCGACCATGGACACCGTGGCCGAGTCGGGCGCCACGCTGACCAAGCCTTCGCCCTGGACGACCACGTGCGGTGCGTCCGGGAGTGGCGTGCCGGCCAGGGCTACAGCGGAGAACAGCGGGAGGAGGGCGGTGATCATCCATGGGCGCATGGCAGTGGCTCGTCTTGGAGGAATGGGAAAAATGTGCAGGAGACGAACGCGGCCCAGTGCAGCGTTGTCAGCGCCCGTGCTGCGCCGTCAGCCCGATCACGTCACTCCAGAGCGGCACCAGCGTGTCCATGCTGCGGCGGAGCGCGGCGGCCGATTCGGGCGGCAGGGTGGCGAAGGGATCGCCTTCCAGCTTCGCCTTCCACTCCGGCGCGGCCTCCAGGTCGATCGAGCGCGGCGGGCCGATCTCGCCCTTGAAGTTGAGGATGGTGAACACCGGCTCGACCTGCTGCTCCACGGCGCGGTACTCGTCGACCGTCATGCCGGCGGCTTCCAGCACTTCGCCGGTTTCACCATCGAGGTCGTGGATGCTTATGGTCACGCCGTAGTGGGTGCCGCGGCCGGGGCGACGGATGATTTCGGCCTGCTTGGCGAGTGCGCGGCCGTAGGCGTCGAGGTTGGCGTCGGTCAGGACGGCTGGGCGGGCAGCGCTGTCCTTCGCGTTGCTGGCGTTGGACGACGCGGAGGGTACGGTGGCGGTTGCGGCATCGTCATCGGCGGTCGGCGCGCAGGCGGTGGCCAGCGCCACGACCAACAGGGCGGCCAGGCAGGCAGCGGCGGATCGTTCCATGATGTTCTCCGGGGTTGCGTGAGCAGACCTTAACGCGAAACCCCGCGGCGTCCGGCAACGCGCGACGTCGCGCGAAGGGAAGCACGCTGCGGATTGGCGATCCTGGCCATGTGATCGGCTATGACGTCCACGACCCCCAGTCGGTTCCGAGTGTAGTTCGCGGGCGGTTAACATCGCCCACATGGATGCCAGCCAGATCGTTGAACTGTTCGACCAGATGGCGCCGGGATACGACCAGCAGTGGTCGCGCACCGCCGCCATCCGCGACTGCCTCTACTTCCTGCTCGATCCAATGCTCGCCGGGCTGCCTGCCGATGCGCGGGTGCTGTGCGTGGGCGCGGGCACGGGCGTGGAAATGGCGCATCTTGCGCAGGCGTTCCCGACGTGGACCTTCACCGCGCTGGAGCCATCGGGCCGGATGCTCGAAGCCTGCCGTGCACGCGCCGAAGCGGAAGGCTTCGCCGATCGCTGCCACTTCCACGAAGGCTTCGTCGACTCGCTGCCGGCCGGGGCGCACTACGACGCCGCCACCTGCTTCCTGGTCTCGCAGTTCCTTGTCGACCGCGCACAGCGCGTGCGCTTCTTCGCCGAGATTGCCGCACGCCTGCGCGCCGGCGGCCTGCTGGCGAGTTCGGACCTCGCCTCCGACGTGGCCTCGCCCGCGTATGGGGTGCTGCTGCCGGCCTGGCTGCGGATGATGTCCGCGGCCGAGGTGCCGGCGGAGGCCATAGAACGCGCCCGCGTGGCCTATACCCGGGACGTGGCGGTCCTGCCTCCGGCGGATGTTGCATCCATCATCGCGTCCGGCGGCTTCGATACGCCGGTCCAGTTCTTCCAGGCCGGGCTGATCCATGCCTGGGTCTCGCGGCGCAGCGGGGTTACCTGACGGTTGCTTCCGGGCACCGTCCCCGCCGCGATCAATCTTCTCGACCACCAGCCGCGTTGATGAACATCCCGGCCAGGGTGTCCGCCGATACCCGCAGCAGCGTCGGGTTGACCTGCATCGCGAACCTGCCGCTGTCCGGATGGCCGTGGGACAGTACGACACCCTGCTTCGCGAGGCGTTCGCGGAGCAGGTCAGCGCCCACCCCGGTCACCGTCATGAAGAAGCGACTGGTACCGTGAGGAAGTTTCTCGAACGAGAACCGGCTGTCGTCCTGCAGCAGTGCAATCAACCGGTCGGCGACCTGCCATGACTTCGCGTAGTCCTCCAGGTAGCTATCGACGTAGCGCAGCGCCACCGCGGCCGCCGGCCAGGCATGGGGCAGGGCGCCGCCGAACATGCGCCGCTGGTGGTACAGGCCCTCGATGAAGCCGGCATCCCCGGCGAGGATCGCGCCGGACCCGGCGTTGAAGTGCTTCCACAGCGAGATATACACCGTGTCGAACAGCGCGCTGTACTCGTGGAGGCTCCTGCCCGAGTGGAGTGGCAGGTTGAACATCCGCGCCCCGTCCAGATGCAGGCGGATGCCGCGCTCGCGGGCAAGGCTGCTGACGCGGCGGAGTTCATCGAAGTCGGCCATCTCATGGTGCCGTCGCCGCACCGGTGACTCGATGGCAATGACGCCGACGCGGGTCTCGACCCGGCCGCTGTCGGCGCGCCGCAGCCAGCGCTCCACCTCGTCGACAGGCAGGGTGCTGCTTCCCTCGGCGAGAGGCACGAGGTTCAGCCCGCTGAGGGTTTGCGCACAGTCCCCGCTGTCGTTGTAGAGATGGCTTTCCGCCTGCACCAGCACGCGGCGGTCAGCTCCGGCGAGCTTGCGCACCGCGAGGTGGTTCGCCAGCGTTCCGGTGGGCAGGTAGATGGCGTCGTCCTTGCCGAGCAGGCGGGCGAACCTGCGTTCGAGTTCGCGGATAACGCCGCCCTGCGAGTAGTAGTCCGGGGCAAAGCCGTCTTCCGCCACGATCCCGCCCAGCAGCGTGGCGTACTCGGCGGGATTGAGACCAAGGCCGTCGGAGGCGAAGTTCACGCCCTTGAACAAGGTTTCGGCTCTGTCGGCCGTGGCAGGCGCGCCCAGCGCGGACAAGGCCGGCGAAGCGGCGGCAACTGCAGTCACGCCAAGGAAGCGGCGACGATCCATGTGGAGTCCTCAGGGTGGGGCGCGCCGGCAGCGACGTCTGCGAGGAAGCATAGCCAGGAACGCGCGCATCGTTGGGGTGGCCGCGGGGGGAGCGAACGGACTCAGGCCGCTCACTTCTGCCGCGGCAGCCGGAGGCCGTCGCCCGCCTCGCGCTGGCCCGTGCGCAGCTGGCGGATGCGTTCGACCAGCGCGCGCGCCGCGTTCCGGCTCTCCTCGAGCAGCGCCTGGTCACCATCGAGCGCGGCATGGCTGGTGGCATACGGCGCGTAGTAGCCGACATAGCGGTCCACCTGCGACAGCGCGCCCGAATCCACCAGGCCCATGCCCCGCAGCCAGTCGGCCAGCGCGTGGCGGACCGCCTGCGTGCCTTCGCTGTCGCCATGCACCAGCACCGCGAACGCGCGGCCGGCCAGGTGCTGCGGATAGTCCCAGCCGTCAAGCTCGATACGCTTCGCGCGCTCGGGATCCTTGCCGGCCGTGGACGTGGGGTCGGGGTTGCCGCCGTCGGCGCAGACCAGCCGGTCCATCATCAGCTTGAGCGGCGAAGTGGCCTGGTTCCAGTGCACCGGCGTCACGATCATCACGCCGTGGGCTTCGGCCCAGCGCGGGTAGATGGCGTTCATCCAGTCCTGGTGCTGACCCAGGCCGTGGTTGGGGTAGCAGGAGCAGGGCCAGTGGCACAGGGGCATGGCGGTCGAGACGCAGGCCTTGCAGGGATGGATGGTGCGGCCGTATTCGGACGCGAGGCGATTGAGCTCGAGGACGTCGCACTCGGCGCCGGCGCTGGTCGCGGCATCGCGCGCGGCCTCCAGCAGGCGCCAGGTCTTGGACATCTCGCCGGGGCAGGTGTGCTCGCTGCGCGGCGAGGCGCACACCAGCAGGATCCGATCGGGCGTGCCGGGGTCGCGCTGGCGGGCTTCGGCGGCGTGGATGGCGTCACGCGCCGCCCGCCATTCGTCCGACAGGTCGTACGTCGGATCGTGGAAGCCGGGCCCCGCGGGGTGCGTGCGGGGCGCCTTGCGGCCCTCGTCGTACGCCTTCCAGGCCACTGCGGCAAGGCGGTCGATGGCGTCGCGGTGGGCGTCGAACGCAGGGTCCACGAACGCGATGCGGTAGCGCCGCTCGAACTCATCCCGCGTGAGCTTGGGATCCGGTTGCCCGGTGCGCGGCGTGGGCGTGGGTTCGCGTGACATGGATGGTCGGCCTTCGGGACGCATCGAAGCTAACGCGCAGCCTGCAGTAGACCATGCCGACGATGCCAGTCCTCGAGCGACTCTTCCGGAAAGCCCTCTATCCGCACCTCCCCGGATCCCTCCGGCACCTTGACCCAGTCCGCCTTCGATCCCAGCAGCATGTGCACCCGCTCTGGAGCCTCGGGCAGGGGCGTATCGATGGCCGAGGCGTGCGGGTGGACGAGGTCGGGCCACTCCGGGTCGCACAGCCACAGCGCACTCCCGCAGCGGGTGCTAAAGTGGCGTTGGCCCGAACTGATCCGGCAGCCGCCGTCGTCATCGCGTATCCGGGCCTGGTACACACCGAGGTGCTCGCCGCCCTCGACCTCCAGGGTGTCGGCGCGCGCGCCCAGGTTGACCGCGCTGCCGCCGCCGCCCGCCGTCTTGCGACAGATCGAGCAGTAGCAGTGAAGGAACGGCACGGGCGCGTAGGCCTCGCACTGGAAGCGGATGCATCCGCAATGGCAGGAACCTTCGAGTTTCATGACGGGAATGTGCGCAGGGGAGCGCCGATCGTGCCGCGGACCGGGGCAATGGCGCGTCAACGTGCGGCGCGTGGCTCCGCCCTGATAGCCGTCCATGACATCGTGCGCCTGCGCCGCCGCATCGCCCGGGCCGGGCTGCCGCCGCGCCGCACGGCTGCGGGCGCCTGGCCGCCGGCACGATGAAGTGCGCACCGTGCCGGCGGTCGCTATGTCAGTTCAGTTTACGGGCGCCATCTGCGAAAGCAGGGCCTGCGGAACGTCCTCGAGCAGGACAACTGAAATGCTGCCATCTGTCGACGTGTTGTTGTGCGCCGCTTCTGCTCCAAGCGTGGAGCTGATCGCCTGCGGCGACAGGGTGTACATCTTCCCACTCAGCGGATCGACGACGAACCACCCGATTAGCCCACCGAAGATGAAGTTCCCGCCGATGTACCAGGCGTTCGCCGATGATTCCAAAGTAATTGTCTGCTGGCGATAACCCGCCTTGGAAATGGCGACGCTGTACGTTTTTCCGCCCCAATAGCTGCCATCGCTCTTGTGCAGGACCACGGAGGCAGGCGTACGGCCTTGATAGACCACGCTGCCGGTTTCATCAGTGATGGCTATTTCCGCATCGCCGGGTGTGCTGGTGATCGGAATCATCTGGGTAGAGTCGCCCACGATGGTTGCGCAGCCGGACGCCAGGCACACGGCGATGCCAAGAACGAATACACGAAATTTCATTTGTCCCCCTGATTAGCCTGCTTGAGAAAAAGCAGGTTTCACGCGCAGGCAAGGCGTGAACCCGCCAACAAGAACGAAAGCAGGTATCCACCTGCCGTGCTGTGCCATGCAAGAGGCATGCCAGCGGCGGCGGGAAACCCTTTCCCGGACCCCGCAACATAAATATCGGCACAGCACCACCGGAGTCCTCAGCTGGCTTTCGAACGATCCAGTGTCGTGTTCCCGTAGCCATCCGCCTGCATCGAGCCCAGGCTGTTGACGCTGTGCATCGGCCCCGCCGGCCACCGAAGGCTACGGCCAGGCCGCCCGCCTTTTCGCGGGCATCAGCCACCGTGCGACCAGAGCCACGGTGACCGGGTGCTGGGCCCGGACAGCGACCTCACGGGGCTGGACCTCCGGCTGGACTAGCATCGACAGCCCGACGGAGCTCCCATGCACGACGCACTGCCAGTACTCGAATTCGCCAATGCGGTCTTCCTGGATGGGCGCAACACCACCGTGCGCCGCGGGACGCGCTGGTTGGGAGTCCCGGTGGTGCGGCTGCGGCTGCGCGATGGCAGCCTCTCGCCGCCGGTCGCGCTGGAGACCGAGCAGCGGGCGTTCCGCGATCTCGACGAGGCCGCGCTGCGCTTCGAGCACGATCCCGCGTGCCGCAGGCCGGCGGGCCTGTTCGCCCAGCTCGCGATCCACTACCCGGGCTTCAACCCGGACGAGATCGTGACTCTCTGCCACTTCGACCGCTGAGGTTTCCGGCTGCAGGAGGCGGTGGAGATCTCGACCACGCCGTGGACTGACCGGGGCCGGCGACGCGACCCGGAAAGCGCCAGGCCCGTGCGGTAGGGGGTAAGCCGCGGTTACGGGTAGGGCGGCGGGCCGCCTTGAGGGGTGTGGATCAGGTCGTCGAGCTGGAAGCCCTGCGCACGCGCCGTGGCGAGGTAGTCGTCACGGGTCGACGGGTCGAGGCGCGGGTCGCGCGCGAGCAGCCACAGATACTTGCGGTCCGGGCTGCCGACCAGGGCAACGCGGTAGTCGGGATCCAGGCGAAGGATCCAGTAGTCGCCCTTGGTGAACGGAATCCAGCGCAGCCCTTCGGGCAGGAACGTCACTTCCAGCTTGCTGTTGCTGCTGCCGTCCACCGGCGTCGCTTCGCCGATCGATTCCTGCCGCTCGCCCTTGCCGTCGATGGCGCGGTTGGCGACCCGCACCTTGCCGTCGTCCTGCAGGCTGTAGGTGGCGGTGATGTCCCGGTAGTCCTCGGGCTCGTGTCGCATCGGCAGCCGTGCGATCTCATACCAGGTGCCGAGGTAACGCTGCAGGTCCACGGCGGGAACGGTGGCGGGGGCGTCGTTTTGGCTCATCGGGAAAACTCCTTGCGGGGTCCCCTGTTTAGCCGAGCGCGGATGAAGCATCCGCAAAGGCGTGGCCTGCGGTCCCACGATCCGCAATTGCTGGTCGAAGCCCAGGGTCGCCTGGGATGGCCGGATCTTCGACGGTCCAGCCGATCGACTGCGCGTCCTGCTTTGACTGTTTTTCAAGATCGATCACGCGACGGCGATGACCACCCGGCCAATCTGGAGCGCCTCCAACAACAACCGGGAGCACTCATGGGCAAGTTCCTTGAAGGCAAGACCATCGCCATCCTCGCCACCGACGGCGTGGAGCAGGTGGAACTGACCGAGCCGCGCAAGGCGGTGGAGGCCGCGGGCGCCACCGTGCGCCTGCTGTCGCTGGAGCCCGGCGAGATCCAGGGCATGCACCACGACAAGAAGGGCGACAAGCTGTCCGTGGACGGACTCGTGGCGGACGCGCGCGTGGATAAATACGACGGGCTGATCCTGCCCGGCGGCGTGCAGAACCCCGACACGCTGCGCATGGACGAGAAGGCGGTCGGCTTCGTGCGCGACTTCGTGGAAAGCGGCAAGCCGGTCGGCGTGATCTGCCACGGGCCGTGGGTGATGATCGAGGCTGACGTCGTTCGCGGCCGCCGCATGACCTCGTGGCCGAGCGTGCGCACCGATCTGCGTAATGCGGGTGCCGAAGTGGTGGACGAGGAGGTGGTGGTGGACCAGGGCCTGGTCTCCAGCCGCAAGCCCGAGGATCTGCCGGCGTTCTGCCGCAAGCTGGTGGAAGAGTTCGCTGAAGGGCGCCACTGAGCCACGCGAGGCGCTGCGGTCGCTGTCGCGCGCCGGCGTCGGTGGGAACGGCAAGGAAATCGCAGCGCGGTACCCGTGAGCACGCGCGGTTTTCCGCGCTGTCATGCGCCCATGTGGAAGACTACAACCCTGCGGTCACGAATGGCGCTCGCACGGCGTCATTGACATGGGCACGGCGCACAGGGGGTGTGGATGAAAGCGAGGGGCATGCTGCAGTCGATCGCGTGGGCGGTGGCGGCGCTGGTGGCGCTTCCGGTCATCGCGTACCTGGCACTGCTCGCCATCAACTGGAACGACGAGCCGCCGTCGGCGGGCACGGAGCAGCTGGTCGCCATGAAGCGCGATCGCCCACCGCTGGCCGATGCCGCCAACGGATACATCCATGCGCTGGGCATCGCCGCCACGGCAGACATGGACCCGGTGCAGTTGGGCGGCGCCCGCAATGCATACATTGAAACCTTCGTTTCAACCTCGGCTGCGGATGGTTATCCCGCGTTGCCCGGCAGGAATGCGGAATACCGGGCAGGCCGGAGTCCCGAGGTCGTCGCTCTGGCCGCGGCATGTGGCGACGACCACCCCGCATGTGCGGAGACCTTGGGCGCGCATCCCGGTGCGCTTGCGCAGTGGCTGGCGTCGGAGCAGTGGCTGCTGGACCGGTATCGCCGGATGCTCGCCACCGCGGCCTGGCGCGAGGCGATTCCGGTTGATGCGAACACGCCACTGGCGGGCTATCAGCACGCGTTGGAGGGCCAGAAGCTGCATCTGCTGGCAGCGTGGCAACAGGCGCTGGCGCCGGATCCAGCGGCGGTGCGGGATCTCCTGGAGCAGGATCTTGTGTTCTGGCGAGAGGTACTGGCCTCGTCGGATCTGCTGATTTCGAAGATGGTTGCCGTGGCCGCGGTAAGGCGCAATTTCGCGTTCGGCAACCTTGCCCTGCGCGAGCTTCCGCGGGATCTCGCCAGCGCGGCCGTGCCGCCGTCGTGGCGACAGCCGCTGACGTTGGCCGAGCGCTCCCTTGCGCGCCCCCTTGGCGGAGAGTGGCAGGTCATCGGCGCCTCGCTGCGTATGGCCATGTCGCCCGAAGCGCAGGCGGGTGCGGCGGCGGGGCTGGCCGAGCGCTTGCAGCGCCCCTTGTTCAAGGAGCAGGCGACGCTCAACCTGTTCGCCGCGCGCATGCTGCACCTGGGAGCGATGTCCGAGCTGCCGTACCGGGACGTCGGCCAGGCGCTGGAGGGTCTGCCCCAGTCGGAGGAGGGCGCGCTGCAGGGCTTGCGGCCATACAACCTCGTCGGTGCCGTTATGGCTTCCGTGCCGGCGCCGACCTATGTGAACTACATCGCGCGGATATCCGATCTGGAAGGCGAGCGGCGCGCCGTGCTGCTGGCCGCGACCCTGCGCGGCGCCGGCATCCAGCGCGACGACATGGCGGCCGCCGTACGCGACGCGCCACTGCGCGGCCCCTATGACGAAGCGCCCTTCGAATAGGATGCCGACGGCGGGGCGCTGGTATTCCGCGGCCTTGCGACACGCATGTCCACGCAGCGACCGGCCTGGCGCGTTGACGTACATTAGTTGACCCGCAGCCACCGGACACCGCATGCGCAAGCTTCCACCGAATCCCGAGGAACTCGGTCGCCTTGACCTGGACGACATCCTCGGCACCATCAACGAGGAGGTCCGCAAGCGTTTTGGTGAAGGCGAGGTGGCCGACTACATCGCCCCGCTGGCCAACGTGCCGAAGGATCGTTTCGGCATGGCGCTGGCGATGCTGGATGGCGAGGTCCACGAAGTGGGGGATTCGCGCGAGCGCTTCTCGATCCAGAGCGTCTCCAAGGTGCACACGCTCACGCTGGCGCTGGAAGCGGCCGGCGACCAGCTGTGGACGCGGGTGGATCGGGAACCTTCGGGCGACCCGTTCAATTCACTGATCCAGCTCGAGCTCGAGAAAGGCATCCCGCGCAATCCATTCATGAACGCGGGTGCCCTGGTCACGGCGGACGTGGTGCTGTCGGGCTACCGCGATGCGGAAGCCACGCTTCTGGAGTTCATGCGTGCGCGCTCCGGCAATCCGGAGGTCGGCACCGACGAGGTGGTGGCGAAGTCGGAGCGCGAGAGCGGCTACCGCAACGTGGCGATGGCCAACTTCATCCGCAGCTACGACAACCTGCACAACAGCGTGGAGGACGTGCTGGATTTCTACTACCTGCAGTGTTCCCTGTGCATGGATTGCGTGGACCTGGCCCGCAGCGTGCAGTTCCTGGCCGATGGCGGGCGCTGTGGGGCATCGGGCGAGCAGGTGACCACGTCCGAGGGGGCGACCCGCATCAATTCGGTGATGATGACGGCGGGCACCTACGACGCCGCCGGAGATTTCGCCTTCTATGTCGGCCTGCCCGCGAAGAGCGGCGTTGGCGGCGGCATCGTCGCGGTGGTGCCGCGCGTGATGGGCCTGTGCGTGTGGTCGCCCGGCCTGGACCAGAAGGGTAACTCGCAGCTCGGCCGCTACGCGCTGCATCGTTTTACGCGGATGACGGGACTGTCGGTGTTCTGAGATGCGCGTCGACCCGTTCCAGGACATCGGCAAGTCGACAGTCATTCGTGGAAGAGCCTCGTTGTCCGCGGTGGTCTTCCTCGCACCTGTCCTGCTTGTTGCCGGGACGGGGTCTGCGCATGCGCGCGACTTCAGCTGCAGTGCCTGTGACCGCAAGGCCGCCGCGGTGGACCGTTGCCTGCGCATGGATCCGTCGGAGTACGCCACCGGGCTGCTGTTCGGTTCGCCGGGGAAGAAGAGCTACTTCAAGCGCTCGTCCTGCCTGCAGGCGGCGGCGGTGAAGTACCTGGATGCATCGTTGTGCGAGGACGTCAGAGAGCGCGATTCGCTGTTTTTCGATGGGTCGGGAATCTCGCGCGAGGCCTGCATGCAGAGCGTGGCGGAGAAGATTCGCGCTACGCCCCCGGTGCTCATCCGCGATCCCTATCGCCTGGCGGAGGTGGAGTACCTCCGCAACGGGAATGGTCGTGACATGGATGTCCGGATCGCGTTCTCGGGTTCATACAGGCATCGCTACGAACTGACCGTGGCCATGGTGGGCGAAGCGGGCGCGGCCGTCGGGACGCTGCACCGCGCGGAGCACAGCCTGGGGCCGGGCACCCGTGAACTGCAGGTCCACATCACCCAGGAGAAGATCGCCGCCGCTGCCGAAGCATTGGCGCTGCAGCCGCCCTACCGCTTCCGGGTCACGCTCGCGATGGTGGAGCCCGGACTGGCCGAGGTGGAGCAGTTCGCGTCGATGCCGCGGGAGGCGCTGGTAAGCAGCGTCGACCGCGTCCTGGACCCGGACGCGCTGAAGCGCGCGCCCGCGGTTCCATAAACGCCGCGCAGCACCGGTCCCTGCGCTGTATCAAGCCACGGACTGCCCGGCGTGACCTTCCCGATCCCGGTCAGCGCCGGAACCAGCTGTGCAGGCGCACCAGCAGCAGCTCCACGTCTGTCAGCGCCGACCGCTCCGCCCGCAGCCGCACCGCCTCTGCCGGCACGTCGGTGCTGATGTCGTCCACGCCCAGGTCCATGTAGCGCGCCATGCGCCCTGGATCGTTGACGGTCCACGCCTGCAGCAGGTAGCCCCCGCGGCGCGCGTCGGCCACGGCTTCGGCGTCGATCCGCAGGTGGTTGAGGCCCAGCATGTCGAAGTCGGTCCGACGGGCGGTGCCCGGCAGTGCGGCATTCGCGAACAGGGCCAGCCGGGCCTGTGGTGCAGCGGCGCGGGCCGCGCGCACCAGCTCGGGGGAGAGCGAAGCGAACATGGCCACGTCCCCGTAGCCGCCGCGCGCGACCTCGCGCAGGCTGGCGTCGAGCAGGGCCTGCGCGTTGCCTGCGTCGGGCTTGAGCTCGATCAGCGCCAGCGCGCGTCGGTCGATGAAGGCAAGGGCTTCGCCCAGCGTCGCGATGCGTTCGCCAGCGAATGCGGGATCGAACCAGCTGCCGATATCGATGTCGCGCATGGCCGACAGCGGCGTGTCCACGACAGCACGTGGATCGCTGGCAATGCGCCGGAAGTCGCTGTCGTGGAACACGACCACGGCGCCGTCGGCGCTGAGCCGGACGTCGAGTTCGATCGCGTCCGCCCCGGCATCGATGGCCGCCTGGAACGACGCAAGCGTGTTCTCCGGTGCAACCAGGGCCGCGCCGCGATGCGCAGTGACCGACACGTCGCTGCGCAGGTTCATGCTTGCCACGGCGATCGTCGCCTGCACCAGCGCCACGGCGAGGAACGCGATTTCCGCGCCCCACACGAACCGGCCGGGGCGGCGCGGGGTGGCGTCCACCGCGCGGGCGCCACGGGCGCCGCCAAGGCGGTGGAAGAGCGCGCGGACCAGCAGCGTGTTCAAGGTGCTGCCAAGCAGCAGCACGCCCAGCACGGTGACGGCGTAAAACGTGAGGTAGGCCACCATGCCGGCACTGACCAGGAAGCGATGATCCGGCAGCCAGTCCAGCAGCGGGGTGGCGGCGCGGTCGTACAGCTCGGTCACGACCAGCGGCATGGCGGCGACGCTGAGCGCGACGCCCACCACCAGCATCGCGATGCGCAGGTGCCGGCCACGGGTGAGCCTGCGGCTGTGGAGCAGTGCGGCCACCGGCGACAGGCCTTCCAGCACCAGTGCGGGCGTGGCCAGCAGCCATCGGAAGTAGAGCGTCGCGTGCAGTAGCAGCCCGATCGCCAGCACCGGCAGGAAGCCGCCCAGGAACCACCACAGCGCGGGCGGCTGCGCGGTCACCACGAAATAGGGATCGTAGCTGGCCAGGAGCAGCCGGTAGAGCACGACACCTGTCGCGAGCCAGGGCACGGCCAGCAGCGCATGGGCCAGGACCTGCCAGGCCGCGAGCACGGCAAGCGGGCCCGCACGCCGAAGCATGCCCACAAGCGCCGCCGCGGCCGTGCGGTAGCGGCAGCCGTGGCTTGCCGAGACCAGCAGCATGCCGGCCTGTTGCAGCATGACCACGTACCAGCTGAGCGCACCGGCGAGCATGAGCCAGGCAAGCGCGAGCAGGTTGTCGCGGACGCCGTCGAAGTCGCCGGCGAGCGGCCGCTCGATCCAGTGCAGGAGGGCGGCGAGCGACCACGTGGTCAGCGGTGCGGCCGCCACCGTCGCGAAGGCGGTGAACAACAGGTACCAGGCCAGCATCGGACGCAGGTGTCGGCGCAGGTCCAGCCGGATATCGTGCACGAGGATGCCACGCAGCAGCTGGCGGTCATCGGCGGTGCCTGCCGTTCCTGCGCCGCCGCTGCCGGCCCCTCCCTTGTGCATGCCTGTTTCCCTCCGCATTCCGCGAGTGTAGATAGGGTGGACGCACTGGTGCCGCATTCGGGCCTTCAGGTGGTTGCAGCCGGTGCTACCTTGTCCCGGCCGCTCCCACGTGACCCTGTGACCATGTCAACGCCAGACAACGCCCGCCTAGACCGCATCGTCGCCGACGCCCGACGCAGCGCGGATGAGCGGGCCAAGGGCTACCGCGAACGCGCGCTGAAGATGTACCCGTGGATCTGTGGCCGATGCGCGCGCGAGTTCACCCGCGCCAACCTGCAGGAGTTGACGGTCCACCATCGCAACCACAACCACTCCGACAATCCGACCGACGGCAGCAACTGGGAGTTGCTGTGCGTGTACTGCCACGACAACGAGCACTCGCGCCAGCTCGACCACACCGGCGTCAGCGCGCGCGACGCGGAAGACGCGCCGGCCGCCGCCCGGGCCACGCCGTTCGCGGATCTGAAATCCCTGCTCAAGCGCGGGTCCTGACACCCGCGGAGCCATGTCGTACCGTTCCAGCCACCCCGTGATTCTGCGTGTGGGCACCCGCCGGGTGCCGCGCCCGCCGGATCATTCCGGAGACATGCGATGACGCATCGCCTTGGACTGATCCTGCTGCTGTTGTTCTCCGGCGCCACCGCCGCGGCTGACGCGCTGCCTGCCATGGCGCCCGACGGCAGCTACCTCGACGAGGATCGGGCGGCAAGGTACCGGCCCACGCCGCCCGGCGATCGGGCACGCTTTCGCCGGCTCCTCAACGCGAACATCCAGAAGAATCCGCGCAACGTCGTGGCGCTTTCGAGCCGGGCCTACGTGTTCATGGAGAGTGGCGACCTGGTGCGCGCGCGCCGGGACTTCGACGCGGCACTGGCCGCGTCCGAGCCGGGCAGCCCGCACGAGCGGCACCTGCTGTGGTCCAGGGGCTGGGCGAGCTACGACCAGGAGGACTACGCGGCCACGTTCGCGGACTGGCAGAGTGCGATCGCACTGCACGGCGGCGAGCCGTTCTGGGCGGCCTACAGCCTGGCGCTGCTGTACTGGACCACCGGCCAGTCGGAGCTCGCACTCCAGTGGTACGACGTCGCGGCGGCGGGTGAGCCGGACTGGCGCAGCGACGAAGGCGTGGCGCAGCGGATCCGTCGCTGGGCGCCCGCCCAGCAGGAACGGATGCTGGCGCTGGTGGAGGCCTGGCGGCAGCGCTAGCGTTTGGCAGCGCGAGCGATCGTGCTGGCGCCTGCATGCGGTTCGAGCGTCTCCCACGTCTGCTGCAATGCAAAATGCACATATGTATAGTTTGTGTACAGTCGTGCATGAGCTGTCCGGAACCCCCATGCGGGTCGCCAGTCCGGGGCATGTCGGGAAGCTCGCGTCGAGTTGCTGCTTGGTTGTCCGCGTTCCAGTGGTCCAACAACACACTCTCGGGGAAACAGACATGAATCGCATTGGCAGGATCGCAATCTGCATCACGCTGGCCACGGGCATGGCCCTGGCCGGTACCGCCGCCGCCGGCAACGTGGGGACGGCCGGCAGCGTCAACACCGGATCTCCGGAGGGGAACGTCAAGTTCTTCCTGGCGGATCCGGAACTGGGCCTGGTTGGCGTTTACAACGTCAACGGCACCGAGCTGTATTTCGAAGCGCGCAGGGTGCTTGACGAGAAGACCGGTGCGCCCGGCGCATTGAGCGTTCGCGTCATCGACGCGGAAGCGCGCACCCTGGCGCTGGGCGGCGAGCCGTATGCGAAGCACTGGGCGCCGCAGGCCGGCGAGTTCACGGCAGCGGACGGTTCCGCCTATACCGGGATGCTCTCCGGGTTGGGCGACGCCCTGGGGGCGTCCGACCTGCATGCCTCGCTGGCGGCCGAGAAGGCCGCGTTGGCGGCGGTGGCCAGGCAGGCGGCAGGCGCGTCGGGCTACCCGCTGCGCGCGAACGTGGACGTCATGACATACGCCGCGCCCGATGCCGCGCAGGTGTCCGACTTCTATCTGCAATCGGCAAGGTACGTCGCGCTTGACCGGCAGACGGACGGCGCACTGGTGGCCAACCTCGGCAACGGCATCGAGCTGCGGGCTTCGCAGCAGTTCGTCGCCGACGAACCCGATGCCGAGGGCCGCATGGGTCGCTTCGACACCTATTCGATGGTCAAGGCGGGCGATGGCTATGTCATGGCGACCGAGCTGGGTGGCGATACGATCCCCAAGGGCTGGTCGGAGGCCATGGAACTCGACAATCGCCGCGAGCACAGCGCGCTGGCCGCCGACTTCGGCCGCGCGGCATCGGCCTTGAATGCGCTGGCCTACGGCGCCAGGAGCGAAGGCGTGGCACTCAGCCAGGAAGACGAACAGGCTTCGTTGCAGCGCCTGGCGCAGGGCCTGGCCACGCATCTGCTGCCCGTGCGTGACCAGGCGACAACAGAGCGGGATGTCACGCGCGCGGCCGGTGGGCGGTACCAGACCTACATCCAGGTGTGGCGCAAGCCCTTCGTCGTCATCGCCGAGCATTCGGGCACCCGGGTGGGCAAGTGGCGCTACAACAGCGCGACCTCCAGCGTGAAGACCCACCAGGGCTGGACCAGCTACTGCAACCACGGCACCTGCGCCGGGTCCAGCCCCATGACCCACAAGTGCACGTTCACCGGTCCGCGCCTGACCTACTACCGCGTGCCCTCGCGCCGGTCGGATGCGGGTGGGCACACCTGTTCCACGGGCTACTGGGCGGTCGCGATGGGCGGGCGCCACAACTGCCATGACGATTCTTCGGTCCAGGTCAGGGCGGTGCGGGGACAGCCCTACTCGGTCAGCTCCGGTCGCTGCAACGACTGGTCGGGCTGGACCTACGCGCCGACCTGCAGCGCGCAGTAGAGGCCACAGGGCCCCGGTCGCCACTGCGTCGGGGTGGCGGCAAGACGACAGCGCCGGATGAAGGTCCGGCGCTGTTGCGTCCGGGGATCAACCGGCGCTTGCGGAAGCACCGGTACTCGCGCTGGCGTGCATCCCGCGCGCACCGATAACGATCATCTTGACCATCGACGTCAGCTCGTCGATCTGTTCCGCGTCGCGTTCGGGCGGAAGGTCCATCGCGCTGGCGCCCACGGCGAACACCAGGCGGGTGATCGCACGCGCCACCAGCTCCGGTGCGTGCAGCGGGATGCCGGTGGCTTCGGCAAGCCGGATGAGATCCACGTGCAGCTCTTCTTCGAAGAAACGGAGCTGCGCGTCCACCGCCTGCTTGTAGGCGTCCGATCCGGCCAGGCCTTCGCGCAGCAGCAGGTTCAGGAATTTGTCGTCGGCGCGCAGCCGGTCGAAGAACGCTTCCACGGAGCTGCGAACGACGCCGTGCCCGGTGCTTGCGCGGTGGCGTGCCTGGCCGATGATCGTACGCAGCGAACTGCCGGCGCGATCGATGAGGGTGACCGCCAGCTCGTCGATGTCGCGGAAGTGGCGATAGAAGCTGTTGGGCGCGATCCCGGCCTCGCGGGTGACCTCGCGAAGGCCGAGGGTGGACACGCTGCGGTTGGGACCAAGAAGCGCAAGCGCCGCCGCGATCAGGTCCTCGCGGGTGATCGAGGGCCTGCGGCCAAGGCCGCGACGCTGTGGTGCATTGGAAGAGGGCACGTTGCGGACGGCAATTCAGGCGGAGTGCCGCCATCATCGCTCAAAGCACGACCCGGCGTGCGATGGATCAGCCGGCAACCGCCGGCTTCAGCGGCTCGCCCGGAGCGTTGCGTCCTTTGCCGCTCCCTCAGCTGTCCGGGGGAGTGCGTTGGAACGTCCAGGCGACGAAGCGGCTCTGCTTGCTGCCCTGGGCCATGGGCATTTCGCGGACCGCGGCGGCTTCAACCTGGTGCAGTTGCCTGCGCAGAGCCGGCAGGTGCTCCGACCGGGCGACGAGGCTGCTGAACCAGCGCACCTGATGCTGGAACTCGGCGCTTTCGCGGACCATCCGGCGCAGGAATTCCGGTTCGCCACCCCGGCACCACAGTTCGTGGGCGTGGCCGCCGAAGTTGGACGCTTGCGCTTGCGCTTGCGTTGCTGCCGGCGTCGCTCGCGAAGCAGGCGCCGAGGCCGCGCCGAGCTGGCGCAGCTTGCGCTGGTTGGCGCTTGCAGCCTCGCGGGCGGATGCGTGGAAGGGTGGATTGCACATGGTCAGGTCGAAGCGGTCTTCCTCGCGCACCACGCCGCGGAACACGTGGCCGGGCCGCGGCTGGTGCCGCAGTGCGATCGCCTTGTCGAGCCTGTTCGCGCGGACGATGGTCGCTGCGACCTGCAGCGATGTGGCGTCGATGTCGGAGCCGACGAAGCGCCAGCCGTACTCGGCATGTCCCAGCAGCGGATAGATGCAGCTGGCGCCGACGCCGACATCCAGCACGCGGATCGTCATGCCGCGCGGGATCGCGCCGTTGCAGGATTCTGCGAGCAGGTCGGCGAGTCCGTGCAGGTAGTCGGCGCGCCCGGGAATCGGCGGACAAAGCGCGCCGTCGGGCAGGTCCCAGTGGGCGACGCCGTAGTCACAGCGGAGGATGGCGCGGTTGAGTTCGCGTACCGCGGCGGGGTCGCTGAAGTCGATGCTGCTGTCGCCGCGCGGGGTGGTCACCAGGTGTGGGGACAGGGCAGGGCACGCCGCCATCAGGCGTGCGAAGTCGTAATGGCCCTGGTGCCGGTTGCGCGGGTGCAGCGCGGGGTGGGCACGCGCCTTGGCCGGGCGTGCATGGACGGGTGGCGTGGGCTTCATGGGCGCGGCGTGGTCGGAGCCAGGTATCAGGGCGGAGCAAGGTACACCGGATCCCAGGGTGGACGGCCGGCGCGATGTGGACGGCTCCCTGGCGAATCCGGACCGGACGCAGGCCATCACCATCCATATGGATGGTGTTAGGATGGCGCCCGCCTTCCCCGGATGCGATCCCGTGACCGCCGACCCGCGTGCCCGTACCACCGCAGACAGCGAGAAAATCACCATCAACCTCGGAGTCGTCGACCTGGGCCAGATCGACCTGCTGGTGCAGGAAGGCTTCTATTCCAACCGCACCGACCTGATCCGCACCGCCATCCGCAACCAGCTCACCGCGCATGGAGACGTGCTGCGGCACACCGTCGCCCGCCGCACCCTGGTGATGGGACTGCAGGACTACGGTCGCCGCGAGCTCGAGGCCGCGCGCGATGCCGGCGAGCGCCTGCGGATCCAGGCCCTGGGCCTGGTGCGTATCGCCGGAGACGTCACCCCGGAACTGGCGTTGGAGGCGATCGAGTCGGTCACCGTGCTTGGCGTGCTCCAGGCAAGCCCGAAGGTCAAGGCCGCGCTGGCCGGCCGCATCCACTGACAGGACACCCATGAACCCTCGCAACGACAGCATGCGCCAGGCGATGCGCCTGATGCAGGCCGGCAATCTGCAAGCCGCGACACGGACCATCCAGCATGCGCTCGGTGGCAAGGCCGACCCTGCACCCGCACCACGCGCGCACGACGCGCGTGGCGATGACACAGGTAGTCCGTACATCGAGGGCGAGTTCCGGGTGGTCAACGCCGGCAAGTCGCGACCAGCGGAGGCGCCGGCTGCCAAGGCGCCCCCTGCCAGGGCACCTGCAGCCGAGGCACCTGCAGCCAAGGCGCCGCTTGGGCGCACCGGTGCCAGCGGTGCGCGCCACCGCTTTTCCTGTGACGCCGGCGAGGTGGATTATCTGCTGCACATTCCACGAGGCCTCGATACCACCGACGCGCCCTTGTTGCTCATGCTGCACGGCTGCACGCAAACGCCCGAGGATTTTTCCCGCGGGACGCGCATGAACATGCTCGCGGACGAGCAGGGCTACGTAGTCGCCTGGCCCGCGCAGTCGGTCGAGCGCAACCCGAACCGCTGCTGGAACTGGTTCCGCGGCAGCGACCAGCAGCGCGGGCAGGGTGAGCCCGCGATCCTGGCCGCACTGACCCGGCAGCTGGTGGCCACCTACGGGCTCGACGCCCGTCGCGTATATGTGGCCGGCCTGTCCGCCGGTGGTGCGATGGCCGCGGTGCTGGCCGGCACGCATCCCGATGTCTTCGCGGCCATCGGCGTGCACTCGGGCCTTCCGGTCGGACTGGCGAACGACATGCCGTCGGCGTTCGCAGCGATGCGCAAAGGGGGTGGACGGTGTTCGCATCCACGTGCTGCTGGCGCGGCTGCCGTGCCTGCGATCGTGTTCCATGGCGACAGCGATACGACGGTACACCCGGGCAACGGCCAGGGGGTGGTGGAGCAGAGCCTCGGCAATGGCGGCGGCAGCGGCAGCCGCGACGGTAGCGGTAGCGGGACAGCGGGCGATCCCACGTCCAGCACTGTCGAGCGCGACACCAGGCCCGGCGGGCGCAGCTCGACCCGCACCGTGCACCGCACGTCCGATGGCCGCATCGCGGCCGAACACTGGGTTGTCCACGGCGCCGGCCACGCCTGGTCCGGCGGCGATGCGGGTGGCAGCTACACCGATCCACAAGGGCCCGACGCCTCGGCACAGATGCTGCGCTTCTTTTCGGAGTGCGGACGCTCCGGACGTCGTGGCGTCATCGGCCACTGATCCTGTGTTCACGGACGCTGGAGGCATATGACACGTTCCAACGACCCTGGGAGCATCTGATGCGCCACACGATCCGCGGCATTGCAATGCTGCTCGCCACCAGCGTGCTGCTGCTCGCCGGCTGCGCCAGCACGGGCGGCTATGGCAGTGGCAGCTATCCCGGCGACTATGGGCAACCGGACCGGGGTTATCCGGCGCAGTACGGTGGCCAGTTGCAGGGCGTCGTCGACAGCGTTGATCGCGGCTACAAGCGCATTCTCCTGCGTGTCGACGATCCGCGCAGTGGCCGCATGCAACAGGCGGAGGTGCGTTACGACCAGCGCACGCGCCTGTTTTACCAGGGGCGCGAGAGCGCGGTGGAAGGACTGGAGCGTGGCGACGTGATCCGGATGGATGTCACGGAGTCAGGACGCGACCTCTGGGCGCGTTCGATCGAGGTCGTGCGCAACGTCCGTGAGCGCGGATACGGACGCGACTACGGAGACGGTTACGGCAATGGCTACGGCGACGACTACGGCGACGACTACGGCAATGACCTGCGCGGCCCGGTCGCCCTTGTCGACACGCGGTCGCGGCTGATCCGCCTTGACGGCGACCGGTACGGCGACAGCGTGCAGCTGGCCTACGACGGCCGCACCACGGTCGAATACCGGGGTCGCCGCTATCGCCCGGAGGATCTGGAGCGCGGTGACCTGGTGCGGGTCCAGGCGCGTCGGGTGGGAAACAACCGGTGGCTGGCGGAACGCATCATCGTTGAGCGCTCGATCAGGTAGGCAGGGCGCCGGCACCGGTAGAATTGCAGGCCCCCTGGTCGCATGATGGACCCATGATCAACAACGACGTCCTGCGCAGCATCCGCTACATGCTCGACCTGAGCGACAACAAAGTGGTCGAGATCGCCCAGCTGGCCGATCCCGCGTTCGTCATCGAGAAGGACGATGCGCGCGCATTCCTGCTGAAAGAGGACGAACCCGGCTACCTGGCCTGCAGCGATACCGTGCTGGCACATTTCCTGGACGGGCTGATCGTGCATCTGCGCGGCAGGGACGAAAGCGTGCCGTCGCGGCCGGTGGAGAAGCGCATCAGCAACAACGTGGTGCTGAAGAAGCTGCGGGTGGCCTTCGAGCTGAAGGACGTGGACATGCACCAGGTGTTCGCGGATGCGGGCTTCCCGGTCTCCAAGCCGGAGCTGTCGGCCCTGTTCCGCCAGCCGGGGCACAAGAACTTCCGCACCTGCGGGGACCAGCTGCTGCGCAATTTCCTGAAGGGGCTGACGCTGCGCGTGCGCGGCGCCTGACCGGACCTCAGTGCTGGTCGAGTTCGTGGTGGATCAGCACGACGCACTGCGAGGCGAACAGCATCGTGCGGCCCAGGGTGATCTTCTTCGCGCCCATGCGCTCGAGGCCCGGCAGGGCCTTCTTCGGCATCGGGATGTGGTCGGTCAGCAGGAAGCAGGGGTTGTCCTCGAAGGCCTGCTCGCGGATCGGCGCGCCCTTCCTGTCCATGATGTAGAGCTGGTGGTCCGCGGACAGCGCCTGCACCAGGCGCTCGAAGCTCAGCGTCTGCACGGTGACGCCGGGCTCCACTGGTCGCGTTTCTTCCTTGCCCATTCCCCTGGACGCGTCCAGCGCGGCCGCGACCTTGCCCAGCAGCGCACGTTCGTTGAAGCCGCCGATGTCGGTCATGGCATTGGCTTCGAAGCGGATGGTGCGCGAAAAATCCTGCGTGCTTTCCAGCACCAGGTACACGACCACGTCCGGCCGGTGCGACTGGGCCACGAAGATGGCGTTCATCAGCGTGTGCGCCAGGATTTCGGTGTGCGCGGCCTGGCCGACCGAGGCCAGCAGGGCCTGGCTGTCGGTGGGCGCCGCGCGCGCCCTGAGTACGAATGTCCGCATGTGTGGCCCGGATGGGTGATCAGTTGAACGCGTCGCCGACGACGTCCGGCGCCGGCTGGCTGAAGTGTTCCTGCAGGTACTTCTCGCCCTCGTCGCAGAACAGGGTCACGACGGTGGCGAACCCGGGATGCTGCTCGCGTACGCGCCGCGCCGCAAGCAGGTGGGCGCCCGAGCTCGGGCCGCAGAGCAAGCCGTGCCTGCGCGCCAGCTGGCGCATCTCGGCGATGGCATCCTCGCTGGAGACCGACAGCGTCGAGTCCACGAGTTCGGAATGCCGGTCGAAGATCCCGGGCACGAAGCCGTCGGAGATGCCTTCGATATGGTGCGTGCTGATCTCGCCGCAGAGGATGGTCTGCGATTCCGAAGGTTCCATCGCGAACAGCCGCACCTTCGGATTGACCGCGCGGAACGCCTGGCCGACGCCGATCAGGGTGCCGCCGGTGCCCACGCCCATCACCAGCGCATCCGGCACACGGCCCTGCAGCTGCGCCAGGATTTCCGGGCCCAGGATCTCCCGGTTCTCCTCGACGTTGTATTCCGACTCGAACTGGCTGGGCGCGAAGTACCCCGGCAGCGCGCCCAGGCGCTTGGCCTCATCCAGCGCGCCATTGACGTGGAAGTGGCCGACGAACTTCACTTCGGCGCCGTAGGCGCGCGAGATCGCCACGCGCTCGTTCGACAGCCCCTCGGGCATCACCACCAGCATCCTGTAGCCCTTCACGGCGGCAACCATCGACAGCGCGTTGCCGGTGTTGCCGCTGGTGGCTTCGACAATCGTGTCGCCGGGTTTGAGCAAGCCCTGCTGTTCGGCCTTCTCGACCATGTACCAGGCGATGCGCGCCTTGATCGAGCCGGAGGGATTCATGAATTCGAGCTTTGCGAAAACGCCATCGATCTCGAGCAGGGGCGTATCGCCGATGGCGTCGAGGATCGAGCTGGAAATGCCGGTGTGGCGCATCGTCATGGCTCCTCTGGGGCGGGATGGCCATTGATACGCCATCGCCGGTGAGGGCTCCAGCACGAAAGAGTGTGTGCTTGAGCCAGGTACCGCTGCCTTTGTGGGAGCGGCTATAGCCGCGAATAGCGAGCCGCCATCGCGGCTATAGCCGCTCCCACAAAAACAGCCGCTCCCACAAAAAGGGCGGCTATGCCGGGTGTCCAGGACTCAGAACCGCTCACCGACCGGCAGGTAGCGCCAGCAGCCGACCGGCATCTTCGCCAGCGGCACCTTGCCGATGCGGATGCGCCGGATCGCGACCACCTCCAGGCCGACCTGTGCGCATACGTCGCGCAGCTGCCCGCCCTGTACGCCCTTCAGGGCGAAGCGCAGGCGGATCTCGTTCTGCCAGCTGACCTTGCATGGCGGCAGCGCCCGGCCGCCATAGGACAGGCCGTGGTTGAGCTTCTGCAGGCCATAGGGCGCGATCTCGCCGCTCACCTCGACCACGTATTCCTGCTCGATTTCGTCCCGGTCCTCGGTCAGCCGGCGCCACACGCGGCCGTCCTGGGTGAGCACCATCAGGCCGCTGGCCTCGGCATCCAGCGGCACCAGCGGCGTCAGGCGGTGGAAGTGCCGCTGCAGCAGGCGCACGCCCGAGGGATCTTCGGACCAGCGCGTTTCGGGACACACGAGGTCGGTCGCCGGCTGCAGGCCGCTGATCGTGTCGTAGCCCACCGGCTTGTGCAGCAGGATGGTGGCCGGTTCGACGGCTTCCAGCCGTGCAGCGGCATCGATTTCGACGGCCTCGGTCGACACGGGATATGCCGGATCCTCGATCACGCGCCCGTCGACCGAGACCCAGCCACCCTTGATGTACTGCTCGGCGTCGGTGCGCGAGCAGCGGGCGAGGTCGGTGACGCGTTTGGCCAGGCGGATCGGATCGGACATGGATCAGTGCCGCGGAAACAGGAACTGCAGTGTACCGCCTGGCCCTTCGCGGCCTCCCCGGTTTGCGGTGTTCGGCCCGTTCGATTTGCCGGCTGGCTGCTGTGGTCGCCGGCAGTTTGGATAGACTGCGCGCATGGACAAGACAGACAGCACCGCGCACGGCGAATACAAGGTCCCCGGCGGCAAGCTGGTGGTGGTGGATCTGGCCATCGTCGACGACCGGATGACGGCGGTCCAGGTCAGCGGTGACTTCTTCCTGGAGCCCGCCAGCGCGCTGGACGACATCGATGCGGCCCTCGAGGGCCAGCCCGTCGATGCCGGCGAGGCGACGCTTGTCGCCGCGGTGACCAGAGCGCTGGGCCCGGAACCGCAGCTGTTCGGCATCACGGCCGAGGGCGTCGCGATCGCGGTGCGCCGCGCGCTGGATTCCATGGCCACGGATGCCGCTGTGGATGCAGGCGAAGGCGGCGCGTCTTGAACGGGTCGGAGCGCACCGGCTGGGAGGACCATGCCTGGCACCTGATCCATGTCGGGCCGCAGGCGCCCGCGCTGCACATGGCGCTGGACGATGTGATGCTGGACGACGTGGCCGCCGGGCGCCGCCCGCCGACGCTGCGGATATGGGAGTGGGGCGGGTCCGCGGTAGTGATGGGCCGCTTCCAGTCGCTGCGCAACGAGGTCGACGCCGAGGCCGCGCATCGCCACGGCATCCAGGTGGTGCGCCGGATCAGCGGCGGCGGTGCGATGTTCATCGAGCCGGGCAATACCATCACCTACTCGATCGTCGCGCCGGACACGCTGGTGGCGGGCATGACCTTCGAGCAGGCCTATGCGCACATGGACCAGTGGGTGATCGAGGCGCTTGCCGGCCTGGGGGTCAAGGCCTGGTACCAGCCGCTGAACGACATCACCTCAAGCGACGGCAAGATCGCCGGTGCGGCGCAGACCCGGCGCCGCGGGGCGGTGCTGCACCACGTCACCATGGCCTACGACATCGATGCGAACAGGATGCTCGACGTGCTGCGCATCGGCCGCGAGAAGCTGTCCGACAAAGGGACGACCAGCGCGCTGAAGCGCGTCGATCCGCTGCGCCGGCAAACCGGCCTGCCGCGCAGCGCCGTGATCGAACACATGATCGAAACCTTCCGTAGCCGCCACGGTGGCATGGTGGCGGACGTGCTGCATGCGGACGAGCTGGCGCGCGCCGAGGCGCTGGCGCGGGAGAAGTTCGCCACCGCGGAATGGACCGCGCTGCTGCCGTAAGCGCGCGCCGGGCCAGCGGCGCCAGTGGCATTGGCCCGCCAATGAAAAAAGGCCCGGGCAATGCCGGGCCTTTTTTCGTCTGTCGGGCGACGCATGCTCACGCCGGTGCGAATGGCTTGGACGCGTTCTTGTCGCGCTTCTCGGCCTTCTTTTCCTTCATGGTCTTGAGCGGCTTCTTCTTCTGTTCCTTCTTCTTGTCCAGTCCCTTGCTCATCTCGGTCTCCTCGACGCGTTGGCGCTGGGCTGCGGCTGCAGTCGGCGTGTGCAGTATGCGCCAGCCGCGGCATTCCGGGCCGTGGGCGGGTTCAGGTTCGCGGCTCAACCGGTGTCTCGACAGCCTGCCCGCATCCGGACACCATGGCTCCGTGCCAAACCTGCATCTCCAGAGGATCACGCCATGGCTGCCCTGCTCCAGCGCAACATCTTCATGATCACGCTCGCGCTTGTCGCGACAACCTTCGCAGCCTGCGGCGCCGGTGAATCTCCGGTTGCCTTCGACCGGGCGGAAACCCGTACAGCCTCTGCCGCCGCCCTGGCGCTGCAATCGCAGGCGTTCGTCGACGGCCAGCCGATCCCGCTCCGCTACAGCGCGTACGGCGACGACGTCTCGCCGCCGCTGTCCTGGCAGCCGGTAGCGGGCGCGAAATCATATGCGCTGCTGATGGAGGATCCCGACGCCGACAGGCCCGAGCCCTATCTGCACTGGCTGGCGTGGAATATCCCGGCTGGCGTGACCTCGCTACCGGAAGGGCTCACGGCTGATCCACGCCTGGCCGAGCCGGACGGCATGCTGCAGGGGACCAACGACCGCGGATCGGTCGGCTATTTCGGGCCCAGGCCGCCGGCTGGAACCGGCATCCACCGCTATCACGTCCAGGTCTTCGCGTTGGACACCATGCTCGAGGTCGAACCCGGTGCAGGCCGTGATGCCCTGCTCGGAGCGATGCGGGACCACGTGGTGGACAAGGGCGTGCTGGTGGGGATCTACGAGGGCCCGGAAGAGGCTGCGCAAAGCGAATGAGGATCAGGGCGGGCTAGGGTCGGCCCCGGATTGTCCGCCCCTCCGGTCACCCCTAGTTTCGGGTCACCCCCTTACCCGCGTGGCCCGCCATGACCTTCGTCGACCTTTCCAGCCGCATCTCCCACGCCGCTCTCGAGGCGGCGAACTGGCGTCCGGACGCGATGCAGACCACCTTGCAGCGCGCGCCGGTGGCTGACGGCGTGGAGCGCATGTTCGACACGGTCCGCGAGGCCGGCAAGGCCGTCGCCGATGCCCTGGGCCCGGAGCGGTTTGGTGGTAAGGGCGGAGCGTCCGGTGAGCGCGAGCTCGTGGCGACCGAGGACAGCGTCGACGTCGGCGGGCATCGCGATGCATACGAGCTGCACCTCTACCGCGAGTCGGACGGCAGCTACACGCTCGAGCTGCACATGAAGATCGAATTCAACTTCGAGGATGGGGCGGACGGTCTGAACTGGACCCCCGAAGAAAAACAGGCCTTCATGGACGACTACGTGGCCGAGGTCGAGAAGGCATGGAGCGGGCGCACCTTCACCACCGATGACGGCATGGACGTCACCCTGGACGTGAAGCTTGACGTCAGCGAGCAGGAAAGCGGGTTCATGGGCCGCTTCCGCGACGTGATGGACCCGAGCGAGAACTACAACATCAACGTGCTGCGGATCCCCGATGGAGACTTCCATCGTAGCTCGGTCGGCCCGGGCAACATCTCGCACCTCGACAGCGAGGACAACCGCGCCGTGAACAAGGGCGCGGACATGCCGCAGGTCGGCACCGCGCATGAGTTCGGCCACATGATCGGCCTGCCCGATGAATACCACGAGGGGCACGAACACGAAGGCGACGACAACAGCATCATGAACTCGGGCATGGAAGTGCGCGACCGCCACCTTGACCTCGTTGAGGACTGGGTGGAGGACAACACCTGACGCACGTCGCGGACGCAACGCATGAAATCGATCGCACTCACCTGCGCACTGGCCCTGCTGCTAGCCTGCGGGAACCAGGCAGCCGGAGGCAGCATGACCACAGCCAGTGAGTTCGACAGTGCATGGGAGCGGGTGCGCGAGGCATCCGATGCACAGGCGCAGCGCGATGAAGTGATCGCGTTCCTGCGCCGCAACGAGCAGGCCGGCGCCCCGGCGCTGCAGGTGTCGGTCGCCCACCGCGATACCGGCGCCAGGGCCGCCATCGACGACGCCCTGTGGCAGCAACCGGACCGCTATGAGGTGACGCTGCGCTTTGGCGAGCGCAGCCACGTGTTCGTGCCGCTGTCGCGCGAGAGCCTGGTCCCGCTGTTCCGCGAGTAGGGCGGCGCTGGGCTCAGGGACCGGCCGCATCCACGTCGCCCGCCAGCGTCCAGACCACGTCGCGGCCCGCCGGGTCGCGGCTGAGGTGGAAGTACGCCGGCGTGTCCGGGGCCAGGATCCAGTGCGCCTCGCCCCCGGTCTCGCCCGGCGGGTTGAACGGCACGATGTACAGCCCTGAGGCATCGATGGTCCGCCGCGCCCGCACTTCGCCCAGGTCGCCGATATCCGAGATGGTGCCGCCGCGCTCGAGGAGCGGCTGTTGGAAGTCCACCAGCAGGTCCATCCGCGCCTGCGGCTGGCCGGGCAGCGCCAGCGTGCCACCCGTGACCAGCAGGTCCGGCCAGACCCTGCCGTTCTCGGGCAGCTCGTCATAGCGTTCGCGCGGCAGGCCGGCATGCGCGCCGGTGGCGATGGCGTCGAGCGCGCCGACCAGGGCGAGGAAGTTCAGCTTGCGCAGCTGCTGTTTCTGCAGGTCGCCTTCGATGCCGCCGGATTCGATCAGTACGGTGGATACGCCTGACGCTGCCGTCAGGTCGCCGAAGGCGCGCGGGTTGAAGGTGTCGTCCCATTTGGCAATATGGCCGGAAATGTAGGGCTCGAGCACAGCGCGGATGGCGACGGTCACTTCGATGGCGCGGGCGCGGTTGGCGTCGACGTCGCGGGAGGCGTTGAAGGCGGGCGCGAGCAGCGCGATGGCGGTGCCGCGGTCGGAGTCGCCGGCGCGGTAGCCGACCTGCTGGTCGTGCAGGTTGAAGCCGTATGCGGGCTTCACCTGCTCGCGCAGTGCATGCAGGGCGCGAGCCTCCGGGCTGGCGAGTGCGCGTGCGTCGCGGTTGATGTCGATCCCCTGCGCGTTGCGACGCTGGAAGCGGGCCGCGCCATCGGGGTTCACCAGTGGGAACACGTGCAGCGCGGTGCGTTCGCGCAGGCGCTGCACCAGCGGGTGCGCCGGCTGGCCGCCGAGGAAATGGAGCAGGTCGGCAAGCGCCATCGAGGCGGTGCTTTCGTCGCCGTGCATCTGCGACCACAGCAGCACGCGGGTGTCGCCATTTCCCCATGACACGTGGCGCAGCGGCCGGCCTTCCACGCTGGTGCCAAGGGCCTCGGTCCGGAAGCCGGCCGCGCCGGAGGCCAGCGGCATGGCGACGTCCCACCACTGCTCCGGCGAGAACCTGCGGTCGTCGAGTCCAGCCACGCGGATGCGGCTGTCGTAGAGCGTGTCCAGGTCGTCCAGCCACGCAGGCGGTGGCGGCATCGCAGGGGCGGCGCGGGCAGGCGACGGCAGCAGAAGCGTGGCCAGCACGAACAGCAACGACAGGGCGGGGACGCGGCGCATGGGGTGAACTCCGGGACGGGCACGACGCCGCATGGTAGGGCAACAGGCAACGGGCAACAGGCGCCGGGCGCTGGGCCGCTTGCGACGCGTGGCGTCACCATTCGCCGTGGATGGCACGACCGGCCGGCTCCATCCCTCCGTCCGCAGCGCCTCCAGGTGTGGCACGCAACCTGCTCACCGTCTTCCGGATCGAAGGTGCGCAGGAGCGCGCCGGTCATGTCCATCAAGGAGGACACATGAGCAAGACCCTGTCGACGGCCGCACTGGCCGCCGTGATCGCAAGCGCCGTTCTGGCATCCACCACCGTCCACGCGCAGAGCAAGCCGCTGCAGAATGCGCCGCCGCAGCCGCGTGAGCTGGATCCCGCCAAGCGCGTGCCGCCGCCGGCCGCCCACCAGCATGCGCCGCAGGCGAGCGGGCAGCAGTCTGTCCAGGCGCAGCCCGCTGCACAGGCCCAGCCCTACGCGACGCCGCAGCCCTACGCTCCGGCAGCCCCCGCCGGTGTCTCGTATGAGGAAGGCCGCGGCGGCTTCTTCATCGGCGTGCAGGGTGGCAAGGGCTGGGTGTATGACGATATCGACCAGTCCGCGCGCATGGTGAATGCCGGCTACCGCTGGCAGGCCGGCGCGGTGACGCTGGTAGGCATCGAAGTGGCCGGCGGCAAGCTGGACAACACCACCGACCGCGGCGTGCCCTATGCCAAGGTCGACTACGCCAGCATCGGTGCGAATGCACGCTTCAACTTCGGCCGTACCAGCCCGGTGTATGCGCTTGTTCGCGCGGGCTACTTCAACGCCGAAGAAGCGGGCTATGCCGATGCGGACGGCGGCTACGTCGGCGTGGGCCTGGGCGTGGACTTCAACCGCCACTTCAACCTCAACGTGGTCTATACCAGCTACGCCTATTTCGACGGCTATGGCTACGACTACGAAAACATCAACAGCGCCGACACGCTGATGCTGGGCGCCGAAGTCAGGTTCTGAGCGAGGCCGGCCCGTCGCTCGCAGCAGCGACGGGCCCCTTCCGCGGGTGCGGCCCTGCGGCAGCGCAGGGGCCGGCCTGCACGCGGCGTTGCCGGGCGGGTCTGTAGCGTTGCGTCATGGCCGGATCCGGCCACGACGCCCGCTGACAGGAGCACCCCGACCGATGAATTCCCTCGCCGCTGCGCGACGTTACACAGATGCAAACGGTTCGCCGGCAGCTGCCCGCTGCCCGCGAACACCTGAAGGCGACGGCCGCCCTCTCGCTGCCGCATTCCTTGAGCACGTCGGCGGTGCTTCGTTCCCCTGCGTCGGTTCCAAGGCCGCGCTGGCGCGCGATGCGATACAGGCGCATGAATTCGGGCCGCTCGGCGATCGTGCCAACGACGCGCCGCTGCTGGATGGGCTCAGCGCCTTCGCCGCGATGCTGGACGCCACGGATCCCGAGGAATCCACGGTCCACTCGTTCGTGGCCGTGTTCGATGGGCCGCGCGATACCGACGAGCGTCGTTTCGAGGCGCTGTTGTGGGCACAGCTGCAGCGTCTGCATGATCTTGACGTGCGTCGCGGCGCGCGCTGGGCCGATGACGTCAGCCGCAACCCGGAAAGCGCCAATTTCAGCCTCAGCCTGGCAGGGCATCCGTTCTTCCTGATCGGACTGCATCCGGGCGCGTCGCGCACCGCACGCCGGTTCGGCTGGCCCGTGCTGGTGTTCAATTCCCACCGCCAGTTCGAGCGCCTGCGCGCCGATGGCCGCTACCGGAAGATGCAGGCGGCCACGCGCGAGCGCGATATCGCGCTGCAGGGCTCGATCAATCCCAACCTCTCCGATTTCGGCATGGCGGCCGAAACACGGCAGTACAGCGGCCGCAAGGTCGAGGCGGACTGGACCTGTCCGATGCGCGTGAGGGCGCCGCGTTGAGCGCCGGGACCAGGACCCGGCGCATCCAGCCGTGCTCGGGACACGCGATCGAACTGGAGACGGGCGACGAGCTCATCGTCATCGACCCGATGGGCCAGCAGGTCAGCGACCTGACGGCATTCGCCCGTGACGATCTTGCCGAGTATCTGTCCTCCGGCCGCTCGATCGACTACGCATCGAAGCTCTGGCTGAGTACCGGCGACGTGCTGTATTCCAACCGCAGCCAGCCGATGTTCACCATCATCGAGGACACCTGCGGGCGGCACGATTTCACCCTGACGCCGTGTTCGAAGCGGATGTTCGAGATCCTGTACGGCGAGGCCGAGGGCCGGCCCGGCTGCGAGGGCAACCTGGCCGCCGCGCTCGAGCCCTATGGCATCGGCATCGACCGCATTCCGGTCGCCTTCAATATTTTCATGAACGTGACGGTGGACGGCGAGACCGGTGCCGTGGCCGTGCTTCCGCCCCTGAGCCGCGCCGGCGACTTCGTGCGCCTGCGGGCGGAGATGCCGCTGGTGGTGGCGATGACGGCGTGTTCGGCGGGACAGTCCAACAACTTCAGCTACAAGCCGATCGACTTCAGGGTGGAGCGTCAGGCCGACGTGAGCCTGGCCAGGAACACCAGCACCGCGGCGAACGTCAGCATCACGAAATAGATGTTGCCGATCACCAGGTACTTGAGCACGGTGAGCCACCACGCCTGCATGTAGACCCGCTTCTGCATCAGCAGCAGGTAGACCGGCATCCACAGCAGCACGGCGGCGAACGCGAGGTCGAGAAGGATTCCAAGCGGCCTGGACGTGACCAGGCCGTCGAGCGCCGACAGCAGGAAGGCCAGCGTCAGCATGATCAGCAGGAAACTGTGGCTGTAGAGCGCCACCACCAGGTGTTCGAGGTACAGCCGTCGCGTGAACAGATAGGCCAGCTTCAGCAGCAGCGCGAACACCGGTACCAGCAGGAACAGCGCCGAGGGCGCCGCCGCCATTGCCCCCTGCAGCCACGCGTCGATGGTGGCGCCGTCGAAGGACTGCATGTTGTTTTCAAGGTTGCCGACCTTGCGGTTGAGCCAGTCATTCGCGAACTGTGGCCACCAGCCGATCACCAGCGGGTTGGTCCTGGCGTCCCATTCGCCCTTGTGGCCGAAAAGGTTGATCTGCATGCGTCGGCGCTCGGACTGCGGAGCGGTGTCACCGGTGCTTCCGGCTGCGGGCCTGCCGGTCAATTCCACCACGCGATTGGCCGCGGCGCTGCGTATCCGCACCTCTGCCGCTACCAGTGTGGGATCGACTCCGGGCGCGTTGCCGGCGTCGGCTCGCGCTTGTTCGATGTCGGCGACCGCCTGATCGCGGATGCTCTCGACTTCGGCCACCGTGCTCGCTGCCGCGATCTCGCTGAGCCCGGTGATGCTGACCGGACTTTCCTCCACGTGCACCGCCGCCGCGCCGATGAAGAATGTGAGCAGGCTCAGGATCACGAACAGCCGCAGCGGCGCGATGTAGCGCGCGCGGTGCCCGGCCAGGTAGTTGATCGCGACCCGCCCGGGCGACATCAGGTCGCGCAAGGTGCGGAAGACGCGCCCGTCGAGATGCCAGAACGCCTCGAAGAATTCCTCCACGGCGTGCGCGGCGTGCCGGATCGGGTTGTGCACCGACTGCCCGCAGGCGTGGCAGAACTCGCCATGCAGCTCCGCGGCGCAGTTCTCGCACTGCGCCGGAGCGACATGGGTGTCGATCCCGGTTGCTGGCTTGCTCACGCTGGTGCCTCGTACGGAGTGGTCGCGACGGGCGTTACGATAACGGGTCAGGGTCGGCTGCGCGCGCGCCTTCGTCCGTGATTCCCCATCAGAGCGAGGTGACCATGTCCAGACCGCGATGTTCGATGATGCCCGTGGTGCTGGGCCTGGCCCTGGCCAGCGCCGGCTGTGCCGGTGTTCCAGTGCCGGCGACATCCTCAGCGACGGGGGCGGTTTCGGTCGAAGGTGCGATCGCCTCCATCGACACCCGGCCATGGACCTACGACGGCAACGCCGTGATCGAGGTCGACACGGCTGACCGCGGCCGCGTGGCCGTGCAGCTGCCGGCGCGCTGGAACCTGTGCCAGGCGCCGTCCGTGGACATGGAGGAATTGGCCGTGGGCATGCGCGTGAGCGCGGTGGGCGCCGCGGCCGGGGAGGGCCGCCTGGTGGTCTGCCAGGACCCGTCGCACCGCCTGGTGCCCCTGCGTTAGTTGACCGGAGGACAGCGTGGACAGACGGACATTCATCGAACGCGCCGCATTGATGGCCTTGCTGCTTCCGCTGGCGGGTGGCCGCGGGGCGATGGCGGCAGCCCCCGGCGGGCGCCTGCTGCCGATGGCGATCAGGGCCGGCGACACCGTCGGCCTGGTCAGCCCGTCATCGCCGGTCGACGACGGGTTCACCCTGCAGTTGGCCCAGGAGGTCATGGAAGCGCTTGGCTTCAAGGTCCGGACCGGGGCGCACTACGCGGCCCGGCGCGGCCACCTGGCAGGCACCGACGACGAGCGCGCCGGCGACCTCAATGCGATGTTCGCCGACAGCGAGGTCAAGGCGATCATCGCGGTGCGCGGCGGCTCCGGGGCCGCGCGCCTGTTGCCGCTGCTGGACTACGACGCCATTCGCGCCAATCCCAAGGTGCTGCTCGGCTATTCCGACATCACCGCGCTGCACAATGCCATCCACGCGCAGACCGGCCTGGTCACGTTCCACGGGCCCAACGGCTCCGGCAGCTGGAACCGCTTCAATGCCGACCAGTTCAGGCGCCTGTTCTTCGACCGTGAGCTGATGCAGTACCGCAACGTGTCCGATGCCGGCGACGAGCTGGTGCAGCGCCGCAACCGCACCGTCACCATCGCCGGGGGCAAGGCCCGCGGCGAGCTGGTCGGCGGCAACCTGGCGGTGCTGACGGCCCTGGCCGGCTCGCCCTATCTGCCGGACTTCAGCGGCCGGATCCTGTTCCTGGAAGACGTGTCCGAGGCGCCGTATCGCGTCGATCGCATGTTCAGCACGCTCAAGCTGATGGGCGCGCTGGACAAGGTCGCCGGAATCATCTTCGGCGAATGCACCGACTGCGAGCCGGGCGACGGCTACGGGTCGCTGACGCTGGGACAGATCCTCGACGATTACATCAGGCCGCTGGGCATCCCCGCGTATCGCGGCGCGATGATCGGGCACATCCGGCAGCAGTTCATCGTGCCGGTGGGCGGCCGGGTCGAGATGGACGCCGATGCCGGCACGTTCCGCCTGCTGGAGCCGGTGTTCCAGGCCTGACCGGCCGCAGCACCCAGATGTCGCGCCCGGTCCGCAACGGTATCCCCGCCAGTCGCCTGCAGTTGCCGCCAGGCCCCTGGGCCACGGTGCTGGACGCGCTGTGCGCACGCTTCCCGGCGATTGATCGCGACACCTGGCGGCAGCGCTTCGCGCGCGGCATGGTGCTGCACGCCGATGGCCGCCCGCTTGGCGCCGGTGCGGCCTGCCGGCCCGGTGCGGAGGTCTACTACTTCCGCGAAGTGGCCGACGAAGCGCCCATTCCGTTTCGCGAGTCCGTGATTTACGCCGACGAGCATCTGGTGGTCGCGGACAAGCCGCACTTCCTGCCCGTCGCGCCCACCGGGGCCTATGTGCGCGAGACGCTGCTGACCCGCCTGGTCGAACGCCTGGACAATCCCGACCTGGTACCGCTGCACCGCATCGACCGCGACACGGCGGGGCTGGTGCTGTTCTCCGCGCGCCGCGACAGCCGTGCCCGCTACCAGGCGCTGTTTCGCGAGCGCGGCATCAACAAGGACTACCTGGCCCTGGCACCGCCGCTGCCCGGGCTGGCGTTCCCGCACGTACACCGCAGCCGGCTTGAACGCGGCGAGCCGTTCTTCCGCATGCGTGAAGCGCCGGGCGAGGCCAACAGCGAAACGCATATCGATGTGGTCGAACGCGGTGCCGCAGCGTGGTGCTATCGCCTGCAGCCGGTCACCGGCCGCAAGCACCAGCTGCGCGTGCACATGGCGGCGCTGGGCGCGCCGATCCACAACGATCCCTTCTATCCGCAGCTGCTCGAACGCGGTGCCGATGATCCGGCACGTGCGCTGCAGCTCTTCGCGCATGCGCTGGAATTCGATGATCCGATCGACGGCGGCCGCCGCCGCTACGTCAGCACGCACCGCTGCTAGACTGCCGCCCCATGTCAGTCGCCCTCACCGGATTCGCACGCAGCCGGCTGTTCCGCGAACGCCGCCGCAACACCATCCAGGATGTGACGCCCGAGGCGTTCGAGCAGCATCTGAACGCGGTGCCGCCGCTCAAGGTGCTTGACGGCTACGCGCCGTTCTGCAAGCTGCACGTGCATCGCAATTGGACGTCGACCCGCTGCCTGGCGGTACCCGTCACCGACGCCAACCGCCATCTGCTGCGCTCGGACTACGAGGCCCGTACCCGAGACGAACTGCCGGTGCTGGTGCGCTGGTTCGAGGGCCTCGAGCCGCCGGTGGCCGACTACCTGATCGTCATCCTGTACAGCCGTGACCAGCTGGCAAAGGAAGGCACGGTGATCGACGCCGACTGGGGTGTCGTCGGCTGCATGTACACCGCGGAGCCCGAGGAAACGCCGATGGCGCCGATCACGATGATGCGCAACGCGCTGGGCGTGGAGGAGGGCGGCTCGGGCGTGCCGGTGGACCGCGAGGCCTATCGGCGCAGCGTGGAATTCTGGCGCACGCATGCCAACTGGCGGGGATGACATGAGCACTCGTGCATCGAAAGACTCCAGGCGGAAGTTCCTGGGCGCAATGGCGGCGGGCGCTGCCTGCGCGATGTTGCCGCTGCATCACCTGCGCGCGGGAACCGGCGGGCAGGCGCCGGGTTACGTGCTGCGCGACGTGCTGCTGGTCGACGGCAGCGGCGCACCGGGGCAGCGCACCGACGTGCTGGTTCGCGGCGATCGCATCGACCACATCGGCCGCCTGCCAGACGCGGACATGCGCGGCCTGCGGGTGGTCGAGGGCGGCGGCCGCGTGTTGGCGCCGGGCTTCATCGACCTGCATACGCACGGCGATCCGCTCAAGACCGCGTTCACGCCGTTCCTCGCCATGGGCGTGACGACCGTGGTGCTGGGCCAGGACGGCGGCAGTCCCGCGCTGCCGGGCACGCGCCACGATGCCGGCAGCCTGCCGTCGTGGATGGACGCGGTGGAGCGCGCGGCATCGGACATCAACATCGCCACCCTGTCCGGCCACGGCACGCTGCGCCGCCGCGCCGGCATCGACGACGGCACGCGCCAACCGTCCGACGCGCAGCTGGCGCGCATGCGGGCCATCCTTGAAGCCGACCTGCGCGCCGGTGCCTTCGGCATGTCCACGGGGCTCGAGTACGTACCCGGCCGCTATGCCGGACAGCGCGAGCTCGCCGGCCTGGGCCCGGTGATCGCCCGCTACAACGGCGTGGCCATGAGCCATATGCGCTCCGAGGACGTCGACGACGTGCGTGCGTCCATCCGCGAGCTGGTCGCCGCCGCCGGCCCTGCGCGCGCCCACGTTTCGCACCTCAAGATGGTCTATGGCAAAGGCGAGGCCGCCGCGGAAGAACTGCTCGCGTTCCTTGAGTCGCTGCGCGGGCCCGGTCAGCCGCTGACCGCCGACGCCTATCCCTACGAGGCCAGCTACACCGGGGTCTCGATCCTGTTCCCGGAATGGGCGCTGCCGCCGAGCGACTACGCCGCCGTGCTGGCGGCGAGGCGCGACGAACTGCGCGCATACCTGCAGCAGCGCATGACGCAGCGCGGCGGCCCCGGGGCCTTGCTGTTCGGCGAGGGCCCGCACGCCGGCAAGACGCTGTTGCAGGTGGCCGAAGCCCGCGACATGCCGTTCGCCGATGTCCTGCTCGACATCGGCCCCGGCGGTGGCCAAGCCGCGCACTTCGTCATGGATCGGGCGCTGCAGGACCGGCTGCTGCTGGATCCGCGGGTGGCGGTGGCGAGCGATGGCTCGCCGGGCGGCAGCCACCCGCGCGGGGCGGGCACCTTCGCCAAGTGGATCGAGGACTTCGTGGTCGGGCAGCCACGCGTCACGCTGGAGGAAGCGGTGCGCAGGGCGACCTCGCTGCCGGCCTCGATCCTGGGGCTTGCCGATCGCGGCACCATCCGCACCGGTGCAAAGGCCGACCTGGTGCTGTTCGATCCGGCGCGCGTGCGGGCGCGCGCTGATTACGTGAACCCGACCGCGATGGCCGAAGGCTTCGATCTGGTGATGGTGAACGGCCAGCCCGCGCTTGAGGACGGCGAAGTACACAAACAACGCCCGGGGCGGCTGCTGCGCAGGCGCTAGCCGTGCTGGGCGGTCAGGCCGACGATGTCGCTACAGAGCGGCACCGCACCTGTCGAAGCTGCGGGACGGGAACCGCCAACGCTTGCGGCCATCCCCGACTTCAATCCGGCCGTGGGCGATGCTAGGCTCGGAGCGCTGTCGAATGTCATGGAGGACGTCATGCGTATTTGCACCATCGTGGTCGCCTTGTCCCTGCTGTGTCTCTTGCCGGTTGCGGCAGCGGCCGATTCCGAACCTGTCGAACTGCGTTTCCCGGCCGAGCTCCTCGGTGTCTGGGACGCCTATCCCTTGCCTTGTATAGACGACGGTCCCTCCGACAGCGATATGCGGATCCTGATCGAGGCCCGGACGCTTGGTGGTTATGAGACCAACGACGCGCTGAAGTCGGTTCAGAAGATCGCGGAAGATCCAGCGACCTGGCGAATGGTGACGATTTCGGACGCTGCGCCGACCGAAATCCAGGGCGAAGCAGACATCTACGTCTTGCGCGAGGATGTGATGACGATTACCAACGGTGAGCGGTCGTATACCTACATCCGCTGCAAATAAATCGATGGCACCGACAAGGACAGTCAGATGCCCCAGTCAGATCCGAGCCCGTACCAAGTCACTCAATCCGGCAGGGCAGAACCAGGGACCTTTGTTCCGAACGCTGCAGTGAACGATCTCGAAAGCCTGTTCACGCATCACCCGAAGCGGAATTATCACGCAGCGTTGGTGGAAGGCTTGCCGAAAAGTGCCGAGAACATCACCACGCGTGCATACGCGGTAGTGGGTGGTGAGTTCCAGGAGGTGATGGTCGAGCGCGTTGACAAATACCGCAGTCTCGAGCCCGACCAGGTCCTGCTGATCAAGGACTTCATCCTCGACGACATGACCGCCGCCAACACGCGGCGGGTGGATGTTCCCGCTCCAATGGCAGGCGTCATTGGCCGTGTCGATGCGCCAAATGGCGTCGTCGACATTTGTGATCCCGCGGGTGGTCGCCTGTTGGCGCGTATCCGGCATCTTGGTCCGATTGCCGTGGAGGCAGGCGAGGACGTGGTTTATGGCCAGTCGCTGGGCACGCAGAGCAATCTCGGCCTGCAGCGAACCGCCGGCAAGCACGTCCATATCGAAATGGACACGCGCTATCACCAGCAGTTCGACCACTACATGCTGGACCTGGTCGAGGGGCGCCTTCCGGTGCAGGCGGAGCATCGTGCAGGCGTGGAGCCCCGCGCTGTCGTTGACGACGGGATACAGCGCGTCGGTGAGGCGGGTGCACGGGTGGCCGCTGTGCAGCGTGCCCTGGTGGCCGGCGGCTATCGTGCCGTGCACGATGCTGCGGTCCCGGTCGATGGCGTCTACCGCCTGTCCATGCAAGGAGCCGTGCTGCAGTTCCAGCATGACAATGGGCTTGACCCGTCCGGTGATATCGACGCCCCGACCTGGCGCCACGCGCTGGACCTGACCTTGGGCAAGCCGACCCTTCCGCCGCCGGTGGTCGATGGTCCACCTGGTGTCCAATCGACTGCGCAGGATGGCCTGTTGGACAGGATCCGGGGGCGCGTCAGCGCGCTCGACGCCGTCGATGGGCTGCCACTCACCGACGCCCAGCGCGAACGCATGGCCCACTCACTGGCGGGGCTCGCGGCCGGGCATCGGCTGCAATCGGTCGACCATGTGCTTCTTGGCGCTGCGCCCGGAGCGGCCGCAGGCGAGCGCGTGTTCGTGGTTCAGGGGCGGCTGGATGATCCGGCGCAGCGGCGAGCTTGGATGTCGACGATCGAGGCGATCAACACGCCGGTCGCTGATTCGCTGGCGCGCCTGCAAGGCTTCCGTGAACGCGCAGAATCCAGCGCCCGGCAACCGGACCTTGCCGCCCACACCCATCAGCCCGAGTCCGCGCTAACATCCATGCGACATGGCCAGCCCGCTTGACCTGATCAAGGAATCGCCCGCGCTGTTCGCCGGCTCCGGACGCTGGCTGTCTTTGCACAGGCGCGCTGCTCCGACGGCCCCTGCGACAGCACGAGCTGCCTGTGGGCCAGCGTTCCTTCATGCGCCCATCTGAACGTTTCGACAGCCAGGCGTCACGGACCATCGTGGCGCGTGCGGTGTCCATTGCCGGCCACCCCGCGATCGTGGTCCCGGCAACCATCACGCTGGCTGCAGCCCGGCGGGATGCCACGCCCGCAGCGGTCGGGGTCATCCTGTTCGCGGCATTGGCAGTCGCTGTCGGCGCCCTGGTGTACAGCTTCGCGCAGGTGAGGTCCGGGAAGTGGGCCCATATCGATGCGTCCGTTCCCAGTGAGCGCAGCCAGCTCAACCCGCTGCTCGCCATCGCGCTCATGATCGCCGCGATGGCCTTGCTTGCTGCCGGGCAGGATGCGCAGGTCTCCACTGGTTTCGCGATGGCAGCCGCCATGGTCGGCGCCTGCCACCTGTTGCGGGCCTGGTTCAAGGCGTCGCTGCACGTCGGCTTCATCGTGTTCTCCGCCTTCCTGGCGTGGCCCCTGGCATGGGTCGCTGGGGCCCTGCTGGCGCTGGCGGCAATCGTGTCGTGGTCACGCCTGGCGCTGCATCGTCATACCGTCCGGGATGTGGTGGCCGGGGCCGCACTGGGTGCGGCGGCGGGTACGGGGTTTCTCATTTTTGGGGTGCGAAATGCAATCCTCCACACCTGACTCCGGCGAAGATTTCGCGCGAGCCGCCGGTGGCCCCGCCAGGCGGGCACGTCATCGCGACACAGGGCCTGCGACTATCCAGGCATGTCATGGCGAGTTCTATTCCTGATCCTGGCGGCGGTCGTGAGTCCGGCCTGCGGACAGGCGCCGCAGCCTGCGTCGACGCCGGCAGAAGCAGCACCGGTGACCGGGGCGGACGTCATCGTCGAAGAGCCCTGCCTGTCGCGGCCTTCCGCGGCCGATGCGGCGCAGGCCATGACGGCGCTGCTTGATCAGGCGAGTGTGATCGAGCCGCTGAAGGCCGTGGTCATCGCACAAGGCGGCGCGGTGATTGCAGAGCGCGGCTACCGCGGCGCGCGCCCGGACACGCCGGCCAACATCAAGTCGGCGTCCAAGACCGTGATGTCGGCGCTGGTGGGCATCGCCATCGACAAGGGCGTGCTGGAAGGCACGGACCAGCTGATCGCGCCCCTGCTGCACGACGTTCTGCCAGCGGAGCCGGACCCGCGCCTGGCGCAGGTGACCGTCGGCCACCTGCTGTCAATGCAGGCGGGGCTCGAGCGCACGTCGGGGCCGTACTACGGGCGCTGGGTCACCAGCGACAACTGGGTCCTTGACGCACTGGCCAGACCTTTCGTGGACGAGCCCGGCGGGGCGATGCTGTATTCGACCGGATCGACCCACCTGCTTTCGGCGATCCTGACCCGCGCCAGCGGGCGCTCGACGCTGGAGCTCGCGCGCGAGTGGCTGGGTCCGCAGGCGGGCTTCGTCATTACCGGCTGGGATCGCGATCCGCAGGGCGTCTACTTCGGCGGCAACAACATGGCGATGTCGACGCGGTCACTGCTCGCGTTCGGCGAGCTGTATCGAAACGGCGGCCTGACCTTGGGCGGAAGCCGGCTGCTGTCGCAGTCGTGGATCGACGCGTCCTGGCAGCCGCGAACGCAGTCGCGCTTCACCGGCGACGATTACGGCTATGGCTGGTTCATGCGCGACATCGCAGGCGAACCGGTGCGCTATGCCTGGGGCTATGGCGGGCAGATGCTGTACGTCGTGCCATCGCTGGAGCTGACGGTGGCGATGACCTCGGACGACACCGGGGCGTCGGCGCGCACCGGGCACCGCGACGCCCTGCATGGGCTGCTGGCGGAGATCATCCAGGCGGTCGCTTGCCCGGTGCCGGTCGCGGGCGGGGCATCCTGCTGCGCGGCGGGTGTCACCGCGAATCCCTGACACCGGCCCCGGGGCCGAGGAGAACCGCCAATGGCACGCGCAAAGACACTCAAATTGGCGACGTTCAACGTCAACGGCATCGGCACGCGCCTGCCCCAGCTGCTGGACTGGCTGGCGAAGGAACAGCCGGACGCCGTGGCGCTGCAGGAGCTGAAGGCGCAGGACGAATCGTTTCCCGCGGCCGAACTTGCGGACGCCGGATACGGGGCCGTCTGGCAGGGGCAGCGCTCCTGGAACGGCGTGGCGATCCTGGGGCGGGGCGTCGACCCGGCGGAGAGCCGGCGCGGCTTGCCTGGCGATCCGGCGGACACCCAGAGCCGCTACATCGAGGCCGCCGTGCATGGCGTCATCGTGGCGGCGATCTACCTGCCCAACGGCAACCCGCAGCCCGGGCCCAAATTCGACTACAAGCTGAAGTGGATGGCGCGCCTGCGCCGGCACGCGAAGTCTCTGGTCGACCTGCCGCATCCGGTGGCGCTCCTGGGCGACTTCAACGTGATCCCCACCGACCAGGACGTGTACGACCCGAAGGCCTGGCGCAAGGATGCGCTGATCCAGCCGGAGACGCGCGACGCCTGGGAGCGCTTGCTGGAGCAGGGCTGGACCGATGCGCTGCGCCAGGTTTCGGGCGATGAAACGATCTACACCTTCTGGGACTACTTCCGGCAGCACGCCGAGCGCGACCGCGGGCTGCGCATCGACCACATGCTGCTCAATCCGGTGCTCGCCAAGCGCCTGAAGGCCGCCGGCGTGGACCGCTGGGTGCGTCTTCAGGAGAAGGCCAGCGACCACGCGCCGACCTGGGTGGAGGTCGGCGCGCCAAAGTGAACCCGCCTACAGCATCGCAAGCTCGACGTTGGTCAGGCTGCCGCCGTACTGGTCGCGCAGGCGGACCTTGCGCGCGAGGTCGCTGATGATATGGCCGCTGAAGTCCACGCCGGTCAGCTCCTCGGCCATGTTGATGCCGCCGGGCGTGTCCACGTTCACCTCCATCAGCTTGTCGCCGACGATGTCGAGGCCGGTCATGTACATGCCGTCCCGGATCAGCTTGGGTGCGACCAGCTCCGCCAGCCGCAGGGCGTCGGCGTCGGGCTCGACCAGTTCGATCTTGCCGCCGGCACTGATGTTGCTGCGCGCGTCGCCGCTGTCGTTGTAGCGGCGAAAGCAGGCGTACTGGCCTTCGACCTTCAGCGGGCGGCCGTTGAGGGTGATCAGCCGCAGGTCGCCGTCGGCGGCCTTGGGCAGGTACTCCTGCGCGATCGCGTAGCCGTCGCGGATCACCGCGTCGATCATCTGGTTGAGGTTGGCGCCGTCGTCGCCGTCGAGCACGAACACGCCCTGGCCACCGGAGCCTTGCAGCGGTTTGATCACCCCGCGGCCCTGGTGCGAGGTGATGAAGGACCTGAGCTCGTCGGCGTCGCGGCTGATGCAGGTCACCGGGCGCACCGCTTCCGGGAAGTGCTGGAAATAGGTCTTGTTGGAGGCATCGGTGAGGTGGGTCGGATCGTTGAGGACGATCACGCCGCGATGGGTCACGAGCTGTGCGAACAGCAGCGCGCTGTTGGGCGCCCACGGGCGGTCCACCAGTTCCTCGGCGGGGTCGCTGCGCAGCATCAGCACGTCGAGCTCCTCGACGTTGATGCGATCGGTGTCGGCGTCTTCGCCCTGGATTTCCGCAAGCAGGGCGTCGTCGTCGGCATAGCTGTCGCCGCGCGGCACGTGCGCCTTCGCGCGCACCGTGCCGTTGGCGTCATAGAGGAACTCGCCCAGGCCGATCAGCGCAACCTGGTGGCCCATGTTCGCCGCCCGCCGCGCCAGGCGGATGGTGGTGTAGTTGTTCTTTTCGGTCGCAACGTCGTTGACGACGAAGCCCAGGCGCATCGGCCGGTCGCTCATGGTGCTTGCTCCTGGAGGGAGTTCAGGGGGAGGTGGGGGTGGTAGAGGGCTTCGACGCCGAGCGTGCGGCAGTGCGCAAGGGCGTCGGCGAAACCGTCGGCGCTGGCATACCGTGGCAGCAGCGCGGGCGGCGCCACCCAGCCCGAATCGGCCAGTTGCTCAAGCACCGGCAGGTGCGACAGCGCGAACTTGCCGGCGAACAGCGCCTCGAAGGCTCCGCCGCCGCGGAGATGGTCGAGCAGGTCGCGCAGGCCGCGCAGGTACACCGCGTCCTTGGTCAGGCCGCCGCCGCGGCGCGCGCGCACGGCGATGTCGAAGGCGTCGTCGGTGGGCAGGTCGTGTTGCCCGTGCAGGCAGGCGAAGATCGCGGGGATGTGCTCGCCATGGATGGCCATGTCGGCGGCAACCACGCGTGCGGCGAGGATGCGCAGGCGCTCGCCGGGCAGGTAGCCGGTCAGGAACTCGGCCAGCACGCCCAGGCCTTCCTGCAGCGGGTCGTACTGCGCCAGGCCGACCGCGAGCTGCCGCAGCGGCTGGCGCAGGCCGTTGTAGCGGGTGACGACGTGGGTGCCGATTTCGTGCTGCACCAGCGGCTGCAGCCGTGCCTCGGGCAGGCGCAGCTGCGCGTCGAGGTACAGCGTGCCGTGCGAAACCATCATCAGCGAACCGACGTCGGCATCGACCACGACCTGCAGGTCGAAGTCCGGCGCCCGGTCGCAGTACCACGCCACTTCGTCCTCGACCGCCGCGACCACAGCGTCCACGCCGAGGTCGCCCGGCAGCGGGTCGCCCACATCCACCGTGGCGAGGATGCCGTTGGCCAGTTCCAGCAGCCCGGCCTCGACGTTTCCGAACAGTTCGATGCTGGCGCCCAGGAAGCCGTCGGTGCCGCGCAGGCGGACCAGCTCGATCGTGCGGTCCAGGTCGCGCTGCTTCTCCGCCAGTACGCCGGCCAGCAGCGGGGATTCGATCCGCTCCGTGGGCAGCGCGAACAGCTGTTTGCGCATTGCATCAAGGTCGCTCGCAGGCTCGGCATAGCGCAGGGCCGGCACGTCGGTGCGCCCGCTGGCGTCGAAGTGGTCCCACAGGGCATCGCTGTCGAGTGGATTCAGTGCAAGCAGCCAGTCGAGTTCGGCATCGATCGCGACGAGCGCGGCATCGACTTCGGCGGCGACCGGTGGCAGCGGCTGCAGCGCAGGCGCCGCGGCCGCGGCGGTGGCGTGCGTCCCGGCGCTCATCGCCGCGCCTCGAACGCGGGGCGAACCGCATCGACCGCCGCCTGCAGGCCGTCGCGGAGCGTGTACAGCGCGGCGATGTCGGCCTGGCCCGTCCACTCGTCCATGAAGATCTTCTTGTACTCGGGCGAGATGGTGCACACCCGTGCGCCCCAGCGTGCATACACCCACTCCGGGAAATGGCCACCGGTGGGAAAGCGCACGTTGGCACGGACGTCCAGTTCGCGACCTGCCAGCGGCCAAGCGCGCAGGGTGTCGGCGAAGCGCGCGGTGACATCGGCCCACCGCTCCGGGTCCGCAGTGGTCAGGCCAAGCTCGATGTCGGGGTTGTCGGCCTGCGGCGCCGCCACGGCGTCGGCGCCGTCACGGCGGTGGTTGTAGCTGTGCAGGTCGATCAGCAGCACCGCCTCCCAGCGTTCCAGCATCTGCTCGATCCGCTCGGTGACCATGGCGTAGAAGCGGTCCCAGGCGCCCAGCGAGCCGGCGATCGCGTCGTCGGGGAGTGGCTGGTTCCAGACCTGCAGTCCCCAGCAGTCCTCCGGCTTTGCATAGACGGCACCGTCGCGGGGGCGGTTGAGGTCGACTTCGAAGCGCGAGGTCGGCACCCGGATGCGCACGTCGCCGACCGCTGTCAGCAAGCCGGTGAGCGGATCCTCTTCGCGCAGCCGCTCGGCATCGGGCAGGGCGAGTAGCGGGCGAAGGGCGGGGCGGATCGCATGGCCGTCGTGGATCGCGGTGGCCATCACCGGGCCGTTGGTCGCGGTGATGTCCCAGGCGTGGTGTCCGGAGTCTGTCTGCATGCGAAGCGATGCTCGCAAGCACGCAATGACCGGTCCGTGATGGATGTGGGGCGGCTGACCCTGCCCAGGGTCCATCGAGGAGCCACGACGCTGTGTTAATGTCCGCCGGATGGGGTGGACGTGACTGTTCAATAGGGAGAGGGGCGTGTCGAAACTGCTTGATCTGATGAGGAAGCTCGGCAGCGATGCCGCGCTCGCCGCGGACTATGCCAAGGACCCGGATACGGTGGTCAAGCGTGCCGGCCTGTCCTCCGAGGAATGCCGGGCGATGCTGGATTGCGACTACGGCGCCGTCCAGCGCCTGAGTGGCCTGGAGGCGGGGCAGTTCGCAACCAACCACATCATCAAATCCTACGAAAAATAGGCGTGCGGTCTTAGCCGAGCGATCGTGCATGTACCGGCTGGTCTCCATTGCATTCCTGTGGCTGGCCTTCAGCATGCCGGTCCTTGCCGACGTGCTCGAGGCGGACGTCGCGGAGATCGAGCAACTGGCGGTCAGCGCGCACTGGGAAGAGTCCAACGCGCGCATCCGGAGCCTGGCCCCGCGGCTTGGTGAGCTCACGCAGGAGCAGCGCCAGCGCCTGGAGTTCGTGCGCCTGCGCAACCTGGGGCTGGCCGGCGACCAGGCGTCCGCGCTCATGGCCGCCACCAGGCTCCTAGAGCAGGAGCTGCCGCCGCAGCTGCGCATGCGTGTCTACGCCACCGCCATCAGCATGGCCGCCAACGTCGAGGACTGGCCGCAGGCGTTCGCATGGCTGGGCGAGGGCCTGTCGCACCTGCCCGAGGCACCTTCCGAGGCGGCCGGCCTGCTTGGGGTCGCCAGCTACCTTCACACCCTGGTGGGCGAAACCGGCAAGGCGCGCGAACTCGCGCTGCGCGCGCTGGAAGTGGTCGAAACCGGAAGCGACGGCCGCGCCCTGTGCCTGGCCCTGGCCGACGTGGCCCTGGCCGAGGACCACGCGCACAACTATCGCGAAGCCGAGACCTGGCGGCGGCGCCAGATCGACGCCTGCACCCGCGCCGGCGAGCAGGTGTTCGTGGCCAACGGCAAGTACGGCGTGGGCAAGATGCTGGCCGGCCAGGGCCGTCACGACGAAGCCCTCGACTGGGCGCGCGAGGCGCTTGCCGAGTTCCAGGGCGCCGGCTTCGCCGCTGGCGCGTGGAGTGCGAAGCTGGTGGTGGCGGAAAGCCTGGTCGAATCCGGCCGCAACCTCGGCGAGGCGCAGGAGCTGCTCGACGACGCACTCGATTATTACCGCAGGCAGGACTCCCACTTCGCGATCGCGGAGACCGAGGAGCTGCTGGCCAGGCTGGCGGAGCGGCGCGGCGACCTGGGCGCGGCGCTTGCGCATATCCGGACCGCCATGGCGGCGTCCGAAGCCGCGGAGCGCGACGGCCGCGAACGCCGCCTGGCCTACCTGCAGGTGGAATTCGACACCCGGCTGAAGGAGCACCAGATCGCTCTGCTCGAAGCCGGGCGGGAGCTCGCGGCGGTGCAGGTCACTGCGACCAAGCGCACCCAGCTGCTGCTGGCCGTCGGCATGGTGGGGCTGCTGGTCACCGCCATCCTGCTGTGGGGCCTGCTCCGGCGCTCGGCCCGCGAACGCCGCCGCTACCGCTGGCAGTCGGAGCACGACAGCCTGACCCGGCTGTACAACTACCAGCAGGTGCGCAAGCTCGGCGAGGCTGCGTTCGCGGCGGCTCGCGTCGCGCAGCGCCCGTTCACCGCGATCGTCGCCGACATCGACATGTTCAAGCAGGTCAACGACCGCCACGGCCACGCCGCCGGCGACGAGGCACTGCGTTCGCTGGGGTCGTGGATCAGCGAGGTCGTGGCCGGGCAGGGCATCGCCGGCCGCAGCGGTGGCGACGAGTTCATGGTGCTGCTCGACGGCGACGCGGGCGAGGCCGAAGCGCTGCTGCGGCGCCTTGGCGAGCGCATCGAGCCGATCACGGTGTTCGGGCAGACCTTCCGCTTCAACCTCAGCGCCGGCATCTGCAGGGACGATGGCCACATCGACAGCCTGGAGCAGTTGATCCACGAAGCCGACCAGGCGCTGTATCGCGCCAAGCGCGATGGCCGCGATCGCGTCGTGCGCAGGGACGCCGCCGCGCCCGCGACGCCGGGCCTGGTCGTGGTGGGCAGCGGCATCGAGTTCGGACGCCACGTCAGCGAGCGCTGCCTGTCGGAGATCCGCGAGGCGCAGGTGGTGTTCTGCCTGACCGATCCGTTCGCGCTGGCGATGATCACCAGCTTCCGTCCGGATGCGGTCAACCTGGGTGCCTACTACCTGCCCGGGAAGGACCGCCGCGCGATCTATCGCGACATCGACGCCGCGATCATGGCCGAGGTGCGTGCCGGCAAGCAGGTGTGCGCGGTGTTCTATGGCCATCCCGGCGTATTCGCCGACGTGCCGCATGCGGTGATCCGCAAGGCACGCGCGGAAGGCATCCCGGCGCGGATGGAGCCCGGCGTGTCCGCCGAGGCCTGTCTGTACGCGGACCTGGGCATCGACCCCGGGCGACGCGGCGTGCAGTCGCTGGAAGCGACCCACTTCATGGTCTACGACCGCACGCCCGATACCGCCGGCCTGGTGCTGCTGTGGCAGGTCGCGCTGTCCGGCGATCTCAGCTGCACCCGCCTGCACGCCGAACGCGAGGGGCTGCAGGCGCTGGTCGACAGGCTGCTGCGCTGGTATCCCGCGGACCACGAGGTGGTGCTGTATGAAGCGGCGCGGCTGCCGATCGAACAGCCGCGGATCGAGCGGCTCCGCCTGGCCGACCTGCCGGGAGCGCGTTACGAGGAGTACACCACCCTGGTCATTCCGCCGCTGGGCGAATTGCGCGAGGCCGCGGACCCGGGTGATGCCGCAAGCGCGGCGGCGGGACCGGCGGACCACAGGACCGGCGTGCGCAACCGAGGCGCGCCGTAAGCTATCCCGGGGCGCGTCGCGCCTAGCCCACCTCGACCCGCGGCGGGCCGGCACGGGTCTCGCCGATGACGGCGGCGTCGGTGAATCCCGCGCCGTGGAAGGCGTCCAGGACCTGGTCCAGCGCCTGCGGCGTGCAGGACACCAGCAGGCCGCCGGACGTCTGCGGGTCGGTGAGCAGGTCGCGGGCCGTCTTGTCGATCCCGGGCGCGAGCCGCACGCCGTCGCCATAGGCGGTCCAGTTGCGGCCGGAGGCGCCGGTGACCACGCCTGCGGCGGCAAGTTCTCGCACGCCCGCGAGCCAGGGCAGGTCGTCGAAGCGCAGGCGCACGCCGAGGCCGGCGCCGCGCGCGAGCTCGAGCGAGTGGCCCAGCAGGCCGAAGCCGGTGACGTCGGTGATCGCGTGCACGCCGGGCAGCGCGGCCAGCAGCGGGCCGGGGGTGTTGAGGCGGGTGGTCGTGGCGATCATCGCCTCGTAGCCGGCGGCATCGAGCAGGCCCCGCTTCAGCGCTGCCGATTGGATGCCGACGCCCAGCGGCTTGCCCAGCACCAGCAGGTCCCCGGGGCGTGCGTCGGCGTTGCGGCGGATACGATCCGGGTGGGCGATGCCCATCGCCGCCAGGCCGTAGATCGGCTCGACCGAGTCGATGCTGTGGCCGCCGGCAACCGGCACGCCGGCTGCGGCGCAGGCGTCCTCGCCGCCGCGCAGGATCTCGGCGATGACGGCGTGCGGCAGCACGTTGATCGGCATGCCGACGATCGCCAGTGCCAGGATCGGCGTGCCACCCATGGCGTAGACGTCGGACAGCGCGTTGGTGGCGGCGATGCGGCCGAAGTCGTAGGGATCATCGACGATCGGCATGAAGAAGTCGGTAGTGGCGATCAGCGCCTGTGCGTCGTTTAGGCGGTAGACGGCGGCGTCGTCGGCGGTGTCGGTGCCGACCATCAGCTGCGGCCAGACGGGTGCGGGTGCCGCGCGCCTGAGCAGGTCGGCGAGGACGCCGGGCGCGATCTTGCAACCGCAGCCGCCGCCGTGGGACAGCGAGGTCAGGCGCGGCGCATCGGTCGGGTCGACGCGGGGCGCGTCCGGGGTCTGGGGGCTTTGGGGCATGGCGTGGTCATCCGGACGGGGCAGCCGTTGGCGGGGCCGGCGGGGCATGGCGGAAGGCAACAGGAGTCGAACCTGCCTGGGAGCGGCTGACGCCCCCAACCGGGTTTGAAGCCCGGCCGCGCCACCGGGCGCGCTTGCCTTCCATGGTGCAACTCTACCCCGGTTCGTCGCGCAGGGCCTGCAGCCAGGCGCTGTCCTCGCGCAGCACGTGGCTGTCGCGCACGCGCCGGGTGAGGCCGGCGCGGTCGAAAAATTCGAGGAGCTGGATCGCGCGCTTCCGACCAAGGCCGGTGGCGTCGCGGAAACGCGCGGCTTCGATGCTGCCGTCACGCCTGGCGATGCCACAGGCAAGCGTGGCCAGCTCGCGCGTGCGGTCGCGGTGGTAGAACAGGTCGCGCACCGCCTGGTAGGCCTCCCCCTGCAGTGCGAGCGTGCGCAGCAGGCGGCGCACGCGCTCTTCCGCTACGTCCTCGACGCGGGCGAGGTCGCGCACCCACGGCGGGTCGAAGCCGCCTTCGGCGAGTCTTGCCAGCAGGCGGCCGGCGAGGACGCTGTCGGCCGGGTCCAAGGTGATGCTGTGGCCGGGCAGGTGCAGCCAGGGGCCGTTGCGGCGTACGCGACCGGCAGCCGCGAGTTCGTCGAGCAGCGCATGCCACAGCGCGGCGGGCGCCGTAGGCAGGGCGATGCGACGCAGTCGCGCTGCATCGGGACCGGGCTCGTCGGGGCTGTCGCGATGGAAGTCGGCAAGTGCCTGGCCGATGCGGGCCTGCAGCGCCTGCAGGTGTTCATCGGCGATGGCGACGCGCGCGGCGAGCCTTGGCGAGAGCCAGTGCGCACCGTGGGGCAGCTGCAAGCGTTCGGGTGGGATGCCGGTAAGGCGCACCAGGGCAGCTTCGTCCACGCCGTGCGGGGCCTGGTCCAGCACGGCGGCCAGGCCATCTCCATCAAGCATCGCTGCGATGCCGTCCAGCCAGGCCAGGCGCTGCGGCGAGCGCCGGCGTCGGGCCGGCGCGTTGGGGTCGAGCACCCGTCCGCCACCGATAGTGCGGCTGGCCTGGGCGTCGCGCACGATGAACCGGTCGCCGGGCGTCGCGCACAGCGCTTCATCGAACACCAGCTGCACGCGGCCGCTGCCGCCGGGCGTGATCTCGCCGATCGACAGCGGCACGGCGTGCGCCAGCCTGCGCGCCGTGCCCAGGTGGACGTGCAGCGGCGCCCAGTTGCCGACCGCGCCGCCGGCGTCGGCAAGCAGGCGCAGCTCGACGTCGATGTTGCGGCTGGGCAGAAAGGCGCGCGCATCGGCGATCCAGTCGCCGCGTGCGATCGCGCCCTTGTCGATGCCGGCAAGGTTGAGCGCGCAGCGCTGGCCGGCGTGGCCATCGGCGCTGGCCTGGTTCTGGGCATGGATGGCGCGTATGCGCACGGGCCGGCCGGCGGGTGCGAGCACCAGGTTGGCGCCGTTATCGTCTGCGCTGGTGCGGCCGCCGAACACGGTGCCGGTCACGACGGTGCCGTGGCCGGGGAGGGTGAAGGCGCGATCCACGGCCAGGCGGAACAGCCCGCCAGCGTCGCGCATTGGATGGTTCTTCGCGCACCGCTGCAGGTGGGTACGCAGCGCGTCGATGCCCGGATCGTTGCCGCTGGTGGCGTTGACGGCGAACACCGGTGCATCGGCCAGCGGTCCGCCCTGCAGCAGTGCCCGGAGCTGCGCACGCACCTCATCCAGCCGCGCGGCGTCGACGCGGTCGGCCTTGGTCAGCGCAACGGCGCCGCGGGCCACGCCCAGCAGCCCGAGGATCGCCAGGTGCTCGCGGGTCTGCGGCATCACGCCGTCGTCGGCGGCCACCACCAGCAGGCCGAAGTCGATGCCCGACGCGCCCGCAGCCATCGTGTGCACCAGCTTCTCGTGGCCGGGGACGTCGATGAAGCCGAGCACGCCGCCGTCGGGCAGGAGCGTATAGGCATAACCGAGTTCGATGGAGATCCCGCGCGCCTTCTCTTCCTTCAGCCGGTCGGTATCGACGCCGGTGAGTGCACGCACCAGGCTGGTCTTGCCGTGGTCGATGTGGCCGGCGGTGCCGACGATCACGCGCGCAGCTCCTCCAGCTGGCTGATGAAGGCGGCCTCGTCGATGTCTTCCAGGCAGCGCAGATCCAGCCACAGCGCATCGTCGGCAACGCGCCCGATCACCGGCCGCGACAGTTCCCTCAGCGCCTTCGCGAGGGAGCTGAGCGCGCGCCCGCGACTGCCCTTGCCGGCAAAGCGCAGCGACAGCCCCCAGCTCGGCAAGGCCTCGACCGGCATCGCGCCGCTGCCGATCTGGCTGTGCATGGGGGCGGCAGCAACGGTCCAGGATTCGCCGATCGCATGCTGCAGCGGCGCTGACAACCGCGCCGCCTGCGCCTGCATCGCCGCCTGCGGCCGGAGCATCAGGCGCAGCGTGGTCAGGCGCTCGGGCAGGAATTCGGGCGTGCGGTACAGCGCCAGCACCGGCTCCAGCGCGGCCAGGGTCAGCTTGCCCACGCGCAGGGCGCGCTTGAGGGGGTTCCTGCGGATCTTCGCGATCAGGTCAGCGCGGCCGACCAGCAGGCCGGCCTGCGGACCGCCAAGCAGCTTGTCGCCGCTGAAGGTGACGAGATCGGCGCCGGCCGCGAGCGTCTCGCGCACCGTGGGCTCGTGCGGCAGGCCCCAGCGGGCCGGGTCGACCAGGCTGCCGCTGCCCAGGTCCACGCCCAGGGGCAGGCCGTGTCCGCGCGCGATCGCCGCGACTTCGGCGGTGCCTACGCTTCGGGTGAAGCCCGAGATCGCGTAATTGCTGCAGTGGACCTTCATCAGCATCGCCGTGCGCGGGCCGATGGCGTCGGCGTAGTCGGCGGGATGGGTGCGGTTGGTGGTGCCGACTTCGACCAGGCGCGCGCCGGCGCGCTTCATGATGTCGGGAATGCGGAAGGCGCCGCCGATCTCGACAAGCTCGCCGCGCGAGACGACGACGTCGCGGCGATTGGCCAGCGAGTTCAGCATCAGCAGCACCGCGGCGGCGTTGTTGTTGACCACGGTGGCGGCTTCGGCGCCGGCCAGTTCGCACAGCAGGCCTTCGACCAGCGCGTCGCGGTCGCCGCGGCCGCCGCGCTCGAGGTCGAACTCGAGCGCCACCGGCGCGGTGAGCGCGCGCACCACCGAGGCCACGGCCTCGTCCGGCAGCAGCGCGCGGCCGAGGTTGGTGTGCAGCACGGTGCCGGTGAGGTTGAATACGGTGCGCAGGCGCGGCTGCGAATCACGCTGCAGCGCCTGAGCGAGGTCCGCGGCCAGCGCCTCCGGTTCCAGCGCGTGCCGCGGCAGCGTTCCTGCCAGCGCCGTCTCGCGCAAGGCATCAAGCCGGGTGCGCAGCACGGCGGTCACGCGGCCCGGTCCGTGCCGTGCCAGCAGCTCCCGCAGCCCCGGGTCCTTGAGCAGCCGGTCGAGCGAGGGGATATCGCTCGCCGATGCCGCTGCGCCGTCATCGCCAGCCGCGCGCATCGCTCAGTCCCCGGTGTCCTGCCACAGCAGCGGGTTGCCGCTGCGGCGGGCGTAGCCTTCTTCGCCCATCAGCATGTCCAGCGCCAGGCTGCCAAGGTCGTCTGCCACCGGCTCCACGTACAGGTCCTTGTTCTGGTGGAAGATCTTGCGGTAGCTCTTGCAGGCGTCGCAGGACTCGGCCCTGATCGCCTCCGGGCCATCCTCGATGAAGTGGTAGGCGATGCCCTTGGTGCTGGTGCAGTGGGAGCACTTCACCCGCTCAAGGTGCCATTCGCAGCTGCACAGCGGGCAGCACAGGTAACGGTAGCCGTCGTGGGCGCCGCCGACGCGGATCACGCTGGCCACCGGCGGCGTGCCGCAGCAGGGGCAAAGGCCGAAGCTGCCAACGGGCAGCTGCGACTCCTCGAACCCGATCGCCATCGCCGTCCAGTACACCTGCAGCGCAGCCATGACGAAGGGCGCAGGCGCCACGTCCGCGCCTTCGACGCGGCCGGCGAGGAGCGCATCGGCCATCTCCTCGACCCGCTGCGGGGTGGACTCGAGCGTGCGGCGCAGGGCGGTGCAGGCTTCGACGGCCTGCGCGGGCGTATCGCCATGGCCGCCGACGTCATCCAGCAGCAGCGCCAGCAGCATGCGCCACTCGGCGCCGCGCGCCAGGCTGGTGGCCGGCAGCGGTGGCATGTCGTGCGTTTTCGCCAATGCGACCGCGTCCGGGTCGGGTGCCGGCGGCGTGAAGCCCTTCAGCGCGCGGTGCTGGGCTTCCGCCAGGCTTGCCATCAGCCGGAGGTAGTCGCCGACCGCACTGGTTTCGGCCAAGCTGCGCAGGCGCGCGGCGCGATCGGAGAAGAAGCCCGCGCGCTGCGGCATACGCATGCGGGGAATGCGGGTGTGGTCGAGGTTTTCAATCTCGCCTCGCGGCAGGATGCGCGGCACGGTGCCTCCATGGGCAGCAGTAAAAGGACGGCGCGCCAGGGCGCGCCGTTGACCCCGATGGGGCAGGTTAGGTCATTGCCGTCGGCAAGGGCAAAGCCGCGGTCGCGCCGCGGCCCGTGTTACTTGCCCTCGGTGTCGCGGTCCAGTTCGCGCAGCCAGCCACGGTGGTGTTTCCACGCCCAGCCACGGGTGACCTGACCCTGCAGCATCGCGCGCATCGCGCCCTTGACCCAGAAGCCGGTATACGCGTGGAAGATGATCATGCAGATGATCACCGTGGCCAGGATCGCGTGGACGACCGAAGCCGCGCGAATGATCGTGACGGGGAAGATGGGTGCGAACCACGGCTGCCACATCACCACGCCGGTGGCGAGCAGGCCCAGCATGCACGCCACCAGGCCCCAGAACAGCAGCTTCTGCCCGGCGTTGTAGCGACCCACCTCAGGCAGCCTGTCCTCGCGTCCGGCGGCCACGTCGTCGATCTGGCGCAGCCACTGCCGGTCGCGCGCATCGATCCGGTTGGAGCCCCACATGCGCGCGGCGAACAGGAAGAACACCACGAACATGAACACGCCGATGAAGGGATGCAGGATGCGCGTCCAGGGACCGCCGCCGAACAGCGCGTACAACCAGCTCATCGCCGGATGGTAGAGCGCCAGCCCGGACAGTCCGGCCAGCACGAAGCTGATCGCCACCAGCCAGTGGTTGGTGCGCTCGTTGGCGCTGTAGCGGAGGATCTCGCGTGGTGGCCGATGCTCAGTCATGGCGATGCTCCTCTGCGCGGCTACCCGCGGGCGGACCCTCGGCGAGTGACTTCGCGGCCTCGCGCTCTTCCTCTTCGCTGACCACGTTGCGGCCGACGCGGACGTAATGGAAGAACCCGGCCACGGCGGTCAACGCCATCGCGGCCAGGCCCAGGGGCTTTGCCGCACCCTTCCACAGCGCCACCATCGGGCTGATCTTTGGATCTTCCGGCAGGCCGCTGTACAGGCCCGGCCTGTCGGCGTGGTGAAGCACGTACATCACGTGCGTGCCGCCCACCCCGGCCGGGTCGTACAGCCCGGCATTCTCGAAGCCGCGCGACTTCAGGTCGGTGATGCGAAGCGCGGCGTGCTCGATCATCCGCTCCTTGGTGCCGAACTCGATCGCGCCGGTCGGGCAGACCTTGGCGCAGGCCGGCGCCTGGCCGACCGCGACGCGGTCGGAACACAGCGTGCACTTGTAGGCCTTGTTGTCCTTCTTCGAGATCCGCGGCACGTCGAACGGGCAGCCGGTGACGCAGTAGCCGCAGCCGATGCAGTTCTCTTCGTGGAAATCCACGATGCCGTTGGTGTACTGCACGATCGCACCGGGGGAAGGGCAGGCCTTCAGGCAGCCCGGGTCCTCGCAGTGCATGCAGCCGTCCTTGCGGATCAGCCATTCCAGGCCGCCGTCCTCGTTCTCGTGCTCGGCGAAGCGCATCACCGTCCACGAGTGCGGGGTCAGGTCGGCCGGGTTGTCGTACACGCCCACGTTGTCACCGACCTCGTCGCGCAGGTCGTTCCACTCCATGCACGCCACCTGGCAGGCCTTGCAGCCGATGCACTTGCTGGCGTCGATCAGCTTGGCGACCCCGCCCGTGACCGGTTCACGGATGACCGGCGGCTGGGTGGTGGTGGCGGAAACGCGTTTGATGTCGAGCGATTGCAGGGCCATTGCGCGTCTCCTATGCCTTTTCCACGTTCACGAGGAACGACTTGAACTCGGGTGTGTTCGAGTTGCCGTCGCCGACCGAGGGCGTGAGCGTGTTGGCCAGGTAGCCCGGCTTGGCCAGGCCCACGAAGCCCCAGTGGATCGGGATGCCGACGTGGTGCACGGTCTTGCCGTCGACCTTCAGCGCGCGGATGCGCTTGGTCACCACCGCCACGGCCTCGATGTGGCCGCGCTTGGACGAGACCCGCACCCGGTCGCCGTTGCCGACGCCGATCTCGTGCGCCAGGCCTTCGCCGATCTCCACGAACTGCTCCGGCTGCAGGATCGCATTGAGCTTCGCGTGCTTGGTCCAGTAGTGGAAGTGCTCGGTGAGCCGGTAGGTGGTCCCCACGTACGGGTAGTCCGCCACCGTGCCCATCGTCGCCCGGTCGCTGTCGAACAGGCGCGCGGCCGGGTTGCTGGTGGCCTGCTGCGAGTCCGGGTAGACCGGGTTGTAGCCCAGCGGCGTTTCGAACGGCTCGTAGTGGGTCGGGAACGGGCCTTCGGCCATCGCGCTGCGCGCGAAGAAGCGGGCCACGCCTTCGGGGTTCATGATGAAGGGCCCCATGCCGTCGGCCGGGTCCTCGTCGCCCTTGTAGTCCGGCACGTCGGCGCCGCCCCAGCGTTCGCCGTCCCACCAGACCAGCGGCCGCTTCGGGTCGAAGGGCTGGCCGGCCGTGTCCGCGGAGGCGCGGTTGTACAGGATGCGGCGGTTGGCCGGCCACGCCCAGGCCCAGTTGAGGGTCTGGCCGATGCCGGTCGGATCGCTGTTGTCGCGACGCGCCATCATGTTGCCGTCCTGGGTCCAGGCACCGGCATAGATCCAGCAGCCGCTGGCGGTGCTGCCGTCGTCGCGCAGCTCGCCGAAGCCGGACAGCTGCTCGCCCGCGCGGCGGGTGATGCGCGAGGGGTCGTTTGCCGCCCGCAGGTCGTCCAGCGCGCGGCCGTTGTACTCCATCGCCAGCTCGGTCGCGCTGGGATGCCGGGGCTGGGCGTAGTCCCAGGTCAGGTTGAGGATCGGGTCGGGGAAGGCGCCGCCCTCGGTTTCATACAGCTCGCGCAGCCGCATGTGGATCAGGGCCATGATCTCGATGTCGCTCTTGGCCTGGCCCGGCGGTTCGGCGCCCTTCCAGTGCCACTGCAGCCAGCGTCCCGAGTTCACCAGCGCGCCTTCCTCCTCGGCGAAGCAGGTCGTGGGCAGGCGGATGACCTCGGTCTGGATGGCGGCGCTGTCGACGTCGTTGTGCTTGCCGTAGTTCTTCCAGAACTCGGAGGTCTCGGTCACCAGCGGATCCATGACGACCATGTACTTCAGCTTCGCCAGCGACGAGTTCATCTTCGCCTTGTTGGGCGCGGCCGCGAGCGGGTTGAAGCCCTGGCAGATGTAGCCGTTGACCTTGCCGGCATCCATCAGCTCGTAGGTCTGCAGCATGTCGTAGGGGCGGTCGAGCTTGGGCAGGTAGTCGAAGGCCCAGTCGTTCTCCGCAGTCGCCGCATCGCCCCACCATGTCTTCATCAGGCTGACGTGGAACTTCGAGTAGTGCTGCCAGTAGCTGAGCTGGTTGGGCCGCAGCGCGTTCTGGGTGCGCGCCTGGATATAGCCCTGGTAATCCTGCTCGCCCTCGTTGGGCAGGGTCAGGTAGCCCGGCAGCAGGTTGGTCATCAGGCCCAGGTCGGTCAGGCCCTGGATGTTGGAATGCCCGCGCAATGCGTTCATGCCGCCGCCGGCGATGCCGATGTTGCCCAGCAGCAGCTGCAGCATGGCGCCTGTTCGGATGATCTGCGAGCCGATGGAGTGCTGGGTCCAGCCCAGCGCATACAGGATGGTGCCGGCGCGGTCGGGGGTGGCGGTGGTCGCCAGCATCTCGACCACGGTCAGGAACTCTTCCCTGGTGGTGCCGCAGACGCGCTCGACCATCTCCGGGGTGTACCGCTCGTAGTGCTTCTTCAGCAGCTGGTAGACGCAGCGCGGGTGCTGCATCGTCGGGTCGGTGGCGACGAAGCCGTCGGCGCCGCGCTCGTAGTCCCAGCTGGACTTGTCGTAGGTGCGCGCTTCCGCGTTGTAGCCCGAGTACGTGCCTTCGTCGAACGCGAAGTCCTCGCGCACGATGAAGCTCATGTCCGTGTAGTTGCGGACGTACTCGTGCTGGATGCGGTCGTTGTCGATCAGCCACTTGATCGCCGCGCCCAGGAACACGATGTCGGTGCCGGTGCGGATCGGGGCGTAATAGTCCGCGACCGATGCCGAGCGGTTGAAGCGCGGATCGACCACGATCAGCTTGGCGGCGTTGTGCGCCTTGGCTTCAGTGACCCACTTGAACCCGCAGGGATGGGCCTCGGCTGCGTTGCCGCCCATGATCAGTACAACGTCCGCGTTCTTGATGTCGACCCAATGGTTCGTCATCGCTCCACGGCCAAACGTCGGGGCAAGACCTGCCACCGTCGGGCCGTGTCAAACGCGGGCCTGGTTGTCGAATGGGAGGATGCCGAGGCTGCGAATCACCTTGTGGGTGATGTAGCCGACTTCGTTGGGGCTGGCCGAGGCCGCGAGCATGCCGGTGGTGAGCCAGCGGTTGACCGTCTTGCCGTCTTCGGTGGTGGTGACGAAGTTGGCGTCGCGGTCGTCCTTCATCAGCCGGGCGACGCGGTCGATGGCGTCATCCCAGGACACCGCCTCCCATTTGTCCGAGCCGGGCGCGCGGTATTCCGGCTGCTTGAGGCGGTTGGGGCTGTTGACGAAGTCGAGCAGGCCCGCGCCCTTGGGGCAGAGCGTGCCGCGGTTCACCGGGTGGTCCTGGTCGCCCTCGATGTGGACGATGCTGGCGGCCGCGTTTTTCGCGCCGTCGCCGAGTCCGTACATGAGGATGCCGCAGGCGACTGAACAATAGGGACAGGTATTCCTGGTCTCGGTCATGCGCGCCAGCTTGAACTGGCGCACTTCGGCCATGGCCGGTGCCGGACTGGCACCGAGCAGCGCCAGGCTTGAGCCGGCGAGGCCCGTGCCCGAGACTTTGAGGAACTGCCGTCGATTCATGCTGACCATGAAGCGATCCTCGCGTCGAAGTGGCTGGACGGTCCGCTCGCGTCTGCCGTTTGCGCACGCGGGCGCATGGCGGCGTCGGTTCGTGGACCCATCTTGCTGGGGTGCCGCGCGGCGCCCGGTGGGCAGACGCGTGGAACTCCAGAACGCAGGATAGACTTCGCCGGTGAACAGGTAAACCACAGCGCGGCGCGGCCTTCGGCGACAGGACGGAGGGCGGTTCGTGCGCGGCTCAAGAATCGGGAATGGAACAATGACGGGCAGCAGGACACGGGCAGCGGGAGCGATGGCTCCGGGCATGCATCACGCCGGGCCGGACGCGGCACCGGTGGGCGGGCGCGGCGGGGTGCCCCTGTGATCGGCAGGTTGCGCGCCGCGCTGGTGCTGACGCTGATCGTGCTGAACACGCTGCTGCACGCGTTGCCGCTGCTGCTGGTGGCGCTGCTGAAAGCGGTGTTGCCGTTGGCCGGCTTCCGGCGCGGCTGCAACAGGGTGCTGGCGATGCTGGCGGAAAGCTGGATCGGCGCGAACTCGGCGATGGTTGACAGGCTTTCCGGCACCCGCGTCACCGTGCAGGGGGACGCGGCCCTGTATGCCGATGGCCACTACCTGGTGCTCGCCAACCACCAGAGCTGGGTGGATATCGTGGTGCTGCAGAAGGTGCTCAACCGGCGGATTCCGCTGCTGCGGTTCTTCCTCAAGCGCCAGCTGTTCTGGGTGCCGGTGCTGGGGCTTGCGTGGTGGGCGCTGGATTTCCCGTTCATGGGGCGCTACACGCGGCGCGAGATCGCGAAGAACCCGGAGCTCGGCCGGCGCGACATGGACGCCACGCGGCGCGCCTGCGAAAAGTTCAGGGCGATGCCGGTCGCCGTGATGAACTTCGTCGAGGGCACGCGTTTCACCCCCGAAAAGCATGATGCGCAGTCATCGCCCTACAGGCACCTGCTGAAGCCCAAGTCGGGCGGCGTGGCCTTCGTGATCGATGCGATGGGCGATGCGCTGCATGCGGTGCTCGACGTCACCATCGCCTATCCGTCGGGGCGCCCGACCATGGTCGACCTGATGGCAGGGCGCATCCCGGAAGTCCGCGTATTGCTGCGGCAACGGCCGATACCGACCGAGGTCATGGGTGCCCGCTACCAGGACGACCGCGTCGTCCGCGCCCGCTTCCAGCAGTGGATGAACGGGCTGTGGCAGGACAAGGATGCGGACATGCAGCGCCTGCTGGAGCCCGCCGGGAATCGTTGAGACCGTCGCGCCGGGGCGGCGACGGCGGCCGGTTCACTCGCCCGTGGGCGGTGCAGGCTCGGCGGCGGCCTTGGCGGCCTCGCGCTCGGCGCGCTTCCGGGCGTCCTTCTCGTCCTGCTTCTTCTTCTTCGCGAGCTCGCGCTGGCGCTTTTCAAATGAGTAATTGGGCTTGGCCATGGGTCACCGGTCAGTTATGGAGGCCCCAGTGTACCGCCCCGGCTCAGAACATCTGCAGCGGGATCCCGCGGGCGTTGCGATCGGCATAGTCCTCGCGCACCGCGCGGCAGTAGGGCCCACCCATCGGAAAGCGTCGGCAGACGTCGGGTCGGGACCCGTAGATCGAGCAGCCGCCGCCCGCAGGATCGACCGCGACGCACCAGCCGAACTCGTCGCGGGCCATCACGCGCAGGCCCGCGCTGGTGTAGTCGGTGAGGTGCTCGGCGACGTTGTCGCCGGGCTGCAGCACGACCGTCATGCGGCAGCAGACGGCGTCGCATGACGCGCAGTCGACCGCACTGGCCGGAGCCTCGGGCGTGCCGGTCTGGATAGTGGGGGGCATGGATTCGCACGCGGTGGGAGCTGCAGCTTAGCGTGCGGCGCATGAACGGAATCGCGGAGGCGCCGCGCCGCGCCCGCTTGACCCGCGTCAAGGCCCTCGGCTGGGCGCGTCGACATCATGGCCGGGCCGGACGTTCCGGCGGCTTTCCAAGGAGATCCCCATGCAGTTCGACCTGTCCGCCGGAACCTTCGACGTCACCACCCTGGCCGCGGCCATTCGACCGATCGATCCCGATGCCAGGATCACCATCGACAGCGCCAGCGGGCGCCTGGACGTGGTGTCCGTCGCCAGCCAGGCCCAGATCCTGGGCGCGCTGAAGCAGGTCGGCTACCAGGCCCAGCCGGCGGTGCACGAGCTTCACGTCAGCGGCGGCAGTACCTGCTGCGGCGGTTGCAGCTGAGCACAGCGTCTACAATCGCGCCTTCCCCGAGATGGCGCGCACATGGCTCCCAATGCCACGATCTACCGGCTTGACCTCCAGGTCAGCGACATGGACCGGCACCATTACGCCGGCTATGCGCTGACGCTGGCCCAGCATCCGTCGGAAACACCGGTGCGACTGATGGCGCGCGTGATCGCGTTCGCCCTCTACGCCCACGAGAAGCTGGAGTTCGGCCGCGGCCTCAGCAACGAGGAAGAGCCCGACCTGTGGCGGCGCGACTACACCGGTGACGTCGAGCAGTGGATCGACCTCGGCCAGCCCGATGAAAGCCGCATCCGCAAGGCCTGCGGCCGCGCCCGTGACGTCACGGTGGTCAACTACGCAGGCGGGGCCGCGGAGGTCTGGTGGAGCAAGGCCGCAAGCGCGCTGTCGCGACTGAAGAACCTGGCGGTGGTGGACCTGGACGCCGCGGCGGTGGAGGCGTCCGCCGACCTGCTGGAGCGCAGCATGAGCCTGACCGCGATGATCGAGGACGGCGAGATGCAGCTGCTGGGCGAGCGCGGCGGCGTCGCGATCAGGCCGCGCTGGCGGATGGGGCGGCCGGACGGCTGACAGTTCGCGTTCCGCCTGCTCACGTGCGGAGTACGGCGGGTCTGGAATGATCGGTCCAGGCCTCCTGGAGCCGCACCATGTCCGACAATCCACTCACCGGCGAAGTGTCCAACAGCAAGCTCGCGGCCGTGTTCGACACCGTTGCCGCGGCCCGCGACGCCGCCGCGGCGCTGGTCGCCGAAACCGGCCTGGAGCCTGCGCAGGTCAAGGTCATCGAACCCGGCGAGCCCGACGCCAACATCAAGCTCGAGCCGGAGGGCCGCGGCATCTGGCACACCATCATCGTGGCCCACGTGCGCCTGGGCATCGCCGGCGCGGTCGCGGGCGCGCTCGCGTTCGGCATCATGATGTGGATGGGCGTTCCCTTCGTGGCACGGTCGCCGGTGGCGGCCGCCCTGGTGACGATCTCATTCGGTGCGGTGGGCGGACTGCTGCTGGGCGGGCTGGTCTCGATCCGGCCCGACCACGACCGCTATGTCCATGCCACGCACGACGCGATGGATGCGCGGCGCACCACGGTGGTCGTGCACGCCCTGTCGCGCGAGCAGCAGGCGCGCGCCAGCGAGTTCCTGACCGCCCGTGGCGCCGAGGTCACGAACACGCTGTGAGCCGGGTCGCGCGGCCGTCGGGCATCATCCTGTTCATTTTCAGGCGCCGGAATCGAACACCGGCTCGAAGCCCGCCCACATCATCCGCATGCCGTCGAAGGGCATCTCGGGCATGTCGGCAGCGGCCATCTCAGCCTCCATGGCCTTAGAGGCCGCCTCGCAGGTGGCGCGGTCCGGCCAGGTGATCCAGCTGAACACCGGCACCTCGCCTTCAACCGCCTTGGCGGCGCGATAGAAATCGGTGCGTTTGCCGCGCGGCACGTCCTCGCCCCAGGCTTCCACCATGCCGAGCGCGCCGCCCTTGGCGAACATGTCCCAGCCCTGCCTGGCCATGTCGATGTACGCGGCGCGATTCGCCTCCGGAACCGCCAGCACGAAGCCCTGGTACCAGCCGGCCGGGGCCGCGTCGCCCGGTTCGTACACGGGTGCGAAGCCGCCGTAGACCATGCGGCTGCCGTCGAAAGGCATCTCGCCCGCCTGCTCCATCGCTCCGTCCGCCTGCATCGTCTGCCAGGCGGTATCCGATGTCGCGCGATCGGGCCATGCGATCCAGGAGAACACGATGCTCTCGTCGTCCTTCGCCTCGACCGCGCGATGGAAATGGGTCACCTTGCCCCTGGGCACGTCGATGCCCCAGGTCTCGACCATCCGGGTGGCGCCGTAGCGGCTGAATATGGGCCACGTCGCGGCGGCGTGGTCGATGTAGTCCTGCTTGCGGGCCGTCGGGACGGCTGCGATCAAACCGGTGTAGTAGGCCATGCGTGACTCCGGGCATCAGCGGGGGCGGCCACGGAGCAAGGGCTGCCGTGGACGCCGGGACAGGAGTCGAAACATACGCCTGATGGCGCCGCGGTGCGCGGCCTGCGGCGTACCGTTCGTCAGCGTGACCCGGCTGCGAGCCCGCGTTTACTGCACGCTGATCGTGCCCTTCATCAGCGCCGCGTGACCCGGGAAGCTGCAGAAGAACTGGTACGGGCCGCCGCCGGTGATCTTCGAGACATCGAAGGTGACCGAAGTGCTTTCACCACCGCCGATCATCTCGGTGGCGGCGATGACGCGGTCGTCGTCCGCCTTCAAGTAGCCCGACGAGGCTCCGGCGGAGATCCCGTCGGCGGCGATGCCGGCCATGTCCGACGTCGCGGTGACGACCACGTTGTGGCCCATCGCGGCCTCGGGCAGCTTGCCGGTATGGGTGAGGTTGATCGTGAACTCGCTGCAGTTCGAGGGCACGGTGATCGACGACATGTTGAACTTCATCATGTCGTTGCCTTCTATGTCCACGGCGCAGCCGGTGCCCGCGGCCGTCGCATCGCCGGCATCGGCGCTCGTGCCGGGCGCGTCGTCGGCGGGGGTCGTGGCATTTCCGGCTTCCGCGCCATCGCCGTCGCCGCCGTTGCCGGCCGAGTCACCCGGGTCGCCCGCGCCGTCCATGGTCCCGTCCGCCGGCACCTGGCCCCACGGAGCTTCGGGCACCGACGCCGGGTCGACCTTGGCGTCGTCGCCCGTGGCCGCGACGGGCGCCGGGGGCGGAGCATCGGCAGCCGTGTCACGCGACGGCGGGGATTCGCCACCGCATGCGGACAGGACCAGGGCGCAGGCGGCCGCGAGCAGGGAAGCATGGAGTTTCATCGTGCACCTCTGTGTTTGGAAATACGGGCAATGATGGACTTCAGCGGCCTTCAGCGTGCGTGAACGCCGGCGCCTGCGAGGGGTGGTCGACTGGGCGCCCTTCCGCGTCCACGACCAGGCGCACGCGCCGGCCCTGGTGGTAGAAACTGGCGCGGTAGAGACCGGCGTCTTCGCCGGTGCCACGTTCGCAGAGCACGCTGATCTTGCGGATCGCCATCAGCTCGCGGAAGCGCACAACGTCCAGGCCCAGGCCCTGCGCCACCAGGGCACCGTCGACCTCGATGTCCGGCTGGTCGGCCAACTGAAGGGAAATGGCGTCGCCCATGGCGTCCTCCACTGCGTCGGGAACACGTTTCAGGCTCGCATCCGCGGCCGGCATGCGCATTGACCTGGGTCAGGCCGGCGCGCGCACGCCCCGCGCGCCCTATCATGCGCGCTGCCGCTTTCCCGGGATCAGCACGACCATGTCCATTCTTCCGACCTTCCTCCGCCGGCCAAGCCTGGTCACGCAGATCGTGATCGGTCTCGTGGCCGGCGTGTTGCTCGCGCTGCTGTCCCCCGGCGCGGCCTCGGCCGCCGGCCTCCTGGGCACGGTGTTCATCTCCGCGCTGAAGGCAGTGGCGCCGGTGCTGGTCCTGGTGCTGGTGGCGGCGTCGATCGCCGGCCATCACCAGGGGCAGGATTCGCGCATGCGGCCCATCCTGGGGCTGTACGTGGCCGGTACGGTGATGGCCGCGCTGGCGGGGGTGGCGGCAAGCTTCGCGTTCCCGACCACGCTGGCGCTCGACGTGCCCGTCGACGTCGCGCTCAGCGCGCCCGGCGGCATCGGCGAGGTGTTGCGCACCCTGGTGCTGCAGGTGTTCGACAACCCCATCAATGCGCTGGTCAGCGCCAATTACATCGGCCTGCTGGCCTGGGGCATCGTCGGCGGCCTGGCGCTGCGGCAGGCAGGGGGCGCCACCAGGCAGGTGCTGTCCGATTGCTCGGAGGCGATCACGCGCGTGGTGCGCATGGTGATCAGGCTGGCGCCGCTGGGCGTGTTCGGCATCGTGGCCTCGATGCTGGTCGACAGCGGGCTCCCGGCGCTGCTGGACTACGCGCACCTGCTGGGGGTGCTGCTGGGCGCGATGCTGTTCGTGGCGCTGGTGGCCAATCCGATAATCGTGCTGGCGGTGACCCGGCGCAATCCCTATCCGCTGGTGCTGCGCTGCTTGCGCGAGAGCGGGATCACCGCCTTCTTCACCCGGTCCTCGGCGGCCAACATCCCGGTCAACCTGGAGCTCTGCCGCAAGCTGGGGCTGCATCGCGAGACCGCGGCGGTGGCGGTGCCGCTGGGCGCCACCATCAACATGGCAGGCGCGGCGATCACGATCTCCGTGCTGACCCTGGCCGCGGTGCACACGCTGGGCATTTCCGTGGACCTGCCCACGGCGCTGCTCCTGAGCGTGATCGCGGCCGTGGGTGCCTGCGGCGCCTCGGGCGTGCCGGGCGGCTCGCTGCTGCTGATCCCGCTGGCCTGCGGACTGTTCGGGATCAGCGACGACATCGCCATGCAGGTGGTGGCGATCGGTTTCATCGTGGGGGTGGTGCAGGACTCGGCGGAGACGGCACTGAACTCGTCCACCGACGTGGTGTTCATCGCCGCCGCCTGCGGCGCGACCTCGGGGCGCGACGTGCTGGTCGCGGACCCTGGCGATCCGGCCCCGCCCATCGGTGGTGGTGTCCCGGGCAGCGGCCCGGGGGCGTGATGCAAAAGCGGCGCGCGAAGATCGCGCGCCGCCGGGTCTGACGATCCTGGGGTCAGGACCGACCGGTCAGGATTTCTTGGCCTTGGCCGCCGGCGCCGCGGCGGCGGTGGTCTTGCGGCTGGTCGTGCGCGAGGTGTACGGCCGCAAGGGCGTGTTGCCGAGCACTTCGATGCGCCCGCCGGACTTCTTGAACGAAGCGAGGTCGGCGGCGATGCGCTGGCTGGTCAGGTGCGTGGCCGCGCTGTTGGCGCGACTGGAGGATGACCGGCGAAGCGGCGCCGAGGCGCGGGCGCGTGCGGGGGCGGTGGTGGACGTGGGAGCGGCGGCGGCCGTGGTGGCCTTCTGGGTGCTGCTGCGAGACATCTCGACTCCTGTCGTTGTTGGCCCGGCCAGCGAGGCGAGCGGCTGGGGGCCGGCGGAGGGCGGTCGTGGGCAGTGGGCGACTGGGCCCGCGCGACTGCTGCTGCAGGCGCGCCGGAGGAGGGACTGCCGGATGGGGACGCGACGTGCCGGATGCACGGAGGTCCTTGCGTCCATTATACAAATCGCACATTAACAAAGTGTTCGCGGGTACTTGACGCCAGCTTTCCGCCGTGGCATGGCGGAAAGCGCCGGGCTCATGGCTGTGAGCGCAGCAGGGCCATGAACTCCGCGGGCGACATGGGGCGGGCGATGCCGAACCCCTGCCCGACGTCGCAGCCGGCCTCGAGCAGCCATCGGCGCGTGGCTTCGTTCTCGATGCCTTCGGCGGCGATGCTCGCACCGAGCTCGTGGCCCAGGTCGATCGTGGCGCGCACGATGGCGCGGTCCGAGCGCGAGGCCAGCAGCGCATGCACGAAGGAGCGGTCGATCTTGAGTTCCTCCGGCGCCAGGCGGCGCAGGTTGACCAGCGAGGAATGGCCGACCCCGAAGTCGTCAACCGAGATCCCGATGCCGTGCCTGCGAAGCCGCGGCAGGGCTTCGGCCACCCGCTCGGGTTCGCGCATGACCTCGGTCTCGGTGATTTCCAGCATGAGGCAGTGGCCGCTCCCGCCGCTGGCCTCGATGATCGCGTCGACCAGGTTCCGGTCGGCCAGGTCGTTGGCCGACACGTTGATCGAGACATGCAGCGGGTCGCCGGTGTCCGGCCAGTCGCGGCACCGGGCCAGGCCGTTGCGCACGAGATAGAGCGTCATCTCCCCGATGGCCTGCATGCGTTCGATGATCGGCACGAAATGATCCGGTTCCAGCGCCCCCAGGCGCGGATGCTGCCAGCGCACCAGCAGCTCGGCGCCCACCACCCGCCCGCTGCGCAGCTCGACCTTCGGCTGCAAAGCGAAGTCCAGGGTTTGGCCGGCGATCGCTGCGCGCAGCTCGGCAAGGATCAAGGGATCGTCGTCGCCGGGCACGGTGCTGGCGACGTGGCGGCGGGCGGCGGCAGGGGAGGCGCGGCGCGTCCTGCGGCGCCAGGCGAACAGGGCGATGCCGGCGAGCAGCGCAACGGCAAGCGCCGCCAAGGTCGCGGGCAGGGCGCGTGCGAAGCGCGTGGCCTCTTCGCGCCGCGTGCCGCCAGCGGCGGGGTTGCCGAGCCATTCGACGTACATGCGGTTCAGCGCGCCACTGGTGCGCAGGCGATCGAGCGATCCATTGATGCTGGCAACCAACCCGGGCGCCCCGGGCCGGACGGCGAACACGTATTTGCGCTCCAGCAGCGGTGGGCTGAGCGCGACCATGTCGCGCAGGCCCGAGTGCTGGATCGCGTAGTACCCGATGCCCGTCGGCGTCAACGCATAGTCGGCCTCGCCGCGCGCGACCATGGCGAGGGTTTGGGCCTCGTTGTCGATCGCCACCAGGGTGACGCCGGGCTTGGCGAGCTCGCGCATCGCCTCCCAGGCCAGGCCGGACTGCTGCACCGCCACCCGCACGTCGGTGAGCCCTTCCAGCGAAGCGACCGTCGGTGTTTCGTAGTGCCCGAACAGCGCGTGGTGGCGGAGCAGGATCGGCTCGGTGAGTCCGTATCGCTGCTCGCGCTCGGCAGACCAGAACATCGGGACGACGTCGAGTTCGCCGCGCGCTAGGCGCTCGAGTGCGACGTCCCACTCGCCGAGTTCGAACACCGGGTCGAGGCCCAGGTCCGCCGCGACGCCGCGCGCGAGTTCGACATCGAAGCCGCCGGCACGACCATGGACATCGATGAAGTGATAGGGCGGGTAGCTGGCGTCGCCGCCAACGCGCAGGCTTCCGCCCGGGGCGTGCCCGGAGCCTGCCGTGGCCACGGCGCCGACCGCAAGCGACACCGCAAGCAGTGCCAAGGCCGCTGCCGTGACCCCCCGCCGCAACGCGCGACCCCGCCTTCCGCGCTCGCCGTCCGTTTCCATCCTTCCACGTCCGATGGGCCCTTTGCGGAGTATTAGCACGTTGCCGCGTGGTTTTGGGGAGGCCGCGACCCCCTCGTGGATCCCTGGGCGGGGTGCCGTGCTCAGCGGCCGGCGTTACCGGCGTCGCTGTCGACGGCTGGAATGCTCTCGAGCATGCGCGTGACGTGGCGCTGCGGATTCATGTCCGAATGCACCGCCAGGATGCGGCCGTCGCTGCCGACCAGGTAGGAGGTGCGACTGGACACGTCGGGCTTGCGCTCGAGCGCCGCTGCGTAGCGGGTGGCGATCCTCGCGCCTTCATCGGCGGCGACGGGGAACTTGCCGGCGCAGGTCGCCTTGTCGGCGGAAAAATCGCGCAGCTGGTCGGTGTTGCCGGCGGTCACGCCGATCACCGAGACGCCGCGCGCCCGGAAGTCGTCCACGGCCTGCGAGAACAGCGCGGCCTCGATGTTGCAGCCGGGCGTGTTCGCGGCCGGGAAGAAATAGACGACCACCGGTCCGTCCAGCAGGGCTTTGGAGAGCGAATACTCGAACGCTTCGCCGGCAAGCCACGCCGGTGCGGTGAAGTCGGGCGCGGGGTCGCCGGGCTGAAGCGTGGCGCGCGCTTGCGGCGAGCAGGCCGAGGCCAGGGCGAGGGCGGCGAGTACAAAGCTGCGCTTGATGCGGTTCATGGCGGACTCCTCGGTGGAACCGCGAGTCTAGGCCCTGTGTCGACCCGGCGCAGTCAAGCCTCAGAGGTCGAGGGCCGGCTCCGTGCGCCTGCCGGCCTGCAGGGCGCGCTGGCGGTCCTCCAGGCTCCGCCAGCGACGCACGCTGCGCTGGAAGAACAGGCTGTTGGGCACGCGCAGCACGCTGCCACGAGGTTTGCCCGTGTCGTCGACTTCCTGCAGCGTGGTGTAGACGAGGTTGATGTCGGTGACGCGGCCGCCGAGGCCGGGCTTGTCGCCGCCCTCCAGCAATTCGACGTGGTCGTGGAGCCGGAACGGGCGCGTGGCCAGGATCAGCATCGTGCAGAAGATGTTCGACAGCACGCTCCACGCCGCGAAGAAGGCCACCGCGGCCACCGCGGCGAAGCCGGTGAACGCGGTCCACAACACCGTGCCGGATACGCCAAGGCGCTGCAGCACCAGAAGCAGGGCGGCGGCCGAGATCAGGAACGTCACCACGCGCCGGGATCCCAGCACAAGCTCACGCGGCGCGTCGTAGCGCTGCCAGAGCCGGTCGCCGGCACGACGTGCCAGCACGCGCAGCAGCCAGGCGGCGAGGATGATCAGCGCCACCTGGCCCAGGGGCACGATCACCCCCAGCCACTCCTGCAGCCATACGGGCAGATGTCCGCTCATCACCACTCCCCGGCGGCAACGGGCCGTCGTGGTGGTGATTGTCCCAGATCGGCAAGCTGGCGCGACCGGGGGCGAGGACGCGGCCGTTGGGTATGCTTGGCGGGTTGGCGTCCCGCGGGGCGCCCGCCCATCGCATCCAGTCCGGAGATTCCCAGCTTGAAGACCAGCCTTCTCACCGCGGCGACGGCACTTGCCCTGTCGTTCGCAGCCCCTGTGTCCGCCCATGACGCCCGCGCGGCGGGCGAATGCATCGACATCGCCTGCGATACCAGCCTGCTGTTCGAGGCGGACGACTCCGCCGCTGGCGCCGGCGGCACCGTCTCCGCTACCCGCTACGGCACCTGGGGCATCGATACCGCGGGCATGGCGCGGGACGTGCGGCCCGGCGCCGATTTCTTCCGCTACGTCAGCGGCACCTGGGCCGACACCACCGAAATCCCCTCGGACAAGTCGATGTACGGCTCGTTCCTGGTGCTGCGCGACCTGTCGGAGGCGCGCGTGCGCGGGCTGGTCGAAGGCTATGTCGCACAGGGCAACGCCGCGACCGGCGACGCCGCCAAGGTCGCCACGCTGTACCGCAGCTTCCTGGACGAAGCCGCGATCGAATCGCTGGGCGCCATGCCGCTCGCTTCGCATCTCGACGCCATCCGCGCGGTGGCCGACAGGGACGCCATGGCCGACCTGATGGGCAAGGCCGCCGGCGGCGCCGGCGCCACCCTGTTCCGCCTGGGCGTGTCCGACGACCAGCGCGACCCCGACAACTACACGCTCTACATGAGCCAGTCGGGCCTGGGCCTGGGCGACCGCCAGATGTACCTGGACGAGAAGTTCGAGCCGCAGCGCGAACGCTATGTGGCTTACATCGCGCAGCTGCTCGAGCTCGCGGGCTGGGACGATCCGGAAGGCAGCGCGCAGCGCGTGTTCGACTTCGAGACGTCTGTGGCCGGGGCGCACTGGACCCGCGCCGAGAGCCGCGACCGCAGCCGCACCTACAACCCGGTCGAGCGCGCGGACTTCGCGACCACCGCGCCGGGCTTCGCCTGGGAGCGCTATTTCGCCGCCGCCGGCGTCGACCAGGCCACGCGCGCCGTGGTCCGCCAGGACAGCGCGATTCCGGAGATGGCGAAGCTCTTCGCCGCCGCCGACCTCGACACGCTCAAGGCCTGGCAGGCTTTCCACGTCGCCGACCAGGCAGCGCCGTTGCTGTCCGAGGCCTTCGTCGACGCTCACTTCGACTTCCGCTCGAAGTTCCTCTCCGGCCAGCCCGAGCAGCGCGAGCGCTGGAAGCGCGCCGTGGCCCACGCCGAGGGCGCGATGGGCGAGGCCATCGGCCGCGACTACGTGGCGCAGTACTTCCCGCCGGACGCCAAGGCCAAGATGGACGACCTGGTGGCCAACGTGAAGGCGGCCATGGGCGCGCGCCTGGACCAGCTTGAATGGATGGGCGAGGACACCAAGAAGGAAGCCCGCGCCAAGCTGGCCGGCTTCGGCCTGAAGATCGGTCATCCGGACCAGTGGCGCGACTACGCGGCGCTGGAGGTCAAGGATGGCGACGTGCTCGGCAACGCCCTGCGTTCGGCGGCGTTCGAGTGGGATTACGACCGCGCGCGCATCGGCAAGCCGGTGGACAAGGCCGAGTGGGGCATGACCCCGCAGACGGTCAATGCGTACTACTCGTCGGTGAAGAACGAGATCGTGTTCCCGGCGGCGATCCTGCAGCCGCCGTTCTTCGATCCCGATGCCGACCCGGCCGTGAACTACGGCGGCATCGGCGGCGTGATCGGCCACGAGATCATCCACGGCTTCGACGACCAGGGCCGCAAGTCCGACGGCGCCGGCCTGCTGCGCGACTGGTGGACGGCCGACGACGCCGCCAAGTTCGAGGTCCAGGCCGCGAAGCTGGGCGCGCAGTACGAGGCCTACGAGTTCCCGCAGCTGCCAGGCATGCACATCAACGGCAAGGTGGCGATGGGCGAGAACATCGGCGACCTTGGCGGCCTGACGATCGCGCTGGAGGCCTACCGCCGCTCGCTCGACGGCAAGGACGCGCCGGTGATCGACGGCTTCACCGGCGAGCAGCGCTTCTTCATGGGCTGGTCGCAGGTCTGGCGCACGCTGTGGCGCGACGATGCGCTGCGCCAGCAGCTGGTCAACGGCACGCATTCGCCTGGCCACATCCGCGCGTTCGCGCCGCTGCGCAACATGGATGCCTGGTACGAGGCCTTCGAGGTCGCCGAGGGCGATCCGCTGTGGATTGCACCGGACGATCGGGTCCGTATCTGGTAAAGCAACGAGGGGGCGGATTTCCGCCCCCTCTTTTTTTGTCGGACGCCGCCCTTTATTCGCGCGCCGATCCGTGGCGTAATCGACCCACCCCACGTCGTCCATGTATCCACGAGGTACGCGATTCCGCACGTCCACAGGAGCCAGGCACGCAATGCAGCCGCAAGTGATCAGCGAGGAGTATGGAATTCCCCCGGCGCAGGCACGGGAGATCATCGGGCGTGAAACCAGGCGTGCGCTGGTCGGGCGCTGGCAGGCGTGGGCCTGGCTCGCGCTGACGATGGGAGTGGCCGTGGCATTGCACCTTGCGCAGCCGGGCAACGGGCTGTGCGCGCTGCTGATCGCCGGCAGCGCGCTTCTGGTCTGGTTCCAGGTCGGGCGTTTCCTGGCGGAGCCGGCGGTGCACGCCGCGGCGCGGAGCCGTTCCGGGGCTTGACTGCGACCAGGGCGTCCGGCGCATCCCGCGCTGCCCGCGCGCCACCAGCGTCGCGGGACGCCCGCGCGAGGCCTGGTGGTGGCCGGCGGCCCGTTCGATGGACGCTGGCTACAATGGATGGCCCATGCACGCCCTGGAGTCACGATGTCCGCCATTCCCGCCTGCCCGCAATGCGGGCTGGAAAACACCTATCCCGACGGCGCGCTGTACGTGTGCCCGGACTGCGGCCACGAGTGGGCTGTCGGCGACGCCGAGGCCGCGGGTGGCGCCGGGACGGTGGTGCGCGACGTCAATGGCAACCCGCTCGAGGCCGGTGACACCGTGGTCGTGATCAAGGACCTCAAGGTCAAGGGCTCATCGATCCCGCTCAAACAGGGCACGATGATCCGCAACATCCGCCTGGTCGAGGACGACGCGGAGCACATCGAGGGTCATTCGGACAGGATCCGCGACCTCGTGCTGAAGACCTGCTTCCTGCGCAAGGCCTGACCGGGAATGCCCGCGGCAGCACCTGCCGGCGGTCGCCGCGTCGCCGTGGTCGGCGGCGGGCCGGCCGGGCTGTTCGCCGCCGAGCTGCTGCGCGCGGCGGGCTGCGAGGTCCATCTCTTCGAAGCCAAGGGGTCGGTCGGTCGCAAGTTCCTGGTCGCCGGCAAGGGCGGCCTGAACCTCACCCATTCCGATCCGCCGCCGCTGTTCGCCGCGCGCTATCGCGAACGCAGCGCCGAGGTCGGCCGCTGGCTGTCCGCCTTCGACGCCGATGCGCTGCGGAACTGGGCGCTCGGGCTCGGCATCGAGACCTTTGTCGGCAGCTCCGGGCGGGTGTTCCCGCTTGACCTCAAGGCTGCCCCGCTGCTGCGCGGCTGGGTCCGCCGGCTGCGCGGGCAGGGGGTTGAAATCCACGTCCACCATCGCTGGCTCGGATGGACCAGCGCGGGCGCGCTGCGGTTCTCCACCCCGGATGGCGAGGTCGCGTTCGAAGCCATTGCCACGGTGCTGGCCCTGGGTGGAGGCAGCTGGCCGCAACTGGGTTCGGACGGGGCCTGGCAGGTACTGCTGTGCGACGAGGGCGTAGACGTCGCCGCGCTGCAGCCGTCCAACTGCGGCTTCGATATCGCCTGGTCGGCGCATTTCGCCGGCCGCCACGCGGGTGCGCCGCTGAAACCGGTGATTGCCCACTGGCGTGGTCCCGATGGCGGCGCCCACGCGCTGCAGGGCGAGTGCGTGGTCTCCGTGCATGGAATCGAAGGCAGCCTGGTCTATGCGATTTCGGCGGACCTGCGCGAGCTTGTCGCCCGCGACGGGCATGCGTTGCTGGAACTCGACCTTGCGCCAGGGCGCGAGCTTGCCCGCCTGCAGGGCGAGCTCGCGCGTCCGCGCGGCAAGCGCAGCCTGTCCGAGCACCTGCGTCGCGCGGCCGGGCTCGACGGCGCGAAGGCCGGCCTGCTGCGCGAGGCCCTCGACGCGGCCGCCATGCAGGATCCCTCGGCCGTCGCCGGCGCCATCAAGCGCATGCCGCTGCGGCTGGTCGCCGCGAGGCCACTGGCGGAGGCGATCAGCAGCGCCGGTGGCGTCCGCCTGGAGGCGCTGGACGACGGGCTGATGCTGCGCGTGCGGCCGGGCGTCTTCGCAGCGGGTGAGATGCTCGACTGGGAGGCGCCGACCGGCGGCTACCTGCTCACCGCCTGCTTCGCCAGCGCACGGGTGGCCGCGTACGGCGCCCTGCGCTGGCTCGCCCGCGGCGGTTAACCAGGCATGGGCGCGGGTGCGCCATGCTGTCCCCCCTCCTGGTGCCGCACAAGGACAACGATGGACCGCAAACTGATTCCGATGCTGCTAGCGCTTGCCCTGCCATTGGCGGCCTGTGGACGGGGCGCACCGTTGCCCGGAGAGGGCGGTGACGGCGCGGGCGCCGCGCCCGGTGTCGCGCAGCCTGGCGACCAGGCGCCCGGCCTGTCCGCCGGATTCGTTGTGCTGACCAACGAGCCGTTCTGGCAGGCGATCGTGGAGGGAGGTGCAGTGGTGCTCAGCGGGCCGGACGTCGAGGGCCGGCGATTCGCGATCGATGCCGACAACGAGGCCGATGGCGCCAGGCTGGTACACGCCAGCGACGATGCCGGGACGATCTCGGTGACGCTGACGCCGGGCCCCTGCGAGGACAGCATGTCGGGCGCCGTGTTCCCCCAGGCGGCCGAGCTGGTCATCGACGGCATCGGCCCGGTCCCGGGCTGCGCGCGTCCCGCCGGCACGCCCCCGCCGGCGCCTTCGGGCCTGTGAGCCGTCGGGGCGGGCGATGTGCCGGCCGCCAGGCCTGGCGGCCCGGGGCCGCGTCGGGATGGATTCAGCCCCTGTCGTGAGCGAGTGCGGTGCCGGGCTCCACCAGCACGGTTTCGCCCCAGTCGACGGGCATGGTGATGGCGACCGTCCGGCCCGAGACGGTGGCGTCCCCGAGCGCGACCGCATGCGCGGCCATCATCGCCTTGAAGCGGCTGTGGAAGACTTCGTCGAAGCGCGCTCCGGAAACCTGGAATCCCGCCGTGACTTCTTTGATCTCGACCATTGGCGCGTCCTGGTGGAGGGTGAGCCCCGGCCCAGCTTCACGACTTGCTCAAGGTCGCGGCCAGTTCCGTTGCTGAGCGGCATCCGTGACCGGTGCAAGGCCGTGCTGCCGGGGCTCCGACAGCATGCGCCGGGGCGGCCCGGCTTCCCGTCGGCGACTTGGCGATTCGCGGGTAGGAAAAATCCGAAACCTTTGCCCGGACCCGGGGACGTGCCACCCGGCAGGATGACGTCCGGGGTCGCGTCGACCGCCCGGCAGCCCGCCGCCTAGGCCGGCGGCGTGGATGCATCCACCGGGAGCAGGTCTTCGCTGGCGTACGCCTGCTGCTCGGCGGCGATGTGCGCGTCGAGGTCGCGGTTGACCGAAGTGTCGGCCGCCGCTTCGTCGGCCAACGCTGCCTGCGCCGCCAGGCCAGGGGGGGCAACTGCGCCATCCTCCGGCAGCGCAGCCGCGTACTGGATCATGCGTGGGGTATTGATGCCGGCTTCGGCCAGGCGGGTGCGCACCGAATGGATCGCCTCGCTGCGCACCTTGCCCAGGTCGCTGCTGCGCTGGTCGACCCAGGCGAAGAAGCGCAGGGTGATCGCGGACGCGTCGTAGGCGTCCACGGTCCATGAAGGGCCGGGATCGGCGAGCACGCCGTCCACGTCGCGTATCGCCGCCATTGCCAGGTCCTGCACGCAGCGGATCGATTCGGCGACGTCGACCGGGATCGCGAAGTCCAGCCGCCGCTTCGCATTGCTGGAGAAATTCAGCACCACCGACTTGAACACCAGCGCGTTGGGCAGGGTGAGGCGGTTTCCGTCAAGGGTCACAAGCACCGTGGCCCGCGGCGTCAGCGCCGCGACCTTGCCCTCGTGGCTGCCATCGATGCGCAGCGAATCGCCGGGGGCGAACGGGCGGCGGATGCTCAGCAGCACGCCGGCGACGTAGTTCTCGGCGATGTCCTTGAATGCGAAGCCGAGCGCCAGTCCGATCACGCCGGCCGAGCCCATCACGGCGCCCACCAGCGCGGTCGCCCCGAGCAGGTCAAGCGCCACCAGCACGCCGCCAAGCAGCACCAGCCATTGCACCAGCTGCTGCACCAGGCTCGCGAAATAGGGGTTCTCGGACTGCCAGTTGCGGCGCTGGATGCGCTGGCCGAAGCGCCGGCCCAGCCATTTCCCGAACCACCACGCCAGGCAGACCACGAGCATGGCCACGATCAGCAGCGGCAGGGCGGCCACCAGGCGCACGACCTTGTCCAGCGCGAGCGCCGACGCGGTTCCGATGCGGTCGGCGATGCGGGTGCTCAGCATCACGCGGTTCTCGACCCGGGTGATGCCGGGCTGCTGCTCCGCGACCTGGGCGGCGCGTTCGCGGTCTTCCGGTGCGAGGACCACGCCGTGGAGCTCGGCCACGCCGTCGCGCACGGTCACGGTGACGTCGGCCAGGCCGTCGGCCTCCTGCAGGCGCGCAGCGACGCGGCGGCTGTCGGCGAGGTCGCGCTCGGCGTCGGCGGCGTCGGTCGCCGCCGCGGGTATCGCCGGTGCCGCCGGTTCGGCTGGGGGCGCCTGGGCATAGGCCGGTGCGAACGCATCGGGGGCCAGGGTCAGCAACAGGAACAGCAGTGCAGCGAGATGGACAGTGGGGGTCAAGCGCATGCCGCAATGGTCGCATGGCATGGTGAAGCCCGTGCCAAGCGGAGCGTCAGCGTGCGAAGGGCGGCGGTTCCGGATCCGACTGCAGCACGCGCGCGGTGCCGGTGCCCACGTCGTCGGGATGCGCGCCGGCCAGCAGCGCCTGGATCGCGTCCGGCTGAGGGGCATCGCCCGGCACGATCCCGACCCAGCCATTCTTGCGGCCGCGCTTGACCGCGTACAGGCAGCGGTCGGCCAGGCCCACACAGGCGCTCCAGTCGCCGATGCCCGGCCAGTCGAGCGAGAACGGCCACGGCGCGAATCCGATCGAGCAGCTCAGGTCCAGGGCCACGCCGCGACCAAGGCGGATCGGCTGGGTGGCGATCACGTCGCGGATGCGCTCGGCCAGCAGCGCCGCATGCTCCATGCAGTTGAAGCGCGAGATCAGCAGGAACTCCTCGCCGCCCCAGCGGACCAGCAGGTCGTCGTCGCGGCTCAGCAGGCGCAAGCGGTCGGCGAAGTGCACAAGGACCTCGTCGCCCGCCTGGTGTCCGTGGATGTCGTTGACGCGCTTGAAGTCGTCGATGTCGATCATCAGGAACACGAGCCGGTCGCTGCCGCCGTCGGCGGCCTCCATCCGGCCGAGCAGCGACGCGGCTTCGCGCCCCAGCCATTCCTGCAGGTCGCGCCGGTTGGAGATGCGGGTGAGCGGGTCGCGGCGGGTGGCGATCGTGAGCTGCGCGTTGGTGCGGCTCAGGCGCTGGTTGGCGAGCTGCAGCTGGGCGGTGCGCTCGGCCACGGTGCGCTCGAGCAACTCCACCTGCCTGCGCTCGCGCCGCATGGCCGTGTCGACGCGGCGCGCGACCAGGGCCAGCAGCGCGAGCAGGGCGAGCACGTAGGCCGTGTACGCCAGCTGGTGACGCCACCAGGGCGGCGCCATGGCCAGTCCCAGGCGGCGTGGCTCGCCGAAGCGGCCATCGCGGCCCGCGGCCTCCACCTCGAGCACGTAGCGCCCGGGGGGCAGGTCGGTCACCGAGAATTCAGCCCGGGGCGCGTGTGCGTAGACCCAGTCCTCGTGCAGGCCGAGGACGCGGTAGCGCACCTGCGCCGCCTCCGGCGCGGCGAAGTCGATCGCCGCCATGCTGATGCTGACCATGCGATCGCGATACGCGAGCTGCAGCTGCCTGGCGTAGACGATGTCGGTTTCGCGCGGGCCGCCCACGTTGGCGTCCAGCGGCGTGGTGCGCAGCGTCGTCAGGACCGGCCGCGCGGCGGGGCTCTGCCGGGGGAGTGCCGCGGGATCCAGCACGTCGATGCCGCGGGTCCCGCCGAAATACAGCATTCCGTCGCTGTCGCGGAAGGCCGAACTGCTGTTGTACTCGCGGTTGGCCAGGCCGTCGCGCGGCCCCAGGACCTGGACGCTGTCGCTGGCGGGGTCGATCACGGACAGCCCGTCGTTCGTGCTGACCCAGAGCCGGCCCAGCGCGTCAGGCAGGACTGCGTAGACCACGTTGCTGCCGAGCCCGTCGCTCACGCCGTAGCGCCGGATGCCGCCATTGCCCAGGTCGATGCGGTACACGCCCCGGGAGAAACTGCCCGCCCACAGCGCGCCTCCCTCGATGGCCAGCGACCACAACGAATGGTGCAGGGCCCCGGGCGACACCCGGACCGGCGTCCCCGCTCCCCCGTCGTCGAGCTGCCAGAGGCCATCGGCATTGGTCCCGATCCAGAGCCTGCCGTCGGAACGCGCCAGCGACGTGACCTGGCTGCCGAGCAGGGGCTCGAGCGCGTGCCCGTCGATGATGCGGCCTTCGCGCATCCGTGCCAGGCCGCCGCGGGTGCCGATCCAGCCTTCGCCCGACTCGACCAGCATCGCGTCGATGCGCTGGTCGGGCAGCCCCGGGATGGCGCGCGCGGCTCCGCGGCCCGGCCAATGCCAGAGACCGTCGTAACTGCCGATCCACCAGCCGCCGTCCCCGGCCGGCGCGATCGCACGCACCGACTGGCCGGCGAATGCCGGTACTTCCTGCCAATCCACGGCACCCGGCCGGCGTTCGAACAGGCCGGTATCGGTACCCAGCAGGATGTGGCCGCCGACGCGCCGGATCGCGCGCATGCTGCCCCGGGGCCAGCCGCCGGGGGCCCCGGCTTCGGCGCTGCCGGCTCGCACCACCGCCGACAGCGGGCGCGCGTAGTGGAGCCCGGACGTATAGGTCCCGATCCAGAGCGCACCGGCGGGGTCCTCGTGCAGCGCGATCACCGCGCTGTCCAGGCGCCGTTCCAGCTCCAGCCTGGCGGGGGTGGCGGCGGGACCGGCAAGCTGCGCGACGCGGCCGCCGCGGAAGCCCACCAGGACGCTGCCGTCGCGCCGGCGAAGCAGGCTGGTGGCCGGCTGCGCATCGGGCAGCAGCGCGTGGAGGGGCAGGCTGCGGAGCACCTGGCCGTTGTCCGTGTCCAGCAGGAACAGGCCATCGCGCCCGCTGGCAGCCCAGGCACCCTCGGGACCGACCTGCAGGGCGACGCAGTCATCGGCGGTTGCCGGCAGCCGGGCCAGCAGGTCGAGGCGGGTACGGGTCGCCCGCCAGAGGCGGCAGTCGCGGCCGAGCGCCAGGGCCGTGCCGGTGTCGGCGAGGGGCGCGAGCCCGACGATTTCGGCGTCGCCTCCCAGGTGGGTCACCGCCGCGGTGGCGGCGACCACATGGTCCAGCCCCTTGCCGGTGCCGACCCAGGCCCCGCCCGCACCGTCAAGCGCGAGCCGGTTGACGTGGTGGTGGGCAAGGCCCCGCGACCTGTCGATCCGCACGCGGGACCAGTCGGGCAGCGCCAGGATCTCCAGCCCCGCGTCGTTGCTGCCCAGCCACAGACGTCGGGTACCGGCATCGAAAGCCATCGTGTCGATGCTTCCGCTGACGATGCGCTGTGCCTCCTTGCCGTCCGCCGCCTCGTCCTCGCCCCGCCATGCCTGGAAGCGGTGTCCGTCGAAACGCGCGATCCCGTCCTGCGTCGCCACCCACAGAAAGCCGAGGTCGTCGTTGACCATCGCGTTCACGGTCGACTGCGGCAGCCCCTGTTCGGGACCATGGGATTCGAGGCGGACCACGCCGGCGGGTTCCGCTCGGGCGCCCAGGCACGCCAGCAGCGCGAGGGCCGCCGCGACGATGCGGCGGCGCCGGCGAAGGGCGACTGCGGGAGTGCACGGGCAGGTCATCGCCATCGATGTAAGCAAGACATGTGCCATGTGGCATATGGACTTGCAAGGAGCGGCCCGGACCCCGATAACAGGCGATATCCTCCCGTGGAGAATCAGCAATGGCCACCGGCTGGGCCGGCGACGGTGCCGTGCAGGACCAGATTGACGCGACCGTGAAGGACGCCATCGAGCGTGCGCGCAGGCGTTTGCGCACGGGCCCCGGACGCGAGGACTGCGAGGAGTGCGCCGAGCCGATCCCGGAGGCGCGGCGGAAGGCCGTGCCCGGTGTCCGGCTGTGCGTGGCCTGCCAGGCCGCGCAGGACGAGGAAGAGGCGGGGCAGGCGGGCTACAACCGTCGCGGGAGCAAGGACAGCCAGCTCCGCTGAAAAAGGGATGGCGCCAATGTTCCGGCGCCATCCGATCGTCGCGTCAGAGCTGCTGGAAGCCCAGGATCGCCGAGAGCACCGCGGCCAGGATCAGGTATTCGCCGTTGTCGCCACGACGGCCGTGGCGGCTGCGCTCGTAATAGCCATCCTCGTAGCCGCGCTCGAAGCCCTCGCGGAAGTAGTGCGTGTACTCGGCGCTGTCGGCGTACCAGCCGTTGTAGCCGTAGCTGGCGTCCTGCCAGGCGTAGCTGTTGCGGTGGTCGGGCCGCCAGCCGTCGTCGCGGTCGGCGCGGCCGGCGTGGCGTCCTTCCCTGTAGCCGAGGTCCACGGCCTGCTGCAGCAGGTTGGCGGTGTAGCGGTTGATGTCGTGGTAGTTGCCGGCGCGCTGGTAGCGGTAGGCCACCGGCGCCGAGTACCAGCCCGGGTCGTAGCTGCCCCAGCGCTGGTCGCGTGCGCGCACCCGGGCGTAATAGTCGCGCAGGTAGCGCTGCTGGTTCAGCCGCTGCTGCTGGGCCAGGCGCTGCTCGTGGCGGCGCTGGGCGTCGCGCATCTCGCGCAGGTGGCGCTGGTGCCGGGCGTCTCGCTGCCGCTGTTGGGCGACGCGTCGTTCACGCTCGCGCTGGTCGACCGCGCGACGGTCGCGTCCATCCGCCTGGCGGTGCCGTTCGGAGTCCCGGCGCTGTTCGGCGAGACGGCGCTGCTGGGCATCGCGGCGCTGGCCAGCATCGCGACGCTGTTCCGCGTCACGGCGCTGGTCGGCCAGGCGGCGTTGGTCCGCATCGCGGTTGTCCCCGGCGCGACGCCGGCTTGCTTCGCGGCGACCTCGGGTCTCGCGCTGCTCGGCCTGACGCCGCGCAGCCTGCTCCTGCCCGACCTGCTGCAGGCGCGCACGTGCCTGGGACTGCCGCGGCTGTTCGGCACCGCGCTGCCGTGCCTGCGCGTCCCGCCGTTCGCGAGCCTCCTGTTGCCGGCGCTTCTGCTGCTGGCCCTGCTGCTGGCGCTGCCTTGCCTGCTGCTGCTCATGCCGTTGCCGTTGCCGTTGCTGCTGATGCTGCTGCTGCCGCGCCTGTGCGTCGCGCCGCTGCGGTTCTGCCTGGCGCCGCTGCTGGGGCGGGTTGTCACGTCGATCCGCTCCGCGCGCGCCGTTGGCGCGCGACGGCCTGGCACGCTGGTCGCGCGCCTTGCGGTCCGCATCGTGCGTACCGGAGCGGGCGTCGTCGGCGCGCTGCGTGACGGCATCGCGCGCCCGGGGACGCTCCTGCGCGTCGGCGACGGTTGGAACCGCGCTTGCGGCCAGCAGGATGGCCAGGAACATGGAGATTCGATGCAAGGTCATGGGGGTGCTCCCGGAGTCGTCCGCGTCCACTTCACGTCGCCGAGGCTTAACGCGCTCTGATAATCCACCGTTCGGCGGATCCGCGTTCAGGTTTCATGTCCTGTAAACGTTTGCAGCCGCTTCTGACGCTTCGGACGGGCTGCGCTACGCTCTCGGGATCGATTGCGGGAGGTGTGGGTGGCGGGCGACGGCGGCTGGTTCGGAAAGCTGAAAGAAGCGTGCGCCCGGCTGTGCGGGGCCGGCCCGCTGGATCCCACCGGCGTGCGCTTGCCGCCGGCGCGGCTGCAGAGCCGGCAGGGCTATGTGTCGCTGCACTTCCGGCGCGGGCAGACGCAGAGCCGGATGCGTGGTGACGCGCCGGACAGCCTGTTGATCGACTACACCCGGACCATGCTGGGAGCGCTGCTGTGGCGGCCGCGGCCGCGGTGCATCGGCATCGTCGGGCTTGGTGGCGGGTCGCAGGTGAAGTTCCTGCACCGGCACCTGCCACAGGCGCGGCTGGAGGTGGTGGAGAACCATCCCGGCGTGATCGGGCTGCGGCGTGCCTTCGGCATCCCGGATGACGATGCGCGGCTGCACGTCAGGCTGGACGACGGGGCGCGCTTCATCGCCGCGCGCCCCGCGCGCTACGACCTGCTGCTGGTCGACGGCTACGATGCCGCCGGCATTCCCGCCGCGCTCTCCACCGCGGCCTTTCATCGCGCCTGCCGCGACGCGCTGGCCGCGGGCGGCGTGATGGCAAGCAATCTGCACGGCGACGGCTGCGCGCCCTACATCATGCAGCTCAGGGACGTGTTCGGTGGCGATCGCGTCCTGGTGGTGCAGGAGGCGAAGATGAGCAATCGCGTGGTGTTCGCATGGCTTGGCGAAGGCCCGCGCGGGGACGATGCGGATCTGCAGGCGGCGCGCGCCGCGCTCGACGGCGATGGATGGCATGAGCTGGCACCGGCGTTCCAGCAGGTGGCGCGCGAACTCGCGCTGCGCTCGGATCCGGCGTGCGCCAGCTGATCGCGCTGCCACCGGAGATGCGCGCGCGGCTGCAGGCCGCCTATGCATCGCCGCCACGCGCCTACCATCACTTCGGACACGTCGAGGTGGTGCTCGGCCACTTCGACGAGGTGGCCGCTGGACGCGGCTGGGCGCGTCCCGTCGAAGCGTGGCTGGCGGTGCTCTACCACGACGCCATCCACGAGGCCGGCCGCAGCGACAACGAAGCCCGCTCCGCGCGCCTGGCCGCTGGCGAAATCGCACGCTGGCTGCCCGATGCAGGGGTCGACCTGGAGCATGTCGTGGACCTGATCGAACTGACCGCGCGCCACGGGACCCTCCGGCCCGGGGCGCTCGGCGAGGGCCCCGATGGCGACGACCGCCGCCACTTCCTGGACTGCGACATGGCCATCCTGGGCGCCGACGCCGCGGCCTTCGACGCCTACGACCGGGCCATCGACGAGGAATACCGCGACGCCGTGCCGGGCCCGCTGTACCGCATCAACCGGCGCCGTTTCCTGCGCGCGCTGCTGCGCCGTGATCGCATCTACCTGAGCGAGTACTTCCACGACCGCCTGGACGCTGCCGCGCGCGCCAACCTGCGCCGGCGCCTGGGCATCGACGGCTGAAGCCGGCCGCCGGGTATCCTTCGCCCATGGCCAAGCTGCTGCTCAACATGAGGATGGTTCCGGACGACGAAGCGGACGACGTCCGCGGATTCCTGGATGCCCATGACATCGCGTTCCACGAGACCCTGCCCAGCCGATGGGGCATCTCCTACGGCGGCATCTGGGTCAGCGAGGACGCCGACTATCCCCGGGCCCGCAAGCTGATGGACGAGTACCAGGCGGCGCGCCAGGCGCGTGCCCGCGCCGAGCGCGTGGAAGCGCTGCGCACGGGCAGCGCGGAGACCTTCGCCGATGTGCTGCGCAATGAGCCGGCCCGCGTGGCGCGGGCGGCCGCCGGCATCGTGCTACTGCTTGCGCTGGCGGCGCTGCCGGTGGTCCTGCTGTGGCGCGCCTGGACGTGAAGCCCGAGCGCCCGGCGAAGGCGGCGCACTGGCCGGACCGGACGGCGCATCGCATGAAGCAGCGTGGCCGCCTCGCGTTCCGGATCGTGGTCGTCCTCGTGCTCGTGCTGCCGTGGTTCGGATACCGGCAGGTCCGCGACTGGCTGGGGCCCGGCGCAGCGCCATCGGTGGAACCCGCGCTTGTGGACGGGTCGGTGGCGGCAGCGGGGGTGGCGGCGCCGGCCGCGGCCGTCGTGCAGCCCGCGGTAGCCGCGCGACCGCTCGTGGCGGCAGCGCCGGCCGCGGTCGACCGCGCAGCGGACGCGGTGGTGGCCGACGAAGTCGAGGCGATCGGCCGCGATGCGCGTGCCGGTGACGGAGAGGGCGCGACCGCGCGCTTGGCCGACCTCGGTGCCCAGGTCCATCGTGACATCCTGCTGGCCGATCGCGGCGCCGCCGTGCGCCGGGAGGCCGCGCGCCGCGACCTGGCCGCGATGCCGGGCGTGCGCGGCGCCGGCTGGGTCGATCGCATGACCGTGCTGCTGGTGGTATCCGGGCGCGGGGCGGCGCAGTCGACGGTGGCTGTGGCCTGTCGGACGCTGGCCGCGCACGGCGACGTGTCCGGGCTGGCGGTGCGCGTGCAGGAAGTCGCCGGTGGCGCGGTGGCGGCCGGCGCGGTGCAGGCCGAATGCAAGCGCGGGACGGCAACTTCCGAAGCGAGGCCGCGGGGCGTGTTTCCAGGGACGTCGCTGCGGCCGGCCGGTCCCGTGCGCGGAGATGGCGTGCAGGACGGGGAGGGTCCCGAGGCCGCCGCGGAGCGTCGCCGCCGCGAGCAGGAAAGCCTGCGCATCCTCAGCGAGAACACGCCGGAACTGCCGACGCCGCCCGACCTCGGGTCAGCCCCTGACGCGCGCTGAACGCCGGACGCTTATCATCGGCGCCTGTCACCAGAACGCCGGACCCCGAATTGAACCTCTGTACCTGCCGCTCCGCCCTGGCCTGGGGTCTGTTCGCCTGTTCCGTGGCCTTCGCGCTGGCCGGCTGCGCGCGCGACGAGGGTGTCGCCGCTGGACCCGGTGCGGGCCAGCCGCCGGTGACCAGCGCACCGCCGCCGGCACCCCGTGCCTCGCTTGAGCCCGACACCGCCAACGCTCCCATCGAGCGCGCCGCGCCGCCCACGCTGCAGCCGGTGGCGCTTGGCCGCTTCGTGGCTGCTGACCGGGTGGCCACCGCGATGACCGGGGCGCTGGAGATCGAGGATTCGCGGATCCGCGGTGACAACGGCGCTCTGTTCGTCACCGAGCGGGTGGCCATCGTCCGCGGTGGCGACGAGTTCAGCGCGGGGCAGCGCTACGCGGACATGATGATGATCGACGCCCGTCACCCCGTGGAGCTCAGGCGCGTGCTTGACGAGACCCGCGCCGATGACGGCCAGGGCTTCTGCGGCAGCATGAAGACCGGCTTCCTGGCGCTGGCCAGCTATGTCGAGCAGGACATGCGCGTGGTCAAGCTGATCGCGCTGCAGGGCGATGGCATTCCAGCCGCCGCGGCCCGGGACACGGAACTGTGCGCCGCGGCCAGCTACGAATCCGGCGCCTGAGCCGCCGGAGATCCCCGACGCAGCCTGGTCAGGCGACGCCGCCCGCGGCGCGCCCCGACGCCCAGGCCCACTGGAAGTTGTAGCCGCCAAGCCAGCCGGTGACGTCCACCACTTCGCCGATGAAGAACAGCCCGGGTACCTGACGCGACATCATGGTCGACGAGGACAGGCCGTCGGTGTCGACCCCGCCCAGGGTGACTTCGGCGGTGCGATAGCCTTCGGTGCCACTGGCCACCACCGGCCACGCCGACAGCGCGGCCGCGGCGCGCGCCAGCGCCGGCTCATCGAACTGCCGCAGCGGGCGGTCGCCCAGCCAGTGCTCGCACAGACGCTGGGCGAAGCGCCGCGGCATGCGCTCGGCCAGCACGTTGCGCAACTCGGTGGCCGGGCGGGCCGCGCGCTGTTCGCGCAGGAAGGCCAGCGCATCGGTGCCGGGAAGCAGGTCGATCGACAGCGGTTCGCCGGCATCCCAGTACGATGACACCTGCAGGATTGCCGGGCCGCTGAGGCCGCGGTGGGTGACCAGCATGGCGTTTCGGAACGACTGCCCGCGGCTCGAGGCAGCCACCTCCAGCGCCACGCCGCTCAGGCCCTGCAGGCGTTCGGAATGGCTGCCGGTGAGGACCAGCGGCGCCAGCCCGGCTCGCGTGGGAAGGACCGCGTGCCCGAACTGCCGCGCCAGCGCATAGCCCAGGCCGCTGCCGCCGAGGCTGGGGATCGAGAGCCCGCCGCTGGCGACCACGAGCGATCCGGCGGCCATCTGTCCGCGTGCCGTGTCCACCAGGAACCCGGTGTCCGTGCGGGTGACGCCATGGACGTCGCAGCCGATGTCGACGTCGACGCCGGCATCGGCGCACTCGTCCAGCAGCATGCGCACGATGAGCTTGGCCGAGTCGTCGCAGAACAGCTGGCCGAGTTCCTTTTCGTGCCAGGCGATGCCGTGGCGGTCGACCAGTTCGATGAAATCCGCGGGCGTGTAGCGCGCCAGCGCCGATTTGCAGAAGTGGGGGTTGGCCGAGATGAAGTTCGCGGGCCCGGTGCCGGTATTGGTGAAGTTGCAGCGTCCGCCGCCCGACATCAGGATCTTCTTGCCGGGCCTGTTGGCGCGCTCGACCACGCGCACGCGCCGGCCACGCCGGCCGGCGGTCATCGCACACATCAGCCCGGCTGCGCCGGCCCCGATGACCAGCACGTCGCAGGAGATCGTCATCGCGACAGGATAGCCCGGGGCTGGCGCGGCGAAGCCTCCGGCAATGGCATCACGCCCCCCCACGTTCCGTACGCCGCCCGCCAGCCCTTTCCCGCGCACGTCGGCACGCAGGCGCAGCGCCCACGTAGAATGCGTGGATGCACGCTTGCATCCGCCAGCCTCACCACCTTCCGTCCAGCGTCGCGGCGTGCGCGGAGTGCGCCAGGGTGCGAACGTGACCTGGCTCGGCCTGGTCGCCATCGTCATCGGCCTCTACCTGGCGTTCAAGGTCGCGGGCGTGGTGCTGAAGATCGCGCTGTGGCTGCTCATCGTGGTCGCCGCCTACTGGTGGCTGGCGCCGATGCTGGGCTGGCCACCGCTCGAGGAAGTGATCCACGTCCTCGGCCCCTGAGGGGCCCCCGTCCGGGCAGCGCCATGGCCAACGCTGCGGGCGACGCGTGGGTTTTCGGTACGGGCGTGGCCGCGTTCGCCGCTATAGCGGCTCCCACAAAGGCAGGTGCAGCGCGCGACCGCGGCGCGCGCCGCGAATCCGGCTGTCCGGTCGTACAGTCGTCAAGCCGTCAAGCCGTCAAGCCGTCAAGCCGTCAAGCCGTAAAGCCGTAAAGCCGACAGCCGTTCGGCCGTGGCTTCGTCGCGGGGGCCGGCGGCTCAGCCCTCCCGCGGCCCCTTGCGGTGCGGCTTGCGCGGCGGGAACGGCTTCTTCGCGAAGGGCTTCTTCTCGAATGGCTTGCGGCCGGGGCCCTTGGCGCCCGAGGTGTCGGGCGTTTCGCCGTCGCGGGTGATGCGCAGCTGCTGACCGGCGCACCAGACGCCCTTGAGGTGGGTCATGGTCTGCTCGGGCATCCCTTCGGGCAGCTCGATCAGGCTGTGGTCCTCGAAGATCTCGATGCGGCCGATGTGCTTCGATTCGAGCGCGGCCTCGTTGGCGATCGCGCCCACGATGTTGCCCGGCTTCACGCCGTGGTCGTAGCCGACCTCGACGCGGAAGGTCTGCATGCCCGGCGACGGAGCGCGTGCCACGCGCTCCTTCTTCGGGAACGCCGGGCGCTCGCCGCGGTCCGCGCGCTCATGGCGGGCAGGGCGTTCGCGGTATTCGCGTTCCTGGCCGAAGGCCGTCGGAGCGGACGCGGGCTTCGCGCGCGGCGGATCGAGCAGCAGTGGAACGTCGCCGCGCGCCATCTTCGCCAGCGCCGCCGCGACTTCGATCGCGGGCACGTTGAATTCGCGCTCGTAGTCCTCCACCAGCGACTGGAACAGGCCGAGCTCGCCGGCCGCCAGGGTATCGGTGATCGACTGCTTGAACTTGCCGATGCGGGCGTCGTTGACGGTCTCCACGCTGGGCAGCTCCATCTGCTCGATGGGCTGGCGCGTGGCGCGCTCGATCGAGCGCAGCATGTTGCGCTCGCGCGGCGCGATGAACAGGATGGCCTCGCCGCTGCGCCCGGCGCGGCCGGTGCGGCCGATGCGGTGGACGTAGCTCTCGGTGTCGTAAGGCACGTCGTAGTTCAGCACGTGGCTGATGCGGTCGACATCGAGCCCGCGCGCGGCGACGTCGGTCGCCACCAGGATGTCGATCTTGCCGTCCTTCAGCTGCGCGATGGTGCGCTCGCGCTGGGCCTGCACCACGTCGCCGTTGATGGCGGCGGCGGCGAAGCCCCGGGCCTGCAGGCGCGCGGCCAGGTCCTCGGTGGCGAGCTTGGTGCGCGTGAACACGATCATGCCGTCGAAGGGTTCGGCCTCGAGGATCCGGGTCACGGCGTCGAGCTTGTTGGTGCCGCTGACCATCCAGTAACGCTGGCGGATGTTGCGCGCCGTGCTGGTGGAGGACTTGATCGCGACCTCGACCGGGTCGCGCAGGTATTTCTGCGCGATGCGCCGGATCGGCGGCGGCATGGTGGCCGAGAACAGCGCCACCTGGCGCGTTTCGGGGGTGCGCGCAAGCACCGCCTCGACGTCGTCGATGAAGCCCATGCGCAGCATCTCGTCGGCCTCGTCGAGCACCAGCATGCGCAGTTCGGACAGGTCCAGCGAGCCCTTTTCCATGTGGTCGATCACGCGGCCGGGCGTGCCCACGATGACCTGCACGCCGCGGCGCAGGGCCTGCAGCTGCGGGCCGTAGCCCTGGCCGCCGTAGATCGGCAGCACCTGGAAACCGGGCAGGAAGGCGGCGTAGGTCTGGAAGGCTTCGGCGACCTGGATCGCGAGCTCGCGGGTCGGTGCCAGCACCAGCACCTGCGGCTTGCGCGCAGCCGGGTCAAGGCGCGCCATCGCCGGGAGGGCGAAGGCAGCGGTCTTGCCGGTGCCGGTCTGGGCCTGGCCGAGCACGTCGCGGCCGGCCATCAGCGGCGGGATGGTCGCGGCCTGGATCGGCGAGGGTGCTTCGTAGCCGACGGCGGTCAATGCCTGCAGCAACGGCTGCGGCAGGCCGAGATCGGTGAACAGCGGGGTTGGGGCGTCGGAACTCATCAAGCGGCCTCTGGTGGGCCGGATGGCCTGCGGGGTGGAAGATTCTACGCGCAGCAGCGCCTTCGCGGCGTCAGGACGTGCGCGTTGCCAGGCGCTGGCCGAGCCGCACCGGCGTTTCGGCGCCGAGCGCCGGCGCCAGTTCGGCCACGCCCGGGGGCAGCAGCACGATCACGGTGGAGCCGTAGTTGAAGCGCGCCATCTCCTCGAACCGCGCCAGATCCACCGTCTCGCCCATGTAATCCTTGCTGGCCACGCGGTCGCCGTAGGCGGGGATTTCCTCCCCGCTCCAGACCGTTTCCACGCCTGATACCAACAGCGCACCGACCATTACCACCGCCATCGGCCCGAAGTCGGTGGCGAAGTGGCAGACCAGGCGCTCGTTGCGCGCGAACAGCCGCGGCACGCGGGCCACGGCCGCCGGGCCGACGCTGAACAGGCGGCCGGGAACGTGCACCGTGCGCAGGAGCCGGCCATCCCAGGGCATGTGCACGCGGTGGTAGTCACGCGGCGACAGGTAGACGGTGGCGAACAGGCCGTCGGCGTAGGGCGCGGCGGCGGTGTCGTCGCCCAGCAGCTCGGCGGCGGTGAAGGACTGGCCCTTGGCCTGGAAGATCCGCCCGTCGCGGATGGGGCCGCACTGGCTGATGCGGCCGTCGGCCGGCATCAGGATGGCGGCCGGGTCGGGATCGGCCACGCGCGCACCCGGGCGCAGCGCGCGGGTGAAGAAGGCGTTGAAGGTGGGATAGGCCGCCGCGTCGGGGTCGGCGGCCTCGGACAGGTCCACGCCGAAACGACTGACCACCGTGTCGATCAGCCAGCGGCGCAGGCGTGGATGGTCGGAATACGCGAGGCGGCGCGCCGCCCCCGAGAGCAGGCGATGGGGGAGGGCGTAGCTCAGCCGGGTGACCAGGCTCACCGGGGTGAGCCGGTCAGCGTGGCGAGGTCGGCGGCGATCGCCTCCGGGTCCAGCGGTCCCTGGATCACGCCCGCCATCCGCCCGGCCGGGTCGAGCAGCGCCAGCGCGGCCGAGTGGTCGATCGTGTACTGGTCGGCCGGCGCGTCAGCCGAGGCCGGGACCTTCATGAACACCAGCGACAGCGAACGCGCGAATTCCTCCAGCGCCGGGATGTCGGCCGTGGCGGCGAGGGTGTCGCGGTGGAAGAAGGCGGCGTATTCGCCGATGCGGTCGGGGCTGTCGCGCTCCGGGTCGACCGACACGAACAGCACCCGCGGCCGCTGCGCCTCGGGCAGCGGTTCCCAGGCCTTCTGTGCCCGCGACAGGTCGGCGAGCGTGGTGGGACAGACGTCGGGGCAGTGGGTGAAACCCAGGAACACCAGGGTCCAGTGTCCGTGCAGTTCACCGGGAACCAGCTGGGTGCCGTCGGACTGCTGCAGCGCGAACGGCGGCAGCTCGCGGGCCTGGGGAAACAGGCGCACGGTCTCGAGTTCGGGGTGGGCCGGGGCGCGGTCGCGGCCGAACCACTTCTGCGAGGCGACAAGGCCGAGGCCGGCGGCAAGCGCGGCCACGAGCACGATCAGGACGGTGCGGTTGAACATGGTGCCTCGGACGCCGGGAGTGACCGGACATGATAACGGGCGGCGCCGGAGTCCGCGGCCGCTTCGCTATACTGCCCGCCCCGGCGAAAGCGCCGTGAATGCGCGCCATGACGACCCAGCAGCTCCAGACCATCATCGACCTGATCCGCTACGGTGCCAGCCGCTTCAACGCGGCCGGCCTGACCTTCGGCCACAGCTACGACAACGCCCTGGATGAAGCGACCCAGCTCACCCTGCATGCGCTGCACCTGCCGCACGACCTGAGCCCGGTGTACGGCACCGCGCGCTTGACCGAGGCCGAGAAGGAAGACGTGCTCGCGCTGTTCATCCGCCGGATCGAGGAACGCGTGCCCGCGGCCTACCTGTGCGGCGAAGCCTGGTTCGCGGGCCTGAGCTTCAAGAGCGACAGCCGCGCCCTGGTGCCGCGTTCGCCGATCGCCGAGCTGATCGAGTCGGGCTTCGAGCCCTGGCTTGCCGGCCGCGAGGTGCGTCGCGCGCTGGACCTGTGCACCGGCTCCGGCTGCATCGCCATCGCCATGGCGCACTACAACCCGGACTGGCACGTCGACGGCGTCGACCTGAGCGACGACGCGCTGCAGCTTGCGCGCGAGAACGAGCGCCGGCTGATGGCCGACAACGTCCGCTTGCTCAGGTCCGACCTGTTCTCCGCCCTGCAGGGCGAACACTACGACCTGATCGTCAGCAATCCGCCCTACGTCACCAACGACGAGACCGACGCGCTGCCGGCCGAGTACGTCCATGAGCCCGAAATGGGCCTGCGCGCCGGCGACGACGGCCTGGACCTGGTGCTGAAGATCCTGCGCGACGCGCCGCTGCACCTGTCCGACGAGGGCGTGCTGATCTGCGAGGTCGGCGAGGCCGAGCGCGCGCTGTCGAAGCTGCTGCCCGAGTTGCCGCTGATGTGGGTGGAGTTCAAGGTCGGGCAGATGGGCGTGTTCGTGGTCGAGCGCCATGACCTGGTGAGCCACAGCGCGCGCATCACCGCGCTGGCGGCGGAGCGCGAGGGCGGCGCAGCGGCGGCTGCCGCCATCGCGGCGGGCGTGCCCTCAGCGGGCGCGGGCGTTGCCGGCACCGAGCCGGACAGCCTGTTCTGATGCGCGCGCCAGCGGGCCAGCCGGATCGCCGCAGGGCGCGGCCCTGAACACCTTCGGCCAGCTGCTGCGCGTCACCACCTTCGGCGAATCCCACGGCCCGGCAATCGGCTGCGTGGTCGATGGCTGCCCGCCGGGCATCGCGCTGGCCGCGGAAGACTTCGCGCACGACCTGGAGCGTCGTGCCACCGGACGCTCGCGGCATACCTCCGCGCGCCGCGAGGACGACGTGGTCGAGATCCTGTCGGGCGTGTACGACGGCCTGACGACGGGCACCCCGGTCGCGCTGCTGATCCGCAATTCGGACGCGCGCAGCAGGGATTACGAGCGCATCGCGACGCAGTTCCGCCCCGGGCACGCGGATTACACCTATTGGCACAAATACGGCATCCGCGACCCGCGCGGCGGCGGCCGAAGCTCCGCGCGCGAGACCACGATGCGCGTCGCCGCGGGCGTGATCGCGAAAAAGTGGCTGGCCGAACGCCACGGCGTGCACGTGCGCGGCCACCTTGCGCAGATCGGCGAGCTCGTGCCGCAGGTTCATGACTGGAATGCGGTCGAGAGCAATGTCTTCTTCTGGCCCGACGCCGCGCAGGTTCCGGAGCTCGAGGCCTACATGGACGCGCTGCGCAAGTCCGGGGATTCGGCCGGTGCGCGTGTCACCGTGGTCGCCGACGGCGTGCCGCCAGGCTGGGGCGAGCCGGTCTACGGCAAGCTCGACGCCGGCATCGCCGCGGCGATGATGTCGATCAATGCCGTCAAGGGCGTGGAGATCGGCGCCGGCTTCGCAAGCGTGGCGCAGAAAGGCAGCCGGCACCGCGACACGATGGCGCCGGATGGTTTCCTGTCCAACCACGCCGGCGGCGTACTGGGCGGGATCAGCAGCGGCCAGCAGATCGTGTGTTCGGTCGCGTTCAAGCCGACCTCCAGCCTGCGCCTGCCGGTGCCGGGCGTGGATGTCGAGGGCGGCGTTGTCGACATCGTCACCACCGGCCGCCACGACCCCTGCGTCGGCATCCGCGCGACCCCCATCTGCGAGGCGATGCTGGCCCTGGAGCTGATGGACCAGGCGCTGCGCCACCGCGCGCAGTGCGGCGACGTGGGTGATGTGTCACCGCGCATACCGGCGTCGCGCGACGGGTCCGTGGATGGCTGACACCAGGCCGAAGGTGTGGGTATCGCAGCCGCTGTACGAAGACATCGAGGCGCGGCTGGACCGGTGGTTCGACGTCACGCGAACGGCGCGCGTCACCGACCACGCGCCGGAGGCGATCGCTGCCGCGCTGGCGGATGCCGACGGCGCGCTGGTCACGCTCAACGACCGCATCGGCGAGGCCGAACTCGCCGGCGCCGCGAGGCTGCGCGCCATCGCCAACGTCGGCGTGGGCTACAACAACCTCGATGTCGCGGCGCTGGCCGCGCGCGGCATCGTCGCCACCAACACGCCGGACGTGCTCACTGAAACCACCGCCGACTTCGGCTTCGCGCTGATGATGGCCGCGGCGCGACGGATTACCGAGGCCGAGCACTGGCTGCGCGCGGGCAACTGGCAGGGCTGGGGCTTCCACGAGCTGCTTGGCGCGGAGATCCACGGCAGCACCTTGGGCATCCTCGGCATGGGCCGGATCGGGCAGGGCATCGCGCGGCGCGCGCGCGGCTTCGGCATGCGCGTGCTGTACCACAACCGCAGCAGGCTGCCGGCGGCGGTCGAACGCGACTGCGCCGCGACCTGGGTGGAGCGTGACGCGCTGCTGGCGGCGGCCGACCACCTGGTGCTGGTGCTGCCGTACACGGCGGCCAACCGCCACATCATCGATGCCGCCGCGCTGGCGCGGATGAAGCCCGGGGCCACGCTGACCAATATCGCCCGCGGCGGGCTGGTCGACGAGGGCGCGCTCGCGGAGGCGCTGCAGGGCGGGCGCCTGGCGGCTGCCGGGCTGGACGTCTTCGAGGGCGAGCCCGTGGTGAACCCGCGGCTTACCGCCTGCCGCAACGTGGTGTTGACGCCGCACATCGCCAGCGCGAGCCTGCCTACGCGGCGCGCGATGGTCTCGCTGGCGGTGGACAACCTGATCGCGGCGATGGGCGTCGGCCCCGATGCCGGACGGCCGCCGAATCCGGTCACTTCAGCCGTTGCCTGAAACCGCGCGCAGCGGCTGCCGCAGCACGCATTCCGTAGAATGAGGCGATGTACACCAGCATCGCCGCCTATCATTTCGTCGTTGTCGACGATCCCGCCGCCGTTGTCGTGCGTATCCGCGCCTGGGCCGAAGCGCAGGATCTGCTCGGGACCGTGCTGGTCGCGGACGAGGGCATCAATCTGTTCCTGGCCGGCAGCGAAGCCGGCATCGGCGCCTTCCTTGCGTTGCTGCGCGGTGATGCACGCTTCGCTGGCCTGCAGGCCAAGGTCAGCTACAGCCACACGCAGCCGTTCGCGCGCCTGAAGGTCAAGCACAAGCCCGAGATCATCAGTTTCCGCCGCGATGGGGTCTCGCCACTGGAGGGTCGCGCGCCGGCAGTGGCGCCCGTGGACCTGGCACGCTGGATCGCGCGCGGACGTGACGATGACGGTCGGCGGCTGGTACTGCTCGACACCCGCAACCGCGAGGAAGTCGGCCACGGCACGTTCGCCGGCGCGCTCACGCTGCCGATCGACAACTTCACCGACCTGCCGGCGGCCCTCGAGCCGCACCGCGAGGCGCTCGCCGATGCCACCGTGGTCGGGTTCTGCACCGGCGGCATCCGCTGCGAAAAAGCCGTGCGCTGGATGCGCGACGCGGGCTTCGGCAACGCCCTGCAGCTCGACGGCGGGATCCTCGGTTACTTCGAAGCCACGGGCGGCGCCGGATATGAAGGCCGCTGCTTTGTTTTCGACGAGCGCATCGCGCTGGATCCGGGCCTGCGCGCCGCGGCTGACGACGCTACGACGCTGGCCTGAGCCGCCGGAGCCGCCGGAGCCGCCTGAGCCGCCCGGGTCGGCGAGTGCGGGGCCGCGGCCAGGGCGCAGGTGAACCGCGCTTGCGGCCGCGCCCCGGTGCTCCGCACATTCCGCCAGCCGCGCGCGATAATGCAGGGCTGCGCGGCAACGGTCGCGCCCTCAATGAACGGAGTGTCCATGGGCAGGCGATACAAGGTGGCCGTGGTTGGCGCGACCGGTGCGGTGGGCGAAGCGATGCTCTCGATCCTGGTCGAACGCGGGTTCCCGGTCAGCGAGCTCGTCGCGCTGGCCAGCGAGCGCTCGGCCGGCGGAACGGTCGCCTACGGCGAGGATGACGTCGTTGTCCGCGACCTGGCGACCTTCGATCCAGCCGGCGTCGAGATCGCCCTGTTTTCCGCGGGTGCTGTGGTTTCCAGGGAATACGCGCCGAAGTTCGCCGCCGCCGGCGCCGTGGTGATCGACAACTCGTCCGTCTTCCGCCAGGACCACGACGTGCCGCTGGTTGTCAGCGAGGTCAACCCCGAGGCGGTGAAGCAGCGCCCGCGCGGCATCATCGCCAACCCCAACTGCTCGACCACGCAGATGCTGGTGGCGCTGGCGCCGATCCATCGCAAGGTGGGAATCGAGCGCATCAACGTCGCGACGTACCAGTCGGTGTCGGGCGCAGGCCGCGTAGCGCTCGAGGAACTCGGCAGGCAGACCGCGTCGCTGCTGGGGTTCCGGGGCGCGGAGCCGGCGCATTTCCCGGTGCAGATCGCCTTCAACCTGATTCCGCAGATCGACGAATTCATGGACAACGGCTTCACCCGCGAGGAGATGAAGCTGGTGTGGGAGACGCGCAGGATCCTGGGCGACGACAGCATCCAGGTGAACCCGACCGCGGTGCGGGTGCCGGTGTTCTACGGCCATGCCGAGGCGCTGCATATCGAAACCCGCGAAAAGATCAGCGCCGCCGAAGCACGCGCGCTGCTGGAAGCCGCGCCGGGAGTCGAGGTGGTGGATGAACGCGTTGCGGGGGGCTACCCGACGCCGGTCACGCACGCTTCCGGCGCCGATCCGGTCTTTGTCGGCCGCATCCGGGAGGACCTCTCGCACCCGCGCGGGCTCAACCTGTGGGTGGTGGCCGACAACATCCGCAAGGGCGCGGCCCTGAACGCGGTGCAGGTCGCGGAACTGGTGATCGGCGGGCACTGATGCGGCCCTTGCGTTGCCATTCGAGGCCGCGGGCCGCTAGAGTCCACGCGATGCAACGGGGGAACGAGTGCACACGACACCGCGAATGATGCGAGCGATCCGCTGGGCCGCCATGTGCGGCGTGCTGCTGGTGCTGTTCGCGGGCCAGGTGCTTGCGCTGGGCCTTGGACGGATCGAGGTCAAGTCGCGCGCCGGCCAGCCGCTGCTGGCCGAGATCCAGGTGATCTCCAACGATTCCGCCGAACTCGACCAGCTGCGCGCGCGCCTGGCCTCGCCGGACACGTTCCGGCGCATCGGCCTGCCGGCGCCGGACAGCGTGGTGGCAGGCCTGGAGTTCAGGGTCGCGCTCGACGCCCGCGGCGAACCGGTGATCCGCGTCACCACGCGCGAGCCCGTCACCCAGCCGATGCTGACCTTCCTGGTCGAGGTCGACTGGGGGCAGGGGCGCCTGGTGCGCGAGTATTCCGCGCTGGTCGACGCACCGCAGACCGTGGCGGCGCCGGCGCAGCCGGCGATCGAGGCGCCCGCCGCCGCGCCCGCGAACACCATCGTGCGCGCGCCCGGGTCGAACACGACCGGCGATGCCGCACAGACCGCCGGTGCCGCGACGGAAGACGACCCTGCGGCTGCCGATGCCTCGGCTGCCGATGCCGTCTCCGCCGGGCAGGCCGGCGACGCGCCCGCCGAGGTGCCCGCGACCCCGGCCGGCAGTGCGCCCGCGCCCGTCGCCTCCCCGGCGCCGGTCGCGCAGGCCGCCGCGCCGTCCGGCGAGTACGGCCCGGTGAAGGCCGGCGAAACGATCGGTGCGATCGCCGGGCAGCTGGCGGGCGATGGCATCACCCGCGAGCAGGCGATCGTGGCACTGTTCCGAGCCAATCCCGAAGCCTTCATCGCCAACAACCTCAACCTTGTGCGCGAGGGGGCGGTGCTGCGCATCCCCGAGCGCAGCGAGATCGCCGGGCTCGACCTGCGCGAATCGCGCGCCCTGATGCGCGAGCAGGTGGCGGCGTGGCGCGACATGACGCGCCCGGCTCCGCAGCCCGAAGCCGCCGCCGACGCGGCCACCAGCGCCACGACGCCTGGCGCCGCGCCGGCGCAGGCCGGCGAGGCCGGGGCCGCTCCGGGGGCGGATGCCGCGGCACGCACCGCCGACGCGCGCCTGGAAATCGTGCCGCCATCGGCGGCGGGTGGGCAGCAGGCAGGAATACGATCCGGCATCCAGGCCGGTGGCGAGGGCGAAATGCTGCGACAGGAACTGCAACAGGAACTGCACCAGAACCAGGAGACCCTGGCCGCGCGCGAAGCCGAAGTGGACGAGCTCAAGGCCCGCGTCGCGGACCTCGAGCGCCTGCAGGCCCAGCAGGCCGAGCTCATCACCATGAAGGACAGCGAGCTGGCCGCGGTGCAGGAGCGCCTCGCGGCAACCTCCGAACCCACCGCCGACGTGGCGCCGGCCGCGCCGGCCGAGGCCGGTGGCCTGCCGTGGGCGTGGATCGGCTTGGGCCTGCTGCTGGTGGCCGCAGTCGCCTGGCTGCTGATCCGCCGTGCACCGAAGCCCGCGCCACGACCGCGTTTCGACGCAGCCTCGCTTGCCGACGCCGCGCCGCCGGTCCAGGAGCGGGCCTCGTCCGCCGGGATGGCGGCGCCACGGTCGCCCGGACCGGTCACCCCCGCCTGGCATGCCGACGCCGTGGGCGCCGATGCGGCCACGACCACGACCGGCCCGGACGCGGCGGAGCCTTCGGCTGACCGCGCGGACGATGCACCAGGCGTGGACGCCGTTGCCGGACGGGACGCCGCGGTGGCCGCCGTGATTGCCGCGCTCGACCCGTCCCCGGGCGGCGCGGAGCGCATCGAGCTGGCGCGCGCCTACATCGATCTCGGTGACACCGATACCGCCCGTGACCTGCTGCGGGAAGTCGCCGACGCCGGCGATCCTGCCGCGCGTGCCGAGGCCTCGCGACTGCTGGAAGGACTCGCCTGAGGCCCGTGCCGCCGCCGCTGTCCGCGGCGCGGCCGGTCATTGCACACCATGCGCTACGCACTGGGCATCGAATACGACGGCAGCGACTTCCTGGGATGGCAGCGGCTGGGAGAGGCCGGCGCCGGAGAGGCGCGGGCCCTGCAGGCGACGCTCGAGGCGGCGTTGTCGAAAGTGGCCGATGCGCCGGTGGCCACCATCTGCTCCGGGCGCACCGATTCCGGGGTCCACGCCCGCTGCCAGGTGGTTCATTTCGACAGTGATGCCACGCGCGATCCGCGCAGCTGGATGCTGGGAACGACCTCGCTGCTGCCGCCGTCGATGGCGGTGCGCTGGTGCCGCGAGGTGGCCGACGATTTCAGCGCGCGCTTCTCGGCGCGCGCGCGCCGCTATCGCTACAGCATCCTCAACCGCCCCGTGCGGCCCGCGCTGGGCCACCAGTACCTGGCCTGGAGCCGGCATCCGCTGGACGCCCGGGCCATGCACCGGGCGGCCCAGGCCCTGGTCGGCGAACTCGACTTCACCTCGTTCCGCACCGTGCACTGCCAGGCCCCGCACGCGCGCCGGGACCTGCAGCGGATCAGCGTGGCGCGCGAGGGCGACGTGGTGGTGGTCGACGTCCAGGCCAACGCCTTCCTTCATCATATGGTTCGCAACATCGTCGGATCGCTGCTCGAGGTGGGCGGCGGTCGCCGCCCGGAGGCGTGGGTCGCGGACGTGCTGGCGGCGCGTGACCGCAGGCGCGCCGGCCCCACCGCGCCGTCGGGCGGGCTGGTCTTCCTCGGCCCGCTGTATCCGGCGGGCTGCGGCCTTCCGCCCGAGGTGACGCTGGATACCGCCGGCGTCGCGACCGGCCCCTTGCCCCTGCCACGACCCTGACATGCCACGCACCCTGTTCCGCACGCGCATCAAATTCTGCGGCCTGACCCGTGCCGGGGACGTCCGCCTGGCGGGCGAGCTCGGCGTCGACGCCATCGGCTTCGTCTTCGCCCGGGGCAGTTCGCGCCGCCTCCACGTCAGCGAAGCCCGCGCGCTGCGCGAGGCGCTGGCGCCGCTGGTCGACGCGGTCGCGGTGTTCCGCGACAACACCGCCGACGAGGTCCGCGAGGTGGTGAAGCACGTGCGGCCCAGCCTGCTGCAGTTCCACGGCGACGAGGACGATGCCTTCTGCCGCCGCTTCGGCCTGCCCTGGCTCAAGGCGGTGGGCATGGGCGCCGCGACACCCGTGGAAGGCCCGGCCCTGGTGGCCGCGTTCCCCGGTGCGTCGGCGTTCCTGTTCGACAGCCATGGTGGCGGCCATGACGGAGGCAGCGGGCGTGCGTTCGACTGGTCGGCCCTGCCGCGCGCGCTGACCCGGCCGCTGCTGCTGTCCGGCGGGCTCTCGCCCGCCAACGTCCATGATGCCGTGGTCGCGACCATGCCCTGGGGCGTCGACGTGAGCAGCGGCATCGAATCGGCGCCCGGCCAGAAGGACGGCGAACTGATGCGGGCCTTCGTGGCCGAGGTGCGCCGCGCCGACGGCCGTGCCGACAATGATGGCGTGGTCCCCCCTGGAGAAGATGCGCGATGAGTGACATGCCGGCCGATTTCCATGCCTTTCCCGACGCCCGCGGCCATTTCGGCCGCCATGGTGGCCGCTTCGTGGCCGAGACCCTGGCCGGCCCGCTGCAGGAGCTGGCCACGGCCTACGACGGCGCGCGTGCCGATCCCGCCTTCGTCGCCGCCTTCGACGCCGACCTCGCCGACTACGTCGGCCGTCCGAGCCCGATCTACGAGGCCGTGGGCCTGTCGCGCCACGTCGGCGGCGCGCGCATCCTGCTCAAGCGCGAGGACCTGAACCACACCGGCGCGCACAAGATCAACAACACCATCGGCCAGGCGCTGCTCGCCAGCCGCATGGGCAAGACCCGGATCATCGCCGAGACCGGCGCCGGCCAGCACGGCGTGGCCAGCGCCACGGTCGCCGCGCGCCTCGGGCTCGAGTGCGTGGTCTACATGGGCGCGACCGACATCGAGCGCCAGAAGATCAACGTCTACCGGATGAAGCTGCTCGGCGCGACGGTGGTGCCGGTGACCAGCGGTTCGGCCACGCTCAAGGACGCGCTCAACGAAGCGATGCGCGACTGGGTGACCAACGTGCGCGACACCTTCTACATCATCGGCACGGTGGCCGGCCCCGATCCGTACCCGCGCATGGTGCGCGACTTCAACGCGGTGGTCGGCAAGGAGGCGAGGGCGCAGATGCTGAAGCGCCACGGCCGCCTGCCGGACGTGGTCACCGCCTGCGTCGGCGGCGGCAGCAACGCGATCGGCATCTTCCACGCCTTCCTCAACGACCGCGACGTGCGCCTGGTCGGCGCCGAGGCGGCGGGCGAGGGCATGGACAGCGGCCGGCACGCGGCGTCCATTTCGGCCGGGCGCGTGGGCGTGCTGCACGGCAACCGCACCTACGTGCTCTGCGACGACGATGGCCAGGTGATCGAGACGCACTCCGTCTCGGCAGGCCTCGACTATCCGGGCGTCGGCCCGGAGCATGCCTTCCTCGCCGATACGGGCCGCGCGCAGTACGTCGGCGTGAGCGACGACGAGGCGCTGGAGGCCTTCCACCTGCTGGCGCGCACCGAGGGCATCCTCGCCGCGCTGGAGTCGAGCCACGCAGTGGCGCAGGCGATCAGGCTGGCACGCGACATGCCGAAGGACGCGCTGGTGCTGTGCAACCTGTCCGGGCGCGGCGACAAGGACGTGCACACGATCGCCGCGCGCGAAGGAGTGGAGGTATGAGCGTCGTCGAAGTCGCGCCGCGGATCGCGCGCCGCTTCGACGCGCTCCGCGTAGCCGGGCGCAAGGCACTGGTGCCCTTCATCACCGCCGGCGATCCGGGGCTTGAGGATACGGTCCCGGTGATGCATGCCATGGTCGCGGCTGGCGCCGACGCGATCGAGCTCGGCGTGCCGTTCTCCGATCCGATGGCCGACGGCCCGACCATCCAGCGCAGCTCCGAGCGCGCGATCGCCCGCGGTGCCGGCATGGCCTGGGTGCTGGAGCGCGTGCGCGAGTTCCGCCAGCGCGACGACGACACGCCGGTGACCCTGATGGGCTACCTGAACCCGATCGAGATCCGTGGTGCGGGGGTCTTCGCGGCCGCCGCGGCCGATGCCGGCGTCGACGGCGTGCTGCTGGTCGACCTTCCGCCGGAAGAAGCCGCCGAGTTCCGCGAGGCCTTCTCCGCCCATGGCATCGCGCTCGTGCTGCTGGCGTCCCCGACGACCGACGCGGCGCGCATGGACATGCTGTGCGGGCTGGCGCAGGGCTATCTTTACTACGTGAGCATGGCCGGGGTGACCGGCGATTCCGCGCGCCTGGACACCGCCGCCGCGGCCGCGCACCTGCGTGCCATCCGCGCGCGCAGTCCGGTGCCGGTGGTGGTGGGCTTCGGCATCCAGGACGCCGCCAGCGCCGCTGCCATGGCAGTGGACGCCGACGGGGTGGTCGTCGGCAGCGCCCTGGTCAAGGCCATGCAGGCCGCCGGAGCCGGGCGCGCCGCCGATGCCGCCGCGGCCTTCCTCTCGCCCCTGCGGCAGGCGCTCGACGCCGGTGCCGGCGGGCCAGTGGGCTAAACTCCCCCGGTTCGCGGCCCAGTCCGCAAAGGATCACAGCAAACGCATGTCCTGGCTGAAGAAAATCATGCCTGCCCGCATCCGCACCGAGGGCGGCCCCGCACGCAAGCGCAGCGTGCCCGAGGGGCTGTGGGAGAAGTGCGACAGCTGCGGCGCGGTGCTTTACCGGCCCGAGCTCGAGGAAAACCTCGAGGTCTGCCCGAAGTGCGCCCACCATATGGCGATCCGCGCCCGCGCGCGCCTGGCGGCCTTCCTCGACGTCGGCAGTGGCCGCGAGATCGGCGCCGCGCTCGGCCCGGTCGACGTGCTCCGCTTTCGTGACCAGAAGCGCTACGCCGACCGCATCAAGGCGGCGCAGAAGTCCACCGGCGAGCGCGACGCGCTGATCGCGATGGAAGGGCGTTTGAAAGGCAGCCCGATCGTCGCCAGCGCCTTCGACTTCGCCTACATGGGCGGCTCGATGGGCTCGGTGGTCGGCGAGCGCTTCACGCTCGGCGCCGAACGCGCGCTCGAGATCGGCTCGCCCTTCGTGAACTTCTCCGCCAGCGGCGGCGCGCGCATGCAGGAAAGCCTGTTCTCGCTGATGCAGATGGCCAAGACCTCGGCCGCGCTCGGACGCCTGCGCGCGGCGGGACTGCCCTACATCTCGGTGATGACGCATCCGACCACCGGCGGCGTCTCGGCCTCGTTCGCGATGCTGGGCGACATCAACCTGGCCGAGCCCAAGGCCTTGATCGGCTTCGCCGGCCCGCGCGTGATCGAGCAGACCGTGCGCGAGACGCTCCCCGAAGGCTTCCAGCGCTCCGAGTTTCTGGTCGAGCACGGCGCCATCGACCAGATCTGCGACCGCCGCGAGCTGCGCGGCCGCATCGCTTCGCTGCTGGCGATGCTGATGCGCCAGCCCGCGCCACCCGCCGAACAGTCCGACGCGGGAGTGGCGCCATGAGCGCTGCGGGCAGCACGACCGCGGGCGCCAGGCGCCGCTGGTTCGGTACCGACGGCATCCGCGGCCGGGTCGGCGAGACGCCGGTCTCGGCCGACTTCATGCTGCGCCTGGGCAATGCCTACGGCCACGCCCTGACGGCGCGGGTCAAGGCCGGCGGCGAGTGGCGCAAGCCGATGGTCATCATCGGCAAGGACACGCGCATCTCGAACTACATGTTCGAAGCCGCGCTCGAGGCCGGCCTGGTCGCCGCCGGCGTGGACGTCCAGCTGATGGGCCCGATGCCGACCCCGGCCGTCGCGCACCTGACGCACTCGATGCGCGCCGACGGCGGCATCGTGATCTCCGCCTCGCACAACCCGCACCACGACAACGGCATCAAGTTCTTCTCCGCCGAGGGCGAGAAGCTCGACGACGCCACCGAACTCGCGATCGAGGCCGCGCTGGAGCAGCCGTTTTCGACCGTCGCCTCCGACCGCCTGGGCAAGGCGGTGCGCACGCGCGACGCGATCGGCCGCTACGTGGAGGCCTGCAAGGGCTCGGTGCCGCGCAGCTTCGACCTCGACGGCATGCGCATCGTGGTCGACTGCGCGCACGGCGCGACCTACCAGATCGGTCCGATGGTGCTGCGCGAGCTGGGCGCGCGGGTCGACGCGATCGGCGTCGATCCCAACGGCGTCAACATCAACGACGGCGTCGGTTCGACCTATCCCGACGGTCTTGCGGCGCGGGTGCGCGAGACGGGCGCCGAACTCGGCATCGCCTTCGACGGCGACGGCGACCGGGTGCTGTTCGTCGATGCCGACGGCCAGGTGCGCGACGGCGACGACCTGGTCTACCTGCTGGCCTGCGACTGGCAGGAGAGCGGCCGCCTGCGCGGCCCCGTGGCCGGCACCCTGATGACCAACTTCTCCCTCGAGCAGGCGCTGGCCGCGCGCGGCATCGGCTTCATGCGCACGAAGGTGGGCGACCGCTACGTCCACCAGGCACTGGTCGAACACGGCGGCATCCTCGGCGGCGAGGCCTCCGGCCACCTGCTGTGCCTGGACCGGTCCACCACCGGCGACGGCATCGTCAGTGCCCTGCAGGTGCTGGAAGTGCTGCACAGACGCGGCGTGTCCCTGGCCAGCGCGCTGCGCGACCTGCGCAAGGTGCCGCAACGCACCGTCAACGTGCGCGTCGCCAATGGCGCCAGGCCGGCGGAGGCCGCGAGCGTGCAGGCCGCGCTCGCCAAGGCGCAGCGCGCCGTCGAAGGGCGGGGCAGGGCGTTCCTGCGGCCCTCGGGCACCGAACCGGTGGTGCGCGTGACCGTCGAGGCCGACGACGAGGCGCTGGTGGCGTCGACGCTCGAGGCGCTGGCCGCCGCGGTCCAGTCGGCGGCCTGAGCGCTCCCACCGGGCCCCGGCGGTATCATGGCCGGCCATCGCCCCCGTCCGGGGGCGAGCCGCCACCGAGTGAGCCATGGCCCCGCGCATCCCGACCCTCGACATCCGCCGCTTCACCCATCCCGCCAGCCCGGAAGACCGCCAGGCCTTCATCGACGAGCTCGGCGCCGCGTATCGCGAGTGGGGATTCGCCGGCATCCGCAACCACGGCATCCCGCAGCCGCTGATCAACGACGCCTACGAGGCCTTCAGGGCCTTCTACGCGCTGCCCGAGGACACCAAGAAGCAGTACCACGTGCCCGGCGGCGGCGGTGCGCGCGGATACACGCCGTTCGGCGTCGAGACCGCGAAGGATTCGAAGCACTTCGACCTGAAGGAGTTCTGGCACATCGGCCGCGAGATCCCGGACGACTCGAAATACCGCGACGTCATGCCGCCGAACCTGTGGCCCGCCGAAGTCCCGGGGTTCCGCGAGAAGGGCTACGCCCTGTACCAGGCGCTCGACGACCTCGGCTCGCAGGTGCTACGCGCGCTCGCCCTGCACATCGACCTGCCGGAGGACTACTTCGCCGACAAGACCGACGTCGGCAATTCCATCCTCCGCCCGATCCACTACCCGCCGATCACCGCCGACGACATCCCCAACGTGCGCGCCGGCGCGCATGGCGACATCAACCTGATCACGCTGCTGGTCGGTGCGAGCGCGGCGGGCCTGGAAGTGCAGTCGCACGAGGGCGAGTGGGTGCCTTTCACCTCGGACGCGGACACCATCGTGGTCAACATCGGCGACATGCTGCAGCGCCTGACCAACCACGTGTATCCGTCCACGATCCATCGCGTGGTCAACCCGCCGGGCGAGCTCGCGCGCCAGCCGCGCTATTCGGTGCCCTTCTTCCTGCATCCGAACCCGGACTTCCTGATCGACGTCCTGCCTTCGTGCGTGAGCGACGACAATCCCAGCCGCTACCCCGAGCCGATCACCGCCCACGGCTACCTCGAAGAGCGCTTGCGCGAGATCAAGCTGGCCTGAGCGTGGCGGCGCGGCGCGCGCATGCAGGAATGCGCGCGAACGCCTAGACTCTCCGGCCCCCCGTCCATCCCGAGGTCTGAAAAAATGCGCGCACGCATCGTCGCCGGCAACTGGAAGCTCAACGGCAGCCGCAGCCTGGCCGCAGGCCTGCTGGCGGATATCGCCGCCGGCCTGCCGGCCGCTGGGGTGGACGTGGTGGTGCTGCCGCCCGCCACTTACCTGGAGGGCCTCGTGTCCGCCTGGGGCGCGCGCGGCATCGGCTTCGGCGGGCAGGACGTGAGCGCCCATGCCGACGGCGCGTACACCGGCGAGGTCTCGGCCGCGATGCTGGCCGACGTCGGCGCGCGCTTCGCGCTGGTCGGGCACTCGGAGCGCCGCCAGTACCACGCCGAGGACGGCGGGCTGGTGGCGCGCAAGTTCGCCGCGGCGCTTGCCGCCGGCCTGCGCCCGATCCTGTGCGTCGGTGAATCGCGCCAGGACCGCGAAGGCGGCTCGACCGAATCGGTGATCGCCGCCCAGCTGCGCCCGGTGCTCGACCTGGTGGGTGCGGAAGGCTTCGAAAACGCCGTGGTGGCCTACGAGCCGGTGTGGGCGATCGGCACCGGCCTGACCGCCACGCCGCAGCAGGCGCAGGATGTCCATGCGTTCATCCGTAGCGAGGTTGCCGCGCGGAGTGCTACCATTGGAAATTCACTGCCGATCCTCTACGGCGGCAGTGTGAAGCCCGCCAACGCCGCCGAGCTGTTCGCCATGGCCGACGTCGATGGAGGCCTTATCGGCGGAGCCTCGCTGGTGGCCACGGACTTCATGGCCATCGTGGCCGCGGCGGCGCGCTGACCGCCGGGCTCAAGAGAACGCAACCATGCTGCAGCTCATCCTCCACATCGCCTTCGTGCTCGTCGCCATCTCGCTGATCGCGCTGATCCTCATGCAGCGCGGCGCGGGCGCACAGGCCGGGTCGGGCTTCGGCGGCGGCGCGTCCGCGACGGTCTTCGGCGCGCGCGGCGCGTCCAACTTCCTCAGCAAGTCCACCAAGTGGCTGGCCATCGTGTTCTTCGCGCTGACCCTGTTCATGGCTTGGCAGGCCACGCAAATGGCACGCCAGGCCGGCCCCTCCGCGGTGGACCTGGGCGTGATGTCGGATGTCCCGGCGGCGCCTGCCGTCCCCGGCGACGTGCCCGCGGCCCCGGCCGTGGCGCCCCCGGCCCCCGGATCGGCGGTTCCCGCCGCGCCCGAGGCCCAGCCGCCCGCCGCATCGCCCCCCGCGCAGGGGGAAACGGGGCAGGAAGTCCCGCAGGGCGGCTGATAGCGATTACAATATCGCGCCTTCGTACAAGCGTACGGAGAGAGTGTAAAAACTTGCCCAGGTGGCGGAATTGGTAGACGCACTACCTTGAGGTGGTAGCGGCTTAGGTCGTGGGGGTTCGAGTCCCCCCTTGGGCACCATACAAGCGCCAGGCGCGGCCGGTCACGGCCGCGCCTGGCACCAGCTAGCAAAGGGGCGCGCATGCGCCCCTCAGCCGAGGGAACACCGTGCTGGCCGAATATCTGCCGACCCTGCTGTTTCTGTTTGTCGCAACCGGAATCGGCATTGCCCTGGTCGTCATAGGCAATGCCCTGGGCCCGAAGTTCTACAACGCCGAGAAGCTCACGGCCTACGAATGCGGCTTCGCCCCGTTCGAAGATTCGCGGATGCAGTTCGACATCCGCTACTACCTCATCGCCATCCAGTTCATCGTCTTCGACCTGGAAATCATCTTCATCGTGCCCTGGGCCACCGTGTTCCGCGAGCTGGGCGTGCTCGGCCTGATCGAGATGGGCATCTTCGTCGGCATGTTGCTGATCGGCTTCATTTACGTGTGGAAGAAGGGAGCGCTCGAATGGGAGTGATCCAGGCGGCCCGCAGCCTTGCGAACGCCGCAAGCAACCCGCTGTCCGAGGGGCGCGTCGACGACATCCTGCGTCCGGAAGGCGAAAACCCGCTGCTGGACCAGGGCTTCGTCACCACCAGCTCGGACATCCTGCTCAACTGGGCGCGTACCGGCTCCATGTGGCCGGTGACCTTTGGCCTGGCGTGCTGCGCGGTCGAGATGATGCATGCCGGCGCGGCACGCATGGACCTCGACCGCTACGGCGTGGTGTTCCGCCCGTCGCCGCGGCAGTCGGACGTGATGATCGTGGCCGGCACCCTGGTCAACAAGATGGCCCCGGCGCTGCGCAAGGTCTACGACCAGATGCCCAACCCCAAGTGGGTGATCTCCATGGGCAGCTGCGCCAACGGCGGCGGCTACTACCACTACTCGTATGCAGTGGTGCGTGGCTGTGACCGCGTGGTCCCGGTCGACATCTACGTGCCGGGTTGCCCGCCCACGGCCGAAGCCCTGGTGCACGGCATCCTGCAGCTGCAGCGCAAGATCCGCCGGTCCAGCAACTTCGGCGATGAAAAGACGGGGCAGCGCAATGTCTGAGTCCGCGACGGCGTTCGCCGCGCGCCTGCGTGCGCGCTTCCCGCAGGACCTGGTCGAGGTCGCGCTGCCGCGCGGCGAGGTCGGCCTGGTGCTGTCCGCCGCAGCGTGGCGCGAAGGCTGCCGCGTGCTGCGCGACGAATTCGGCTTCGAGGTGCTGATCGACCTCTGCGGCGTGGACCACCTGGGCTACGGCACCGACGAATGGGACACCAACACGTCCTCCGAAGGCTTCAGCCGCGGGGTCGAGGGCAAGGGCCCTGGCCGTTTCCGCTATGGCGAGGTGCCCAGCCAGCAGCTTGACGATCCCGATGGCGTCGGCGCGATCCCGCTGCCCGAGAACCGCTTTTCGGTGGTTGTGCAGCTGCTCTCGATCGCCAACAACCGCCGCCTGCGGGTGACCTGCCACGCACCCGACGACGCGCTTCCGACCGTCGATTCGCTGTGCGATGTCTGGGAAGGCGTGAACTGGTTCGAGCGCGAGACCTTCGACATGTTCGGCATCGTGTTCCCGGGTCACCCGGACCTGCGCCGGCTGCTCACCGACTACGGCTTCATCGGCCATCCGTTCCGCAAGGACTTCCCGCTGATCGGCAACGTCGAAGTTCGCTACGACGCCGAGAAGCAGCGCGTGATCTACGAGCCCGTGACCTCGGTGGAGCCGCGCGTGCTGGTGCCGCGGGTGATCCGCGACGACGCCCGCCTCGCGACCGCAACCGGCGAGGCGCGCGACCTGAAGGTCGGTCCCGTGCGCGGCGTCGCGCCGGCAGGAGGCGCCAAGTGAGCATGCAGCCCCCCAGCGAACTCCTGGCCAGCAACCCGTCCGAGGCCCGCCAGGAAATCCGCAACTACACGCTTAACTTCGGTCCCCAGCATCCGGCCGCGCACGGCGTGCTGCGCCTGATCCTGGAAATGGACGGCGAAGTGGTCCAGCGCGTCGATCCGCACGTGGGCCTGCTCCACCGGGGTACGGAGAAGCTGGCGGAGTCCAAGCCGTTCAACCAGTCGATCGGCTACATGGACCGCCTGGACTACGTGTCGATGATGTGCAACGAGCACGCCTACGTGCTCGCGATCGAGAACCTCCTCGGCATCCAGGCGCCCGAGCGCGCGCAGTGGATCCGCACGATGTTCGACGAGATCACGCGCATCCTGAACCACCTGATGTGGATCGGCTCCAACGGGCTCGACCTCGGCGCGATGGCGGTGATGCTGTATTCGTTCCGCGAGCGCGAAGAGCTGATGGACGTCTACGAGGCGGTCAGCGGCGCGCGCATGCACGCGACCTATTACCGCCCTGGCGGCGTGTACCGGGACCTGCCCGACCACATGCCGAAGTACCGCGAATCGCCGTGGCGCAAGGGCAACAAGCTCAAGCGCTTCAACGAGTGGCGCGAAGGCTCGATGCTGGACTTCCTGGAGGCCTTCACGAAGGACTTCCCGGGCCGCATCGACGAATACGAGACCCTGCTGACCGAGAACCGGATCTGGAAGCAGCGCACCGTCGGCATCGGCGTCGTCCCGCCGGAGCAGGGCATGGCCCTGGGCATGTCGGGCGTGATGCTTCGTGGCTCCGGCGTCGAGTGGGACCTGCGCAAGAAGCAGCCCTATGCCAAGTACGACGCGGTCGACTTCAGAGTGCCGGTGGGCACCAACGGCGACTGCTACGACCGCTACCTGGTCCGCGTGGCCGAGATGCGCGAATCCAACCGGATCATCGCCCAGTGCGTGGAGTGGCTGCGTGCCAACCCCGGCATCGTGATGGTCGACAACTTCAAGGTCGCCCCTCCCTCCCGCGAGGAGATGAAGGACGACATGGAAGCCCTGATCCACCACTTCAAGCTGTTCTCCGAAGGCTACTGCGTGCCCGCGGGCCAGACCTACCAGGCCGTCGAGGCGCCCAAGGGCGAGTTCGGCTGCTACCTGGTCTCGGACGGCGCCAACAAGCCCTTCCGCGTGCACCTGCGCGCGCCCGGCTTCGCGCACCTGTCCTCGATGGACACGGTGGTGAAGGGGCACATGCTGTCCGACGTGGTGGCGATGGTCGGCACCTATGACCTGGTCTTCGGAGAAGTGGACCGATGAAAGCGACCGGCAACTTCGAGAATGCCCGCAACGTGGACCCGCTGGTGGTGCTCAGCGACGACACGCGCGCGCATATCGACCATTGGGTGGCCAAGTTCCCGCCCGATCGCAAGCGTTCGGCCGTGATCCAGGGCCTGTTCGCGACCCAGCAGCAGAACGGCGGCTTCCTGACCGACGAGCTGATCGCGGGCGTCGCGAAGTACCTTGGCATCCCGCCCGTGTGGGCCTACGAGGTCGCCACGTTCTATTCGATGTTCGAGACGAGGGAGGTCGGCCGCAACAACGTCGCCTTCTGCACCAACATCAGCTGCTGGCTCAACGGCGCCGAGGACCTGGTCGCGCATGCCGAGAAGAAGCTCGGCTGCAGGGTGGGTGAATCCACCGCCGACGGCCGCGTCTACCTCAAGCGCGAGGAAGAGTGCGTGGCCGCGTGCTGCGGCGCCCCCGTGGTCGTGATCAACGGCCATTACCACGAGAAGCTCGACGCCGCGAAGGTGGACGAGCTGCTCGACGGACTGAAGTGAGGCTGGACGCAGGCATGGCGCATCACAACACCCACGTCTCCGAAGGCTACGGCCCCGTCGGCCCCGCGCCGAAGGAGCACCAGGCCGTCTACACGACGCTGCACTTCGACAAGCCGTGGTCGTACGAGAACTACCTGAAGACCGGCGGCTACCAGGCGCTGCGCAAGGTCCTGGGCGAGAAGATCCCGCCGGCCGACGTCGTCGAGATGGTCAAGCAGTCCGGCCTTCGCGGCCGCGGCGGCGCGGGTTTCCCGACCGGCCTGAAGTGGAGCTTCATGCCCAAGGGCGACGTGCAGAAGTACATCCTCTGCAACTCCGACGAGTCGGAGCCGGGCACCTGCAAGGACCGCGACATCCTGCGCTACAACCCGCACTCGGTGATCGAGGGCATGGCGATCGCGTGTTACGCCACCGGGTCCACGGTCGCCTACAACTACCTGCGCGGCGAATTCCACCACGAGCCTTTCGAGCATCTCGAAGAGGCACTGGCGGAAGCCTATGCGCACGGCTGGCTGGGCCGTGACATCCTCGGCAGCGGCGTGGACATCGACATCCACAACGCGCTGGGTGCCGGCGCCTACATCTGCGGCGAAGAGACCGCGCTGATGGAGTCGCTGGAAGGCAAGAAGGGCCAGCCGCGCTACAAGCCGCCGTTCCCGGCCAACTTCGGCCTGTACGGCAAGCCGACCACGATCAACAACACCGAGACCTACGCCTCGGTGCCGGCGATCATCCGCAACGGCCCCGAGTGGTTCGCGGGCCTGGGCAAGCCGAACAACGGCGGCTGCAAGATCTTCTCGGTGTCCGGACACGTGATGAAGCCGGGCAACTACGAGATCCGCCTCGGCACGCCGTTCTCCGAACTGCTGGAGATGGCCGGTGGCCTGCGCCCGGGGCGCACGCTCAAGGGCGTGATCCCGGGTGGTTCGTCGATGCCGGTGCTGCCGGGCGACACCATGATGGGCCTGACCATGGACTACGACGCGCTGCAGAAGGCGGGTTCGGGCCTGGGTTCGGGCGCGGTGATCGTGATGGACGACAGCACCTGCATGGTCCGCGCGTGCCAGCGCATCTCCCGTTTCTACTGGCAGGAGTCCTGCGGCCAGTGCACGCCCTGCCGCGAAGGCACGGGCTGGATGTACCGCATGGTGAGCCGCATGGTCGAGGGCAAGGCCACGATGGCCGACGTCCAGATGCTGCGCGAGTCCGCCGGCCAGATCGAGGGCCACACCATCTGCGCGTTCGGCGAGGCCGCGGCGTGGCCGGTGCAGGGCTTCCTGCGCCATTTCTGGCACGAGTTCGAATACTTCATCGAGCACGGCCGTTCGATCGTCGACGCACGCCCGGAGGCCACGGCATGAGCGCGCAGCCGGTGAACCCCAACCTGCCGCCCGACCACGTCACCGTCTTCATCGACGGCGTGGAAATGGCCGCGCCCAAGGGCTCGATGATCATCCAGGCCGCCGACAAGGCCGGCATCCCGATCCCGCGCTTCTGCTACCACGACAAGCTCGCCATCGCGGCCAACTGCCGCATGTGCCTGGTCGAGGTGGAGAAGATGGGCAAGCCCGCCCCGGCCTGCGCCACGCCGGTGATGGATGGCATGCGCGTGCAGACGCGCAGCGACAAGGCGCTGCGATCCCAGCGCAACGTGATGGAGTTCCTGCTGATCAACCATCCGCTCGACTGCCCGGTCTGCGACCAGGGCGGCGAGTGCGAGCTGCAGGACCTGTCGCTGGGTTACGGCCGCTCGGTCAGCCGCTTCGCCGAGCGCAAGCGCACCGTGGCCGACGAGAACCTTGGTCCGCTGGTGGCCAGCGAGATGACGCGTTGCATCCACTGCACGCGCTGCATCCGCGTGACCGGCGAGATCGCAGGCACCTACGAGCTGGGCGGCATGCAGCGCGGCGAAAGCCTGCAGATCGGCACCTACGACGGCAAGCCGCTGACCACCGAGCTTTCGGGCAACGTGATCGACGTCTGCCCGGTGGGCGCGCTGACCAACAAGGTGTTCCGTTTCCGTGCGCGCCCCTGGGAGCTGATCGCGCGCGAGTCGCTGGGCTACCACGACGCGCTCGGCAGCAACCTGTTCCTGCACACCCGCCGCGGCGAAGTGATGCGCACCGTGCCGCGCGACAACGACGCGGTGAACGAGTGCTGGCTGTCCGACCGCGACCGCTATTCGCACCAGGGCATGTACGCCGACGACCGCGCCATGCGGCCGATGCTGCGCGTGGCCTACAACGGCGATGACGCCGACTGGCGCGAGGCGAGCTGGGACGAAGCGCTGGCGAAGGCCGCGCAGGTCCTGCGCGACAACGCCGCCGACGACATCGGAATCCTGGTGCACCCGGCGACCTCGAACGAGGAGGGCGCGCTGCTCGCCCGCATGGCCGAGGGACTGGGCACCGGCAACCTCGACCATCGCATCGCCCAGCACGACCTGTCCGACGGCGCCGTGGGCGAAGCCTTCGGCATGCCGGTGGACGCGATCGAGAAGGCCGACGCCATCGTCATCGTCGGCAGCAACCTGCGCCACGAGCTGCCACTGGTCCACCAGCGCGTGCGCAAGGCCTGGCTTGCCGGTGCGAAGGTGCACGTGGTCAACCCGGTGGACTTCGAGTTCACCTTCGACATCAGCCACAAGGCGATCGTCGCGCCGTCGGCGATCGCCGGTGCGCTGGCGTCGACCGGTCTCGACCAGGCACTGCAGGGCGCGTCGCGCCCGGTCGTGATCGTCGGTGCGGTGGCCGAGTGCGGCATCCATGCCGCCGCCATCCGCGCCGCCGCGTCCGCGTTTGCCGCCCGTGCCAACGCCGCGCTGTGCCGCGTGCCCCAGGGCGCGAACGCGGTCGGCCTGGCGCGGCATGGCGTGCTTCCGGTCTCGCTCGACGCCGGCGCCATGCTGGCCCGGCCGCGCGCCGGTTACGTCATCTACGGCATCGAGCCGGGTCTGGACTTCGCCGACCAGGCGAAGGCGATGCAGGCGCTGGGCGGCGCACAGGTGGTGGCCTTCAGCCACTTCGCCTGTGCGTCCACGCGCCGCGTGGCCGACGTGATCCTGCCGATCGGCCTGCTGCCCGAACTCGATGCCACCCTGACCAACCTCGACGGGCGCGACCAGCGCAGCGTCGCCGGCGGCAAGCTGCCGGGCGAGGCGCGTCCGGGCTGGAAGGCGCTGCGCGCGCTTGGCGGCCTCCTCGGCGTGGCCGGCTTCGACTTCACCGACTTCGCGGGTGCGCGCGCACTGATGCTGCCGCGCCAGGTCGAGGTCGTGCGTGGAGACGCCGCCACGGCCGCGGGCGAAGGCCTCGAGCTGGCGGTCTCGCAGGCGATCTATCGCGTCGACGGCGTGACCCGCCGCGCCGCCGCGCTGCAGGCACACCCCCTGACGGTGGGTCCGCGGATCACGCTCAATCCCGATGACGCATCCGCCCTTGGCCTGCGCGAAGGCACCATGGCGCGCGTGGCCAACGGGACCGGCACCGGAACCCTGCCAGTGGCGACCAGCACGGGCGTGGCCCGCGGCGCCGCCCTGATCGAATCCGGCTATGGCGCCACCGCGGCGCTCGGCGCCGGCGCGGTGCGGGTGGAGGCCGCATGAGCACGACGACGACCAATACGAGCACCGTGCTCCTCGGCTGGCTCGAACCCTTCCGCGCCTGGCTCGATTCGCTCGGCGCCATCGGCACCGTCATCTGGCTGGTGCTGCTGATCCTGGCGATTGCGATGCCGGTGATCATCGCCGTCGCCTTCTACGTGGTCTGGGAGCGCAAGCTGATCGCCTGGATGCATGTGCGCCACGGGCCGATGTACGTCGGCTTCGGCATCCTCCAGGCCTTCGCCGACGTCTTCAAGCTGCTGTTCAAGGAAGTCATCCGGCCGGCCGCGGCGCACAAGGTGCTGTACATCCTTGCACCGCTGATCACCCTGGCGCCGGCGTTCGCGGCCTGGGCCGTGGTGCCCTTCGACGCCCAGCTGGTGCTGTCCAATGCCAACGCCGGCATCCTGTACCTGCTGGCGATGGTTTCGCTGGGCGTGTACGGCGTGATCATCGCCGGCTGGGCTTCGAACTCGAAGTACGCCTTCCTCGGCGCCATGCGTTCGGCTGCCCAGGTGGTGAGCTACGAGATCGCGATGGGCTTCGCGCTGGTGGGCGTGATGGTCGCCGCCGGCAGCCTCAACCTCAGCGAGATCGTGCTGGCCCAGTCGGGCGACGCGGGCTTCCTGGAATGGTTCTGGCTGCCGTTGCTGCCGCTGTTCATCATCTACTTCGTGTCGGGCGTGGCCGAGACCAACCGCGCGCCCTTCGACGTGGTCGAGGGCGAGAGCGAGATCGTGGCCGGCCACATGGTCGAGTACTCGGGCGCGGTGTTCGCGCTGTTCTTCCTCGCCGAGTACGCGAACATGATGCTGGTCAGCATCCTGACCGCGACCTTCTTCCTGGGCGGCTGGCTGTCGCCGGTCCCGGCCGCGTGGATCCCGGACATCCCGGTGCTCGCAGTGGTGCTGGGCGACGGCTGGTGGTGGCTGTTCGCCAAGATGTTCTTCTTCGCCAGCTGCTTCATCTGGTCCCGCGCGACGTTCCCGCGCTACCGCTACGACCAGATCATGCGCCTGGGCTGGAAGGTCTTCATCCCGCTGTCCATCGCATGGATCGCGGTGACGGCATTGATGGCGTACTTCGGCGCGTTCGAGGCAGGTGTGTGATGGGCAAGTTCGTTTCCTGGGCCAGGAGCCTGCTGCTGATCGAGATCATCAGCGGCCTGAAGCTGACGTTCCAGTACCTGTGGCGTCCGAAGTACACGATGATGTACCCGATGGAGAAGATCCCGCAGTCCGCGCGCTTCCGCGGGCTGCACGCGCTGCGCCGCTATCCCAACGGCGAGGAGCGCTGCATCGCGTGCAAGCTGTGCGAGGCGGTGTGCCCGGCGCTGGCGATCACGATCGACTCCGAGCAGCGCGAGGACAACACGCGGCGCACCACGCGCTACGAGATCGACCTGTTCAAGTGCATCTTCTGCGGCTTCTGCGAGGAGTCGTGCCCGGTGGACTCGATCGTCGAGACCCATATCCACGAATACCACTTCGAGCACCGTGGCGAGAACATCGTCACCAAGCCGCAGCTGCTGGCGCTGGGCGACCGGCTCGAAGCGGAAATCGCAGAGCGTCGCGCCGCCGACGCGGCATACAGGTAAGCCATGGACTTCGTACAGCTCGCATTCCTTGCATTCGCGGCCGTCGCGGTGGCCGCCGCGATCGGCGTCATCGGCGCGCGCAACCCGGTGCATTCGGCCCTGTTCCTGGTGCTGACCTTCTTCACCGTGGCGGTCACCTGGATCATCGCCGGCGCCGAGTTCCTTGGCGTGGCGCTGGTGCTGGTCTACGTCGGCGCGGTGATGGTCCTGTTCCTGTTCGTGGTGATGATGCTCGACGTCGACCTGGCCCCGCTCAGCGAGGGCTACGTGCGCTACCTGCCCGTCGGCCTGCTGGTGGCCGTGGTGATGCTGCTGGAGCTGCTGTCGCTGATCGGGATCATGGCCTTCGTCGAGACACCCTTCGCGGCCGACCCGGTCGAGGCCGCGGGCGTGCCTAACACGGTGTGGCTCGCGCGCCGGCTGTTCACGGACTTCCTGCTGCCCTTCGAGGTCGCCGCCGTGATCCTGACCGTGGCGGTGATCGCCGCGGTCACGCTGACCCTGCGCCGCCGCGAGGGCACCAAGCACCAGGTCCCCGGCGAGCAGGTCCGCACGCGCCCGGGCGACCGCCTGCGCATGGTGGACATGCCGAGCTCCGTGCATGTCGCCGATGACGCGCCGGCATCCGATGCCGCCACCGGCGGGGAGGTGAAGTAATGGAGTTCCTCGGCCAGGGCCTCGCCCTCGGACACTACCTCGCGCTTGCCGCCGCGCTGTTCTGCATCAGCGTCGCGGGCATCTTCCTCAACCGCAAGAACGTGATCATCCTCCTGATGTGCATCGAGCTCATGCTGCTCTCGGTGAACATCAACTTCGTCGCGTTCTCGCGCGAGTTCGGCGACGCCGCCGGCCAGGTGTTCGTGTTCTTCATCCTGACCGTGGCCGCGGCCGAGGCCGCCATCGGCTTGGCGATCCTGGTCACCCTGTTCCGCAACCGGCGCACCATCAACGTCGCCGAACTCGACACGCTGAAGGGCTGACGGAATGCCTGGCATGGAAATCGTGATTTCGAAATCGGTGCTGCTTGCGATCGTGCTCGCGCCCCTGCTTGGTGCCATCGTGGCGGGCCTGTTCGGACGCCAGGTGGGCCGCGTCGGGGCGCAATCGGCCACCATCCTGGGCGTCGCGGTCAGCTGCGCGCTGTCCTGCCACGTGCTGTGGCAGCTGGTGGGGCAGGGTGCATCGCCCTTCAACGAGAACATCTACACCTGGTTCCAGGTCGCCGGCTACGAGATCCACATCGGCTTCCTGGTCGACCGGCTGACGGCGATGATGATGGTGGTGGTGACCTTCGTGTCGCTGCTGGTGCACATCTACACCATCGGCTACATGGCCGACGACCCGGGCTACCAGCGCTTCTTCAGCTACATCAGCCTGTTCACCTTCTCGATGCTGGCGCTGGTGATGGCCAACAACTTCCTGCAGCTGTTCTTTGGCTGGGAAGCGGTGGGCGTGGTCTCGTACCTGCTGATCGGATTCTGGTTCAAGCGCCCCACGGCGGTGTTCGCCAACCTCAAGGCCTTCCTGGTCAACCGCGTCGGCGACTTCGGCATGTTGCTGGGTATCGCCGGCGTCGCGTACTGGTTCGGCACTCTCGACTACGCGACGGTGTTCGCCAACGCCGGGCCGACCATCGGCGGCGGGCAGGTGGTCGAGGTCTTCGAGGGCCACGCCTGGTCGGTCGCGACCCTGATCTGCATCCTGCTGTTCATCGGCGCAATGGGCAAATCGGCGCAGGTGCCGCTGCACGTGTGGCTGCCCGACTCCATGGAAGGCCCGACCCCGATCTCCGCGCTGATCCACGCCGCGACCATGGTCACCGCCGGCATCTTCATGGTGGCGCGCATGTCGCCGCTGTTCGAACTCAGCCCGACCGCGTTGCAGTTCATCCTGTTCATCGGCGCCACCACGGCCTTCTTCACCGGCCTGATCGGCATCGTGCAGAACGACATCAAGCGCGTGGTCGCGTACTCCACGCTGTCGCAGCTGGGCTACATGACCGTGGCCCTGGGCGTGTCCGCGTACTCGGCGGCGGTCTTCCACCTGATGACGCACGCGTTCTTCAAGGCGCTGCTGTTCCTGGGCGCGGGCTCGGTGATCATCGCCATGCACCACGAGCAGGACATGCGCCGCATGGGCGGCCTGCGCAAGTACATGCCGGTGACCTTCATCACCATGCTGATCGGCACCCTGGCGCTGGTCGCGACGCCGTTCTTCAGCGGCTTCTACTCCAAGGACACGATCATCGAGGCGGCGAAGTTCGGCGCCGAGGGCATGGGCTGGGTCGGCACCTACGGCTATTGGGCCGTGCTTCTGGGCGCCTTCGTGACCTCGTTCTATAGCTTCCGCCTGCTCTACATGACCTTCTTCGGCAAGGAGCGCTTCCGCGATGCGCACGCCGACGACCATGGCCATGGTCATGACGACCACGGGCACGGCGCGCATGAGCCGAGGGAATCGCCCTGGGTGGTGACCCTGCCGCTGGTGCTGCTGGCGATCCCCTCGATCGCGATCGGCTTCGTCACCGCTGGCCCGATGCTGTTCGGGACCGACTGGTCGGGCAAGGAGCAGGTGATGCCGTTCTTCCTCGGCGCCATCGACCTTCTGCCGCAGAACGACACCCTCGCAGCGGTTGCGGCGGAACTCTGGCACGGCCCGGTGGCGTTCGCGCTGCACGGCTTCATGACGCCGGCGTTCTGGCTGACGTTCGCGGGCTTCGCCCTGGCGACCATCATGTACTGGTGGCGCCCGGAGCTGGCGGCGAAGGCGCGCCGCGCGTTCGCGCTGCCCGTCAAGGTGCTGGAGAACAAGTACTGGGCCGACGATCTCTGGATCGGTGGCCTGGCGGGCGGCAGCCTGCAGCTTGGCAAGGCGTCGAGCGCGCTCGACAACCGCGTGATCGACGGGGTGGCCGTGAATGGCACCGCCGGCTTCGTCGGCCTGCTCGCGGGCGTCGTCCGCCGCCTGCAGTCGGGACGCCTGTACGACTATGCATTCGCGATGATCGTCGGCCTGATCGTGCTCCTGGCCGTGCTCATCCACTACTGGACCTGACGGAAGACGATACGTGTCGAACTGGCCCCTCCTCAGCATCCTCATCTGGCTGCCGATCCTCGGTGGCGCGATGGTGCTCGCGCTTGGCAATCGCGCCGGCGCGGCGCGCTGGCTGTCGCTGGCGATCACCCTGGTGGTGTTCGCCATCAGCATCCCCCTGTTCACCGGCTACGACGCCTCGGCGGCGGTGGCCACGATGCAGTTCGTCGAGGCGCGGGAGTGGATCCCGGCCTACGACATCCAGTACCACCTGGGTGCGGACGGCATCTCGGTCGCGCTGATCCTGCTGACCACGCTGGTCACGACGCTTGTGGTCATCAGCTCCTGGAGCTCGATCGACAAGCGAGTGAGCCAGTACTACGCCGCGATGCTGATCCTCGAGGGCTTGATGATCGGCGTGTTTTCGGCCATGGACGCGATGCTGTTCTACGTGTTCTTCGAGGGCATGCTGATCCCGATGTTCATCATCATCGGCGTCTGGGGCGGGCCGCGTCGCGTGTATGCGTCGGTGAAGTTCTTCCTGTACACCTTCCTCGGCTCGGTGTTCATGCTGGTCGGCCTGGTGTACCTGTACCTGCAGTCCGGAAGCTGGCAGTTGGCCGACCTGTACGCGCTGCCGCTCGACGCGACCGAGCAGACGTGGTTGTTCTTCGCCTTCCTCATCGCGTTCGCGGTCAAGGTGCCGATGTTCCCGGTGCACACCTGGCTTCCGGACGCGCACGTGGAGGCGCCGACCGGCGGCTCGGTGATCCTGGCGGCGATCATGCTGAAGATCGGCGGCTACGGCTTCCTGCGCTTCAGCCTGCCGATCACGCCCGACGCCGGACATGAGTGGGCCTGGCTCGTGATCGCGCTGTCGCTGATCGCGGTGGTCTATGTCGGCCTGGTGGCGCTGGCCCAGCAGGACATGAAGAAGCTGATCGCGTATTCGTCGGTGTCGCACATGGGCTTCGTCACCCTCGGCACCTTCATCGCCTTCGCGCTGGTGCGCGACACGGGCAACCCGGAAGCGGCGCGCCTGGGCCTGCAGGGCGCGATGGTGCAGATGGTCTCCCACGGCTTCGTGTCGGGCGCGATGTTCACCTGCGTGGGCGTGCTGTACGACCGCATGCACACGCGAATGATCCGTGACTACGGCGGCGTGGCCAACGTGATGCCCTGGTTCGCGGCGTTCTACGTGCTGTTCGCCTTCGCGAACTCCGGCCTGCCGGGCACGTCCGGCTTCGTCGGCGAGTTCATGGTCATCCTGGCCGCGTTCCAGAGCCATCCGCTGATCGCCTTCGTTGCCGCGATCACCCTGATCCTGGGCGCGGGTTACACGCTGTGGCTGGTCAAGCGCGTCATGTACGGCGAGGTCGGCAACGCCCACGTCGCGGAAATGAAGGACATCAACGGCCGCGAGGCCCTGGTGCTGGGCGTCTTTGCCGCGGGCGTGCTGCTGATCGGCCTCTGGCCCAGGCCCCTGACCGACCTGATGGAACCGTCCATCGCGCAGCTGGCGGGCATGCTCGCCAACAGCAAGCTTTGAGGAACGTGACGCGATGATGCCTGGTGAATTGAACCTTCCTGTCCGGACGCTGGCCGACATCGCGCCGCTGGCGCCCGAGCTCGTCGTGGTGATCGGCGCGTTCGCGCTGCTGATGCTGGACCTGTTCATCGGCGAGCGCCGCCGCGTGGTCACCCATGGCCTCGCCGTCGTGGTGCTGCTGGCGGCGGCGTCGATGATCGTGGCCGGGGTGGGCGGACAGGGCATGGTGCTGGCGGACATGTTCGTGCGCGACACGATGGCCGACGTGCTGAAGGTGCTGATTCTGGTGCTGACGGCGGTGGCGCTGGGCTATGCCTGGCCTTTCATGCGCGAGCGCGGCCTGTACAAGGGCGAGCTGCCGGTGCTCATGTTGTTCGCCGCGCTGGGAATGATGCTGCTGGTGTCCGCGCCGAACCTGACCACGATCTACGTGGGCCTCGAGCTGCTGGCGTTGTGCCAGTACGCGCTGGTCGCCTTCGACCGCGACAACGCGACCGGCTCCGAAGCCGCGATGAAGTACTTCGTGCTCGGTTCGCTGGCCTCGGGCCTGCTGCTGTTCGGCATGTCACTGGTTTACGGGGCCACCGGCAGCCTCGACCTGGCCACGATCAGCAGCGCGGCGACCGTGGTGGACGGCGGCACCCGCACCCTGCTGCTGACCGGCACCGTGTTCTTGGTGGTGGGCGTGTGCTTCAAGTTCGGCGCCGCGCCGTTCCACATGTGGCTGCCCGATGCGTACCACGGCGCGCCCACGCCGATGACCCTGTTCATCGGCTCCGCGCCCAAGCTCGCAGTGTTCGGCATGGCCTACCGCCTGCTCGAATCCGGGCTTGGTCCGCTGCAGGACCAGTGGCAGGTGATGCTGGCCCTGCTTGCGGCGCTGTCGCTGGTGGTCGGCAACGTGTTCGCGATCGCGCAGACCAACCTCAAGCGCATGCTCGCGTATTCGACGGTGTCGCACGTCGGCTTCCTGTTGCTGGGCCTCGCCGGTGGTGGTGCAGAGGGCTATGCCGCGGCGATGTTCTATGCCATCAGCTACGCGATCATGGCCACCGCCGGCTTCGGCGCGATCGTGATGCTGTCCAGGCGCGGCTTCGAAGCCGATCGCATCAGCGACTTCAAGGGCCTCAATGCGCGCAGTCCGTGGATGGCGGCGATGGTGCTGGTGATCATGGCCTCGCTGGCGGGCGTGCCGCCGTTCCTCGGCTTCTGGGCGAAGCTCGTGGTGCTGCGCGCGGCGATCGGCGGTGACATGCTGTGGCTTGCGATCGTCGGCATCGTGTTCGCGGTGGTGGGTGCGTTCTACTACCTGCGCGTGATCAAGGTGATGTACTTCGACGAGCCCGAAGGCGTGGCCATCGAAGTGCGTGACAACGGGCCGCTCAAGCTGCTGTTCGGCGCAAATGCGATCGCGCTGCTCGTGCTGGGCATTGCCTGGAACCCGGTCATGGCCTGGTGCCAGGCGGCGTTTGCCTGATCGAAAGCGGGGCCATGCCGCGAAGTGCGGCGATGGCTTGCAAGTAATCCGACTGTGCTCCATAATAGTCGGCTCTGGTGCGGGGTGGAGCAGTCTGGCAGCTCGTCGGGCTCATAACCCGAAGGTCGCAGGTTCAAATCCTGCCCCCGCTACCATTTACACCTGCGGCGGCGTTCCTGGAAACAGGGACGCCGTTTGCTTTTGTGCGTCCATCCAACAGCGGCCGCAGCCGCAGTGCCTGCCGCGTCGGCCTCAGGCTTCCAGCACCATCCGCTGCCCGCGCCCCTCGCCGATGATGGCGTGGGGAACGAAGCGCGCGCTGTCGCGCGTGATCGGCGAGTCGTCTTCGCGGATGCCCATCCCGCAGGCAATGTCACCCACCACCCAGCTGCCCACCAGTGGATACGCGTCGGCGTGTTCGGGCAGCGGGTGCAGCGCCTGGCGGATCGAAGGCCCACCGTAGGGTCCGGGCTGGTGCAGGCTGCGGCCGTCGGCGAAGTGCATTTCGATGTTGGCGCCCTCGCGCGAGAACAGCGGCTTGCGGACCCAGCCGGGCGGCAGCGCCCCGCCGCCATCGTCGAATTCCGCCGGCAACAGGTTGGGGTGGCCACGATGGCGCTCCCACAGCAGCGGCAGTGCGCCCTTGTTGCTGAGCAGCAGCTTCCACGCGGGTTCCAGCAGCTGCAGCCCGGAGCCGGGCAGGGCCTGCGCGAACTCGTCGGCGAACAGGTCCTCGAGTGGATACAGCTTGAACAGGCTGGCGATCAGCACGTCGTCGCCCGCGGTGAAGCGTCCGTCGGCGGAAAGGCCGATGTCTTCCATCGCCACCGAGCCGGATTCGATGCCGGCCTGGGCCGCGCAGTCGCGCAGGTAATCGACGGTGCCCTGGTCTTCGGGGCTGTCCTGCGAGGCGGCGAAGTAGAGCGGCCGCGGCAGGCGCCCACCGACCTGGATGAAACGCGCGACGAGTGTCTCGTGGATCGCGTTGAACTGGTCGGCACCGGGGGGGAGGGCACCCGTCCCGCGCTGCTGCTCCAGCCAGTCCCACTGGAAGAACGCGGCCTCGAACAGCGATGTCGGCGTGTCGTAGTTGAACTCGTACAGCTTTGCCGGACCGTGGCCATCGTATGCCAGGTCGATCCGGCCGTAGAGGTGTGGATCGCGGCGCCGCCAGCTGTCGGCGACCTGGTCCTGCGCGTCTGCCGGGATCGCCAGTCGCTCCATCAGCTCCTGGCTGCCGGCGGCCTCGCCGGCGAGGTCCATCGCCATCGCGTGCAGTTCGGCGGTTGGATCCTCGATGTCGTCCTCCACCTGGCGCAGGGTGAAGGCGTAGTACGCGCTTTCGTCCCAGTATGCGGCGCCGTCGATGGTGTGGAAGGCGAAGCCGCAGTCCTCCGCGCGCCGCCGCCATTCGGGGCGCGGCTCGATCGCGACGCGGCGCATCAGCCGCCGGCGCTGCGGCCGGCGCCGGCGCGGCCGAAGCCGCCGCGGCGCACGGTAGGCGCGCGGTCGGGCTGCAGGCCGGTGCGGGCGAGCGTGGTGGCGCCGCCGGGCCCGGCCTGCGGGCGCAGCCACCCCGACTGGTTGGAGAGGAAGGCCGGCGCGGCGCGCGTGGCGCCCGGCGTTGCCGCCGCAGGGCCGGCGCCCGGCGCGGGGGCCATCGCGCCGCCGCGGGTGTTCATCATCTGCGACAGGAAGAAGCCGGCCATCATCGGGCCGACGAAGCTGCCGCCACCGGCCTGCTGGCGGGTCGCGCACTGGCCTTCGCCGAACTCGGCTTCGCATTCGGCGGTGGAGGCGTAGCGCGGCGCCACGGCGTCGGCCTGTTCCTGGGCCTGGTCGAAGGCCTGGCGGCACATCGACGGGTTCATGGTTTCAGTGGTGCAGGCCTCGACCGAGGTGAACAGGCCTTCCGACGTCTGCACCTCGGGCTGCCCGGCGCAGGCCGCCAGGAGCAGTGGCGTGGAGCCCATGAGCACGAGGGCGGTCTTCCGGGAACGTTTCATCTGGCCTGCTGCCTGCTTGTCGTGGGAGTGCGGCAAGATTAACCGATGCGTCCGCGCGCGAGGCCGCGCGGGCTGGCCGGCTTGCGATACGGCGGTGCCGGGCATATACTCCAGCGGCTCAGCGGAACCTGCCGGACCATCGCAGGCGCCATCGGCGCCGGTCCAGCCCCGCTGCAAGCTTTTCGCGGTCGACGGAGAGCCTCCCAGGAGGCTTTTTTCGATTGCGGGAATCGGGCTCGCGCGGTGCGCATCGAGGCGCGCCGGCACCGGATCCAGCAGCATCGGACAAGGGGCCCGCCGGGCCCTTTTCTATTTTTTGCGCCCGGCGCGGCAGGCAATGGACCAGGACAGAGGAGGCATCGTGGCCGACAAGTCGACCGACATCGCGGATCTCCTTTCGCCGACCGTTGCCGCCCTCGGCCTGGAACTGCTTGGCGTTGAATACCTCCCGTCGCCCGGTGGCGGGGCGCTGTTGCGGCTCTACATCGACCGCCCCGGCGCCGACCCCGCCGCCGATGGCCAGGGCGTCGGCATCGAGGACTGCGAGGCGGTCAGCCGCGAGGTCTCCGCCCAGCTCGACGTCGAGGACCCGATCAGCAGCAATTACACCCTCGAGGTGTCGTCGCCCGGCGTAGACCGGATGCTGTTCACGCCGGCGCACTTCGAGCGCTTCCTCGGCGAGCAGGCCAAGGTCAGCCTGAAGCTGCCGCAGGACGGGCGCCGCAGGCTGCTGGGGCGGATTTCCGCGGTGGAGGACGGAACGGTCACGTTCGAACTCGACGGCAAGCCGTTCGCGGTCGCCGCCGGCAATATCGACAAGGCGCGCCTGGTGCCCGACTGGGTCGCGCTTGGCTACGGGCCTGCGAAGGACGCCTCCGGGCGCGATGCGCGCCCTGGCAAGGGCAAGGGCAAGCCTGGCGACAAACAAACAACCAACAACAAGCCGGCGGCGTCGAAGCCGTCCCGTGCGGAGTAATAGAGAAGATGAGCAAGGAACTGTTGCTGGTCGTCGATGCGGTCGCCCATGAGAAGGGCGTGCCGGAGTCGGTGATCCTCGAAGCCCTCGAAGCGGCCCTGGCCACCGCGGCCAAGAAGCGCTATCTCGAGCAGGACGTGCTGACCCGCGTGGCCATCGATTCCAAGGACGGGAACTACGAGACCTTCCGCCGCTGGGAGGTCGTGGCCGACGACGTGGTGATGGAGTCGCCGGACCGCCAGATCCGCATGATGGACGCCGTTGACGAGGCCGAAGGCGTCGAGATCGGCGACTACATCGAAGAGCAGATCGAGAACGTCGACTTCGGACGCATCGCCGCCCAGGCCGCCAAGCAGGTGATCGTGCAGCGCGTGCGCGAGGCCGAGCGGCAGCAGGTCGTGGATGCCTGGAAGGACCGCGTCGGCGAGCTGGTCACCGGCGTGGTCAAGCGCGTCGAGCGCGGCAACGTCTTCGTCGACCTGGGCGGCAACGCCGAGGCCTTCATCCCCAAGGACAAGGCGATCCCGCGCGACGTCGTGCGCGCCGGCGACCGCATCCGCGGCTACCTGTACGACGTGCGCACCGAGCCGCGCGGCCCGCAGCTGTTCATCAGCCGCGCCGCGCCGGAATTCATGATGGAGCTGTTCAAGCTCGAAGTGCCGGAAGTCGGCCAGGGACTGGTCGAGATCAAGGCCTGCGCCCGTGACCCGGGCGACCGCGCCAAGATCGCCGTGGTCGCCTACGACACCCGCACCGATCCGATCGGCGCCTGCATCGGCATGCGCGGTTCGCGCGTGCAGGCGGTGTCGAACGAGCTCAACGGCGAGCGCGTCGACATCGTGCTGTGGTCGGACAACCCGGCGCAGTTCGTGATCAACGCGATGGCACCGGCCGAAGTGCAGTCGATCGTGGTCGACGAGGACAAGCACTCGATGGACCTCGCCGTGGCCGAAGACCGCCTGGCCCAAGCCATCGGCAAGGGCGGCCAGAACGTGCGTCTCGCCAGCCGCCTGTCGGGCTGGCAGCTCAACGTGATGACCCAGGACCAGGTCACCGCGAAGTCGGAGGCCGAGCAGGCCACCGCGCGCGCCCTGTTCCAGGAGAAGCTGGAGGTCGACGAGGAGATCGCCGGCATCCTGGTGGCCGAGGGCTTCAGCACGGTCGAGGAAATCGCCTACGTGCCGGTCGGCGAGCTGCTGGCGGTGGAGGGTTTCGACGAGGACATCGTCGAGGAACTGCGCGCCCGGGCCCGCGACGCCCTGCTCAACGACGCGCTCGCGGTCGAGGAGGAGCTCGGCGACAACGTGCCGGCCGACGACCTGCTGGCGCTCGAGGGCATGGACGACGAAATCGCCTTCGCACTCGCTTCCAGCGGCGTGCGCACCGCCGAGGACCTGTCCGACCTGGCCGTCGACGAGGTGCTGGAGTTCGGCATCGAGGGCCTCGACCAGGAGCGCGCCGCCGCACTGGTGCTGGCCGCGCGCGCGGGTGAGATCGCGCGCCTGGAAGGCGAAGGCTGACAGGCCGGGGCCGTCGTGGCCCCCGAGCATGGCAAGCACCCAGAATTGATCCATCCATAGCGCGGCACCTGCCGACGCCAGAGGAACCGGAATCCGAATGTCGCAGCAAACCACCATCCGCAAGCTGGCCGCACTGGTGAACACACCGGTCGAGAAACTGCTTGAACAGCTGTCCGAGGCGGGCATGCCGTTCAACGATCCCGACCAGGTCGTGACCAGTACCGAAAAGGTGAAGCTCCTGGGCTTCCTGCGCCGCACCCATGGCCGTGCCGAGAAGGCCGCCGTGGATCCGGTCGCACCCAAGAAGATCACCCTGCAGCGCAAGAGCACGCTCACCGTGGGCGGCGGCCGCAACAAGCCGACCGTCGACGTGGTCGTCCGCAAGAAGGTCACCCTGGTCAAGCCCGATGCCGCCGGTGCGGCAGGCGCCGCCGGTGGCGGCGAGGACGACGAGCGCGCCGAGATCCTGCGCAAGCTCGAGGAATCGCGCCAGCGCAACCTCGACGAGCAGCAGCGCCTCGCCGACGCCGACCGTCGTCGCGTGGAGGAGGCCGAAGAAGCCAAGCGTCGCGAGGCCGAAGAGGCGGAGCGCGTGCGTACCGAAGCCGAGGCCGCGGTCGCCGCGGTCGCGACCGAGGACGCGGCTCCGCGCAAGACGCATGGCCATGGCCATCCCAAGCCCGCGCCCGCGCGCGACGATCGCAGCGCTGCCAAGGGCAAGCACCGCGGTTCGCACGCGATGGTCGCCGGCGTCGAGGACGAGGAGGGCGCCGCGGCGCGCTTCGCCGGGCAGATGCACCTGTCGCCCGCCGACCGCGCGCGCCGCAGCACCGCGCGCCCGAAGCGCGGCGCGCCGCGTGGCCAGCAGCGCGACCAGTCGCGCACCGGCACCGGCTTCACCCGCCCGACGGCCCCCGTGGTCCGCGAAGTCGCGATCGGCGAGGCGATCACCGTCGCAGACCTTGCCCAGAAGCTGGCCATGAAGGGCGGCGACGTGGTCAAGGCGCTGTTCAAGATGGGCGTGATGGCCACGATCACCCAGTCCATCGACCACGACACCGCGGTGCTGGTCACCGAGGAACTCGGCCACCAGGCCGTGCGCGCCGACGCCGACGACGCCGAGAGCGAACTGCTGGCGCACGTCGACGAGATCAAGGGCGACGAGACCCCGCGTCCGCCGGTCGTGACCATCATGGGCCACGTCGACCACGGCAAGACCTCGCTGCTCGACTACATCCGCCGCACCAGGATCGCCACCGGCGAGGCTGGCGGCATCACCCAGCACATCGGTGCGTACCACGTCGAAACGCCCAAGGGCGTCATCAGCTTCCTCGACACCCCGGGCCATGCCGCGTTCAGTTCGATGCGCGCGCGCGGCGCGAAGATCACCGACCTGGTGGTGCTTGTGGTCGCGGCCGACGACGGCGTGATGCCGCAGACGATCGAGGCCATCCAGCACGCGAAGGCGGCGCAGGTGCCGCTGATCGTGGCGATCAACAAGATCGACAAGTCCGAGGCCGATCCGTCGCGGATCAAGAACGAACTGCTCGCCCACGACGTGGTGTCCGAGGAGTTCGGCGGCGACACGCAGATGGTGGAGCTGTCGGCCAAGACCGGCGACGGCGTCGACGACCTGCTGGACGCGATCAACCTGCAGTCCGAAGTGCTCGAGCTCAAGGCGATCGGCGAGGGCCGCGCCAGCGGCACGGTCATCGAGTCCTCGCTCGACAAGGGCCGCGGCCCGGTGGCCACGGTGCTGGTGCAGCAGGGCCTGCTCAACAAGGGCGACTTCCTGGTGTGCGGCGTCGAGTACGGCCGCGTCCGCGCCCTGTTCGACGAAACCGGCAGCCAGGTTCCCTCGGCGGGCCCGTCGATCCCGGTGCAGGTGCTCGGCCTGTCGGGCGTGCCCGACGCCGGCGACGACTTCGTGGTCGTCGACGACGAGCGCCTGGCCAAGGAAGTCGCGCAGCAGCGCGAGACCAAGCGCCGCGAGCTGCGCCTGGTGCAGGCCGCGGGCAACCGCATGGAAGACATCATGGCGCAGATGGGCGGCGGCCAGCAGCTGGAGCTGCCGCTGGTGATCAAGGCCGACGTGCAGGGTTCGGTGGAAGCACTCCGCCAGGCGCTGGTCGCGCTGTCCAACGACGACATCCGGGTGAACATCATCCGCTCGGGCGTGGGCGGCATCACCGAGTCCGATGCCAACTCCGCGGCCGCGTCCAAGGCCACCATCATCGGCTTCAACGTCCGTGCCGACGCGTCGGCACGCAAGGTGATCGAAGGCAGTGGCCTGGACCTGCGCTACTTCTCGATCATCTACGACGTCATCGACCAGGTGAAGCAGGTGGCGTCCGGCATCCTGGGCGTGGAAATCCGCGAAGAGATCATCGGCACCGCCGAGGTCCGCGAGGTGTTCCGCAGCTCCAAGTTCGGCGCGGTGGCCGGCAGCATGGTCATCGAGGGCGTGGTGCGGCGGAACAAGCCGATCCGCGTGCTGCGCGACGAGACCGTCATCTTCGAGGGCGAGCTGGAATCGCTGCGCCGCTTCAAGGAGAACGTCGACGAGGTGCGCGTCAACACCGAGTGCGGCATCGGCGTGAAGGCCTACAACGACATCAAGCCTGGCGACAAGATCGAGTGCTTCGAGCGCGTCGAAGTGCAGCGCACGCTCTGATGTCGCAGAAGACCTTCCATCGCACCGACCGCGTTTCGGCCCAGCTCCGCAGGGAGCTGGGCACGCTGGTCCGCGAGGCGGTGTCCGAACACGGCCTGCCGTCGGTGAGCGTGTCCGACGTCGAGGTCACGCGCGACATGGCGCACGCCAAGGTGTTCGTGACCGCCCTGCAGTCCGAACGCGCCGCGGAGGCGCTCAAGGGGCTGAAGGCGGTGGCGCCGGAGATCCGCTACCGGCTGGCGCGCGCGGTGAAGATGCGCCACGTGCCCGAGCTTCATTTCCACTACGACGACTCGGTCGATCGCGGCGAACGCATCGACAACCTGCTGCGCGACCTGCCGGACGCGAGCGGCAACGACTAGACCCCGGGAGGAGCCTCTCCTCCTCTGCTTCAGTCGGCTCCGCCTCAGTCGGCGCCGGCACCGCGGTCGCGCCAATGGTCGTTGGCTTCGGCGATCGTCCTGAACTCGATCGCGACAAGCTCCGCGGCGCGCATCAGCATCACCACATCAAGGGCACGCCACCTACAATGGCCCGATGAAGCAACGATCGCGAACGAAGTTCCGCAGGCTCGACGGCATCCTGCTGCTCGACAAGCCCCGTGGACCGAGTTCCAACCAGGCGCTGCAGCGTGCGCGCCACCTGTTCCGCGCCGAGAAGGGCGGCCACACCGGCAGCCTCGACCCGCTCGCCACCGGCCTGCTGCCGCTGTGCTTCGGCGAGGCCACCAAGATCGCAGGCGGCCTGCTGGGCGCGCGCAAGGCCTACGACACGGTCGCGCGCCTGGGCCAGGTCACCGATACCGACGACGCGGACGGGCAGGTGCTGCGCGAGCGCCCGGTGCCGCTGCTGGACATCGCCACCATCGACGCCGCGCTTGCGCGGCTCACGGGTGCGGTGATGCAGCGCCCGCCGATCTATTCCGCGCTCAAGCGCGGCGGGGAGCCGCTGTACGCGAAGGCGCGCCGCGGCGAAGAGGTGGAGGTCGAGCCGCGCGCGGTCGACGTGCACGAGTTCAGCCTGCTGTCGGCCGCCGACCTGCTCGATGCCACCGACGGCATCGCGCCCGGCAACATCCTGCGCCTGCGGGTGGAATGCGGTTCGGGCACCTATGTGCGCAGCCTGGTGCGCGACCTGGGCGAGGCGCTGGGCTGCGGCGCCCACGTCGCGGAGCTCCGGCGGCTGTGGGTGGACCCGTTCAGGAATCCGCGGATGTGGACCTTCGCCGAGCTGGAGGCGCTGGCTGAACGGGGCGAACGCAGCCTCGAGGCCTGCCTGCTGCCGGTGGAGGCGGGCATGGACGCCTGGCCGCGGGTGGAGGTGGACGCCGCCGGCGCCGCACGCCTGGCGCACGGCCAGGGCCTCGACGGGGTATTCGCGGCCGCCGGCGAGGTCGCCGTGTTCGGGCCCGGTGCGCGGGTCCTCGGGCTCGGAACCACCGACGGCGAGGGTGGCCTGCGCCCGCGGCGCATGTTCAGCTGGGCCTGTGCGCAGCCTGTTTCCACGCAGGCCGCGGGTACCGCCTGAGCCCGCGCCTTGTCCGGGATACCCCGGCGCGGTACAATTTCGCGGCTTTTTCCAAGCACTTCGGGCGCCCGTGACGGGCGCCAGGCGTTCCCACAGCAAGCGGCGGTTCTCGTGGTGTGCGCCCGTGCCAACGGCATGGGAGCGTTCCTGCGGTCCACGCATCACCAGAAAGGTAAAGAAACGATGTCCATCGACACCAGCACCATCATTGCAGACAACAAGCGCGGCGAAAACGACACCGGCTCCACCGAAGTCCAGGTCGCCCTCCTGACCGCGCGCATCGTGCACCTCACCGAGCACTTCAAGCTGCACAAGCAGGACCACCACAGCCGCCGCGGCCTGCTGAAGATGGTCAACCGCCGCCGCAGCCTGCTCGACTACCTGCACCGCAAGGACATCGCCCGCTACAAGGCGCTGATCGAGAAGCTCGGCCTGCGTCGCTGATACGGATCCCGCCGCGGCGCAGAAATGCGCCGCGGTTCTTTTTCCGGCGCGCCGCGGGCGCGCCACCCGGTACGGGGCAAGGGTCCCGTCCGGTTCATCGCTAGAGACACCAAGGAATCACCAACGTGGCGAAAGTTACCAAGAGCTTCCAGTACGGCAGTCGCACGGTCACCATCGAGACCGGTGAGATCGCACGCCAGGCCGGCGGCGCGGTCATGATCTCGTGCGAGGGCACCATGCTGCTGGTCAGCGCGGTCGCCAACAAGACCGCACGCGAAGGGCAGGACTTCTTCCCGCTCACCGTCGACTACCAGGAGAAGTTCTACGCCGGTGGCCGCATCCCGGGCGGCTTCTTCAAGCGCGAGGGCCGCGCGACCGAGAAGGAGACGCTGACGTCGCGCCTGATCGACCGCCCGATCCGTCCGCTGTTCCCCGACGGCTTCCGCAACGAGGTCCAGATCATCGCCACCGTGATGTCGATGAATCCCGAGGTCGACGGCGACATCCTCGCCCTGATCGGCGCCTCGGCCGCGCTGTCGCTCTCGGGCGCGCCCTTCGACGGCCCGATCGGCGCCGCCAAGGTCGGCTACAAGGACGGCCAGTACCTGCTCAACCCGACCGTGTCGGAGCTGAAGGAATCCGACCTTGAACTCGTCGTCGCCGGTACCGCGAACGCGGTGCTGATGGTCGAGTCCGAGGCCGACGAGCTGTCCGAGGACGTGATGCTCGGCGCGGTGATGTTCGGCCACCAGCAGATGCAGGTCGCGATCGACACCATCAACGAACTCGTCGCCGAAGCCGGCAAGCCGAAGTGGACCTGGAGCGCGCCCGCCGCCGACGAAGGCATCGTCAGCGCGATCCGCAGCGCTGTCGGCGAGAAGCTCGCCGAGGCCTTCCAGGTGCGCGACAAGCTCGCGCGCAAGGACGCGATCTCCAACCTCAAGAAGTCGATCCTCGCCGCCATCGCCCCCGAAGCGGAGACGAAGGCATGGGCGACCGGCGACCTGTCGAAGGAGTTCAGCGAGCAGGAATACCAGACCATGCGCAACTCGGTCCTGACGACCAAGGTCCGCATCGACGGCCGCGCGCCGGACACCGTGCGCCCGATCGCCTCGAAGGTCGGCGTGCTGCCGCGCGTCCACGGCTCCTCGCTGTTCACCCGCGGCGAGACCCAGGCGATCGTCGCCGTCACGCTGGGCACCGCCCGCGACGGCCAGATCATCGACGCGGTCTCCGGCGAGTACAAGGAGCACTTCCTGTTCCACTACAACTTCCCCCCGTACTCCGTGGGTGAAGCCGGCCGCATGATGGGCCCGAAGCGTCGCGAGATCGGCCATGGCCGCCTTGCCAAGCGCGGCGTGCTCGCCGTGATGCCGACGATGGAAGCCTTCCCGTACACGATCCGCGTGGTGTCGGAGATCACCGAGTCGAACGGTTCCTCGTCGATGGCTTCGGTCTGCGGCTCCTCGCTGGCGCTGATGGACGCGGGCGTGCCGATCAAGGCACCGGTTGCCGGCATCGCGATGGGCCTGGTGAAGGAAGGCGAGGACTACGTCGTGCTGTCCGACATCCTCGGTGACGAAGACCACCTGGGCGACATGGACTTCAAGGTCGCCGGCACCGAGAAGGGTATTTCGGCGCTGCAGATGGACATCAAGATCCAGGGCATCACCGAAGAGATCATGAAGGTCGCGCTGGCGCAGGCCAAGCAGGGTCGCCTGCACATCCTCAAGGAGATGGAGTCCGCGCTGACCTCGCCGCGTTCGGAGCTCTCCGAGTTCGCGCCGCGCCTGATCACCATCAAGATCCATCCCGACAAGATCCGCGAAGTGATCGGCAAGGGCGGTTCGGTCATCCAGGCGATCACCAAGGAAACCGGCACCCAGATCGACATCCAGGACGACGGCACGATCACCATCGCGTCGGTCGACGCCGCCGCGGGCAAGGCCGCCAAGGACCGCATCGAGCAGATCACCTCCGACGTCGAGCCGGGCCGCATCTACGAGGGCAAGGTCGTCAAGCTGATGGACTTCGGTGCGTTCGTTACCATCTCCCCCGGCAAGGACGGCCTGGTGCACGTCTCGCAGATCTCCAACGAACGCGTCGAGAAGGTCGGCGACGTGCTCAAGGAAGGCGATATCGTCAAGGTCAAGGTGCTGGAAGTCGACAAGCAGGGCCGCATCCGCCTGTCGATGAAGGCCGTCGAGGAAGGCGAAGGCACCCCGGCCGAGTAAGGGCTGGCGGGTCCGGCGCGTCGCAAGGCGCGCCATGGCGTCACCGGGAGAGCGGGCTACGGCCCGCTCTCCTGCGTTCGGAACCACCATTTTCCGGTCCGGCCGCCGGGCGCGTCCGGCGGCCGGACGGCTCAGGGAGCGGCGCGCGAAAGCAGGTGGCGCAGCAATTCCATGTGCCAGCGCACGATGCGCATCGGGAGCGGCTGCGATCGCCGCCGCTGCCTGGGCACGGCCGGCCGCTTGGCCGCGGCCGGGCCTGCGGTCGGCGAGCCCAGGGCGTCCGCCGCCGGCCCGCGGGGATATGGCGACGCGCCGTAGTCCGGCTCGGGGTGGCGCGGCAGGTTGGCGATGGCCGTGGCGCCGGCGGCCTGCACGATTCCCAGCGGCACGTGGCCCGTGTAGCCGGGAAACACAGCCTGCGCGCTGGTGTGCCCCATGCGCCGCTGCAGGATGTCCCACAGCACGCGGCGGAAGTCGGTGGTCACCGGGATGTCGCCGAAGTGCGGCGACAGTATCTCCGGGTGCAGTCCGGCGAAACTGCCGTAGAAGCGCCGGCCCACGACGGGTCCGCCCAGCACCAGCATCGGATTGCCGTAACCGTGGTCGGTACCGCCGCTACCGTTCTGGCGCACGCGGCGCCCGAACTCGGACTGCACCACCACCGTGACCCGCGAGGCCTCGCCGCCGGCGTGCATCTCGGCGTAGAACGCCGCCAGCGCCTGCGACAGTTCGGCGATCTTGTTCTGGTAGTAGTGGTAGCCGCTGCCGGCGGTGCCCTGGCCGTCGTGCGTGTCCCAGCCGCCGAGGTCGACGGTGGCGTAGCGCAGGCCCAGGTCGAAGCGGATCGACTGCGCTACGGTCCACAGCTGGCGTGCGAAGGTGCTGGTGGGCCAGCCCGCCGGTGGCGTTGACTGGAAGTCCTGCTGCCGTACCAGGCGCAGGGACGCGTCTGCGCGCTTGCCGCCGAGTTCAAGCGAAGTGGGGCCGTTCCAGAGCAGCTCCAGGGTCTCGTTGACCCCGCGCGTGCCGGCCGGCATGCCCTCGCGCCAGGTCTGCCAGCCCCAGGCCCCGGAGTCGAGGCGGAAGTCGGTCGGGCTGCCCATCGTCAGTGCCTGGGTGGCGCCGATCAGGTTCGCCGGCGTACGGCTGTTCACCGCCAGCGCGGGGATCGGAACCGATTCACTGGCGCCGGGATGGTTGGCCCAAGCCCGTGCCAGCCAGCCGGTATTGCCGCCCTGGCGTCCGGGCGTGCCGAGGTCGAGGTAGAGCTGGGCGTCGAAGTGGCTGCGGGTCACCGCGGTCTGCATGCCGCAGCCGTGGACGATGGCCAGCCGGCCATCGCCCCAGAGCTCGTGCAGGCCCGAAGCCGATGGGTGCAGTCCAAAGCCGGTGCCGCTGCCGTTGCCCAGCGTGAGCGGAAGCGCGCCGTAGGCCCCGCTGGCCGCGATCGCCAGGCCTGGCCGCGCCTGCTCGTAGTGCACGCGGTCCTCGCCGGACACCGGCACCACCAGGTTGAGGCCGTCGATGCCGCCGCGCAGGAATACGTGCACGATCGTGTCGTAGCCGTTGGCCGCGGCGTGCGCGGCCGGGGAGAACAGCAGGCCGGGACCGATGGCGCCGATGGCCGCGGTGGCGCAGCAGCCCTTGAGGAAGTCGCGGCGCTGGAATTCGATGGAAGACATGTCGTGGCTCCTCAGCGGCCCAGGAATTCGGGCGACATCAACAGCAGCGATACCATGCTGCGCAGCCGCTGCTGGTTGTAGTGCCGCTTGAGGTCGCTCATGGCCCACGTGTCCGTATCGGTGATGACATAGGTCTCGGGATTGCCATTGCGGGCCATGAAGTCCAGCAGCGCCTGCCGGCGCGCGGCCTCGGGCAGGTAGCCCAGGATGCGCAGGCACCAGAAATCCACCAGGCGCCGCGCGGTCCACTCGCCGGCGGGGATGTGGGCGCGCGTGGTGGCCAGGATCGGTGCCAGCGGCACGCCGTCGTCGCTGGATTCGGTGAGCCAGCCGAGCAGCTTCCAGGTCATGGCGTAGCGGTTGCCGCCCATCCAGTCCTTCGAGGTATCCGGATAGCCATTGGGCGCCGGCCAGTCATAGGGCAGGTGGCCGGTGAACCCCATCCGCCACATCAGGGTGTCGGAGGCGTCGTGCCCCACGCGCGGCGTCCAGTCGCAGCCGAGCACCCGCATCGCAGCGGCGACCGCCTCGAAGGGGCGACGCTGCTTGAAGCCCCAGGCGTTGTGCGCCAGGTCGGAGGTCAGCACATGGCGCAGCGTGCGCGCGATCTGGTCGGGCGCCTGCCAGTGGCTCCGGAACACCGCCGCGGCGCTGTCCACCAGGCCGCTTGGCGGATCGTCCGCGAAGAAGCGACGGATGATCTTGCCGCAGATGAACTTCGCCACCCGCGGATGGCTGGCGATGCGGTCGAGGATGTCGCGGCCGTCCTTGAGCGCGGGCTGCTCGGGGTAGATGAAGCTGCCGAGCACGTATTTCGGTCCGGTGTCGTGCCACGCCGCGCGGTAGGTGAAGGCGCCGTCGTCCTCGCCCGGATACTGCCAGTGGCCGTTTCGAACCGACCAGCCGGTGAAGGCCGCCGAAGTCTCGTACACGTCGATGTCGGTATAGCCGATGGGGTAGGACGGATCCTCCGGGCAGGGCGGCACCTGGAAGGGATCCATGAAGCCGAGGTAGTTCTCCGCGCCGAAGGTGTGCAGCTCCAGCAGCTCGCGGGCGAAATTCTCGTTGGGGCCGGAGCGGGTGTTGGAGAGGTTGTCCAGGTAGTACAGCATCGCCGTGCTCTGGGCGACGGACTCGAGCATGGCGCGGAAGTTGCCCGTGGCGTGCTGCCGGATCACGTCGCGGTGGTAGTGCACGTAGACCGGGCCGGCCGAATAGTCGCTGACCATGACGTTGAAGTGGTCGTGCCAGAAGGTGACCATCACCTCAAGCAGCTGGCGCCGCGAATAGGCGGCGCGCGCCAGCGCCGAGCGCTGCACCTCGAAGGCCGGGCGCATGCGGACGTTGTGGTCGGTGGTGTTCTGCGAATGGTCCTGCCAGAGCTGCTGCAGGCTCTTGCCCAGGGTCTGGTAGCCGGCGGCGGACAGGCGTGCCTCGACCGCGCTGTCGTCGATCGAGGACCAGGCCAGCTGGCGGTCCACGTAGGCGTTGAGCCGCGCGGCGTCGTTGCCGCCCAGGGCGTTGAACTCGGCGATCGATGCCGGGGTGGCACCGTAACCAAGGTTGTTGAGCACCCGCACCGCGAACGGCGCCCTGGTGGCCGGGACCATCACCCCGGGACGCGTCGAACCACCGGTGCCCGGCGGCGCAAGCATCGGGCCGGACCCGGGGTCGGACTCTGGCGCGGACGCCGGCGCGGTAGGCGCCGGTGCCGGTGCCGGCGCGTAGCGCGGCTGGCCCCGGAGCTTGTAGCGGTGCGTGAAGGCGTCGCGCAGGGCGTCCACCTGGGCGTTCGGCAGCTGGCTGTTCATGGACGGTCTCCCCGGCGGCGGGACCCCGCCGCCAAACCGGGTCCAGACTACCCGAAGCCGGGCTGCCAACCGTGACCGCTTTCCCAGCTCCGAATCGACGCGCCGGGCCCGCGGTTCGCGCTGTCGCCGGGGCTCAGACCAGCCCGGTGGCGTAGAAAACGCCGATGATCACGAATACGGCGATGGTCTTGATGATCGTGATCGCGAAGATGTCCTTGTAGGCCTGGCGATGGGTCAGGCCGGTGACCGCCAGCAGGGTGATCACCGCGCCGTTGTGGGGCAGGGTGTCCATGCCGCCGGACGCCATCGATGCCACCCGATGCAGGACCTCCATCGGAATGCCGGCGGCTTCGGCGTTGGCAATGAAGCTGTCGGCCATCGCCGCCAGCGCGATGGACATGCCGCCCGAAGCCGAGCCGGTGATGCCGGCCAGCGCGGTTACGGTGACCGCTTCGTTGACCAGCGGGTCGGGGATGGCGCCGAGCGCGTCGGCGACCAGCAGGAAGCCTGGCAGCGCCGCGATCACGGCGCCGAAGCCGTATTCCGAAGCGGTGTTCATCGATGCCAGGAGTGCACCGCCGATCGCGGATTTCGTGCCCTCGGCGAAGTGCTTGAACACCGTCTTCCAGGCAAACACCATCACCGTCACGATACCGATCAGCAGCGCACCCATGACTGCCCAGATCGCGGCGATCTTCGCCACTTCCTGCACCACTGGCGCCGGGTTGCCGACCACCGCCGGGATGAAGCTGTGGCTGTCGCCGTACCAGCCCGGGATCAGCCGCGTCAGCGCAAGGTTTGCAACGCCCACCATCACCAGCGGCAGCAGCGCGATGAGGGGATGCGCGAGCCGTTCGCCGACGAAGGGTGCCGGTTCGTTGAGCAGGGTGGCCGGGTCGCCATACCCCTCGCCGGCGCGCTGCGCAACGCGGCGACGCCAGTCGAGATAGGACAGGCCGGCGATGATGATGAACACGCCGCCGATCGTGCCGAGCAGGGGCGCCGCCCAGGTATCGGTGCCGAAGAACGCGGTCGGGATGATGTTCTGGATCTGCGGCGTGCCGGGCAAAGCATCCATGGTGAAGGTGAAGGCACCCAGCGCGATGGTGCCCGGGATCAGGCGCTTGGGGATGTCGCTCTGGCGGAAGAGTTCGGCGGCGAACGGATACACCGCGAACACCACCACGAACAGCGACACGCCGCCGTAGGTCAGCAGCGCGCACACGATCACGATCGACAGCATCGCCCGCTGCGCACCGACCACGCGGATGGTGGCAGCCACGATGGACTTCGAGAATCCCGAGATCTCGATCAGCTTGCCGAACACCGCCCCGAGCAGGAACACCGGGAAGTACAGCTTCAGGAAGCCGACCATCTTGTCCATGAACAGGCCGGTGAACATCGGCGCCACCAGCGACGGATCGGTCAGCAGCACCGCGCCCAGGGCCGCGATCGGCGCGAACAGGATCACGCTGTGGCCGCGGTATGCGACGTACATCAGGAAGACCAGCGCTGCGAGCACGATCAGGAACGACATCGGCAACCCTTCGGTCGTGCGGCGCACGACTCCACGGGCGACAGTGTTCCCGCGCGCCGCCGTCGCGGCCCATTGTCCGAAGGTACGATGCCGCCGCGCGCGCCGCGTCCCTAGTCTTGGCACCACGCGGCAATCGGCCGCGCGCCACCAGCATTTCCCGGGGGACACCATGAAGCCTGCCAACATCCGCGCCACTTCCCTCAGCCTGGCGATCGTCGTGGCCCTGGCCGCGCCCGCGCTGCATGCGCAGGACTCCGCCCCGGCCCAGGCCCAGCCCGCGAGCAGCGCCACCGACCTCGACGCCATCACCGTCACCGCCCGCCGCCGCGTCGAATCCATCCAGGACGTGCCGGTCGCGGTCAGCGCGTTCGGCGAGGAGGAGCTGAAGGACCTCCAGGCCAGCGACGTCAGCGGCCTGCAGGGCGCGGTGCCCAACCTCAACATCGTCCAGGGCCGCGGCTCGGCCAACAGCGTCAACGTCTTCATCCGCGGCATCGGCCAGCCGGACGCGCTGCAGAGCTTCGACCCGGGCGTGGGCATGTACGTCGACGACGTTTACTATTCGCGCATCAACGGCTCGATGTTCTCGCTGTTCGACGTCCAGCAGGTTGAAGTGCTGCGCGGCCCGCAGGGCACGCTGTACGGCAAGAACTCCACCGGCGGCGCGATCAAGATCACCACCCGCGACCCGTTCGACCACAGCGGCGGCGCGGCCGAGCTGACCATCGGCGATTACGGCCGCCAGGAAGTGCGCGGCTACGCCAGTGGCCAGCTCAGCGACACCGTCGCGGCAAGCGTCGCGGCGGCCTCGATCCGCAATGACGGCTATGTGCGGGACACGGTGACCGGCCGCCACTACAACAACGACGACACCCGGGCCATCCGCGCCAAGATCGCCTTCCAGCCCAGCGACGCGTTCAGCGCCACGCTCTCATTCGACCACACCGAGCAGGATGTCGCGCCGACCCTGGGCCGGCCGATGGCGCCGCTGCTGCAGACCGACCTCGGCCTGGGCGTGGTGGTGCTGCAGCCGGGCGAGACCGGCGAATGGAACCACCGTTCGCAGACCTCGTTCCTGCCGCCGGGCCACGGCCAGCAGCTGGAGCATTCCGGTGCCTCGCTCTCGATGGAGTGGGACCTCAACCAGCAGTGGCTGTTCAAGAGCATCACTTCGCACCGCCGCTTGAAGACGGATTCGTTCATCGACATCGATGCCAGCGAGTTCGAACTCGGCGACGTGCTGGTCGCGCTGGACCAGCAGCAGACCAGCCAGGAGTTCCAGCTCCAGTACGACAACGGCGGCAACCTGCAGGCCACCTTCGGCGCGTACTACATGAAGGAGGACGTGCCGTCCTACCAGGAAGCCTACGCGGACGACCTGTTCGCGCTGTTCGGCGCGCCGCTGTCCTTCCTGCGCACCATCGACGACGACCTCACCACCACCAGCGTGGCCGCGTTCGCCCACGCCAACTGGGAGTTCGCCCCGAGCTGGAACCTCGCCGGCGGCGTGCGCTGGACGCGCGACGAGAAGGAATACGACCGCACTACCAGCACCTTCTGGGGCGCGCCGTTCTCCGGCATCAACGAAACCGTGGCATTCACGGCCAAGGCCGACTGGACCGCGGTGACGCCGTCGGTGAGCCTGCAGAAGGCCTTCAGCGACAACCTGATGGGCTATGTCTCCGCCAACCGCGGCTTCAAGTCGGGCGGCTTCAACGGCCGCGCCAACACCGTGTACGACACCCAGAACGCGAAGTTCGACCCCGAGTATGTCTGGACCTACGAACTCGGCCTGAAGGCGAGCTCCGAAGATGGCCGCCTGCGCGGCAGCGTCGCGGCGTTCAAGAGCGACTACAAGGACTTCCAGGCGCGCGTGTCGCAGGACGTCGGGACCTTCCCGGTGCTCAACGCGGCCGAGCTCGACATCATGGGCGTCGAGTTCGAGGGCAGCGCACGCTTTGGCGATGCCACCGTGCTGAGCGCGCAGGTGGGCTGGATGGACGCCGACTACGACCGCTTCGACGACTTCCGCCTCGACCCGGCGTATCCCGGCTACGACCCCAACCTCAACCACGACCACGTGCCGTTCTCACCCGAGCTGACCGCGCGCATCGCGCTGCAGCAGGGCTTCTCGCTGGGTGAGGCCGGGAACCTGGGCGTTGGCGTGGATGCGTCCTACCGCAGCAGGACCTGGCTGTCGGTGGACAACCGCGACGTGCTGAGCCAGGGCGCGTACACGCTGCTGGGCGCGTTCGGCGTGTGGGACTCGCCGCAGTACGTCTGGCAGGTCCGCGCCGGCGTGCGCAACCTGACCGACGAGGTCTACAAGACCGAAGGCCAGGAATTCGCAAGCGTGGGCAACATCCAGACCGCCTATTACGGCCTGCCGCGCAACTGGTACATGTCGGTACGCTACAACTTCTGATCGCCAGGCATCGGGCGGTGACCACGGCGGCGGGCTTCGGCCCGCCGCTGCGTTATTCTGGGTCCGGATGATCGGGGGCAGGCGCTTGAGGAACACGCGTGCGGGAGGCCGGCGGGCATGCTGAGCGTCGGCGTGGTGGTCGCGGCCGCGGTCCTGTGGCTCGCGCTGCTGTTCGGCGTGGCTGTGCATGCCGAACGCCACCCCGGCGTGCTTGCGCGGCACTGGCGCCACGTCTATGCGCTGTCGCTGGCGGTGCACTGCACCTCCTGGACCTTCTACGGCACGGTCACCCAGGCCGCGCGCTACGGCTGGCCGCTGCCGCCGACCTTCCTCGGCGCGATCGTGTTCTACATCGTGGCCTTCGCCTTCATGCTGCGCCTGGTACGGCTGGCGCGCGAGAGCAATGCGACGTCGATCGCCGACCTCATCGCCACCCGCCTGGGCAAGGATCCGTGGCTTGCCGCCGTGGTCACCCTGGTCGCGTTGCTGGGCATGGTTCCGTACATCGCGCTGCAGCTGAAGGCGGTGACGATGAGTTTCGCCACCCTCACCACGGGCGGCGGGACCGGGGGCGCGATCGCGCCGTGGCGCGACGGCGCGCTGTACGTGGCGCTGGCGATGGCGGTGTTCGCGATGGCCTTCGGCACCCGGCGCGCGAGTGCGGCCGAACACAACCGCGGCCTGGTGCTGGCGATGGCCTTCGAGTCGCTGTTCAAACTGGTGGCGATGCTGTCGCTGGGCGCGCTGGTCTGGTTCGGCCTGGGCGAGATCGAGGTCGCGCGGGTGCCGCCGCCGCCGGCGCCGGTGGGCGGCTTCATCCCCCTGGTGCTGCTGGGCGCGCTGGCGATGTTCATCCTGCCGCACCAGTTCCACGTCGGCGTGGTGGAGTGCCGCGACGAGCGCCACGTGCTGGCCGCGCGCTGGCAGTTCCCGCTGTACCTGGTGCTGATCGCGCTGCCGACGCTGCCCTTGGCCCGGGCGGGCACGGCGCTGCTGGGCGACAGTGTGCCCCCGGACATGTATGCGCTTGCGCTGCCGGCCGCGCTCGGCCACCACGGCCTGGCCCTGTTCGCGTTCCTTGGCGGCCTGAGCGCGGCCACCGGCATGGTGGTGGTGAGCACGCTCGCGTTGAGCCTGATGATCGGCAACCACTGGTTCACGCCGGGCCTGCTGCGCGGCGCGTGGTCGGCCGGGCGCGGTGGCGACGATCGCCGCGGCGCGGTGCTGGCGCTGCGCCGCGCTGGCATCCTGGGCGTGATGCTGCTGGCCTGGGCCTACAGCCGGGTGATCGGCGGCAGCCAGTCGCTTGCCGACGTCGGCGCGGTCTCGTTCTCGGCCCTGGCCACGCTCGCCCCGGCTCTGTTCTGCGCCGTCTGGCGCACGCGCACGCCTGCCGTCGCGGCCACGTGGGGGGTGCTGGCCGGGTTCCTGGCCTGGGCCTGGGTGACGCTGGCGCCGATGCAGGTCGAACTCGCCGGCGGCAGCGGCGACTGGCTGGCCACGGGCCCCTGGGGAATCGCGTGGCTGGCGCCGGACACGATGTTCGGGCTGACCGGCTGGAGCCGGCTGGGACGGGCGGTGGGCGCCAGCCTGTTCGTGGGCGCGGCCACCACCCTGGTGCTGTCGGCCTGGTTGTCCTCGCCCGACCGCGACGTGGCGCGCGGCTCCGACCTGCGCACGCTGCGCCAGGCGGGACGGCGCTTCCTGCCGGCCCGGGCGGTGGACGAGCTGCTGCGCGGCGCGCCGCAGAGCGGCCCGGTCCCGGTACCGATCGAAGCGCGCTTCGAGCGCGAACTCGCGGCCGTCCTCGGCAGCGCCTCGGCGCGGCTGCTGCTCGATGCCGCGCGCCGCGAGGCCGGCCCCGACCTCGACACCGTGGCCGAGATCGTCGGCGAGGCCTCGCAGGACCTGCGCTTCAACCAGCGCGTGCTGCAGGCGGCACTGGAGAACATGAGCCAGGGCATCAGCGTGGTCGACCGCGAACTGCGGTTGGTGGCCTGGAACCGGCCGTACGCGGAGCTGTTCGGCTATCCCCCGGGGCTGCTGCGCATCGGCGTGCCGGTGGCCGACCTGGTCCTGCACAACCTTGGCCGCGGGCTCGCCGGCGACGTCCGCGGGCGGGTCGAGGGCGAGGCCGGCAAGCGCCTGGGACACATGCAGGCCGGCACGCCCTACGTCAGCGAACGCGTGTTCCCGCACGGCGGGATCGTCGAGATCCGCGGCAACCCGATGCCCGGTGGCGGCTTCGTGGCCACGTTCACCGACGTCACCACATTCCGTCGCAACGAGGCCGAACTCAAGCGCAGCAACGAGACCCTTGAGCAGCGGGTCGAGGAGCGCACCGCCAGCCTCGACCAGGCGCGGCGCGAGGCCGAGCGCGCCAACGAGGCCAAGAGCCGCTTCCTGACCGCGGTCGGACACGACCTGCTGCAGCCGCTGCACGCGGCGCAGCTGTTCACCGACGCGCTGGCCGGTCAGGTTCACGGCCGGCAGAAGGACTCGCTCGGACAGATCCGTGGCGCGCTGGATTCCACCACCGACCTCCTGACCGGCCTGTTCGACATGGCCCGCCTGGAGGCCGGCGGGCTCGTGCCGCAGCGGCGCGATTTCCCGCTGGCTGAAGTGCTGGAGCCCCTGGCCTCGGAGTTCCGCGCCCTGGCCGGTGATCGTGGCCTCGGCTTCGACCATGTCGCCAGCGGCGCCTGGACGCACAGCGATCCGCAGCTGCTGCGCCGCGTGCTGCAGAACTTCCTTGCCAACGCCGTGCGCTACACCGGCCGCGGGCGCGTAGTGCTGGGGGTGCGGCGCGCCGGCGGCCAGCTGCGCATCGAGGTGCACGACACCGGCCCAGGCATCGACCCGACGCAGCAGGCGCTGATCTTCGAGGAGTTCCGTCGCGGCGACGGCGTGGACGGGCAGGGCCTTGGGCTTGGGCTGGCGATCGCCGAACGCATCGCGCGGCTGCTGGGTTCCAGGGTCGAGCTGCGCAGTCGCCCGGGCGTGGGCACCGTGTTCGCCATCGCGCTGCCGCGGGTGGCGGCGCCTGCCGAGGCGCCCGCCGTCCCGAAGGCGCGCGCAGGGCTCGATGGCGCCCGCGTGCTGCTGCTCGACAACGACCCGATGGCGCTGGCGTCGCTCGCGGCGCTGCTGCGCGGCTGGGGCTGCAGCGTCGACCTGGCCGCCGATGCAGGGGCGGCGCTCTCGGCGCATGCCGCGCATCCCGCCGACCTGTGGTTGCTCGATTACCACCTTGACGATGGCGAGACCGGCATCGGCGCCTGGCTGCAGCTTTCGGCGCGCCATGGTGCCGTTCCCACCCTGGTGCTCAGCGCCGATGCCACCGACGCGGTGCGCCGCGAGGTCGCCGAGCACGGCCTGGGCCTGCTGCAGAAGCCGGTGCGGCCGCTGGCGCTGAAATCGATGCTTGGCCGGATGCGGGTCACGGCCGGGTCCGCGGGCTGAGCGCCTACAATCACCGGCCGCTCGCACTCTCAGGTCCGATGCCCTATACCCCGATCCTGGCCACGCTTGGCTACGTCCTCTCGCCCGACCGCCGCCGCGTGCTGATGGTCCATCGCAACGCGCGCCCCGGCGACCAGCACCTGGGCAAGTACAACGGCCTGGGCGGCAAGCTCGAAGCCGACGAGGACGCGCTGGCCGGCATGCGCCGCGAGATCCGCGAGGAGGCCGCGATCGAATGCACGCAGCTGCAGCTGCGCGGCACCATCAGCTGGCCGGGCTTCGGCAAGCACGGCGAGGACTGGTTCGCCTTCGTCTTCCTTGTCACGCAGTTCACCGGCACGCCTCCGGCGTCCAACCCGGAAGGCACCCTGGAATGGATCGACGTCGACCGCGTGCTTGAGCTGCCGCTGTGGGAGGGCGATCGCCACTTCGTGCCGCTGGTGTTCGACGACGACCCGCGCGCGTTCCATGGCGTGATGCCCTACCGCGACGGGCGCATGCAGTCCTGGGCGTTCTCGCGCATCTGAGCGCGGTGGCTCAGTCCGCGCGCTCGACCTGGCGCGCGGGATCGCTGAGTTCCAGTTCGCGCAGGATCACGCCGGCCTGGGTGCGGTTGCGCACGCCGAGCTTTTCGAAGATCGCCGAGACGTGCGCCTTCACCGTGCGCTCCTGCACGTCCAGGCGGTCGGAGATCTGCTTGTTGAGCAGGCCCTCGGCCACGAGCGCCAGCACCCGGAACTGCTGCGCGGTGAGGCTGGCGAGGCGCGCGGCGAGATCGGCATCACCGGGCGCGGACTGCGCGCGTGCCACCGCGCCGCGCAGTGCCGGCGGCAGCCACTCCTCGCAGGCCAGCACGCTGCGGATCGCGTCGCGCATCTCGTCCAGGCTGGCGCTCTTGGGGATGTAGCCGGCGGCGCCGTGGTCGAGCGCCCGGCGCACGACCTGCGGATCCTCGTTGGCCGAGACCAGCACCACCGCGACCGCGGGAAACTGCGCGCGGATCGCGGCCAGGCCGGCAAGCCCGTGGTTGCCGGGCATGTGCAGGTCCAGCAGCACCAGGTCGATGTCAGGGCGCGACTCCAGTGCCGCCACGGTCGCGTCAAGCGTGCCGGCCTCGAGGGTTTCGGTGCCGGCCTCGACCTCTACCGCCGCGCCGCGCATGGCGGCACGGAACAGGGGGTGGTCGTCGGCGATGAGCAGGGTGGCCATGCTGGCGTGGGGACGGGGGTCGTCGTTACTGCGCGGTCCAGCCGCCGTCGACCGGGAACGAGGCGCCGGTGACGTTGTGCGCCTCGCGGCGGCACAGCCAGGTGGCAAGCGCGCCGATCTCGGCGGGCAGGGTCATGCGCAGGCTGGGCTGCTTCTCGGACAGCAGGGCGCGCACGCCTTCGTCGCGGCTGCCGCCGCCGCGGCGCGCCTCGATCTGCGGCTCGATGAGCGGCGTCTCCACCCAGCCCGGGCAGATGCAGTTGACGGTCACGCCGCCGCCGTCACGGCTGCCCGCGGCCGCGTACTCCAGCGCGGCGACCTTGGACAGCCCGACGATGCCGTGCTTGCTGGCGACATACGGCGCCTTGTCCTTCGAGGCCACCAGGCCGTGCACCGAGGCGATGTTCACCACCCGGCCGAAGCCTCGCTCCGCCATCCCCGGCATCGCCAGGCGCATCGTGTGGAAAGCGGCGCTGAGGTTGATGGCGATGATCGCGTTCCACTTGTCGACCGGCATCTCGGCCAGCGGCACCGCGTGCTGGATGCCGGCGTTGTTGATCAGCACGTCGATGGGCGACCAGGCGTCGATGTCGGCCATCATCGTGGCGACGGCCTCGGAATCCAGGAGATTGGCGTCGAAGTGGCGGACGTCGCCGCCGCCGGCTGTGCGCACGGCGTCGAGCGCGGCGTCCACCTGGGCCTTGTCGCCGAGGCCGTTGATGGCCACGCGGGCCCCGGCTTCGGCCAGCGAGCAGGCGATGGCCAGGCCGATGCCCGAGGTGCTGCCGGTCACCAGCGCGGTGCGGCCGGAAAGAAACGTGTCGGTCATGTCGGCGTGGCTTGCGGGGCGGGGGGAAGTCCACGGTAGCAAATCCATGCGTCGCGCCACTGCGTACGAAAGTACGATGCCGGCAGGACCGGCCGCTGCTACGGTGCCTGCATTCCCTGCTGAAAAAGGTGGCGCGCGTGCGCAAGACTCCGGACCACACCCCGACCGCACCCGGGACGCGCCTGTTCGCGCTCGCTGCGCTGGCCACCGCCGCGATCATCGCCGGCTGCGCTTCCACCGGCACGCGTGACGCGGTGGCGGTGCTCGACGCGACCACGGAGACCCTGATGTTCGAACACCAGCGCAGCAGCACCCATCGCGACGGCGACGACCTGCTCACCGCCGGGCTGGGCATCGACGGCCTGCGCCAGATGGTGCCGCCGGCATTTGCCGATGCCGAAGCGCCGACCGCCGCCGAACTCCGTCGCCGCGCGCTGTGGAGCAACTGGCGCGGCATCGCCGACCTTGGCCCGGCCGGTGGTTACGGCGAGCTCTACGGCAGCGTCGCGGCGGTGCCCGGTCGCGAATTTTCCTCCTACGCCACGGTCCAGGGCGCAACGCACCCGCACCGCGTGCTGGTGCAGGTGCCCGATGCCTTCGACGCCGCGAAGCGCTGCGTGGTCGTGACCGCCTCCTCGGGCTCGCGCGGCATCTACGGCTCGATCGCCGTCGCCGGCGCCTGGGGCCTGCCGCGCGGCTGCGCGGTGGCCTATACCGACAAGGGCGCGGGCAGCGACTACTTCGACCTCGACGCCGGCATCGGCTTCGGCGCCGATGGTCGCGCGGTGGCCAAGGGCGCGTCCGACGACCTCGCCTTCGTGCCCGCCGCCGCGGACGCCGCCACCGGCGTCGCCTTCAAGCACGCGCATTCGCAGGACAACCCGGAGGCCGACTGGGGCCGGCACGTGAAGCAGGCCGCCGAGTTCGCGCTGCAGTCCCTGGACGAGGCGCTGCCGGCGCAGGCGCCCTTCACCTTCGACAACACGCGGGTGATCGCGGTCGGTATCTCGAATGGCGGCGGCGCGGTGCTTCGTGCGGCCGAAATCGAAGGCAACTGGCTCGACGCCGTGGTGGCGGGCGAGCCCAACGTCCACGTCGATGCGCCCGGCGCGCGCACGCTGTACGACTACACCACCGAGGCCGCGCTGCTGATGCCCTGCGCGCTGCTGGATATGGAAAACCTGCCGCAGCCGCCGCTGCTCGACCAGGTCCGGCCGCTGTACGCGGCGCGCTGCGCCTCGCTGGCGGCCGAGGGCCTGCTGCCAGGCGCCGACACCGCAACCCAGGCGCGCGCGGCGCACGAGGCACTGCGCGGCGCCGGCTGGAGCGATGAGGCGCTGCGCGCCGGCGCGCTCTCCGCCGGCTTCGACCTGTGGCGCGCGGTGGCTGCGACCTACGCCAGCGCCTACGGCCGCTATGGCGTGGGCGAGGGTGCCTGTGGCTTCTCGTTCGCGGCCCAGGGCGCCGATTTCATGCCGCGCGCGGCCACGGCCGCCGAGCGCGCCGCATGGTGGCCCGAGGCCAGCGGCATCCCCCCGGGCTCGGGCGTGGGCCTGCTGGACGCCGGCATGGCGCCGCCCGACCTCACGCTCAAGGGCCTGCAGTGCCTGCGCGCGCTGTGGACGGGCGAGGGCGCCGACGCCGACCGCGTGCGCGCCGGCATCGCGGCGACCCGCGCCGCGCCGCCGCGGGTCGGGCTGCCGGTGATCGTGGTGCATGGCCTCGACGACGGCCTGATCCCGGTCGCGTTCAGCAGCGCGCCCTACGTCGCCCACGCCCGCGCCGCCGGCCGCGACGTGCGCTACTGGCAGGTGCGCAACGTGCAGCACTTCGACGGCTTCCTGCCGCTGCCCGACTACGGCGCCCGCTACCTGCCGCTGCTGCCCTATGTGTACGAAGCGCTGGACCGCATCGATGCCCACCTCGACGGCGCCCCGCTGCCGGTGGACGCGGTGATTGACACGACGCCGCGCGGCGCCGGGATGCTGGAGGCTTCGCACCTGGCGATTCCGCGCTGAGATTGATCGGAGATGCCGTTCGCAGCTATGGCTGCTCCTGTACAGCGGCCTGTGCCGTTGCGGGAGCGGCTGTGGCCGCGACTCGGGGCTTCCGGTTGCGACTACTCCACGGCAACGGCGGATTTGGCATGCTGGCAGTCCTTTCCCCCGCGACGGAGCGGCGATGACCCGCCAGCGCCATTTCTCGATGATCCGCGACTTCCACCTCGCCGACTGGTTCACCCTCGCCAACGCCGTCTGCGGCACCGGCGCGATCTTCGCGGCCATGCGCTACCTGCAGGAGGGTGCGGGCACGAACGGCATCCGCGACCTGATGCTGGGCATGGCGCTGATCCCGCTGGCCTTCGTGTTCGACGCGCTGGACGGCCGCGTCGCCCGTTGGCGCAAGGTCGCATCGACGCTCGGTCGTGAACTGGATTCGCTGGCCGACGTGATCTCCTTCGGCGTCGCTCCGGCGGCGCTGGGCTATGCCTGCGGGCTGCAGGGCGGCTGGGACTGGGTGGTCCTGAGCTACTTCGTAGGCTGCGGCGTCAGCCGGCTCGCGCGCTACAACGTTACCGCCGAGACCCTGGCCGACGGTGGCGACAAGGTGAAGTACTTCGAAGGCACGCCGATCCCGAGCAGCGTCGGCATCGTCCTGCTCTTGGCCGTGGCCGCCTGGCAGGGTGCGCTGGGCGGTGATGTGTGGTTCGGGCAGTGGCAACTCGGGCCGTGGCAGCTGCACCCGCTGGTGCTGGTGTACGCGCTGTCGGGTTCGCTGATGATCAGCAAGACCATCCGCATCCCCAAGCCTTGAGCCACGCAGGCACCGCCGCCGGCGGTTGCTATGATCGGAGCGAACAGACGGAGGCGCGTGATGTCGGGGAATCCACGGGACGATTTCGAATCGCTGGCACGGCGCTACTGGGCCGCATTGGGCGACGCGCTGCGCAACACGGTGCCGGGCGTTGATGGGGCGCCGGGCATGGCAGGATTCCCGGGCCCGGGCGGCACGCCGGGCGCAGGCGGCATCCCGGGCATGCGGGGAGCTCCAGGCATGGCCGGGATGTTCGGGCTGGGCGCAGTCCCGGGGCTGGGCGGGATGCCCGGCATGGGCGGTCCGCAGGCCTCGATCCCCGGCGCGGAAGCGTTGCAGCAATCGCTGGACTGGTGGACGCGGCTGGCACAGGGCGATGGCACCGGAACCAACGACGCCCTGGCGCACTTCAACAGCCAGGCGCGGCAGTGGTATGCCCGGATGCAGGAAGTCGCGGCGCGCTTTTCGGGCCAGGAGTCGAGTGCGGCCGACGTCGCCCGCGCCTGGAAGGACGCGCTCGGCCCTGCCGGCGAAAATCCGTTCCCGGAGATGCTGCGCACGCTGCGCGGCAACGGCCTCGAGGGCCTGGAGCAGTGGATGGAGGGCGCATCGCCGTGGCTGGATTCGATCCGCGACGACGCTCTGTCCTGGCTGCGGCTGCCGGCCTTCGGTGCCGACCGGGAAAAGCAGGAGCGCGCACAGGCGCTCGCGGCCCACATGGCCGAGTACCAGCAGGCGTCCGGCGCGTACAGCGCATTGATGCTCAAGGCCCAGCAGGACGCGTTCGCCATCTTCGAAACGAAGCTGGTCGAGCGCGAAGAGCCCGGGCGCCAGCTGCAGTCCGCGCGCGCGCTGTTCGACCTGTGGATCGACGCCGCCGAGGAGGCGTATGCCGTGGTCGCGCTGTCGCCGGAGTTCCGTGCGGTCTATGGACGCCTGGTCAATGCCCAGATGCGCGTGCGAGCCGGCATGCAGCGCCTGGTCGAGGACGCGTGCGCGCAATGGGGCATGCCCACGCGCAGCGAGCTGGATGGTGCGCACCGCAAGCTCGCACAGCTCGAGCGCGAAGTGAGGGCGCTGCGTGACGTGGTGGCCCGGGCGCAGGGTGGCAGTGGCGGAACCGCGGCTGGACGCGTACCTGCCGGCGCACCGGCATCGCCGCCGGCGCGCGATGCCAACCCGAAAAGGAAGGCTGCTGCAGGAAGCCCGAAGCAGGCTGCCAGGAGCGCGGCGACGCCAGCGGTGAAACGCACCGCGACTGCCGCCGCCAAGGGCGCGAAAAGGACGTCGCGGTCATCGGCAGGGAGTTTTGGCGGCGCAATAGCCGGTGCGATGCCGCGCGCGCCGGAGCCGATTGGATCGAAGCCGGAACCAGGGCCGACGTCGAAGGTCCCGAAGAAAGCAGCGAAGAAGACGGCGAAGAAGGCGGCGAAGAAGGCGGCCAGGAAATTGACCAAGAAGGCGAGCAAAGCGGTGGCGAGGAAGTCCCCCGGCAAGGTCGCCCGGAAAACAGTGACCGGCACTGCGAAGAAGGGGAAGCGCTGACATGTATGGTCCGCTCAACATCACTCCGGCGGGACTCGCCGAAGAAGCGATGCGGCTGCAGCAGAAGCTCTCCGCCGGCATGCAGGTGCTGCGCCAGGTCGACGACGTCGACTTCGGCGCCACCGACAAGCAAGAGGTCTGGCGCGACGGCAAGGTCGTCCTCTACCGCTTCATCGGCGATCGCGCACCCACCGCGAAGGTGCCGCTGCTCATCGCCTACGCGCTGGTCAACCGCCCCTACATGGTCGACCTGCAGGACAACAAGTCGCTGGTGCGCCAGCTGCTCGCCCGCGGCGAGGATGTCTACATCATCGACTGGGGCTACCCGGACCGCTCCGACCGCTTCCTCACCCTCGAGGACTACATCGAGCGCTTCATCGGCGGCGCGGTGGACCACCTGCGCGCGGAGTACGGCCTGGATGCAGTCAACCTGCTCGGCATCTGCCAGGGCGGCGCGTTCTCGCTCAGCTATGCCGCGCTCAATCCCGGCAAGGTGCGCAACCTGATCACCATGGTCACGCCTGTGGATTTCCACACGCCGGACAACATGCTGTCCAACTGGACCCGCGGGATGGACGTTGACCTGTTCGTCGACACCCTGGGCAACGTACCCGCCGACCTCATGAACATGTGTTACCTGACGCTCAAGCCCTGGCGGCTGTTCGTGCAGAAGTACGTGGGCATGGTCGACATCCTCGACGACAAGGCGGCGATGGAGGACTTCCTGCGCATGGAAAAGTGGATCTTCGATTCGCCCGACCAGGCCGGCGAAGCCTTCCGCCAGTTCATCAAGCAGTTCTACCAGGGCAACGGCTTCGTCAATGGCGGCATCGAAATCGGCGGCCGCGAAGTGCACCTGGGCCTGGTGGACATGCCGGTGCTCAACATCTACGCCGAACAGGACCACCTGGTGCCGCCGTCGGCGTCCAGGCCGCTCGGCGGGCTGGTCGGCACCAGCGACTATTCCGAACTCTCCTTCCGCGGCGGCCACATCGGCATCTACGTGTCCGGCCGCGCGCAGAAGGAAGTCCCGGGCGCGATCCACGAGTGGCTGGGGCAGCGATGAGCGCGGACCGGCCCAGCCTCAGCCGTCCGCTTGACGACCGCGTGCTCGCCGGCGTGATCGGCGGCCTTGCGCGCAGGTTCGGTTGGAATTCCACCCTGTTGCGCGTGCTTTACGTGGTGTTCTCTGCGGCGTCGATCGCGTTCCCGGGCATCCTCGCGTACCTGGTGCTGTGGCTGTTGATGCCCGAGGACGGCTGACCGCGTCCGCGATGCGGGCGCTTCGGCTGGTCGTGGGCGCTGCGGGCGTGGCGTGGACGCTGCCGAACACCCTGGCCGGCTTGCTGGTCGGCATTGCCGCGCTTCCTTTCGGCGCGCGCGGCAGCCTGCGCAGTCGCGATTTCGCCCTGGTCTTCGACCGCGTGCCGTGGGGGCCGGGCGGTGCGATGACCCTGGGCAACGTGATACTGCATACCGGTGGCAGCATCGACTGCGATTGCATGACCTACGCCCATCGCGCGGGTCTGTGCGAGCAGCCCGCGGTGCGGCTTGCCGATCACGAGCGCGCGCACGTGCTGCAGTACATGGTCCTGGGTCCCCTGTTCCTGCCGTTGTACTTCGCGTGTGGCGGGATTGGCGTGCGCAACCGCTTCGAGCGTGCGGCCGACCGCTATGCGCTCAGTGGCCGTGGCTGGTGGCCCTGGCCGGCACCGCCGACGAACGGTCGCCTCGATTGACGTTCGCATAACGGGCCCTGCGCTATCGTCGCAGGCGTCGAAGAAAAAGCGGAAAGGCTCCGGCCCGTACGCAATCGCTTCGACGACGAAAGGCTCAGCCGACCAGGGAAACCTGGACGACTGGGCCTTTCATATGTCTGCCCCGTACGGGTTTTCCCGAGGCGCGTCCGGGATGGCGAAGGGCTAGTCTGACGACATGGGGCCGGACCGACCGCACGATTGCAGGCCTGGCCGCGAACCGGAGAGCGAAAGCCCATGAGTCCTGTCCGCCTGCGCGCCGACGTCACGCCCTGGTCGTTCCTGCTGCCGATGCTGCTCGCGGTGGCGGGCGGAGTCCTGCTTGCCGACATCGTCCGTCACGTCGCCGGTGCCGCCTTCGCTCCAGAGGAGCCGCAGCAGCCGACGGTCGCTGCCGTCGCAAAGCCGGATCAAGACGAGGGCGATGACACGGACGACATGCATTCCGAAGCGACGGGGCTGGTCGAGGTCGGTGCCTCCAGCGGTGGTGGCGTGGTGCTGCTGCCCGGGCCGTCGACCGCGATGCGCGAGGGGGCCGATCGCGCCTGCATCAACGACACCATCGCCATGCGCCGGCCGAATGGCTGGGAACAGGGGCTGGAAGACAATGCGCCACTGCGCTGCCGCGCAAGCTCGCCCTGACGCGCAAGGGCTTCAAGGCGGCGGTCGCGGCACGAAGGCGAGGCTGGTGCCCAGCACGACCGCCCGGGGCCCGAAGCGGCGCTCCGCGAACACGAAGCCATCCTCCCCGGCCAGCACCAGCGTGCTGCAGCGCGTCCCGTAGTGATCACTGCTGACGAAGGGCGGCGACAGCCTTCGCTCCAGTTCCAGGCCGATGCCGGTATCGGGCAGGGTGTCGTCGGGTGCCAGCGCGGTATCGGCGAGCGCGGCGAACAGCGGTTCCAGCGACTCTGGATCTGACAGCGGGTCGCGCTTCGACAGTCCGGATTCCAGCCACGAAGCCAGCGCGCGGGTGGCCAGCCTGCTCTTGGGCCAGGCGGCGTTGAAGGCGCCGTTGGACATGGCGTGCAGGCCCGGTGCCACCAGAATATTGGAAGCTGTTGGCCGGTTGCTCGCGAATGCCAGGCGGACGCCGTCAAAGGCCAGCAGGTTGAATGGCCCGAATTCGTCGGGACGTTCGTCGATCCCGGCTGCAAACGCCGGTGCGGCTGCGGTTCCACGTACGAAATCGCGCACCAGCCAGCCGCGCGAGCGCGGCGCCACGCCTGTTTGCAGGCCGTTGCGGACATTGGTGACCGCCGCCAGGCGGCCGGAGGTGGACACCTGCAGCCAGCCGCCGCCCTGTACCAGGTCGCGGCCGCCATAGACCGCGGGATCGTCGGGATCGAGACCCGCGGCCGCAGTCGGTCGGGCGTGGGCCTCGTCGCGGTTTGCGGCGATGGCCAGCGGATAGCGGGGATGCTGGCGCCAGGCGAGCGCAATCAGGCACATGTCGCCATGGTAGCGAGGTCTGGCGGGTGCCGCGCCGGGCATGCGGCACGGGAGGCTTGAAGAGAGGCGCCGGCCCAGCACCGTGGCCAATGGCCACGGCCGTAATTCCGTGTAGGCGGCGCTCCAATCCGTTGGTGCGCTGTGCTGCCGGTCAGCACAGGATCGCCGCAAGCGGCGCTTGCCGGTATCGGCGTGGGTCCTGAATCAGGGTCAGGAAACTCCTACCCCCTACTGAAGGCCGCGGGCTGCGCGTCATACGGCGCGAACACGCAGTAGTGGTGCCGAAGGTGGGACTCGAACCCACACGGTTTTAAGGCCGGCGGATTTTGAATCCGCTGCGTCTACCGATTCCGCCACTTCGGCGCGGGCGGCAAGTATAGCGGCTGTGCGCGGCTTGCCGAGCGTCGTGTGCCGAGGGTCGCGTGCCGCTCAGGCGGCCGCGTCGGTGCGCAGGGCGTTGTCGCGGCGCAGGTGCCATTCGCCGGCTACCGCCTCGAAGCGCGAGCACAGCTCCAGCGGCGCTTCGTAGACGTGCAGGGAGATCGCGATCGCATGCGGATCGGCGTTGCGGATGGTGTGGTATTCGTGCGGTGGAATGAGGCTGCCGGCGCTGCCCGGGCCCGCCTGGATACCGCCCGCGGAGCGGAAGCGGAAGCGCTCGCCGTCGCGCTCGAGCAGCTCGTACTGGTTGATCTCCAGCTCGCCTGCCCAGACGCCTTCCACGCACCAGCAGCCGGCATGGTCGTGGATGGGCGTGCCCTGGCCGGGCCCCCAGGTCATGGCGACCACGCTGTAGCCGTGCCTGGCGCTGCGATACAGCTCGCGGCGGGCGTAGTGGTCGGTGACCGGCTCATGGATGAAGGCGGGCAGGCGCACCGCGGGATCGCGGATCACCCCGCACAGGAAGCTGCGCAGCGCCGCAGTGACCGCATGGCCATCGCCTGCGCCGACCGCTTCGTCGATGCCGGCGACAAGCAGCTCGCGGCCGGGGAAATCAATGTCGGGCAGCGCGCCGGGGGCGCGTTCGCGGGGTCGGGTCATGGCCCGAGTGTACGACGGCCCGGGCAGGCGGGTCGCCGCGCTGCAGCATGCGCGGCGGGGTCCACGGGCCCGTGCGCAGACGCTGAGCCCAGCCTCAGAGCCCAGCCAGGAAGTCGCCGATCGCCGGGGAAAAACGCGCGAAATCGACCAGGAAGGCGTCGTGGCCCTGCGGCGACTCCAGCGGCAGCAGGGTCGACTCGGCGCCGCCGGCGCGCAGGCCGTCGGCAATCTCTTCCTGCTGCTGCAGAGGAAACAGGATGTCGGTATGGACGCCGATCGCCAGCGCGCGCTCGAGACGGATGCGCGCAAGGCCTTCCGCCGTGGTGCCGCCACAGGATTCGCCGATATCGAACCAGTCCATGCAGCGGCTGAGGTAGAGATAGCAGTTGGGATCGAAGTTGCGCACGAAGCGCCGCGCATGCGCTTCAAGATAGCTTTCGACCTCGAATTCCAGGCCGAAAGGGTCCTCGTCGTCGCGGCGGTCGGAATCCAGGCGCACGCGACCGAAGCGGCCGTCCCATTCCAGCGCCGAACGGTAGGTGATCACGCCGAGCTTGCGCGCCATGCGCATGCCGCTTTCGGGATAGGACTCCTCGTCGTATTCGCCGTTGCTCCAGTTCGGATCCAGGCGGATGGCCTCGCGCTGCAGCGAGCGGATGGCGATCGAGAACGGCAGCGCGCGCGCGGCTCCGGAGACATTGACGTGGCTGCGGGCGATGCCGGGATGGCGCGCGAGCAAGGCCAGCGCCGCCATGCCGCCCATGGAGTTACCGATCACGCAGGCCAGTCGTTCGATGCCAAGCGCGCGTACCACGTGGGCGGCGGTGTCGGCGATGTCCTCGATGGCGACGTCCGGAAACGACAGGCCATAGGCACGACCCGTCGCGGGATCGATTGACGCCGGTCCGCTTGAACCCTTGCAGCTGCCGAGTGCGTTGACGCAGACCACGTGCCAACGGTCGGTGTCGATCGCCTTGCCCGGGCCCAGCATGGCCTCCCACCAGCCCGGCGACGGGTTATCCGCGCTGGCCGCGGCATGCGCGTCCGGCGACAGGCCGGTGAGGATGAGGATCGAATTGTCGCCCGAGGCGCTGCGGCGGCCCCAGGTTTCGCAGGCGATGCGGCCCTGCAACAGCTCGCCGCCGCGCTTCATGGCGAAGGGCGAGGGGAGGCCGATGAAACGCGTGCCGGGCGGGATGAATTCGGTCATGGCCACAAGTTTAACGGCCGCCACCGCGCGTGTCGGTCGGGACGGACCGCATCTGGCGTCGGTGGTGCGCCGGCGTCGTCCGGGATCAGGTGATGCCCTGGGCCAGCATCGCGTCGGCCACGCGCACGAAGCCGGCGATGTTGGCGCCGTCGAGGTAGCTCACCGTACCGTCGTCGCGGCGGCCGTGTTCGACGCAGGTGGCGTGGATGTCCCTCATGATCTGCCGCAGCCGCCCGTCGACTTCGTCGGCGCTCCAGCCCAGGCGCATCGCGTTCTGGCTCATCTCCAGTCCCGACGCCGCGACCCCGCCCGCGTTGCTGGCCTTGCCCGGTGCGTAGAGCACGCCCGCTGATTCGAAGATCTTCGCCGCCTCCGGGGTGGAAGGCATGTTGGCGCCCTCGGCGACGCAGCGCACGCCGTTGTCGACCAGCCGCTTGGCGTCGCCGGCGTCGATCTCGTTCTGGGTGGCGCAGGGCAGGGCGACATCGACCGGCACCGACCACGGCCGCATGCCGGCCTCGAAGCGCGCGCCGACGCGGTCGGCATAGTCACTGACCCGGCCGTAGAGGTGGTTCTTCACCTCCATGAGCTCGGCCAGCTTGTCCGTGCTGAAGCCGTCCTCGTCGATGACCGTGCCGCTGGAGTCGGAGACCGTCACCACCCTGGCGCCGACCTCCATCGCCTTTTCGATCGCGCACTGGGCGACGTTGCCCGAGCCTGACACCGACACCCGCAGGCCGTCGAGCTCGGCGTCCTGACGCGCCAGCATTTCCTGCGCGAAATAGACCGTGCCGTAGCCCGTCGACTGCGGCCGCATGAGCGAGCCGCCAGAGGCCAGGCTCTTGCCGGTGAACACGCAGTCGGCGCGGTTGCTGAGCTTCCTCATCATCCCGGCCATGAAGCCGATCTCGCGGCTGCCGACGCCGACGTCGCCCGCGGGCACGTCGGTGTGGGCGCCGATGTGCCGGGACAGCTCGGTAACGAAGCCTTGGCAGAAGCGCATCACCTCGCCGGGGCTCTTGCCCTTGGGGTCGAAGTCCGATCCGCCCTTGGCGCCGCCCATCGGCAGGGTGGTCAGCGCGTTCTTGAAGGTCTGCTCGAAGGCGAGGAACTTCAGCACCGACAGGTTCACCGAGGGATGGAAGCGCAGGCCGCCCTTGTAGGGTCCCAGCGCGTTGTTGTGCTGCACGCGATAGCCGCGGTTGACCCGCACTTCGCCGTGGTCGTCGACCCAAGTGACCCGGAACAGCACCGTCCGGTCGGGTTCGACCAGGCGCTCGAGCAGGCCCTGGCTGGCATAACGCGGATGCGCGGAAAGGAACGGCCAGAGGCTGTCCACGACCTCGGTGACCGCCTGCAGGAACTCGGGCTGGCCGGGATTGCGCTGTTCGACGCGGGCCAGGAAATCCGCGGAGGATTCATGTTTCATGCGTGACATGCTCCCGGGGCGGATGAATCGATGCTGCAGCGCAGCATCAATCATGTCAAGCGCAGGTCACTCCGTGCCGAGGATCAGCTCGATCACCTCGTCGCCCGGCATGGAGACGCGGACGGCGGCCGATTCGACGTCGTCCGCGCTGCGCTCGACCGTGCCGGAGGCGGAGATGCGCGCTGAAACCAGGGCGGTGTCGAGCTGCGACAGGACCTGCGTCGGCATCGGGCTGTCGGCGTCATCGAGCACGATGTCCAGCGGCAGTGCGGACACGGGGTGGCGCTCCGCGGCCACCGGCATCGGCGGGCCATCGGGAGCGCGCGCCATGACGAACACGATGCCTTCGCCGCCGAGCCGTTCGGCGAGGCCGGGGGTCAGCGAGATGCGTACGCGCAGGCCGCCCGAAGATCCCGCACCGGTGCCTCGGCCGGCAGCGCTTGCGACCGGCGGCGCGGCCACGGATCCGGGGGCGGATCCGGTTGCCGCTGGCAGGCCCGCTGCCGCGCGCGCATCTCCGATCTGCGTGCGCAGGCTGGCGGCGGTGGCGGGATCGACCTCGTTCAGCATGGCTTCCCAGGTCGCGACCGCTTCCGCGTCCATGCCGCGCTGGCGCTGGGCAACGCCGATGAACCAGCGCGCGCGCTGGTTTGATGGCTGCAGCGTTGCGGCGCGCTGCAGCAGGGCGAGCGCCTCGTCTTCGAACAGATTCTGCGGATGGGCCTGGGCGCTGGCCTGCGCGAACTCGACCATCAGCGCCGGCTCATCGGGGACCAGCTCGAGCGCCTTTGCATACGCGTCGCGCGCGCCGGCGGCATCGCCCTGCACCGACAGCGAGCGGGCGAGGAGTGCCCAGCCTTCCGGCTGCTGCGGATTGCGTTCGAGCTCGGCGCGCAGCTGGATCACGGCTTCGGCGAACTCGGCGGGATCGGCGTGGGCTGCATCGCCGCCGGCCATCGCCACCGGCGCGCGCGCGCTCGGATCAAGCGCGGCGGGCGTGCCCAGCAGCTGGTACAGGCCGACTGAAAGCAGGGGAACCACGGCCAGCACGGCAAGCCAGGTGCGCGGCGAGCCACGGCGCAGCGGTGCGGCAACCAGCGCGGCGGCCACCAGCGACCCGAACAGCACGACAAGCATGAAGACCACGGTCATTACCACTCCTGTCCGTCGTCGACGGGATCCAGCGCGACGCGGTTGCGGGCCGCACGCTTGCGCACCACCACCACCAGGACCACGGCACCGCCAAGCAGCACGATCCCCGGTCCCAGCCACAGCAGCAGCGTGCCGCCGCCGAACTGCGGGCGGTAGAGCACGAACTCGCCGTAGCGATCGACCAGGAAGGTCTTGATCTCGGCGTCGCTGCGGCCTTCGCGCATCAGGTTGAAGACTTCGCGGCGCAGGTCATACGCGATCGGCGCGTCGGAATCGGCCAGCGACTGGTTCTGGCACATCACGCAGCGCAGTTCGAGGGTCAGCTTGTGGAAGCGCCGTTCCTCGGCGCGGTCGCGGAACTCGAGGGGCTGCGCGTTGCGCGCGGCCTGGGCCGAAGCAGGTGCCGGCACCAGGGCGATCGACAGTGCGACCAGCAGCAGCGCCAGCAACCCGCCGGAAAGCGTCGTGCGCATGTTCATCCGCCGGTCTCCATGGCTTCGACCATCGGTGCAACCACGGTATCGATGATCTCGTCGGTCAGAGGGCCCACGTGCTTCCAGCGCACGATCCCGTCGGCGTCGACCAGGAAAGTTTCGGGTGCCCCGTAGATGCCCCATTCGATCGCGGCGTCGCTGTCGTAATCGGTGACCACGACCCAGTACGGATTGCCGAACTGTTCCAGCCAGCGCAGTGCATCCTCGGGCTCGTCCTTCCAGTTGTAGCCGACCACGCGGATCTTCTTCGTTTCCGCGTAGCGCGCCAGCACCGGGTGCTCGACCTGGCAGGCGGGGCACCAGCTGCCCCAGACGTTCATCAGATAGGGCTTGCCCTGCAGCTCGGCGGTACCGACGCGGTAGCTGGCGTCGTGCAGCACCGGCAGCGAGAACTCGGGCGCGGGCTTGCCGATCAGCGGCGAGGGCAGGGATTCGCGATCGGGGCGGTCGGAGCGGCTCACGCCCCAGCCCAGCAGCACCAGCAGCAGCAGGAATCCACCAAACAGGAGCACGGTCAGCAGCTTGCGGCTACCGCCGTCGGCGTCGGTGCCGGGAGGCCGCGGCGCGTTCATCGCGCCTCTTCCTTCTTCAGCGGCAGGCGGAAGCGGCGGTCGCAGGCAGTGACCAGGCCGCCCAGCGCCATGAGCACGGCGCCGGCCCAGATCCAGCGGATGAAGGGTTTGATGTGCAGGCGGACGGCCCATGCGTCGCCGCCCAGCGGTTCACCCAGGGCAACGAAGATGTCGGCGCGGACACCGGCGTGGATGCCGGCATCGGTCATCACCTGGCCGCCGCTGGCGTAGGCGCGCTTCTCCGGATGCAGCAGCACCAGGGGCTTGTCGTCGCGGAACACCTGCACCAGGCCGCGGTCGGCCATGTAGTTCGGACCCGGCACGCGTTCGACGCCGTCGAAGCGGAACGCATAGCGGCCGATGGTCTGCGTTTCACCCGGCACCATGGGCACCTCGCGCAGCACGTTCTGCGCTTCGACCAGCATCGCGCCCAGCACGAACACCGCGACGCCGAGGTGGCCCAGCACCATGCCGAACATTTCCGGAGTGAAGCTGCGGCCCTTGGCGCGCATGCGCGTCCACGCGAAGCGCAGCGTGCCCAGTGCGACCCAGGCCGCGGCGCCCACGCCAAGGCCGGTCTTGAGCGCCCCCTGCGGCGCCTTGAACCAGGCGATGACGCCCAGAAGCACGGCCAGGCCGAGCCAGGGCGCGAGCATCGCCAGCGGCTTAGAGGCCTGTTCCTGCTGCCAGCGCGTCAGCGGCCCGAAGGGCACCAGCATCACCAGCGGCGCCATCAGCACCAGGAACAGCGTGCCGAAGTAGGGCGGGCCGACCGAAACCTTGCCCAGGTCCAGCGCGTCGGCGATCAGCGGATACAGCGTGCCCAGCAGCACCATCGCGCAGGCGGACGCCAGCAGCAGGTTGTTCACCAGCAGCAGGGTCTCGCGCGAGGAGGCCGCGAAGGGTTTGCCCTGCGCCAGGCGCGGCGCGCGGGTCACGTAGACCAGCAGCGCGCCGCCGATCACCGCGCCCAGGAACACCAGGATGAAAAGACCCCGCGAAGGGTCGGCGGCAAAGGAGTGCACGCTGGTCAGCACGCCCGAGCGGACCAGGAACGCGCCCAGCAGCGAAAGCGAGAACGCCGCGATTGCCAGCAGCATCGTCCAGCTGCCGAAGCTGCCGCGCTTTTCGGTGACCGCCTGCGAATGGATCAGCGCCGCGCCCACAAGCCAGGGCATGAAGCTCGCGTTCTCGACCGGATCCCAGAACCACCAGCCGCCCCAGCCGAGTTCGTAGTAGGCCCACCAGCTGCCCATGGCGATGCCGACGGTGAGGAAGGCCCAGGCGACGTTGGTCCACGGCCGCGACCAGCGCAGCCAGCGCGCGTCGACCGCGCCCTCAAGCAGCGCCGCGAGCGAGAACGCGAACGGCACCACGAAGCCGATGTAGCCGATGTACAGCAGGGGCGGGTGAATGATCATCCCCGGGTCCTGCAGCAACGGATTGAGGTCGTGCCCCTCGGCGACCGCCGGCAGCAGCCGCGCGAAGGGATTGGAGGTGAACACCATGAACGACAGGAAGCCGACCGCCACCAGGCCGATCACGCCGAGCGCGCGCGCCCGGAAGCTCCACGGGATGCGGCCCGATGCCAACGCGACTGCGGCATTCCACACCGCCAGCATCAGCGCCCACAGCAGCAGCGAGCCTTCATGCGCGCCCCAGACCGCGGTGTAGCGATAGACCAGTGGCAGCAGCGAATTGGAGTTGTCGGCCACGTACTTGACCGAGAAGTCCTGCATCACGAAGGCCAGGGTCAGCAGCACATAGCCGGTCAGCACCAGCACCAGCTGCGCGAGCGCCGCCGGGCGCGCAACCGCGGCCAGGTCCTCGCGCCCGCGCGCCGCGCCGGCAAGGCCGGTGATGCCCTGGAGGACCGCGAATACCAGTGCCAGGGCAAGGACCGCCTGGCCGATCTCGGGCAGCACCTAGAGGGCGCCTTCGGGTTGCGGCGCGGGCACGTCGACGTTGTGCTTCTCGTGCGCCAGGCCCATCTTGTCGGCCACTTCCTTGGGCACGTAGGTCTCGTCGTGCTTGGCCAGCACGTCTTCGGCGACGAAGGTGCCGTCGGCGCGCATGCGGCCGGTGGCGACCACCGACTGGTTCTCGCGGAACAGGTCCGGGAGGATGCCCGAGAACACCACCGGCATCAGCGCATCGCCGTCGCTGACCATGAAGCGCGCCTCCATCGAGCCGGGCGTGCGTTCAAGCGAACCGTCGGCGACCATGCCGCCAAGGCGGAAGCGGGTGGCGCCGGAGGCGACGTCGGCGCCGGCACGGCCGTCGAGGATTTCGGCCGGGGTGAACAGGTAGGCGACGTTGCGCTGCAGGGCCATGGCCACCAGGACGGCCACCAGCGCGGAGGCGGCGACGATGGCGAGCACGAACCAGAGGCGTCGGCGGCGGGTGGGATTCATCGGCGAAGCTCCGTGGAACGGTCGGGTCGGTCGGGACGAACGGTGCGGCGCGCCGCGAGCCGGCGTGCGGCGCGCAGCTGGCGCGCAATGGCGAGCCGCGGGGCGATGAGGTCCCAGAGCAGCATCAGGGCGAACACCGCATAGGCGGCGATGACGTACTCGAGGTAGCTCATTCGCGTGCCCCTGCCGCGGATGCTGCTGCGATCCGGCGGACCCAGTCCTTGCCGGCCTCGCGCTGCAGGTTGTCGGCGCGCGCGCGCGCCAGCAGCGAGCCTGCGAACCAGAGCTTGGTGCCGATCAGCATCCACACCAGCGGCGGCAGCATGCTCGGGTCCATCGAGGACTCGCCGAACACGCGGATGGTCTGGCCCTGGTGCAGCGAATTCCACCACACCACCGAATAGCGGATGATCGGCAGCATCACCACGCCGACCAGCGCCAGCAGGCCCGCGGCGCGCGCGGCGGTGCGGCGGTCGTCGATGGCCTGGTACAGGCCGATCACGCCCAGGTAGAGGAACAGCAGCACCAGCTGGCTGGTCAGGCGCGGATCCCAGTCCCACCAGGTGCCCCACATCGGCTTGCCCCAGATCGAACCGGTGACCAGGGTGACGAAGGTGAAGGCCGCGCCGATGGGCGCGCAGGCCATGGCGAGGATCTCGCAGAGCTTGATCCGCCAGATGAGCGCGATCGCGGAATAGAGCGCCATCAGCCCGAATACGAGCAGGCTCATCCATGCCGCGGGCACGTGGATGTACAGGATGCGGAAGCTGTCGCCCTGCTGGTAGTCGGCGGGCACCTGGAACAGCGCGCCGTACACGCCCCAGGCCATCACCAGCGCGCCCAGCGCGTAGCCCCAGGGGGACCATCTGGCGGCAAAGCGGTCGAAATAGGGCGGTGAGCCAAGCTGGTGGAACCAGCGGATCACCGGATTCATGTCGGACATCGTTTTCGCTGGCAGGAGGTGGGGCTGGCCCCGCTGTTCGCCGGCTCAAGGCCTGCCGGGGGCCTTGGCCAGGCAGGCCATTCTTTCAGGTTTGGCCCCCCGGGCCAAGCACGCGGAACGGCACCGGGCCGTTCCGCGGAGGGTACGCAGCGGTACTTACTTGAGGGTGATGGTGCCCTTCATGAGCGCCGAGTGGCCGGGGAAGCTGCAGAAGAACGAATTCGGGCCGGCACCGAGCTTGGCGACCGGGAAGGTCACCGAAGTGCTCTCGCCACCGCCGACGAGCTTCGAGTGCGCAATGACGCGGCTGTCGCCGGCCTTGACGTAGTCCGCGGCCGCGCCGGCCTTGATGCCGTCGGCGTCGATGCCCTTGATGTCGGCGGTGGCGGCGATCACCACGTTGTGGCCCATCGCGACCTTCGGCAGCTGGCCGGTGTGCTTGAGGTTGATGGTGAAGTCCTTGCAGCTCTTGCTGACGTCGATGTTGGCGACGTTGAACTTCATTGCGTCATTGCCTTCGATATCGACCGAGCAGGCCGCGGCCATGGCCGCAGGGGCGCCGAGCATGAGGACGGAAGCAAAGAGGATCTTGCGAATCATGGGTGACTCCTTGGTAGGACAGAGGATGACTTGCTGCAGGAGAATGATAGGGAGGCGGGCTTGGCGACCACCTGATCCGGGTCAAGTGGACCGCGGGCCGCACCGTGCACGTTGCACTCGGTTCAGCAGCGGCGATCCCCGCCATCGCAGGGGTTGCACCGGCTATTCCAGTGCGATGCGGATCGCCGCGGCGGCGGCAAGCGGCGCGAGCACCAGGGTGGCCACCAGCCCCGCGGCCAGCAGCAACAGGCCGCCCACCGGGTCGAAGCCCTGCGCCGCGGCGGTGACGCTGCCGGCACCGAACACCAGCACCGGCACATACAGCGGCAGCGCCAGCAGCGCGACCAGGATCCCGGAGCGGCGCATGCCCACGGTGAGCGCGGCGACCACCGCGCCGAGCAGCGCCAGCAGGGGCGTGCCCAGCGCAAGGGCCACGAACAGCACCGGCCAGTGCTCGCGTGGGAGGGCCATCAGCTCGGCCAGCAGCGGCATGGCGATCAGCAACGGCAGCGCCGTAGTCGCCCAGTGCGTGGTCACGCGCACCAGCACCAGCCAGGCCAGGGGCACCGGTGCCAGCAGCCATTGTTCAAGCGAACCATCCTCGGCGTCGCCGCGGAACAGGGTGTCCAGCGCAAGCAGCCCGGACAGCAGCACCGCCACCCACAGCGCGCCCGGCGCAACCCGCGCCAGCATCACCCGGTCATTGCCCAGCGCCAGCGCGAACAGTACGAGAACCAGCAGTGCGAACAGCGCCGGCTGCAGGGCATCGCCGCGCCTGCGCCACAGCAGCTGCAGGTCACGGGTGGCGAGCGCGCGCGCGGCCGACCACATCACGCCGGCCGCTCCAGCACCAGCAGCCGGGTGCGCACCGGCGGCGCGGCATAGGCGCCATGGGTGGTGACCATGGCACCGCCGCCTTCGCGCAGGTGCGCCTGCACCATCCGGTTCACCAGTTCGATGCCTTCGAGGTCGAGGTTTGCGTAGGGCTCGTCCATCAGCCACAGCGGCGCCGGCGACAGCCACAGCCGTGCCAGCGACAGGCGCTTGCGCTGGCCGGCCGACATCTGGCGCGCGAGCGCGTCCTCGTAACCGGCCAGGCCGACGGTCGCCATCGCATCCTCCAGCGACATGCCGGGGCGGCTGCCGTGCAGGCCGCACAGGAAGCGCAGGTTTTCCAGCGCACTCAGGTCCGCCTTCTGTCCGGGCAGGTGCCCGAGGTAGCCGATCACCCGCGCGCGCAGTGCCGGCAGCGCGGGCTGGCCCTGGAGCCGGATCGCGCCGGCGTCGGCGCGCAGCAGTCCCGCCAGCACCTTGAGCAGCGTGGTCTTGCCGGCGCCGTTGGCGCCCTGGACCAGCAGGGCCTCGCCCGCGCCGACCTCGAATTCCAGCGGGCCGAACACCGGCATCTCGTTGCGCGTGAAGCGCAAGGCCTGTGCGGAGAGCAGCGGTGCGTGGCTGGTGGCTGGGGGCATCGTGCGGCACGGGGCCGCGACGGCGACCGGAGGGCCGCTATTCTAGCCAGTCGATCATGGCCGCGGGCCCGAACTGCGCGGGGCGCGGAGCCTGCATGCGCAGGCGCACCGGATCACCGCGCAGCCACCACAGCGCGCCCATCTGGCCGAAGCGCCGGGCGAGGGCGTCGAGGTCGTCGCGGCCGATGTCGAAGATCACCCAGCCGGGCTCGCGCCAGCTGCGGTTGGTCGCCGAGGAGAACGCGGGCAGGTGGCCCAGGCCACGCGCGCCGAGCTCGGCTTCGAGTGCTGCGTCCTCCTGGCGGTTGGAAGCCTCCCCGCGCGGCTGGGAAAACGGATTCCATGCCGACAGCAGCCCGAAGCTCCGCACCTGCGGATGCAGCAGTTCCAGCCCCGGCACCGGCAGGCCGATGCGGATGTCGTGCCAGTCACCGTCGCGCCCCCAGCGGTATTCCGCCTCGAGGTACGCGGTGGCGAGGCGCTGGAGGTCGGCGCCGGAGGCGGGAGGCAGGGGCTTCGACATGCTTCAGATTTAACGCCAGCTGGAGGCCTGCGTAAACTCCGGCGTGCACCGGCACGTGGCCGGCCGAAGGAGACGCAGATGCCGGGCACCAAGCTCCCGAAGGTGGGAACGACCATATTCACGGTGATGTCGCAGCTCGCGGCCGAGCACGGCGCTGTGAACCTCGGCCAGGGCTTCCCGGATTTCGACGTGCCGGCGCGGCTGGTCGGCGGCGTGGACAAGGCGATGCGTGCCGGCCACAACCAGTACCCGCCGATGACCGGCGTGGCCGCGCTGCGCGAGGCGATCGCCAACAAGACCGCGGCGCTGTACGGCTATCGCCCCGACCCGGACGCCGAGGTCACCGTGACCAGTGGCGCCACCGAGGCGATCTTCAACGCCGTGCACGCGGTGGTCCGCGCCGGCGACGAGGTGGTGGTGCTGGACCCCGCCTACGACTGCTACGAGCCGGCGATCGACCTGGCCGGCGCGCGCGCCGTGCACGTGCCGCTGGACCCGGCCACCTTCGCCCCGGACTGGGCGCAGGTGCGGGCCGCGATCGGTCCGAAGACGCGCATGCTGATCGTCAACTCGCCGCACAACCCGTCCGGCGCGACGCTCGGCGCCGACGACATGGCCGAGCTTTCCGCCATCGTCGAGGACAGCGGAATCTGGCTGATTTCCGACGAGGTCTACGAACACATCGTGTTCGACGGTGCGCGCCATGAGTCCGCGCTGCGTTATCCGGCGCTGCGCGAGCGCGCCTTCGTGGTGTCGAGCTTCGGCAAGACCTACCACTGCACGGGCTGGAAGCTCGGCTACTGCATCGCGCCGCCGGGGCTGTCGCTCGAGTTCAGGAAGGTCCACCAGTACAACGTGTTCTGCAGCTTCGCGCCGGCGCAGCACGCGTTCGCGGAGATGCTGCGCGAGGAGCCGGAGCACCATCTCGGCCTGGGCGATTTCTACCAGGCCAAGCGCGATGCATTCCGCGCACAGCTCGCGGCCACGCGGCTGCGGCCGCTGCCGGTGTCCGGCGGCTACTTCCAGCTGGTCGACTACTCCGAAGTCAGCGACCTTGCGGACATCGAATTCTGCCGCTGGCTGACCATCGAGCACGGCGTCGCGTCGATCCCGCTGTCGCCGTTCTACGAAAGCCCACCGCCCGGGCAGCGCCTGGCGCGGCTGTGCTTCGCCAAGGCCCAGCCGACCCTGGACGCCGCCATCAACCGCCTCACCCACCTGTAGGAGCAGCTATCGCTGCGACCGCAGCCCCACATTGCGGCCATCGCAGCCCGCGGCGTCCGGGCAGACTAGGATCACCCCATGGACAACCTGCGAATTTCCCTGGTCCAGGGCGAAACGCTCTGGCACGACCCCGCCGGCAACCGTGAGTACTACGGCGGCCTGATCGCATCGCTGCGCGGCCTCACCGACCTGGTGCTGCTGCCGGAAACCTTCACCAGCGGCTTCAGCAACGACGCCATCGACCAGGCCGAAGGCATGGACGGGCCGACCGTGCAGTGGATGCGCGACCAGGCCGCGACGCTGGGCGCGGTGGTAAGCGGCAGCGTGCAGCTGCGCGACGGCGGCGATGTCTACAACCGCATGATCTGGGCCACGCCCGACGGCGGGCTGCAGCACTATGACAAGCGCCACCTGTTCACCTACGCGCGCGAACACGAGCGCTACGCCGCCGGCCGCGACCGCCTAGTGGTGGAGCTCAGGGGCTGGCGGATCAATCCGCTGGTCTGCTACGACCTGCGTTTCCCGGTGTTCGCGCGCAACACGCTCGATGCCGATGGCCGGCCCGCCTTCGACCTGCAGCTGTACGTGGCCAACTGGCCGGCGACGCGCGCGTACGCCTGGAAGACGCTGCTGCGCGCGCGCGCGATCGAAAACCTGTGCTACGTGGCTGGCCTGAATCGCGTGGGACGCGATGGCAACGGCCTGGCGTACAGCGGCGACAGCGCCGTGATCGACTTCATGGGCGCGCCGCTCAGCGAATGCGCCGACGAGGAGGTCGTGGTGACCACGACCCTCCTCGCCGAAACGCTCGCTGCTCATCGCGAGCATTTCCCGGCACTGCTTGACGGCGACGCCTTCAGCCTCGCGACCGGCTGACCTTCCTCAGGCGCCGCGCCGCCCGCCACCGCCACCGCCGCGGGGCCCACGATTGCCGCCCGGGCCCGCGGGGCGGCCGCCACCCGGGCGCCCACCCGCCGGGCGTCCGGCGCCGGGCTTGCCGCCGCCCGGCCTGCCGGCACCGCCGGGCTTGCCGCCAGGCCTGCCCGCACCGGCGGCGCCGCCCGGACGTCCACGTCCCGCGCCGGGACCACGGGGACCGGCGCCCGGCGTTGCATGGTCGGAGGGGAACACCGGCGCATTGCCATAGGGGCTGCCGGCGCGCGCGGGCCGCCCCGTGCCGCCAGGGCGACCGCCCCCCGGCTTGCGGCCGGCGGGCTTGCCTGCGCCCGGCCCCGCGTTGCGGTGCCCGGTCGGGCCGGTGTCGACGCCATCGGGCACGTACCAGCTGCGGAACGCGGCCGGGTTGCCCTCGGGCAGGGCACGCTTGTCCTTGCGCTGCTTCAGCGGGTTGTGCGACTGCCGCGCCGCCGCCTCGCCGGTGACCGTGAGTCCGCCCGAAGGCTTGCGCTGGCCGCGGCGGCCGCGGTCTTCGCGGACGTGGTCGAAGCGGCGCAGCTCGCGGCCTTCATCGGCCGTGGTGTGGCCACCGACATAGCCGTGGCTGCGGTGCTGGCCACCCACCTGCACGGTGGACTTGGCCGCGCGGCGCTGGCCGATCACCGGCTGCAGCGTCAGCGCGGCCGGGGCGCCGTCCTCGAGCCCGAGCTTGCTGCGCAGGGACTGGACCCTGTCATCCACCATCTCCTGCGATTGCCCGCGCAGCAGCGGCTGCGGCAGTTCGACCGGCCCGTAGCGGACGCGCTTGAGGCGGCTCACCTGGCAGCCCTGCGACTCCCACAGGCGGCGCACTTCGCGGTTGCGGCCTTCCTTCAGCATCACCTGGAACCACTCGTTGGAATCGGTGCCGCCGATGCGCTTGATGTCGTCGAACTTCGCCGGGCCGTCGTCCAGCGCGACGCCGCGCCGGAGCTGGTCGACGACGCCTTCCGGCACCGTGTCATGGCCTTCGGGGGCGCGCACGCGGCACACGTATTCGCGCTCGAGTTCGAACGAGGGATGCATCATCGCGTTCGCCAGCTCACCGTCGGTGGTGAGCAGCAGCAGGCCGGTGGTGTTGATGTCCAGGCGGCCGATCGCGATCCAGCGCGCGCCCTTCAGCGCGGGCAGGGAGTCGAAGATCGTGGGCCGGCCCTCGGGGTCCTCGCGCGTGGTGACTTCGCCTTCGGGCTTGTTGTAGAGCAGCACGCGCGCCGGTTCGGTCAGCGCGCTGGCAACGAAGGTCTTGCCGTCGAGCTCGACGCGGTCGCCGCCGCCGACGCTCATGCCGACCTGCGCGGTTTCGCCGTTGACCTTCACCAGGCCGTCCGCGATGCGCTGTTCGAGCGCGCGGCGGGAACCGAGGCCGGCCTGTGCCAGCACTTTGTGCAGGCGTTCTTCAAGGCGCGGGGCATCGGTGTCGGCGGCGGGATCGTTGCCCGCGGTGGTGTTGCGCTTGAGCGACAGCTTGCGGCCGCCCGTCTTGTCCTGTGTCATTCCTGTTCCACTCCGGTGCTGTCGCCGTCAACGGCGAGGGCATCTTCTTGTTGTTGTGCCGCGTCGTGCGGCAGGCGTGATCCGGCGTCCGTGGCGTCCACGGCTCCGGCGGTTTCGGTGTCGGTTTCGGTGTCGATTCCAGTTCCAGTTCCAGTTTCGGTTCCGGTGGCGATGTCGCCGACCGGCATGGGCTCGCCTTCGCGGTCGGCGGCATCCTTCGCTTCCGGCTCGAAGCGTAGCTGCGGCTCCAGCTCGCCGAAATCCTTCAGCTCCGACAGCGGCGGCAGTTCGTCCAGGCGCTTGAGGCCGAAGTAGTCGAGGAAACCCTTGGTGGTGCCCAGGAGCTCCGGCCGGCCGGGCATGTCGCGGTGGCCGACCACGCGGATCCACTCGCGCTCTTCCAGCGCCTTGATGATGTTGCTGTTGGTGGCCACGCCGCGCACCTGTTCGATCTCGCCGCGGGTGATCGGCTGGCGGTATGCGATCAGCGCCAGGGTCTCCAGCGTGGCGCGGGTGTACTTCACCTGGCGTTCGGTCCACAGGCGCGCCACCCAGGCGTGGACGTCGGCCTTGACCTGATAGCGCCAGCCCGAGGCGACCTCGACCAGCTCCACGCCGCGATCGGCGGCATCCTGCTGCAGCGCCTCGAGCGCCCGCGCCACGCCACCGTCGGGCGCCGGCTCGTCCAGCGGGAACAGGCCGTTGAGCTGGACCACCGTCAGCGGCTGGCTGCTGGCCAGCAGGGCGGCCTCGACGATGCGTTTGATCAGTTGTGGATCCATGTGCGTCCTGTTGCGGAAGGCGCTGCGTCAGCGTGCCGCGGGGGCATCGTCCGCGGCAGCGCCGGGGGCGTCGTCGAATTCGCTTGCGAACTCCAGAGGCGGGTCGTCGGCACGGGCCACGGCCAGCGATTTGACGTAGATCGGCCCGAGGGCCTCCTCCTGCACCACTTCGAGCAGCTGCTCCTTGGCGAGCTCGAGGATCGACAGGAAGGTCACCACCACGCCCAGCCGGCCTTCGCGCGCCTCGAACAGCTGCTCGAAGCGGTGGAAGGCGCCGTCGCCCAGGCGCGAAAGCAGCTCGCCCATGCGCTGGCGCACGCTCAGCGCCTCGCGCTTGATGGCATGCCCGGTGAACAGCTCGGCGCGCTTGAGCACGTCGTGCAGGGCCATCAGCATCTCGCGCAGGTCCACCGGCGGGGGCAGGCGCACCTCGGCGCGCTCGGGGACATGCGCGCTGGCGATGCTGGTGTCGCGGTCCTGGCGGGGGAGGGTGTCGATGTCCTCCGCGGCCTGCTTGAAGCGCTCGTATTCCTGCAGCCTGCGGACGAGGTCGGCCCGCGGGTCGTCCTCCAGGCCGTCCTCCGCGGGCGGCCGCGGCAGCAGCATCCGCGACTTGATCTCGGCCAGGATGGCGGCCATGACCAGGTATTCGGCGGCCAGTTCGAAGCGCAGCTCCTGCATCACGTCGATGTAGGCGACGTACTGGCGCGTGATCTCGGCCACCGGAATGTCGAGGATCTCGAGGTTCTGGCGGCGGATCAGGTACAGCAGCAGGTCGAGCGGCCCTTCGAAGGCCTCGAGGATGACCTCGAGCGCGTCCGGCGGGATGTACAGGTCCTGCGGCACCTGGAGCAGCGGCTGGCCGTGCACCATCGCCAGCGGCATTTCCTGCTGCAGCGGATGGCTCCCGGACGCGTGGGCGTCGGGCGCGGTGGCGGCGGCGGTGTGTGAACCGGCTTGGGTCATCGGGTCGCGGCCCCCTCCGGGCCACTGGAACTGTGGGACGTCACGCACCGGGCTCCGGCATGGAACCGCGGAACACGTCTGTGCAGCGGAAGCCGCGGGTAGTGCAGCCTGACCACTCCGGCCGGGCGCGACGGCGGGCGCCGTGGCGATGCGGTGGCAGTGAAGTCATGGGCCGGCCGGTGGGGGCAGGACGGGCCGGGATCGCGCCGCCGCTGCGTTCCGGCATCCGGAACCGGGCTTCAGGGTACGGGCAGGGAATATGGATTGTCCAGCCTGCGCTGTCGCGGCTTCATCGCCGGTTGCGGCTAGGATGTCGGCCATTGCCGCGAGTGGAGCGTGACCGATGTGGTATGCGATCGAAGGGCGTGACGGCCCGGACGTGCTGGACAGGCGGGCCGCGGCGCGCGGCGCGCACCTTTCGCGACTGCACGCGCTGCGCGACGAAGGCCGCCTGCTGGTGGCCGGTCCCTGCCCGGCGATCGATTCCGAAGACCCGGGGCCGGCCGGCTTCAGCGGCAGCATCGTGATCGCGCGCTTCGAGTCGCTGGACGCGGCGAAGGCCTGGGCCGACGCCGATCCCTATGTCGAAGCGGGCGTCTACGGCAGCGTCGAAGTGCGTCCGTTCCGGCGCGTCCTGCCCTGAACCCCGCGGTCGGGACGCGTCCGTACGCCGGCCGCGGCACGCGGCCCGCTGCTGCGGCGCAGCACGCGCGGCCTTTGCCGGCGCGGGATGTAAACGTTTACATTTGATCCGGTCCAGGCAGGGGCGAGGGTCGATGGCGATCACGATCAAGGATGTCGCGCGCGAAGCCGGGGTGTCGGTGGCCACCGTGTCGCGGGCCGTGAACGGCCAGGGCAGCGTTGCCCCCGCCGTGCGCGAGCGCGTGCTCAGGGTCGCCCGCGAACTCGACTACGCCCCGCACCAGGCCGCGCGTGCACTGAGCAGCCGGCGCACCCGCACCGTGGGCGTGGTGCTGCCGGACCTGCACGGCGAGTTCTTCTCCGAACTGATCCGCGGCATCGGCCAGGTGGCGCGCGCCAATGGCCTGCACCTCCTGGTGTCCAGCGACCACGGCGACCCGGCGGAGCAGGGCGCGGCCCTGCAGGCGATGCGCGGGCGCGTCGACGGCGTGCTGGTGATGGCGCCGACCGACGAGGGTTCACGCTTCCTTGCCGGACACCTGACGCCCGCGCTGCCCGCCGTGCTGATCAATACCGTCGACCCGGGTGGCACATGGCCTGCCGTCGCCGTGGACGGCTACGCCGGCGCGCGGGCGATGGTGCGGCACCTGGTGGCCAACGGGCATCGCCGGATCGCCTTCGTGTCCGGCCCGGCGGACAACCATGACGCCCGGGAGCGCCAGCGGGGCTACGGCGACGAACTGGCCGCCAGCGTTCCCGGCGGCATGCCGCGGGTGCTGCCGGGCGATTTCGGCGAAGCGTCGGGCGCGCGCGCTGCCAGCCAGCTGCTGGGGGAAGGAGGCCTGCCGGACGCGGTGTTCGCCGCCAACGATGCGATGGCGGTCGGCTGCCTGCAGGCCTTCGCCGCGGCCGGCATGGACGTGCCGGGCGACGTCGCGCTGGCCGGCTTCGACGACATCCCCCTGGCGCGCTACGTCCATCCCGCGCTCACCACCATGCGGGTCGACATCGCCGAGCTGGGCGGGCGTGCGCTGACGGCGCTGCTGGAGTTTCCGGGGGCGGATTCCGCGCGTTCCGCCACCGCGCCTGGCGCCGCGCTGTCGCCGACCCTGGTGGTGCGTGCGTCCAGTGCTGCACGCCGCATTCACGCTCTTTCCCATGACAGTTCCTGAACATCCGCTCGCGGCCGCGGCCGCCGATCGTCAATCGCCAGACCGCCCTGGGAGGGGACACGCCATGAACCAGCATCACAACCAGCCGCGGAACCGCGGCCCGCGACGCTCGCTGCTCTGCTGCGCACTGGCCGCGGCCATGCTGCTGTCCGCACCTGCCATGGCCCAGTCGACCAGCGCCACGCTGCGTGGCCAGGTCATGGTCGATTCGGCGCCAGCGCCGGAGGCCACGGTGACGGTGACCAATACGGCAACCGGGCTTACGCGCAGCGTGCAGGCCAGCAACGGCAGCTACAGCCTGGCCGGCCTGCCGCCAGGCACCTACCGGGTCGAAGTGCAGGCAGGCGGCCAGGCCAGCAGCCAGGACGTGTCCCTGCGCATCGGCCAGACAGCGACGCTCGACCTGCAGGCGGGCGGCGTCGCCGAAGCCGCCCCCGCGGACGGAATGACGGAGATGGAGACCGTCAGCGTCACCGCGCCGGCATTGCTAGAGGCACGCACCTCCGAGGTCGCCACGTACGTCTCGCAACGCCAGATCGAGGCGCTGCCCCAGGCCTCGCGCAACTTCCTCGCCTTCGCGGACACGGTGCCGGGAATGATCTTCGAGACCGGGTCCGACGGCTCCACCAAGCTGCGCGGCGGGGCCCAGAGTTCGAACGGCATCAACGTCTTCATCGACGGCGTCGGCCAGAAGAACTACGTGCTCAAGGGCGGCGTCAGCGGCCAGGACTCCACCAGCGGCAACCCCTTCCCGCAGCTCGCGATCGGCGAGTACAAGGTGATCACCTCCAACTACAAGGCGGAATACGACCAGATCAGCAGCGCCGCGGTCACCGCGGTGACGCGCTCGGGCAGCAACGAGTTCGAAGGCAGCTTCTTCCGCGACTACACATCCGACACCTGGCGCTCGAAGACCCTGCGCGAGGAGGTGGACGGCGCGAAGGTCCCATCGAGCGAGGAGCAGTACGGCATCGCCTTCAGCGGCCCGATTGTCCGCGACCGGCTGTTCTTCTTCGTCACCTACGAGGCCAAGGAAATCGACCGCCCGCGCGACGTCCGGATCGGGGACACGGCCTTCAATCCGGCGCACCTGACGCCGGAGCTCGCCGCCAACCTCGGGTCGTACACCGCCCCGTTCCAGCAGGACATGTATTTCGGCAAGCTCACCTGGTATGCCAGCGACGACCACATGCTCGACCTGTCGGTCAGGCGCCGCGACGAAGAGGAGCTGCAGGGAATCGGCGACGGTCCCAACACGCCTTCGTACGGCTCCAGCAAGACCAACGACAGCACCCGCATCGACCTGCGCTGGCAGTGGACCGGTGATACCTGGATCAACGACTTCCACCTGACCTCGGAGGACGATTTCTGGAGCCCGCGGCCGATCACCATCGGCCCCGGTCTGGACATCCGCAACAACCTGGTCAGCCAGGGCGACGGCAACACCATCCTCAACCTGGGGGGCGGCCGCGATTACCAGAACAAGGGACAGAAGGGCCATTCGCTGCAGAACGACTTCACGTTCACCGGATTCGAGGCGCACACGATCAAGGCCGGCATCAAGCTGAAGTCGGTGGATGTCGAATCGCTGGAGCAGCAGCCCTACAACGCCCAGTACCGGGTGGACTACTACGAGAACCTGGCGGCCGGGCGCACCAGTGTCGACGCGTTCGTGCCCTGGCGCGTGGAGTTCGGCGCGCCGCTGGGCGGCGTGGACGACCGCGCGGTGCGTTCGGACAACAGGCAGTTCGGCATCTACCTGCAGGACGACTGGCAGGTGAACGAGAAGCTGATCCTCAACGCCGGCATCCGCTACGACTACGAGGAGACGCCCGCGTTCGAGGACTTCGTCACGCCCGCGGACCTGGCGGCCGCCCTCAGGGCCTGGCCGAACCTGCAGGGGCCGAATGTCGACTACGACATCGAGGACTACATCAGCAACGGGCGCAACCGCAGCCCCGACAAGGACAACTGGGCGCCGCGGCTGGGCTTCTCGTACGACCTCTTCGCCGACCAGCGCCACGTGCTGTTCGGCGGCATCGGCCGGTCCTACGACCGCAACCTGTTCGACTACCTGGCGCTGGAACAGACCAAGAACACCTTCCCCGGCTACACCTATTTCTTCGACACGCCGGCACATGACTGCTCGGCGGCGGGACCCACGTGCTTGGAGTGGGATCCGGCGTACTTCGACATCCAGAACCTCTACGCGCTGGTCGCCGACAATCCGAACCTGGGTGCCGAGGTCAACCTGATCAACAACGACCTCGAAACGCCGTACTCGGACCAGCTCAGCATCGGCATCCGCAACAGCTTCACGCTGGGCGGAAACGACTGGAACACCTCGACCACGCTCGCCCACGTGCGCAGCTACGAAGGAATCCTGTTCACCCTCGGCAACCGCTGGCCGGACGGCAGCTTCCGCGACCCGGCCAATCCCGACGCGACCTGGGGCGGGCAACCCTGGGGGCAACCGATCCCCGGCTACGGCACGCTGATCATCGCCGACAACGGCATCGAGACGAAGTTGAACTCGCTGCTGTTCTCGCTCGACAAGCCCTTCACCAGCGAGTCGCCCTGGAGCCTGACGGTCGCCTACACCTACAGCGACGCGAAGGAGAACCGCTTCAACGCGGCCAATGCGGACGAGCACTACCTGTTCGACGCCCCGGACCTGGCCGGGCAGAGGTTCCTGACCGCGGTCGGCGTGCCGAAGCATCGCCTGGTCGCGACCGGCATCGCGGAGTGGGCCGGCGTCACCTTCTCCAGCAAACTGACGCTGGCGAGCCCGTCGCCGAAGGACTCGGTCAACTGCTACGACGTCGACGTCCCCGGCAACTGCTATTTCGACGAGTTCATCCCGGATGGCTCGATCGGCTTCAAGCAGTTCGACATCGCGATCCAGAAAGTCTGGGAGACCGGCACCGACATCAGGTTCCGGGTCCGCGGCGACGTGCTCAACGTGTTCAACTGGCAGAACCACATCGACTACAACACCGGCCGCGGCAATCCGGGGAATCCAGACCCTGAATTCGGCCGCCGCAACGGCAACAGCACCGTGTGGCCGCCGAGGATGTTCAAGCTGTCCCTGGGCTTCGACTGGTAGGAGCCGATCCAGGCAATGCGAGCCAACCGATTCCATCGTCTGAAATGCGTCCTGCCCCTGTTTGCCGTGCTTCTGTTCGCGGCTTGCGGGCGGGACGCGCCGGAATCGGAGGTGCCGCCGCCGCGGCCGGGGCCGATCGAGGAGGTCGTGGTGACCGCGCCGCCGCCCGACGCGCAGCCGCCGGCGGCCGGGCAGCTGCCGCCGCTGTTCGACGACATCGAGAAGCGCACCTTCCAGTTCTTCTGGGACACCACCGACGAGCGCAACGGCATGACGCCCGACCGCTTCCCGTCGCGTCCGTTCGCAAGCGTGGCGGCGATCGGCTTCGCGCTGACGGCGTATCCGATCGGGATCGAGAACGGCTGGATCAGCCGGCGCCAGGCGGTCGACCGGACCCTGCTGACGCTGGAGTTCCTGCTTGAATCGCCGCAGGGGCCGGAAGAGACCGGCACCATCGGCCATCGCGGGTTTTTCTACCACTTCCTCGACATGCGCAGCGGCCACCGCTACGAGCCATGGGTGGAGCTTTCAAGCGTCGACACCGGCCTGATGATGCTGGGCGTGCTGTTCGCGCAGAGCTATTACGACGGCGACGATCCGCGCGAGCAGCGGATCCGCGAGGTCGCCGACGAACTGTACCGGCGCATCGAGTGGCCCTGGCTGCAGCAGCGGCCGCCGCTGGTCTCGATGGGCTGGTATCCCGAGCGCGGCTTCATCGAGCACGACTGGACGGGTTACGACGAGGCGATGCTGGTCTACATCCTGGCGCTGGCCTCGCCCACGCATCCGATCGAAGCGGAGGCCTGGAAGGCCTGGACGCGAACCTACGACGACAGCTGGGGAATCTTCCAGGGCCAGGAGTACCTCAGCTTCGCGCCGCAGTTCGGCCACCAGTACACGCACGCCTGGATCGACTTCCGCGGCATCCGCGACGCCTACATGCGCGGCCGCGGCATCGACTATTTCGAGAATTCGCGGCGTGCCACCTACGCCCAGCGCTCGTACGCGATCGAGAACCCGTTGGGCTGGAAGGGCTATGGCGCCGACATCTGGGGCCTGACGGCGAGCGACGGGCCGCAGCGCACCGACCAGGAGTACGACGGCGTGATGCGCGAGTTCCGCCATTACAGCGCTCGCGGTGCCGGCATCGCGGTCGCCTTCGACGACGGCACGATCGCGCCGACCGCGGCGATCGCCTCGCTGCCCTTCGCGCCCGAGCTGGTGATCCCGGCCACGCAGGCGCTGGTCGAGCAGCATGGTGAATACCTCTACTCCAGCTACGGCTTCCTGGATTCGTTCAACCCCAGCTTCGATTACGACATCCCGCTCAAGACCGGGCGCATCGTCCCCGGCAAGGGCTGGGTGGCCAGCGACTACATCGGCATCGACCAGGGACCCATCCTGATCGGCATCGCCAACTACCGGCACGAGTTCGTCTGGAACGTGATGAAGCGCAATCCATACATCCGCGCCGGCCTGGAGCGCGCGGGCTTCACCGGCGGCTGGCTCGCGGAGCTGCAGGCCCAGGACGAGGCTGCAACGCGCGCGGGGGCGGAGGCGCCGAACGGGGCCGCCACCGGCGAAGGCGCGGCGGGCGAGGGCGCCGCGGATGCCAGCCTGGTGCCGGCAGGCCGCGATGCGCCGCCTTCGCCGCCGGCCGGCTGAGCGGGGATGGCGCGGTTCCACACCGGCCTCGCGGTCGTCCTGCTGCTGGCGGCGGTGGCCGGCCTGGCGGCAGGCTGCGCGCGCGAGGCTGGCGACGCAACGACCACGGTGCGCTTCTGGGCCATGGGCCGCGAAGCCGAACTCGTCGCGCAGCTGCTGCCGGATTTCCAGCGCGAGCACCCGCGCGTGCGCGTCGAGCTGCAGGCGGTGCCCTGGAGCGCGGCGCACGAGAAACTGCTTACCGCCTATGCCGCCGACGCCATGCCCGACCTGCTGCAGCTGGGCAACACCTGGATACCGGAGTTCGCCGCGCTCGGCGCGCTCGAGCCCCTGCAGGCGCGGATCGATGCCTCCGGCACGATCGATCCGGACGACTATTTCCCCGGCATCCGCGACACCAACGTCATCGACGACACGGTGCTCGGCGTGCCCTGGTACGTCGATACCCGGCTGCTGTTCTACCGCAAGGACATCCTGCGCGACGCCGGCGTTGCCGCGCTGCCGCGCACCTGGGACGAATGGGCGGCGGCGATGGCCGCGGTCAAGCGCCATGTCGGGCCGGGCCGCTACGCGATCCTGTTGCCGCTCAACGAATTCGAGCCGCAGCTGTCGCTGGCCCTGCAGCAGCCCGATCCGCTGCTGCGCGAGCGCGGCACCCGCGGCAATTTCGACAGCCCCGGCTTCCGCGATGCGCTGGCGTTCTACGTGCGGATGTTCGACGAGGGCTGGGCGCCGGTGCTTTCCGAGACCCAGATCTCCAATGTCTGGGACGAGTTCTTCCGCGGCTACAACGCGTTCTACCTGTCGGGGCCATGGAACATCCGCGAGTTCCGCAGGCGCGCGCCGGCGGAGCTTGCGGACGCGTGGGGGACGATGCCGCTGCCCGGCCCCGACGGACCGGGTGCGGGCATCGCGGGTGGGACCAGCCTGGTGCTGCCGCGTGGCGGCACGCAGGGCGATGCCGCGTGGCTGCTGGTGGAATACCTCTCGCGGCCCGGCGTGCAGCGCCGCTTCCACGCTCTCAGCGGCAACCTGCCGCCGCGCCGCAGCGCCTGGGAGCATCCTGAACTCGCCGGCGATCCACTGGCGGCCGCGTTCCGCGACCAGCTGGAGCGCGTGGAGCCCACGCCCAAGGTGCTGGAGTGGGAGCGCATCGCGCAGGAAATGCGCCTGGTGACCGAACGCGTGGTGCGCGGCGGGCTGGCGCAGGACCAGGCCGTGCGCGAACTGGATGCCAGCGTCGACGCCATCCTCGCCAAGCGCCGCTGGATCCTGGCGCAGGAGCGCGTTGATGCGCGCTGACGCCGCGGGCTGGGTCTTCGTGGCGCCGGCGCTGCTGGTGCTGGGCGTGTTCTTCGCGCTGCCGGTGGCCTCGGCGCTGCTGCTGAGCCTGACCGACTTCGACCTCTATGCGCTGGCCGACCCGGAGAACCTGCGCTTCGTCGCGCTCGACAACTATATCGACCTGCTGCGCACGCCGATCTTCTGGAAGGCGCTGTGGAACACGAGCTACTTCGTGGTGGTCGGCGTGCCGCTTTCAATCGCGGTGTCGCTGGCCGCGGCGCTGCTGCTCGACTCGCAGCTCGCGCGCGGAAAGGCGTTCTTCCGCACCGCGCTGTTCGCCCCGGTGGTGACCACGCTGGTCGCGGTGGCGGTGATCTGGCGCTACCTGTTTCACACAAGCTACGGCCTGGTGAACTGGGCGCTGGGACACATCGGCATCAGCCCGGTCGACTGGCTGGGCGATCCGCTGTGGGCGATGCCGACGATCATCGGCTTCGCGGTCTGGAAGAACTTCGGCTACAACATGGTGATCCTGCTCGCCGGCCTGCAGGCGATTCCGCGCGAGCTCTACGAGGCTGCGCGCATCGACGGGGCCTCCACCTGGCGGCAGCTGGTGCACATCACCCTGCCGTCGCTGGGGCCGGTACTGCTGGTGGTGGCGGTGATCACGGTGTCGGGCTATTTCCAGCTCTTCGCCGAGCCCTACGTCATGACCCGCGGCGACCCGCTGCAGTCGACCGTGAGCGTCCTGTATTTCATGTTCGAGGAAGGTTTCAAATGGTGGAACCTCGGGCGCGCGTCGGCGGTGGCCTTCATGCTGTTCCTGGTGATCCTGGGCGTGACCACGCTGCTGCTGCGCGCCGGGCGCCGGCGGGACCTGGTATGAGCCGGTCGGTCGGTGGCACGCGGCTGGACGCGCTGCTGGTCAACGGCGCGCTGCTGCTGTTCGCGCTGCTGGCGCTGGCGCCGCTGGCGTGGATGGTCTCGGTGTCGTTCATGCCGATGGGCGAAGCGAGCCGCTTCCCGCCGCCGCTGCTGCCCGCCGCGACCACGCTGGACAACTACCGCGAGCTCTTCGCGCGCACCGGCTTCGGGCGCGCCTTCGCCAACAGCCTGGTGGTGTCGCTGGCGATCACGCTCGGCTCGCTGGTGGTGAACACCGCCGCCGGCTACGCCTTCGCCAAGCTCCGCTTCCGTGGCCGCGAGCGCCTGTTCCAAGTGTTGCTGGCGGCGCTGGTGGTACCGGCCCAGGTGGCGATGCTGCCGCTGTTCCTGCTGATGAAGGAGCTAGGCCTGGTCAACAGCCTCGGCGGCGTGGTGGTGCCGGCGCTGGCCGGCGTGTTCGGGATTTTCCTGGTGCGCCAGTACGCGCGCTCGATCCCCGACGCGCTGGTCGAGGCCGCGCGGATCGACGGCGCCGGCGAGGTGCGCATCTTCGTGCAGGTGGTGTTGCCGATGCTGAAGCCGGTGCTGGTGACGCTTGCGATCTTCACCTTCATGGCGGCATGGAACGACTTCATGTGGCCGCTGATCGTGCTGGCCGAGCAGCAGCAGTACACGCTGCCGGTGGCACTTGCGGCACTGTCGCGCGAGCACATCATGGACGTGGAGATGATGATGGCCGGCGCCGTGGTCACGGTGCTGCCGGTGCTGCTGCTGTTCCTGGTGCTGCAGCGCTGGTACATGCAGGGGCTGCTCATGGGCAGCGTGAAAGGTTGAGGAGGATGGAGACGATGGCTTCCACGGTGTCGGGCGGCTGCGGAGGCGGGCATGAGCGCGGGCGCGGCCAGGGAAAGAGGCGCCGGCGCGGGGACGCCGGTCGCATCGCGAGGGTGGTGCTGCTGGCGGCAAGCGTGGCGATGGGCCCGGCCGCGGCGCAGGAAGCGCTGTCTGCGAGACTCCTGGACGGCTTCGAGGACGCGGGCGCCTGGAGCACCGTGGCATCCGACCAGGTCAGCGCCTCGATCCGGGTTGCCGGGGGCGACGAAGGCCGCGCGCTGTGCCTGGACTACGACTTCAACGGCGTCTCCGGCCATGCCGGCATCGAACGCCCGCTGCCGCTGGAGTATCCGGAAAACTACCGCTTCGACCTGCGCCTTCGCGGCGATGCACCCGCCAACGACCTGCAGTTCAAGCTGGTGGACGCCAGCGGCGACAACGTGTGGTGGGTCAATCGGGCCTCGGTCGAGCCGCCCGCCCGCTGGACCCCGACGCAGTACAAGGCGCGCCACATCGGCAAGGCCTGGGGCCCGGGCCCGGATCCCGTGCTGCACGCCAGCGCGAAGCTGGAGCTCGTGGTCTACAACCGCGTCGGTGGCCGCGGCTCGGTGTGTTTCGACGAGCTCGTCTTCAGCGAACTTGCACCCGCCGACGACAGCCCTCTGGCGGCGACCGCGCTGGCCACCGCGGGCGACGCCGGCGCCGCGGTCGATGGCGATCCATCCAGCGCCTGGCGCGCGCCGGTGGTCACGGGCGGGCAGCGCCTGGTGCTCGACCTCGGCAGCGTCCGCGAATTCGGTGGCCTGGTGCTCGACTGGCTGCCAGGGGCGCAGGCCGCGCGCTACCGTATCCAGCTGTCAGCCGACGGCGTCGCGTGGCGGGATGCGCGCGACGTGGCCGACGGTGACGGCGGCCGGGACTGGATCGCGCTGCCGGAATCCGAAGCGCGCTACGTGGCGCTGGATGCATTGGCCGGTCCGGGACCGGAATTCGCGCTTGCCGAAGCCACCGCCAGACCGCTGGGCTTCAGCGCCCACCCGAACGACTTCGTACGCGCCGTGGCCGCGGACCTGCCGCGCGGCCGCTATCCGCGCGGCTTCAGTGGCGAGCAGCCGTACTGGACCATCCTTGGCCTGGACGGCGGGCTGCAGCAGGGCCTGATCGGCGAGGACGGCGCGGTCGAAGTGGGCCGCGGCGGCTTCAGCATCGAGCCCTTCGTGGTCGCCGGCGGTCGCCTGGTCTCCTGGGCGGACGCCGCACCCCGGCAGTCGCTGCAGGACGGTTACCTGCCGATCCCGAGCGTGGACTGGCGCCACGACGGGTTCTCGCTGCGGGTCACCGCGTTCGCCGCCGGGGAGCCGGCGCGCTCGCAGCTGGTGCTGCGCTACCACCTGGCCAATACCAGCGGGCGCGCACGTGAGCTCCAGCTGGCGCTGGCCACGCGACCGCTGCAGGTCAATCCGCCGTCGCAGTTCCTCAATACCGTCGGCGGCGTCAGCCGGATCAGCGGCATCGCGGTCGACGGCGGCATGGTGTCGGTGGCCGGCGTGCCGCGCGTGTTCGCCAAGCAGGTGCCCACGGCCTCGTTCGCCTCGGCCTTCGACGCCGGCGATGTCGTGCAGCACCTGGCCGCCGGCAAGCTGCCGTCGACCATGCGCGTCATCGACGACCCGACGGGCCTGGCCTCGGCGGCGCTGGTCTATCGCATGAAGCTGGGGCCGGGCGAAGTCGGCAGCGTGGACGTGATGGTGCCGATGACCGGCGGCAGCGGCCCGGCGCGGCGCTGGTGGGACGGGGAAGAGTTGCAGCACCGGGTCGCGGCCGACTGGCGCGGCCGGCTCGACCAGGTGCAGCTGGACCTGCCGCCGCAGGGCCGTGCACTGGCGGACAGCCTGCGCACCGCGCTCGCGCACATGCTGATCTCGCGCGTCGGTCCGCGGCTGCAGCCGGGAACGCGCTCCTACTCGCGCAGCTGGATCCGCGACGGCGCGATGATTTCCGAAGGATTGCTGCGGATGGGGCGTGCCGACGCCGTACGTGATTACGTCGAGTGGTACGCGCCCTTCCAGTTCGACACTGGCAAGGTGCCGTGCTGCGTCGACGACCGCGGCAGCGACCCGGTGCCGGAAAACGACAGCCATGGCGAATTGATCTTCAACATCGCCGAGTACTGGCGCTACACCGGCGACCACGCCTTCCTCGAACGCATGTGGCCACGCGTCCTGGCCGCCCACGAATACATGGAGGCGCTGGCGCTGAGCGAACGCAGTGAAGCCAACCGCGCCATCGATCCCGCCTTCTTCGGGATGATGCCGGCCTCGATCAGCCACGAGGGTTATTCGGCCAAGCCCATGCACTCGTACTGGGACAACTTCTGGGCGCTGCGTGGCTACAAGGACGCGGTGCACGTGGCCCGGGCGCTGGGCAAGGATGCCGACGCAGCGCGCATGGCCGCATCGCGCGACCGCTTCCGCGCCGACCTGCTGGCTTCGCTTGACGCCGCCGCTGCCCGCCACGGCATCGATTTCCTGCCCGGCGCGGCCGAACTGGGCGATTTCGACGCCACCTCGACCACGATTGCGCTGGCGCCGGGAGGCGAGCTCGCCCACCTGCCCGCCGATCGCGTGCGCAACACTTTCGAGCGCTACTGGCGCGAATTCGCCCAGCGCCGCGACGGCGAGCGCGAATGGAAGGACTACACGCCCTACGAATGGCGCAACGTCGGCGCCTTCGTGCGCCTGGGCTGGCGCGAACGCGCCTGGGACGCAGCGCAGTGGTTCCTTGACGATCGCGCGCCGCCGGCCTGGAACCAGTGGGCCGAGGTGGTCACGCCGACGCCGCGCAAGCCGTTCTTCCTGGGCGACCTGCCGCACGCGTGGGTGGCGTCAGACTTCGTGCGCTCCGCGCTGGACATGTTCGCCTACGCACGCGAGTCCGACGACAGCCTGGTGCTGGCCGCCGGCGTGCCTGCCGCCTGGCTCGACGACGGCGTGGGCGTGCGCGGCCTGGACACGCCACGGGGCACGCTGGCCTATTCGCTGCGCCGCACCGCGGACGTGCTGGTGCTGGACCTCGAAGACGGGCTGGAGCCACCGGCCGGTGGGCTGGTGCTGCCATGGCCGTGGGCCAAGGGTGCGCCCGGCGCGACCACCATCAACGGACGTCCGGCCTCGTGGGAGGGCGGCGAGCTGCGGATCATGCAGGTGCCGGCGCGGATCGAAATAGGAGGTGCAGCAAGCGGGCGCTGACGACGGGCGCCAGCGCAATGGCGCGCCCGGCCGCGCCATTGCGTGGCCGCCGCGCGTCGGTATCCCGGACGCTCTGCAGCTGCCGATACCCGCTCAGGGGCACCAGAGGATCCGCAGCGGCGCGCCGGGCGTGAGGAAGGCCATGCGCACCGGGAATTCCATCGGGTCGTCGCCGCCCAGTACGCGGTCGAGGAGTTCGCGCTTGCGCGTGCCGCGGATCAGCAGCAGCCGCGTGTGCGCCGGGGCCAGGCCCGCGGGCGTCAGGCTTATGCGGCGCGTCCACGGGCCCGCGCCCGGGCAGCCGGTGGCATCCACGGCGACGTAGGGCCGCGGCGAGGCGAGGGCGGCGGCCAACCCGGCCATGTCCGGGAACAGCGAACCGACATGGCCGTCCTGGCCCATGCCCAGCACGACCACTCCGGCCGGGTGCGCGGCATGCATGTTCGCGGCCGTGACCGCGTCCTCGATGCTGCGCCCCGGGCGGGTGATCGACTCGAAGCGCGCGGCGACGGCGCGGTCGGCGAGCAGCGACTCCCGCACCAGGCGCGCGTTGCTGTCGGGATCGTCGGGCAGCAGCCAGCGTTCGTCGACCAGGGCGACATCGATCCGGCCCCAGTCCAGCGGGGCGCGCGCAAGCGCGGCGTAGGCGGGCGCCGGCGTGCGCCCACCGGACAGCAGCAGGCGCGTCCTGGGTTCGGCTTCCAGGCTGCGGCGCAGGGCCGCGGCCAGCGTCACGGCCGCCGCCCAGGCCCACTGCGTGCTGTCCTGGAACGCCTGGAACTCGACCCCGTCGCGCGGTTCGATGCCCCCCTTGGCGCCGGTCGCACTCATCCGGCGGCTCCCCGGCGCTGGCTGGAAAATGCATGCATGCCGTGCGCCGGGATCCTCTAGTAGGGAAGCGGGTCGGAGAGCGTGCGTCCGTTGCTGGCGATCACGTCGGAATACCAGCGCGCACTGTCCTTGGGCGTGCGCTCCTGCGTGCCGTAGTTCACGTGCACGATGCCGAAGCGCTTCGAGTATCCGAGCGACCACTCCAGGTTGTCCAGCAGCGACCACGCCATGTAGCCGCGCACGTCCACCCCGGCATCGATCGCGTCGCGGATCGCGCCGATGTGCTTGCGCAGGTAGTCGATGCGCAGCGGGTCGCGCACGCGGCCACCCTCGGCCGTGGGCGGGTCGAAGAAGGCGGCGCCGTTCTCGGTGATGTAGACCGGCAGCGCGCCGTAGGTGTCCTTGAACCAGACCAGCAGGTCGGTCAGGCCCTGCGGGAACACTTCCCACGAGGTCTCGGTATAGGTGCCCAGCGGCTGCCGCACCACGCTGGTCTTCAGCGGGTAGCTGTCGCCGGCGGCGGTCACGCTGCGGGTGTAATAGTTGATGCCGACGAAGTCCAGGGGCTGCCGGATCAGCTCGAAATCCTCCGCCGGCCAGTCCGGCCAGGCGTCGCCGAAGATCTCCTTCAGCTCCGGCGGGTAATGGCCGAGCAGCGCGGGGTGCAGGAACTGCTCGTTCATGTACGCATGCGCGCGGCGTACGGCCGCGGCGTCCTCGGCCGAGTCGCTGGCCGGGTGCTTCGGCTCGATGTTCACCACCAGGCCGATCTCGTGCTTGCCCTCCGCGCGGTAGGCCTGCACGGCCGCGCCATGCGCGCGCATCAGGTTGTGCGCGGCGATCGGTGCTTCGTAGCGGCTGCGGTGGCCGGGCGCCAACGCGCCGTGCAGATAGCCGCCGTCGGTGACCACCCAAGGCTCGTTGATCGTGGCCCACTTCTTCACCCGGCCGTCGAGCGCGCGGTAGAGCGTCGTGCCGTATTCGGCGAACCAGTCGGCGCAGTCGCGGTTGAGCCAGCCGCCGCGGTCGTCCAGCGCCGCGGGCAGGTCCCAGTGGAACAGGGTGGCCAGCGGCTCGATGTCGTTGGCCAGCAGCTCGTCGACCAGGCGCGAATAAAAGTCCAGGCCCTTCCGGTTGACGCGGCCGGTGCCCTCGGGATGGATGCGCGACCAGGACACGCTGAAGCGGTAGGCCTTCAGGCCGAGCTCGCGCATCAGCGCGACGTCGTCCTTCCAGCGGTTGTAATGGTCGCAGGCGACGTCGCCGGTATCACCGTTGAGGGTCATGCCCGGCGTGTGCGCGAAGCGCGTCCAGATGCTGGGGCCGGCGCCATCGGCCAGCGGCGAGCCTTCGATCTGGTGTGCGGCGGTGGCCGCGCCCCAGAGGAAACCATCGGGGAAAACGGGGTCGCGAGCAGGACCGGCGGAATCGGACATGGGGCAGGGGGCTCCGGGAGGGTCGGCGCGCAGGAATGCGCTGAAAACGGTTACATTGCGAGGATAACGCACAGGCCCCGCTGTCGCATCGACGGGGAAACCCGGAGTGGGAGTGGCGGTGGCGCAGGTCAGGCTCGAACAGGTCCGCAAGGTCTATCCCGACGGCTTCATCGCCGTCCACGACGCGAGCTTCGAAGCCGGCGACGGCGAGTTGCTGGTGCTGGTGGGACCTTCCGGCTGCGGCAAGTCGACCCTGTTGCGGATGATCGCCGGCCTGGAGACGGTCGACGGCGGCACGATCACCATCGGCGACCGCGTGGTCAACGACGTCGCCCCGCGAGACCGGGACATCGCCATGGTGTTCCAGAACTATGCGCTGTACCCGCACATGAGCGTGTCCGGGAACCTGGCCTTCGGCCTGAAGCTGCGCGGCATGGGCAAGGCGGAGGTCGCCCGGCGGGTCGCCGGCGCCGCGAAAACCCTGGGCCTGGAAGACCTGCTCGAGCGCAAGCCGGCGGCGCTTTCGGGCGGCCAGCGGCAGCGGGTGGCACTTGGACGTGCGCTGGTGCGGCAGCCGCAGGTCTTCCTGCTCGACGAGCCGCTGTCCAATCTCGATGCCCGCCTGCGCGCGGCGATGCGGGTGGAGATCGCGCGCCTGCACCGCAGCCTGGGCACCACCATGGTCTACGTGACCCACGACCAGGTTGAGGCGATGACCCTGGGCCAGCGCATCGTGGTGCTCGACGGTGGCCGCATCCAGCAGGTCGACACGCCGATGGCCCTGTACGAGCGGCCGGCGAACCTGTTCGTGGCCACGTTCCTGGGGAGTCCGGCGATGAACGTCATCCGGGGCCGCCTGGAGCGCCTTGGCGATGCGCCGGCCCTGTTGGGCGATGGCGACCTGTGCGTGCCGCTGCCGGGGCTGCGCGTCCCCGCCGACTGGGAGGGCCGGGAGCTGGACATGGGCCTGCGGCCCGAGCACCTGCTGCGCGCCGGCGATGCCGTCGATGGCGATGTCGATATGGGGGTCGTCTTCGAGGCGCGGGTGGACGTGGTCGAGCCGGTGGGCAGCGAGGTCTTCGTCAACCTGGACCTTGCCGGGCACGCGCTGGTCGCACGGCTGCCGCCCGGCGCTCTCCCGCGTGCCGGCCAAGCGCTGCCGCTGCGGGTGGCCGTCGGGCAGCTGCATTTCTTCGACCCCGGCGACGGGAGGCGGCTGGATCCGCTGGGGGACCTGCAGCATCGTTGAATGACGCGCCCTGCAAGGGCTGCGGCTGGGCGAGCGGCCGTCCGTGCCAACGGGGTCGCAACCACGGCCGATCCAGCAGGATGCTGGCGCTCAGTCGAGGCTGCGGTCCGGGACCGGATCCGGGCCCGTGGCCCAAGCCGGTTCCCGCAGGCGCATGAAACGGGCGAAGCGCGGCAGGCCATTGGCGGTCAGGCCGTTGTAGCGATAGGTCACCAGGCTGCCGAGCGGCGGCGGCGCGGCGCGTTCGGCGTCGCTCAGGCCGCTGCCAAGGCGGAAGCGCACGCCGTCGTCGCGCTCGACCAGCAGGGCGCCGACGAGGCCTGCGTACTTGCCACGGCCGGGCAGGTGCCCCACCACGCGCGCCTCCGCGTCGTCGTGCGGCTTGAGCTTCAGCAGCCCGTCGCTGCGGCCGGGCATGTAGCGGACGTCGCGATGCTGCAGCATCAGGCCTTCGCCGCCGGCGTCGAGCACCGCGCGCAGGCGCGCCTGCAGCTGGGCCGCATCGGCGACCCGCGACTGCGCCACCGGACGCAGCCAGGGCGGCGTATCCGGGCCGGCAAGCGTGCGCATGGCGTGGACCCGCTGCTCGAAGGTGCCGGCGTGCCCGGGCAGGTCGAACACCAGGAAGCGCATCGCGCGCCATGGTGCGTCATCGGCGGGAGGGTTGCGCACCAGGCTGCTCGCCTCCGCGAAGCGGCCCCGACCCAGCCACAGCTCGCCATCCATGGGCACCTCCGGCCAGCCGGCGGTGAACCAGGCAGGCGCGTCCACCGGAAACCCGCCCCGCGTCCACAGCCGGCGTCCGTCCCAGCGGCCGCGGACGCCGTCCAGCTTCTCGCTGACCCAGTATTCGGATACGGGCTGCCCGGTGCCGGCGCCGGCACCCGCAGGCGGCGTGGTGGCCTGCATCAGCAGCGCGCGGATATCCGGACCGGCCGGCCGGGCATCCGGGGTGTCGCGCGCCGCCAGTGGCGGGGCCGCCCAGCCCGCGGCCAGCGCCAGCGCAAGGGCGGTGGCCCTGAACAGGCGGGCGGGTGCAGTTGAAGGCGTATGGATCCGGGTGCGATGGCGTGTCATGGACGGATCCTCGCCGCCGCATCGCGGGGCGGGCATCGGCCCTTCTCGCGTTCGGCCATCGGCGCAGCCCTCCTGATGCCGTAGGTCCGCGTGCGTGGCGTGGATCCGGCGGCGGGCGCTCCGTGAACCGGCCCGGCGCCGTCCCGGCGGCCCCGCCTGCCCGGGTCCGCCCGCCCGGTCGGGCCTGCCGCCTGCCGTTATACTCCCTGGCGATGCGGCCCTGCGCCGCATTCTTCCTGTCCGTCCCTGCAACCGACCGCCGCCACGGCCCGCCCGTGCGCCGCCGAGGCAACCGACCGCCGCATGCGCCTGTCCACCATCAAGCTCTCCGGCTTCAAGTCATTCGTCGATCCGACCACCCTCCACCTGCCGACCAACATGACCGGCGTGGTGGGTCCCAACGGCTGCGGCAAGTCGAACATCATCGACGCCGTGCGCTGGGTGATGGGCGAAAGTTCGGCCAGCCGGCTGCGGGGCGATTCGCTGACCGACGTGATCTTCTCCGGCTCGACCTCGCGCAAGCCGGTCTCGCAGGCGACCGTCGAGCTGATCTTCGACAACAGCGACCACGCCATCACCGGCGAGTTCGCCGCTTTCAACGAGATCTCGGTCAAGCGCCTGGTCTCGCGCGACGGGCAGAGCAACTACTACCTCAACGGCGCCAAGTGCCGCCGGCGCGACATCACCGACCTGTTCCTGGGCACGGGCCTGGGCCCGCGCAGCTATTCCATCATCGAGCAGGGGATGATCAGCCAGATCATCGAGGCCCGGCCCGAGGACCTGCGCGTGTACCTGGAGGAGGCCGCCGGCATCTCCAAGTACAAGGAAAGGCGCAAGGAAACCGAGACCCGCATCCGCCACACCCGCGAGAACCTCGACCGCCTCAACGACCTGCGCGAGGAGGTCGGCAAGCAGCTCGGCCACCTGGCGCGGCAGGCCCGGCAGGCGGAGCAGTACACCGCGATCCAGGCCGAACGCAGGATCCGCGACGCGGAGTGGAAGGCGCTGGAGTACCGCGCGCTGGACGCGAAGCTGGGCGTGCTGCGCGAGGGGCTGGCGCAGGAAGAGACCCGCCTGCAGCAGCTGATCGCCGAGCAGCGCGAGGCCGAGCGCGCGCTCGAAGAAGGCCGCGTGGAGCGCGAGGACGCCATGGAGGCGCTCAACCGCGCCCAGGCCGCCGGCTACGAAGTGGGCGGCACGCTGGCGCGCATCGAGCAGCAGATCACCCACCAGCGCGAGCTGTCGCAGCGCCTGCTGCGCGCCCGCGAAGAGGCCGAGGATGCGATCGCCGAGCTGGCGCAGCACATCAGCGGCGACGAGGAGCGACTGGCGATCCTGGAGGAATCGGTCGCCGAAGCCGAGCCGGCGCTGGACGCCCTGCGTGAAAGCGACGAAGCCCGCCAGGACGCCCTGCGCGAGGCGGAGGCCGCGCTGGCCGACTGGCAGGAGCGTTGGGACGCGCACAGCCGCGAATCCGCCGAGGCCGCGCGCGCGGCCGATGTCGAGCGCACCCGCGTCGACTACCTCGACCGCCAGTCACTCGACGATGATCGCCGCCGCGGCGTGCTGTCCGCCGAACGCGCGGGCCTGGACCTGGACGCGCTGGCCGAGGCGTTCGCCGGCGTTGCCGAAGAACACGAGGCGCAGAAATTCGCGCTGGAAGGCCTCAACGAAGGCCTGGACGCGCGCAAGCAGGCCGCGCTCGACCTGCAGGACCAGCAGCGTGCCAGCCAGCAGGAGATCTCCGACGTCCGCAAGCAGGCGCAGGAAGCCCGCGGCCGGCTGTCCTCGCTCGAGACCCTGCAGCACGCGGCGCTGGGGCAGGAGCAGGGCGCGGCCATGGCCTGGCTGCGCCAGCACGGCCTGGATTCGGCCACCCGCGTGGGCGAAGTGCTGGAAGTCGAGGCCGGCTGGGAGAACGCGGTCGAGGGCGCGCTGGGACAGATGATCGAAGGCGTGCTGGTCGAGAGTCCGGAGGCGCTGGTCGACGCGCTGGCCGATCTCGGCGACGGCCGCCTCGCGCTGGTGTCGTCGGCGCAGGCCGCCGGCGGCGAGGCCGCGTTCGCGCCGACCTCGCTGGCCGCGCGCGTGCGCGGGCCGCTGGCGATCCGCCGGCTGCTGTCGCGGCTGCACGTGGCGGGCTCGCTGGCCGAGGCCCGCGAACTGCAGGCGCGACTGGATCCCGGTGATTCGGTGATCACGCAGGACGGCGAGCGCCTGGGCGCCGGCTGGCTGCGGGTGCTGCGTTCGGGCGCCGCACGCCAGGGCGCACTGCTGCGCGAGCGCGAGATCCAGACCCTGCGCGAGCGCATCGAAACGCTGCAGGGCCGCGAAGGTGAGCTGGAGGAGGCGCTGGCCAATGGCCGCGAGCGCCTGCTGGCGGCCGAACAGGCGCGCGAGGACACGCAGCGGCAGCTGTACCACGCCCATCGCAGCGTATCGGAGCTTGCCGGCCGGCTGCAGGGCCAGCAGGGCCGGCTCGACGCCGCCCGCAACCGCATAGAACGCATCGATGCCGAGCTCGCCCAGCTCGGCGAATCCATCGCCGGCAGCGGCGAGCAGGCGCGCGAGGCGCGCGGCGTGCTCGAGCAGGCGGTGTCGCGCATGGCCGAACTCGAAGGCGCGCGCCGGGAATTCGAGGCCGAGCGTACGCGCCTGGCCACCGCCCGCGACCAGGCCCGCACCGCGGCGCGTGAGTCGCGCGAACAGGCCCATGCCCTGGCGCTGCAGCTGGAAACCCAGCGCACGCAGGCCAGCGGACTGCGCCAGGCCCTGCAGCGCATGGGCGGCCAGCGCGGCCAGCTCGACGGTCGCCTGGGCGAGATCAGCGCCCAGCTCGCCACCGGCGATACCCCGATCGATGAGCTTGAGCAGCAGCGCCAGGCCGCACTCGCCCAGCGCGTCCATGCCGAACAGGTCCTGGCGCAGGCGCGCACCGCGCTCGACGCCGTCGACGCCGTGCTGCGCGGCAACGAACAGGTGCGCCACCAGCGCGACGAGCAGGCCATCGCCCAGCGCGAGGCCATCGCCCAGCGCCGCCTCGACCAGCAGGCCCTGGTGATCCACGCCGAACAGCTGACCGCCGCCGTGGTGGAGGCTGGCTTCGTCCTCGACGACGTGGTTTCGGGCCTGGCCGACGATGCCGAAGCCGGCGCCTGGGGCCGCATGGTCACCGACTTCGACGCCAAGCTCCGCCGCCTGGAGCCGGTCAACCTGGCCGCGATCCAGGAGCATGCCGAAGCCGCGCAGCGCAAGGAATACCTCGACAGCCAGGACGCCGACCTCACCTCGGCGCTGGACACGCTGGAGGACGCCATCCGCAAGATCGACCGCGAGACCCGCGGCCGCTTCAAGGACACCTTCGACCGCGTCAACTCTGGCGTGCAGGAGATCTATCCGCGTCTGTTCGGCGGCGGCCACGCCTACCTGGAGCTCACCGGCGAGGACCTGCTCGACACCGGCGTCGCGATCATGGCGCGGCCGCCGGGCAAGCGCGTGTCCAATATCTCGCTGCTGTCGGGCGGCGAGAAGGCGATGACGGCGGTGGCGCTGGTGTTCGCCATCTTCCAGCTCAACCCGGCGCCGTTCTGCCTGCTCGACGAGGTCGACGCGCCGCTGGACGAGGCCAACGTCGGCCGCTTCAGCGCGCTGGTTACCGAGATGAGCGAGAAGGTGCAATTCCTGTTCGTGACCCACAACAAGTCGACGATGGAGGCCGCGAAGCAGCTTTCGGGCGTTACCATGCGCGAGCCCGGCGTCAGCCGGCTGGTGTCGGTCGATCTTGCGGAAGCCGCACGCCTGGTCGGCGCCGCCTGAACCAACAAGGGAGAGCACGATGAGCGACGTTTGGCTGCTGCGGATCGGGATCCTGCTCGCGGGCGTCCTGCTGTTCGGCGCGATCTGGTACTTCGGCACCAGGCCGCGCAGTCCGCAGGGACGCCGCGTGCCGGCCAGGTCCACGCCGGCGGCGCGCGAGGAGCGCTTGGAGCCGACCCTGGGCGCGCAGCTTGAGCGCGAACTGGGCTTGGGTGGCGAGACGCCGGTCGATGACGCCATGCAGGCCGAGATGGACCTGCTCGACGGCGCCGTCGGCGGCACCGCGGGCGCGACCGTCAGCCAATACGGCCAGCGCGTCAGCGATGACTTCGACAAGATCGTCACCCTCTACATCGCGGCGCGCGCGGGCCACGTGCTGCGCGGCCCGGACATCGTGGTCGCTGCCGAAAAGGCCGGGCTGACCTATGGCCACCTCAATGTGTTTCACCGCCTGGTGGCCGGTCATCCCGAGCGCGGCCCGGTGTTCAGCGTCGCCAATATCCGCCGTCCCGGCAGCTTCGAGATGGCGGAGATCCAGGCGCTGGAAACGCCTGCGATCGCCTTCTTCCTGACCTTGCCCGCGCCGATGTCGGCGCTCGACGCCTGGGACGCGATGCTGCCCACGGCCGAGCGCATGGCCGAACTGCTCGACGGTGTGCTGCTCGACGAGCAGCGCAACGCGCTCGGCCGCCAGCGCATCTCGCACCTGCGTGAAGAGCTGCGAACCTACGACCGCGAGCAGGACGTGCCGATCACCCGCAGCCCCGACTGGTAAGCCCTCGGGTCCTCCCGGTAGGAGCAGCTATAGCTGCGACTTGGCCGTGCCGACACCCGCCACTGCAGCCGGGTCGTAGCGCAATCGCCGCTATAGCGGCTCCCACGGTGGAGCGTTCGGCCATGGCTGCGATTCCCCGTGGGAGCGGCTACAGCCGCGATCGCCGCTATGGCGGCTCCCACACCAGCGGCTCCTCCAGTAGCGGCTCCCACGGTTTCCGGGGGACAATCCGGGCATGCCCGAGACTGCCCAGCAGCGCGCCGCCGAACTGCGCCGCCTGATCGACGACGCCAACCACCGCTACCACGTGCTCGACGATCCGGCGCTGCCGGACGCCGAGTACGACCGGCTCATGCTCGAGCTGTCCGCGCTTGAGGCCGCGGATCCATCGCTGCAGACGCCCGACTCGCCGACGTTGCGCGTGGGCGGGCTGCCTTCGGGCAAGTTCGCCGAGGTCGGCCATGCGGTACCGATGCTGTCGCTGGCCAATGCCTTCAGCAATGACGAGGTCGCCGAATTCGTCGCCCGCATCGTGCGCGAAACCGATGAGGACGCACCGGTGTTTTCCGTCGAGCCGAAGTTCGACGGCCTGGCGATCAGCCTGCGCTACGAGGACGGCCTGTTCGTGCGTGGCGCCACCCGTGGCGACGGCGCCACCGGCGAAGACGTCACCGCAAACCTGCGCACGGTGAAGGCGATACCGCTGCGGCTACGGGATCCTGACGGCGCCGAAGCGGGCGAAAGCGGCGGCGCCAACGGCATGCCCGGCGTTCCCGACGTGCTCGAAGTGCGCGGCGAGGTCTACATGCCGCGCGCCGGCTTCAAGGCCTACAACGACTGGGCGCTGGCGCACGGCGCCAAGCCGCTGGCCAATCCGCGCAACGGCGCGGCCGGCTCGCTGCGGCAGCTGGATCCTTCGATCACCGCCAAGCGCCCGCTGGCGTTTTTCGCCTATTCCCTCGGCGAAGTCGTGGGCGCGCGCGTTCCGGCCACCCATTCCGGGGTGCTGGACTGGCTCCGCGCCCTCGGCCTGCCGGTGTCGCCGCTGGTCGAGTGCGCGACCGGCCTGGACGGCGTGCTCGACTATTACCGCCGCATCGGCGAGGCGCGTGACACGCTGCCCTACGACATCGACGGCGTGGTCTACAAGGTCGACAGCCACGAGCTGCAGGTCGACCTCGGCTTCGTCTCGCGCGCGCCGCGCTGGGCGATCGCGCACAAGTTCCCGGCGCAGGAGGAGGCCACGATCGTCGAGGCGATCGAGGTCAACGTCGGCCGCACCGGCGCGGTCACGCCCTGGGTGCTGATGCAGCCGGTGCACGTGGGGGGCGTGACCGTCACCCGCGCCACCCTGCACAACGCCGACCAGGTCGCGCGCCTGGACGTGCGCGTGGGCGACTCGGTGATCGTGCGGCGCGCAGGCGACGTGATCCCCGAAGTGCTGCGGGTGATCCCGGAGCGCCGGCCGGAAGGGACCACGGCCTGGCGCATGCCGGTGAACTGCCCGGTCTGCGGCTCGGAAATCGTGCGCGAGGAGGGCGAGGTGGTCGCTCGCTGCAGCGGTGAGCTGGTCTGCCCGGCGCAGCGCGTGCAGGGCCTGTTCCACTTCGCCTCGCGGCGCGCGATGGACATAGAAGGCCTTGGCGAGCGTCTGATCCAGGCACTGGTGGACTTCGACTGCGCGAAGAGCGTCGCCGACCTGTACCGCCTGGGCGTCGACGACTTCGTCGAGATGAAGCGGCGCGCCGACGAGCGCGACGGCACTACGCCGGAAACGGTGAAGTCGGGCAAGGTCGCGACGAAGTGGGCGGAGAACCTGGTGGCCGCGATCGATCGCAGCCGCGAGACCACGCTGGAGCGCTTGCTGTTCGCGCTCGGCATCGAACACGTCGGCGAGAGCACGGCCAAGGCGCTGGCCGCCTGGTTCGGCGACCTAGACCGCATCCGCCGCGCGCCCTGGCCGCTGTTCAAGCGCGTGCCCGACATCGGCGACGAAGTTGCGCGCGCGCTGGGCCACTTCCTCGACCAGCCCGGCAACCAGGCCGTGATCGACGACCTGCTGGCCGCCGGCGTGCGCATCACCGACGCGCATCCGCCGTCGCCGAAGCTGCGCGAAGGGCTGACGCTGGCGCAACTACTGGCCGACTTCGCGATCCCGAAGCTGACGCCGCTGCGCGCGAAGCAGCTGGCCGATGCCTTCCCCGATGCGGCGACGCTGCTCGGCCAGGAGCGGCACAACTTCGTGAGCGCAGGGCTGCCGGACGACACCGCTTACGCGGTGTCGGACTGGCTGTCGGACGACGCCAACGAGCGCATGCTGCTGGCTGCCGCAGCGATGCAGGCCGAGCTGCTGGCGGCGCTGCCGGCAGACGCGGTGGCGGCCGCCGGCCCGCTCGACGGCGTGACGGTGGTGATCACCGGCACGCTCGACGCGATGGGTCGCGACGAAGCCAAGGCGAAGCTCGAGGCACTCGGCGCCAAGGTCTCGGGCAGCGTCTCGAAGAAGACCGGCTTCCTGGTCGCCGGCGCCGAGGCGGGCTCCAAGCTGGCCAGGGCCACGGAGCTCGGCATCGAGGTCTGGGACGAGGCGCGGCTGCTGGCGTTCCTGGGAGAGCATCCGTGAGCGCGGCGGCCCGGGCGCCGCTCGTGCTGCGACCGGTCACGCACGACGGACTGCCGGCACTGCTCGGCATGCTGCGCCGCTTCTATGCCGAGGACCGGATTCCGCTCGACGAGCCGCGCGTACGTCGCGGGCTCGAACAGCTGCTGGGCGATGCCTCGCTCGGCGGCGCGCTGTTTGCCGAGGTCGGCGGCGAGCGCGTGGGCTACCTCGTGCTGGGCTGGTGCTTCAGCATCGAACAGGGCGGCCGCCACATGCTGATCGACGAGCTGTACGTGGAGCCGGCTGCGCGTGGTCGCGGCCTCGGTGGCGCGCTGCTGGCGGCGGCCTGCGACCTGGCGCGCGGGCAGGGCGCCGAACTCGCGCGGCTGGAAGTGAACCGCCACAACCCCCGCGCGAAGGCGCTCTATCTTCGCCACGGCTTCCGCGACGACGACCGCGACATCCTCAGCCGTGCATTCGCGGGAGACGGCGCATGAACCACGAGGCGCTGCGCCTGCGCGCGCGGCTCAACCGCCTGGTGCGCGACTTCTTCGCCACCCACGGCGTGCTCGAGGTCGAGACCCCGGTGATGTCGCGCGCTGGCAATACCGATCCCAATATCGCCTCGTTCACGGTCGAGTTCGGTGGCCGCACCGACGGCGCGCCGCGCACGCGCTGGCTGCGCACGTCCGCCGAGTACCCGATGAAGCGCCTGCTGGCCGAAGGTCTCGGTGATTGCTACGAGCTGGGCCGCGTGTTCCGCGACGGCGAAGCCGGTGGTCGCCACAACCCCGAGTTCACCATGCTCGAGTGGTACCGCGTGGGCTGGACGCTGGATCCGCTGATCGACGAGACCGCGGCCCTGGTGCAGGCCGCGCTGGCGCTGGTCGGTCGCGACGCGACGCTCCGCAAGGCGTCCTTCCGCGACGTCTACCGCGAGGCGCTCGGCGTCGATCCGATGACCGCGCCGCTGGACGAACTGCAGGCGGCGTTCCCGTGCCAGGTCGACCCGGAGGGCCTCACACGCGACGACTGGCTGGACTTGCTGATGACCCATCGCATCCAGCCGGCGTTCCCCGCCGGACAGCTGCTGGCGATGCACGACTACCCGGCCACGCAGTGCGCGCTGGCCAGGGTCGTGCGGCGCGATGACGTCGATGTCGCCGAGCGCTTCGAGCTCTACCTCGGCCCGCTCGAGCTGGCCAACGGCTACCACGAGCTCACCGACGCCGCCGAACAGCGTGCACGCTTCACGCGCGACCATGACGTGCGCCGGTCACGCGGCGATGTGTTGCCGCCCATCGACGAGACGCTGCTCGATGCGCTGGCCGCCGGACTGCCCGACAGTTCCGGCGTGGCCCTGGGTATCGACCGCCTGCTGATGGCGATGCTCGGCACCGGCGCCATCGCCGATGTGCTGGCCTACGACTTCGCGCAGGCCTGAGTGCCCGTCCCCGCAAGACGGTCGCACCGCGCGGGGCGCTAAACTCGCTCGATGGACACCCCCATCGATTACGCCCGCTACGACCGCATCCGTCCGATCCGCTGGACCGGCGACGCGCTGGAACTGCTGGACCAGCGCAAGCTTCCCTTCAACACCGAATACGTCACCTGCGCCGACAGCGACGCGGTGGCCGACGCTATCCACGCGCTTGCGGTGCGCGGTGCGCCGGCGATCGGCATCGCCGCGGCCTGGGGTGCGGTGCTCGCCTCGCGCGACATCGAAGCCGATGATGCCGCGCAGGCTGCCGAGCGCCTCGAGCCCGCCCTGCTGCGCCTCAACGCCGCGCGCCCGACCGCCGTGAACCTGGCCTGGGCGCTGGCCCGCATGCGCGCCGCGCTGTTCCGCGCACAGGCCGGCGAGGGCAGTGACTGGCGCGCCGCGCTCGAGGCCGAGGCACGCGCGATCGAAGCCGAAGACCTCGCGGCCAACCACGCCATGGGCGTGCTGGGTGCATCGCTGATCGATGCCGGCAGCGGCGTGCTCACGCACTGCAATACCGGCTCGCTGGCCACCGCCGGCTTCGGCACCGCGCTGGGTGTGATCCGCGCAGGCGTTGCCCAGGGGCGTATCGATCGCGTGTTCGCCGGCGAGACCCGGCCCTGGAACCAGGGCGCGCGGCTGACGGTGTGGGAGCTGCAGCAGGACGGCATCGACGCCACCCTGATCGCCGACGCCGCGGCCTCGCACCTGATGAAGTGCGGCGGTGTGCAGTGGGTGGTGGTCGGCGCCGACCGCATCTGCGCCAACGGTGATGTCGCCAACAAGATCGGCACCTACCAGCTGGCGATTTCCGCGCGCCACCACGGGCTGAAGTTCATGGTCGTGGCGCCGTCGTCGACAGTCGACATGGCCACGCCCTCGGGCGACCTGATCGACATCGAAGAGCGCGATCCCGGCGAGCTGCTCGGCGCCGGCGGCAGCCGCACCGTGGCCGAGGGCGTGCAGGCATGGAATCCGGTGTTCGACGTCACGCCGGCCGAGCTCGTCGACGCCATCGTGACCGAGAAGGGCATCGTCGCGCGCCCGGACGCGCCCTCCATGCAGGCGCTGTTCGGCAGCTGAGCCGCCCCGCTTGTGGCAGCGGCCATGGCCGCGATGGCTTGCGGCAGCGCGATCGCGGCCATGGCGCTCCCACCGCAGCTTCCGACGCACGCGGCGAGGCGCGACTGCCGGCCCTGAAGTCCTGCAACCCATTGATTTCCAGCGGAATCGCAGGCCAAAAGCAGCCCGATTCATGGTAGAATCCCGAGGTTCTGCCGGCGCGTGCATGCTGTGTTCCGAGCCTCCCGTCCGGCGGCTTTCCCGAACCACTTCAAAGGGTCGCAATGGCCGAGCTCGCCAAGGAAATCATCCCGATCAACCTCGAGGACGAGATGCGTCGCAGCTATCTCGATTACGCCATGAGCGTGATCGTGGGCCGCGCGCTCCCCGACGTCCGCGACGGGCTCAAGCCGGTGCACCGCCGCGTGCTGTTCGCGATGCACGAGCTTGGCGCGCACAGCAACAAGCCCTACTACAAGTCGGCGCGAATCGTCGGTGACGTGATCGGTAAATACCATCCGCACGGCGACCAGTCCGTGTACGACACCCTGGTGCGCATGGCTCAGCCGTTCTCGCTGCGCTACATGCTGGTCGACGGCCAGGGCAACTTCGGTTCGGTCGACGGCGACCCCGCCGCGGCGATGCGCTACACCGAGGCGCGCATGTCGCGCATGGCGCACGAACTGATGGCCGACATCGACAAGGATACCGTCGATTTCCAGCCCAACTACGACGAGAAGGAGCAGGAGCCGACGGTCATGCCGACCCGGTTCCCGAACCTGCTGGTCAACGGCTCCGCCGGCATCGCGGTCGGCATGGCCACCAACATCCCGCCGCACAACCTGGGCGAGGTGATCGATGCGCTGATCGCGCTCATCGCCGATCCGGACATCGACATCGATGGCCTGATGGAATACATCCCCGGCCCCGACTTCCCCACCGGCGGCATCATCAACGGCGTCGGCGGCATCCACCTGGGCTACCGCACCGGCCGCGGCCGCGTGCGCATGCGTGCGAAGGCGGACATCGAAGTGGCCGACAACGGCCGCGAATCGATCATCGTCACCGAACTGCCCTACCAGGTGAACAAGGCGCGGATGATCGAGAAGATCGCCGAGCTGGTGAAGGAGAAGAAGCTCGAGGGCATCAGCGAGCTGCGCGACGAGTCCGACAAGGACGGCATGCGCATCTACATCGAGATCAAGCGTGGCGACTCCGCGGACGTGGTGCTGAACAACCTGTACCAGCAGACCCAGATGGAGTCGGTGTTCGGCATCAACATGGTGGCGCTGGTGGACGGCCGGCCGCGGCTGCTGAACCTGAAGGAATTCCTCGAAGCCTTCCTGCGCCACCGCCGCGAAGTGGTCACGCGCCGGACGATCTTCGAGCTGCGCAAGGCGCGCAACCGCGCCCACATCCTCGAGGGCCTGACCGTCGCGCTTGCCAACATCGACGAGATGATCGAGCTCATCAAGACCTCGGACAACCCGCAGGAAGCGAAGGAGCGCATGCTCGCGCGCCTGTGGCAGCCGGGCCTCGTCGGAAGCCTGCTTGCCGCGGCCGGTGCAGAGGCCTCGCGCCCGGAGGACCTGCCCAAGGGCGTGGGCCTGCTCGAGGGCGGATATCAGCTGACCGACGTCCAGGCGCAGCAGATCCTCGAGATGCGCCTGCACCGCCTGACCGGCCTGGAGCAGGAAAAGCTCACCGAGGAATACCGCCAGCTGCTGGAAGCCATCCGCGCCCTGATCGAGATCCTCGAGGATCCCGAAGTGCTGCTGGAGGTGATCCGCACCGAGCTGCGCAACGTCAAGGAAGAGTACGGCGATCCGCGCCGCAGCGAGATCCGCGCCAGCGAGGAAGACCTCGACATCCTCGACTTGATCGAGCCCGAGGACGTGGTGGTCACGGTGTCCCAGGCCGGCTATGCCAAGCGCCAGCCGGTCAGCGCCTACCGCGCGCAGAAGCGCGGTGGCCGCGGCCGCAACGCGGCGGCCACGAAGGACGAAGATTTCATCGCCCAGCTGTGGCTGGTCAATACCCATGACACGCTGCTGGCCTTCACCAGCAGGGGGCGCGTGTTCTGGCTGCCCGTGCACCAGCTGCCCGAGGCCGGCGCCAGCGCGCGCGGCCGCCCGCTGGTCAACTGGATGCCGCTGGAAGAGGGCGAGAAGGTGCAGGCGGTGCAGCCGGTGCGCGAGTATCGCGACGACCAGTACGTGTTCTTCGCCACCCGCCGCGGCACGGTCAAGAAGACCCCGCTGACCGAGTTTGCCTACCGGCTGCAACGCGGCAAGATCGCGATCAACCTCGAGGATGGCGATGCCCTGGTCGGCGCCGAGCTGACCGACGGCAGCCGCGACATCATGCTGTTCGCCAGCAACGGCAAGGCCGTGCGCTTCGACGAGTCCGCCGTGCGCGCCATGGGCCGTACCGCCACCGGCGTGCGCGGCATCCGCCTGGCCGACGGCGAATGCGTGGTCGGCCTGATCGTGGCCGATCCCGCCGACAACGTGATCGAGCAGGACGACGAGGACGTGGTCGCCGAGGGCGTCGAGGTCGAAGGCGAGCTCGAGGGCGAGCCGGATGCCTACATCCTCACCGCCACGGCCAATGGCTACGGCAAGCGCACGCGCCTGGCGGAATACCCGCGCAAGGGCCGTGGCACCCAGGGCGTGATCGGCATCCAGACCACCGAGCGCAACGGCGCGCTGGTGGCCGCCGTGCTGCTCAGCCGCGACGATGAAGTGCTGCTGATCTCCGACGGCGGCACCCTGGTCCGCACCCGCGCCGCCGAGATCTCGGTGGTCAGCCGCAACACCCAGGGCGTGACCCTGATCCGCCTGGGCGATGGGGAGCGCCTGCAGGCGATCGAGCGCGTGGACGGCTCGATCGTGGACGGCGACGGTGACGGCGATATCGATGTCGATGCCGACGTTGGCGTCGATGCAGTCGCAAGCGTTGGCACCGCGCCCGCGGCCGGTGAAGGCGACGGCGCCAGCGACGCCGGTTGATCGGTCGGGACCGCAGCTGCGGTCCCGCCAGTCCATCAGGAGCGGCTGCCACCGACGCTGTTGCGGGCGGCAGCTGCGGCGAAGGCGGAACCCCGTTTCGCGCCGTGGCGCGTTGTCGACGGGACTGCCGGCGCTTCTATACTGCCGGTGACTCCTGAGGGCGGGCTGACAATGAAGGGAAGCAATCGTTCGGTCGGCCTGCGGCGCTTCGCCGCGGCCATGGTGCTGCTGTTCCTGACGCTGCTGCCGGTGGGCTGCAAGCGGAATGAAGGCGGCCAGCTGCCCGCCCCCGGCGGCGAGGCCATCGTCGCCGAGCGCGCGGAGGTGCAGGGCTTCGGCCTGGTACGCGCTTGGCCCGACCAGGGCGAAGGGGCGCTCGCGCTTGCGGTCGAGTTCTCGCAGCCGCTGGTCGGCACCCAGGATTTCGACAAACTGCTGACCTTCGCCGAGCCGGTGGCGGCCGACAGCGGCTGGAGCCTGGACGAAGAAGGCCGCGTGCTGCGCTTCCCCTTCGCCCAGGCCGATCGCGAGTACACGCTGCGCATCTCCGCCGCGCTCACCGCCGCCGACGGCAGTACGCTTGGCCGCGACATCGAACAGAAGGTCCATACCGGGGAGCTGGACCCCGCCGCAGGCTTCGCCTCCCAGGGCAGCGTTCTGCCCGCGCGCGAATCCCGCGGCCTGCCCGTGGTGTCGGTGAACGTGGAGGAGGTCGACGTCGAGTTCCTGCGCGTGCGCGACTCCGAGCTGGCGCGCTTCTTCTCCGAGTACCAGCGTGGTGGCCGGCGCAGCGGCTGGGAACTGGACAACCGCTACAACGGTGATCGCAGCGTGGCGCGGATGGCCGACCCGGTCTACGTCAACCGCTTCGTGCTGGGCGGCGAGCGCAACGAACGCGCGGTCACCTACCTGCCGCTGCAGGACATCACCGAGCTGCAGCAGCCCGGCCTGTACTTCGCCACCATGAAGCGCGCCGGCAGCTTCGAGGGCATGTACGACACCGCTTTCTTCACCGTGAGTGACATCGGCCTGCACGTGCGCGCCTACGCCGACCAGTTGTTCGTGCACACGGCGTCGCTGCAGGGCGGCGGGGCGCTGGGCGGCGTCGAGCTGCGCGTGCTCGACGGCAAGGGCGAGGCCGTGTTCAAGGCCGGGACCGACGGCAACGGCAACGCCGTGCTGAAGCACAAGCTCGACGCCGCCCAGGTCCTCGTGGCGACGCGCGGCAACGACGTCTCGCTGCTGCCGTTCAACCAGCCTGCGCTGGATCTTTCCGAATTCGCGGTGGCAGGCCGCCGGCAGGCCTGGTTCGAGGTCTTCGCGTGGTCGGGCCGTGACCTGTACCGCCCTGGTGAAACCGTGCGCGTCTCGGCGCTGCTGCGCGATGCCGACGGCAAGCCGGTGTCCGCCGCTAGCGATGGCAAGGCGCAGCCACTGTTCGCGCGCCTGAAGCAGCCCGACGGCAAGACCTTCGTGGAAACGCGGCTGGAGGCCGGTGCGCAGGGCTACTACCGCTTCGAGAGGGAAATCCCCGCCGAGGCGCCCACTGGCCGATGGCAGATCGAGTTCCGCACCGATCCCGCCGACAAGGATGCGGTCCAGGGCATGGCGCTGCGGATCGAGGAGTTCCTGCCCGAGCGCATGAAGCTCGAGCTCGACAGCGCGCAGGCACGCCTGGCCAAGGGCGAGTCGCTGCGGCTGGAGGCCACCGGTGCCTATCTGTACGGTGCGCCGGCCGCCGGCAACCGCTTCACGGCACGCCTCGCGGTCGCGGTGGAACAGCACCCGGTCGATTCGCTGCCGGGCTACTTCTTCGGTGATCCCACCGTGTCCCTGCCGCGCGAGGCGCGCGACGTGATCGACGCCACGCTCGATGATGCAGGCAGGCTCACGCAGACGCTGCCGCTGCCCGCCGAGGTGCGCGGCGATACGCCGGTGTCGGTGGTGCTGGCCGGCAGCCTGTACGAGAGCGGCGGCCGTACGGTGGACCGCAGCCTGGAGCGCGTGCTCTGGCCGGCCGACGCGCTGGTCGGCGTACGTCCCCTGTTCGACGACAGGGAGGGCAGCGACGCCAACGCACGCGCCGGCTTCGAGATCCTGCGCGTAGACGCCGACGGCACGCCGCGTCCGCTGGCCGGGCTCGAGCTGAAGCTGGTGCGCGAGCACCGCGACTACCACTGGAGCTTCGACGAGGACTCGGGCTGGGACTACAGCCACACCAGTCGCTTCGAAGTGGTCGAAACGAAGGCCGTGGACGCCGGCCAGTCCGCGGTTCGCGTCGACCTGCCGGTGGAGTGGGGCGGCTACCGCGTTGAAGTGCGTGATCCGGAAACCGGCCTGGTCACGCGCTACCCCTTCAACGCAGGCTGGAGCTGGAACGACGACAACCGCGGACTGGATGCCCGTCCCGACAGGGTCAAGCTGGCCCTGGACCGCACCGGCTACCGTGCCGGCGACACCATGGAGGTCACGGTCACGCCGCCGCATGCCGGCAAGGGCCTGCTGCTGGTGGAGAGCGACCGCCTGCTCTACGTGCAGGCGATCGACGCCAAGGCCGGAAGCACCTACCGCATCCCGGTGACCGCCGACTGGGAGCGCCACGATGTGTACGTGACCGCGCTGGTGTTCCGTGGCGGCAGCGCGGCCAGCAAGGTCACGCCCGCGCGCGCGGTCGGCGTGGCGCACGTGCCGATGGAGCGCGGCGACCGGCGGGTCGCGGTCGGCCTCTCGCTGCCGAAGCAGGCAAGGCCCGGCGACAGGCTCCGCGTGACGCTCGCGGTCCCGGCGCTGGCGGGCAAGGCCGCGCATGCGACTGTGTCCGCGGTCGACGTCGGCATCCTCAACATCACCCGCTACCCGGTACCCGACGCCAACCGCCACTTCTTCGCCCAGCGCAGGCTGGGCGTGGACGCCTACGACATCTACGGACGCGTGATCGAAAGCCTGGAAGGCGGTACCGCGCGCCTGCGCTTCGGCGGCGACCAGGGTCTGGAGGCGCTGCCGCAGGCGCGCCGGCCAACCGCGCGGGTGCAGACGGTCGACCTGTTCTCGGGGCCGGTGAAGCTCGACGGCAAGGGCAATGCGACGGTCGAGTTCACGCTGCCGGACTTCAACGGCAGCCTGCGCGTGTCGGCGCTGGTGTTCGGCGACGAGGCCTACGGCAACCGTGACGCGGAGCTGCTGGTGCGCGCGCCGCTGGTCGCGGAAGCCGGAATGCCGCGGGTGATGGCGCCCGGTGACCGCGGCACGGTGACGCTGGACCTGGCCAACTTCACCGGAAAGCCGGGCGACTTCCGCGTGCGCGTGGAGGGCGTGGGGCCCCTGGAGGTGGACGAGGGCGTGCGCAACGCGAAGCTTGCCGCCGATGGGCGCTCGACCCTGTCGTTCCCGCTGCGTGCGTTGGACGGCCATGCGGTCGGCAAGGTCCGCGTGCGGGTCGACGGACCGGGCGTGGCGGTCGACCGCAGCTACGACCTGCCGGTGCGTGCGCCCTGGCCGCAGGTGCTGCGTTCGCGCAGCCTGGTGGTTGATCCGCTGGCACCGGTGGTGCTGGATGCCGCGCTGGCCGAGGGGATGTTGCCCTCGTCGGTGAACGCCCGCCTGGGTCTCAGTGCCACGCCGCCGATCGCCTTCGCCGCGGCGCTCGAGGGCGCGCTGCGCTATCCCTATGGCTGCGCCGAGCAGACGGCGAGCAAGGGCTACGCGGCGCTGATGCTGGATGCGCCCACCGCCGAGGCCTACGGCATGTCGCCGCTGCCCGGCGACGACCGCCAGCGGCGGATGGAGGGCGCGCTCGGCCGGCTGGCCGCGCTGCAGTCCAGTTCGGGGCATTTCGCGATGTGGGGTGGCAGCGGCGGCACCGAGCCGATGCTGACGCCGTACATCGCCGAGTTCCTGCTCGATGCCCGCGACGGGGGCTTCCAGGTGCCGGACGCGATGCTGCAGAAGGCGCTGTCGCGCATGTCCGAAGACCTGCTCTCGGACGGCCAGCAGTTCTACGGCCGGGACAATCGCGAACACCTGCGCCTGGCCTACAAGGCGCACGCGGGCTACGTACTTGCCCGCGTGAACCGGGCGCCCCTGGGCACCCTGCGCGCGCTGTACGACGGCGAGCGCGGGGTCGCGCGCAGCGCGATGCCGCTGGCACACCTCGGGCTTGCCCTGTCGCTGCAGGGTGATGCGGCCCGCGGCGGCAAGGCGCTGGACGCGGCCTTCGCCTGGAAGGGCGAACGGCCCGGCTGGCTGGGCGACTACGGCACGCCACTGCGCGACGCCGCGCTGATGCAGGCCCTGGTGCGCGAGCACGACCTGGCCACCCCGAAGCGGAGCGCCGGCCTGCGCACGCTCGGGCTGGAGCTCGATGCCCGCCGCAAGGCGCGCTGGTTCTATTTGAGCACCCAGGAGCAGTCGGCGCTGGCGCGGCTCGGGCGTGCGCTGGCCGGCACGCCGGGGCGCACGTTCGCGGGCACGCTGTCTGAAGGCCGCCTGGAGGAGGCGCTGGAGCCGATGCGCCGGTTCTCGCGGAGCTATGGCCACCAGGCGCTGGCCGCAGGCGTGCGCCTGGTGCCCGAAGGCGAGGCGCCGCTGTACGCGAGCATGGACGTGGCGGGCATTCCCCGTGCCGCGCCCGAGCCCGACGACAGCGTGCTGCGCGTCGAGCGTCGCTGGTACACCACCGACGGCAAGGCGTGGACGCCGCGTGCGCTGCGCGAGGGCGAGGCGCTGGTGGTGCGCGTCACCGTCACCGCCGACCGCGACATGCCGGACGCGCTGGTCACCGACCTGCTGCCGGCGGGCCTCGAGGTCGAGAACATGAACCTGGGCGACGCGTCCACGTGGGCCGACGTGGTGGTCGGTGGCATCCGCCTTGACGAGCGCGGCAGCGCCGCCGAACTGCTGCACGAGGAGTTCCGCGACGACCGCTACGTGGCGGCCATCAAGCTGGACGCCGGGCGCAGCGCAGACGTGTTCTACCTGGTGCGTGCGGTCACGCCGGGCGAGTACACCGTGCCGCCGCCGATGGTGCAGGACATGTACCGGCCGGAGCTGCGCGGCGTGGGCCGCGCCCAGCCGGCGCGGATGAGCGTGGTGCAGCCGTGAGCGGGCGCCCTGCGGCATGCAGTGATGTCGCGGCAGCTGCAGCTGCGAACGCAGCGGCGCAGGGCGCGGCATAGCGCGCGGGGATCCGACCAGTGAATGGGGTGCCATCGCCGAGGTCCGCCGGCGCGAGGGTCCGGTTGTTGGCGGTACTGCGCTGGGGCACGGTGGCGTTGCTGTTGTCGCTGCTGGCGCTCGACTTCGCATTCCCGCCGCCGCTGCCCGAATCACGTGACCATGCCACCCTGGTCACCGCGCGCGACGGCACGCCGCTGCGCGCCTTCGCAGACGCTGACGGCGTGTGGCGCTACCCGGCGTCCGAAGCGACCGTCTCGCCGCTGTACGTCGATGCGCTGCTCACCTACGAGGACCGCTGGTTCCGCCGCCATCCCGGCGTGAATCCGGTGGCCCTGCTGCGTGCCGCCTGGCAGGCAGCCGGCAGCGGCCGCATCGTGTCGGGCGGCTCGACGCTGACCATGCAGGTGGCGCGCATCCTCGAGCCGCACCGGCGCACGCTGCCGGGCAAGGCGAGACAGATCCTGCGAGCGCTGCAGCTCGAGGCGCACCTGTCCAAGCGCGATATCCTCGCGCTGTACCTCGAGCGCGCGCCTTTCGGCGGCACCATCGAAGGCGTGGAAGCGGCGAGCTGGGCCTACCTCGGCAAGCCCGCCGCGCGGCTGTCGCACGCCGAGGCCGCGCTGCTGGCGGTGCTGCCGCAGGCGCCCACGCGGCTGCGACCCGACCGCGCGCCCGAGGCGGCGCGGCGCGCGCGCGACAAGGTGCTTGAACGCATGGTCGCCAGTGGACGCTGGAGCCGCGCCGAAGTCGACGACGCCAAGGTCGAACCGGTGGTCGCGCGCGCGCTGCAGCCGCCGCTGTCCGCGGCGCTGCTGGCGCAGCGGCTGCGCTCGCGCGATCCGCAGGCCGACCGCATCGAGTCGACCATCGACGCCGCCCTGCAGCGCACGCTGGAAGAGCGCCTTGGAAACTACGTCGCCCAGCTGCCCGAACGCACCTCGGCGGCGCTGCTGGTTGTCGACAACGACACCATGCAAGCGCGCGCCTACCTCGGCACGGCCTCGTTCGGCGATGCCGCGCGCCTGGGCCACGTCGACATGGTGCGCGCCTGGCGCTCGCCAGGCTCCACGCTCAAGCCCTTCGTCTACGGCATGGCGATCGACGACGGCCTGGTGCATTCGCAAAGCCTGCTGGTCGATGCTCCACAGTCGTTCGGCGGCTACCGGCCGGGCAATTTCGATGCCGCATTCAACGGGCCGGTGTCGGTGGCCGATGCCCTGCGCCTGTCGCTCAACGTGCCTGCGGTGGACCTGCTCGACCGGGTCGGGCCGGCGCGCTTCGCCGCGCGCCTGGACCATGCCGGGATCAGCCTGCGTTTCCCTCGCGGAGCGCAGCCGAACCTCGCCCTGATCCTTGGTGGAACCGGCGCGCGACTGGAGGACCTGGTCGGCGCGCAGGCGGCGCTGTCGCGCGGCGGGATCGCCGGGCGCGTGCGTTACTCCGCCGACGAGCCGCTGGTCGAACGCCGCCTGCTGTCGCCGGGCGCGGCCTGGATCGTGCACGGGATCCTGGCCGCCAACCCGCGCCCTGGCGAGCGCGCCGGTACGTTCGACACGGGCCGGCGCCCGCGCGTGGCCTGGAAGACCGGCACCAGCTACGGCTATCGCGATGCCTGGGCGCTCGGCACCACGCGCCGCTACACCGTGGGCGTGTGGGTCGGGCGTCCGGATGGCACGCCGCTGCCGGGCCAGTACGGTGCGGTGACCGCGTTGCCGCTGATGTTCGAGGTGGTCGACAGCCTGCCGCAGCGTCCCGGCGACGGGGCGCCCCTGGCGCCGCCGCCAGGCGTCGCCGGGCGCGAAGTCTGCTGGCCGCTGGGCACGGCTGCCGAGGCGCAGCCCGAAGGCGCGTGCCATCGACGGATGCAGGCCTGGGTGCTCGATGGCGCCGTGCCACCCACGCTGCCCGAGCGTGACGCGCGCAGCTGGGCGCCGGCGTTCGAGCGGATCGAAGTGGATGCCGGCACGGGCCGCCGGCTCACCGCCGGTTGTGCCGGGGCGCATGAGCGCCGCATACGCCACGTCGCGCGCTGGCCGGCGCTGGCGTCACCGTGGCTGGGCGCTGCCGAACGCGAAGCCTCGCGCCTGCCGCCGCTGGCGACGGGTTGCAGTGACGATGGCCGCGGCCAGGCGGTGGCAATGCGCATCGAGGGCGTCAACGATGGCGCGCTGCTGCTGCGTGCACCCGGCTCGGCCAGGCCGCCGCGTCTGGCCCTGCGCGCGGTTGGCATCGACGGCGACGTGCAGTGGTTGCTCAACGGCCGCTGGGTCGGCGAGACCCGTGGCCGCCAACTGCTGTGGCGCGAATTCAGCGAGCCCGGCCACCAGCAGCTGACCGCCCTGGCCGAAGGCGGCGCATGGGCCAGCCTGGTCTTCGACGTCGGCGGTTGAGGCCTCAGATCGCGCCGAGCACGTGTTCCGCGGACGACACCTTGAACTCGCCCGGGGCCTCGACGAACAGCTGCCTGACCACGCCGTCCTCGGCGTAGAGCGCGAAGCGCTTGCTGCGCATGCCCATGCCGAAAGCCGTGCCGTCCATCTCCAGGCCGAGCGCGCGGGCGAAGTCGCCGTTGCCGTCGGACAGCATGCGCAGCCCCGCCGGAACGCCCTGGCTTTCGCCCCAGGCCTGCATCACGAAGGGGTCGTTGACGGCCATGCACGCGACCTCGATCCCGCGCTCGCGGAACGCCTGGAAGTGCTCGATGAAGCCGGGCAGGTGGCGCTCGGAGCAGGTGGGCGTGAACGCGCCCGGCACCGCGAACAGCACCACGTTCTTGTGCGCGAACAGGGTGGGCGTGTCGATGGTCTGCACGCCGTCGTCGATGTGCTTCAGCGTGACCTCGGGGATGGCGTCGCCGGTCTGGATGGTCATGGGGTTAACTCCGTGTTCGCATGGGTGGCGGGGAATCGCCGCCGCTCGCACCATGGTGCCATGCCGCGGGCGGCGCGGGCTTGCGTCACGGCCGTTCGCCCCGATATTGCTACCCTGCCGCGGCCGGCGCGAAGGCCGCGCTTGTGGAGATCGCATGCAGTTCAAGGATTACTACGCCGTGCTTGGCGTCGAGGCCACCGCCGGCGAGGCCGAGATCAAGACCGCCTACCGTCGGCTGGCGCGCAAGTTCCACCCCGACGTCAGCAAGGAGGCGGGCGCCGAGGACAAATTCAAGGCCGTCAACGAGGCTTACGAGGCGCTGCGCGACCCCGACCGCCGCAAGGCCTACGACCAGCTGCGCGGGCGCGGCTACCGGCCCGGTGACGAGATCCATCCGCCGCCGGGAGGCTTCCGCGGCAATGGCGGCGGTGCCCAGGACTTCGACTACGAGGAAGTCTTCGGCGGCGGCGGCAACGGCGGTTTCAGCGACTTCTTCGAGAGCCTGTTCCGCCGCCAGGCGCAGCAGCAGCGGGGCGGGCCGGGCTTCGGCAACCCGCCGCGCGGCGATACCCGCGCACGCCTGGCCGTGCCCCTGGAAACCGTGCACCGCGGCGGCGCGATGCGCATCTCGGTCAACGGCCGCACGCTCGAGGTCAAGGTGCCGCGCGGGATCCGGCCGGGGCAGGTGATCCGCCTGGCCGGGCAGGGCGGGCAGGGCAGCAACCTGCTGCTCGAGGTCGAGTACGCCACCCACGCCCGCTTCGAGGTCGACGGCCGCAACATCGTCTATGCGCTGCAGGTCGCGCCCTGGGAGGCGGCGCTTGGCGCGGCCGTCAGCGTGCCTACGCTGGGTGGCCTGGTCGAGCTCAAGGTGCCGGCGGGGTCCGAGGCCGGGCGCCGGTTGCGCCTCCGCGGCCGCGGACTGCCGGGAACCGGCGGGCAGCCCGATGGCGACCAGATCGTGGAGCTGGAGGTGCAGGCCCCGGTGCCGCGGGACGATGCGCAACGGGCGGCCTACGAGGCCCTGCGCGAAGCGTTTTCGGGTGAATGGAAACGCGAGTAGCACCCGCGCGGCGGCGCGTGGACGCGGCGCGAGCCGGGGTCCAGCGGCAGCGCCGGCGTCCGGCGCGCCGGCTCAGGCCGCGGTAGGCGGCGTGGGTTCGGTCGCGATCGCCTCGACGATCGTCGCCGACAGCTCGGTGTCGCTGAAGGGCTTGGTGAGATAGGCGCGCGCACCCTGGCGCATGCCCCAGACCTTGTCGGTCTCCTGGTCCTTGGTGGTCACCAGGATCACCGGGATGTGCTTCGTGGTCGGGTCGCGGGTGATCGAGCGCGTGGCCTGGAAACCGTTGAGGTTCGGCATCACCACGTCCATCAGGATCAGGTCGGGGAGCTCGCGCTTCGCCACCTCGACGCCGGCGGCGCCGTCCTCCGCCGTCAGCGCCTCGTGGCCCAGGCTTTCGACGATGCGGCGGATGCCCATCAGCTGTGACGGCGAGTCGTCGACGATCAGGATGCGCGCCATGGTGTTCCCCGTTCAGTTCCCGCGATTGTAGCCCGCGGCGGCTGGCCTGCAAGCGGCGGCCGCCGCGCGGCCCGCGTTCTCACAGCGTGACCAGCGTCCGCCCGTGGGAACCGCCGGCAAGCATGCCTTCGAAGACCCCCGGCAGTTCGTCGAGCGCCACTTCGCGAGTGCAGATCCGCTCGAGGTGGCGCGGCTTCCAGTCGCTGCCCAGGCGGCGCCAGACCTCGTCGCGGATGTCGCGCGCCGTACCCGCTGAAGCGACGCCCAGGAGCGAGACGCCGCGGATGATGAAGGGCATGACCGTGGCGGAGAGGTCGTGGCTTGCGGCGAGGCCGGCACTTGCGACGTTGCCATAGGCCGCGGTCTGCGCCAGCAGGCTCGCGAGCATGGCGCCGCCGACGTTGTCGAGTCCGCCGCCGAAGCGGGCGGACTCCATCGGCCGCGTGGTCGCGAGCGCGTCGCGCCCAAGGACCTCGCTTGCGCCGATCTCCTTCAGGTAGCCGGACTGGTCCGGCTTGCCGCTGATCGCGTGCACGTCGTAGCCCGCGCTGGAGAAGATGTCGACCGCAAGCGAACCGACGCCGCCGGTGGCGCCGGTGACCGCCAGTGGGCCGAGCGCGGGATGCTGCCGGTTCTCACCCATGCGCAGCAGCGCCAGGGCGGCGGTGAAGCCAGCGGTGCCGAGGATCATGGATTCGCGCAGCGACAGGCCGGCCGGCAGCGGAATCGCCCACTTCGATTCCACGCGCGCGTATTCGGAGTAGCCGCCGTCACGGGTCTCGCTCAGGCCGCAGCCGGTGACCAGCACCTGGTCGCCTTCGCGGATGGCGGGATCACTGGAGGCGACCACGTGGCCTGCGACGTCGATGCCGCCCACCAGCGGGAAGCGGCGCAGGATCCTGCCCTGGCCCGTGCCGGCCAGCGCATCCTTGAAGTTGACCGATGAAAACGCGGTCTTCAGCACGACTTCGCCGGGCGCAAGCTGGTCGATGCCGACCTGTTCGATGCCGCTGCGATAGCCGGCGTCGTCGTTGTGGATGCGGAAGGCGCGGAAGCTTCGTGGGATCGTCATGACGTGCTCTCAGGTGTGGGAGCCGCTACAGCGGCGATGTCTTCCCGCGGCCGGTTTCAGCGCAGTTCGCGGCTGCGCTTCTCGTCGAGCCACTTCGAGGCCTGTGCGGGCTGGTAGGCGCGCATCCATTCGAACATCGCGTCGATGTCGTCGCCGGTCCACATGTCCTCGCGCTGGCCGGGGTGCAGGAAGCGCTCCTCGACCATGCGGTCCATCATCGCGACCAGCGGCCCGTAGTAGCCGTTGATGTCGAGCAGGGCGCAGGGCTTCTCGCTGATGCCGAGCTGCCGCCAGGTGAACATCTCCACGATTTCCTCGAGCGTGCCGAAGCCGCCGGGCATCGCCACGAACGCGTCGGCCAGGTCGAACATGCGCGACTTGCGCTGGTGCATCGAATCGACGACCTCCAGCTCGGTCAGGCCGCCGTGTGCGACCTCCATGTCGACCAGGTGCTTCGGGATCACGCCCACCACTTCGCCGCCCGCGGCCAGCACCGCGTCGGCGATCGTGCCCATCAGGCCGATGTTGCCGCCGCCGTAGACCAGGCGGATGCCATCGCGCGCCATGCGCGTGCCGAGTGCGATCGCACCCTCGATATAGGCGGGATGGGCGCCGCTGTTGGAACCGCAGTAGACGCAGAGACTCTTCATGCCTTGAAACCCGTGTGTCATGTTCCGGAAAGGACGACGCCGGGCAGGGCCCGGCGCCGGTGTTCGCTGAGTGTGCGGCGGGACGGCGTGCGCTGTCCCGCTCGTGCCCTCAGTTCGCCTTGTGGATCGCGCGCCTGTCGACCGCCATCGCGGCGTCGTGGATCGCCTCCGACAGGCTCGGATGCGCGTGGCAGATGCGGGCCAGGTCGTCGGCGGAGCCCTTGAACTCCATCGTCAGCACGCCCTCATGCACCAGCTCGGAGACGTTGGCGCCGACCAGGTGCATGCCGAGCACGCGGTCGGTTTCCGCATGCGCCAGCACTTTCACGAAGCCCGCCGGCTCGACCATCGCCACCGCGCGGCCGTTGGCGGCGAAGGGGAAGCTGCCCGACTTGTACGGGACGCCTTCTTCCTTCAGCTGCTGCTCGGTCTTGCCGACCCAGGCGAGTTCCGGCTCGGTGTAGATGACCCAGGGAATGGTGTCCATGTTGACGTGCCCGGGCAGGCCGGCGATGAGTTCCGCCACCGCGATGCCTTCCTCGAAGCCCTTGTGCGCCAGCATCGGCCCGCGCACGCAGTCACCCACCGCCCAGACGCCGTCGACGCCGGTGTGGCAATGCCCGTCGACCTCGATCTGGCCGCGCTCGGTCAGCTTCACGCCGCTGCCCTCGGCCAGCAGGCCCTTGGACGCGGCCTTGCGGCCCACGGCGACCAGCAGCTTGTCGACGGTGATCGTCTCCTCGCCCTTCTTGTCGGCGAAGGTGACCTGCACTTCCTTCTTCTTGCCCTTGCCGGTGACTTCGGCCTTCGAGACCTTGGCACCCAGGCGGATATCCAGGCCCTGCTTCTTGAACTCGCGTGCGGCGACCTTCGAGACCTCGGCGTCCGCCGCGGCCAGGAAGTCGGGCAGGGCTTCGAGGATCACGACCTCGGCGCCCAGGCGCTTCCACACGCTGCCGAGCTCCAGGCCGATCACGCCAGCGCCGATCACGGCCATGCGCTTGGGCACCTCGGTGAAGTCGAGCGCGCCGACGTTGTCGACGATGGTGTCGCCGTCGAACTTCGCGAAGGGCAGTTCGATGGAGTCCGAACCCGCGGCGATGATCACGTTGGTGCCGGTGAGCTCGATCTCGCCGCCCTCGTGCTGCGCGACCTTCACCAGCCGGTCGGCGTGCAGGGTGGCGAAGCCGTAGTACGGCGTGACCTTGTTGGCCTTGAACAGCTGCGCAATGCCCCCGGTGAACTGCTTCACGATGGCGTCCTTGCGACCGACCATCGTGCCGACGTCGATCTTCGCGTCCTTGGCCGTGATGCCGTGCTGGCCGAACACGTGCTGCAGGTTGTGGAACTGGCGCGAACTGTCCAGCAATGCCTTCGACGGAATGCAGCCCACGCGCAGGCAGGTGCCGCCCAGGGCCGGCTTGCCGTCCTTGCCCACGCCGGCATCGATGCAGGCGACCTTCATGCCCAGCTGGGCGGCGCGAATCGCGGCATGGTAGCCGGCGGGGCCGGCACCGATCACGACAACGTCAAACTGTTCAGCCATTTCTATTCCTCGATATCCCTTCCCGCGCCGGGCGGAGGAAGGTGCCCCGGAAGGGGGCGGATGGGGGCAACCACGCGCGGGACAGGCCGGGGCAACCTCGCGGAGCGGTCGCTTACATCCCCAGCAGCATGCGGTGCGGATTCTCGAGCTGGTCCTTGATGTCGACCAGGAACTGCACCGCGTCCTTGCCGTCGATGATGCGGTGGTCGTAGCTGAGCGCGATGTACATCATCGGCGCGGGGACCACGGCGCCGTTCTCGACGATCGGGCGCTCCTTGATGGTGTGCATGCCCAGGATCGCGGACTGCGGCGGGTTGACGATGGGCGTTGACATCAGCGAACCGAAGGTACCGCCGTTGGTGATGGTGAAGGTGCCGCCCTGCAGGTCATCCAGCGACAGCTTGCCGTCGCGCGCCCTGGTGGCGTAATCGCCGATCGCCTTCTCCACGTCGGCGAAACCCATGCGCTCGACGTTGCGCAGCACCGGGGTGACCAGGCCGCGGTCGGTGGAGACCGCGATCGAGATGTCGGCGTAGCCGTGGTAGATGATGTCGTCGCCGTCGACCGAGGCGTTGACCACCGGGTACTTCTGCAGCGCGTTGGCCGCGGCCTTGGCGAAGAAGCTCATGAAGCCGAGCTTGACGCCGTGCTGCTTCTGGAAGCTCTCGCCGAGCTCCTTGCGCATGGCCATGACCTTGCCCAGGTTGACCTCGTTGAACGAGGTCAGCATCGCGATCGATTCCTTCGACTGCATCAGGCGCTCGGCGATGCGCTTGCGGATGCGGGTCATCGGCACGCGCTCTTCCGGACGCGCGCCTCCCGACACGCCGGCGGTCTTGCCGCTGGCGTAGTTGACGAGGTCTTCCTTCGTGACCGCACCGCGGCGGCCGGTGCCTTCTACCTGCGAGGGATCGATGCCGTCCTTGACCGCCGTGAAGCGCGCGCCCGGAGGCAGCTCGCCGGTGCCGCCGGAGGCGGGCGCGGGGCGGGTCGACGAAGGCGCCTTGGCCTCGGCCTTCGCGGCGTCGGCCTTCGGCTGCACTTCCTGGGCGCCCGCGGCCGGCTCGGCCTTGGCGCCATCGCCCTTGGCCTTGCCAGCGTCGCCATCGTCGGCCTTGGCCGGCGCGGCGCCTTCCTCGATCACCGCCAGCACCTGCTGGCTGGTGACGGTGTCACCTTCGGCGTACTTCAGTTCCTTGATCACGCCGTCGACGAGCGAGGGCACTTCGAGCACGACCTTGTCGGTCTCGAGGTCGACGATGTTCTCGTCGCGTGCAACCGCGTCGCCCACCTTCTTGTGCCAGGTGGCGATGGTGGCGTCGGAAACGGATTCGGGGAGTACCGGTACCTTGATCTCGGTGGCCATGGTCTTGATGCGTCCTGGTCGTTGCTGTCAGCAGTGTGGGGGTCAGTCGGCGGCGAAAACGCTGCCGGCCTTGGAGGTGAGTGCGTCGGCGACCAGCTGCTGCTGCTCGGCGACATGGTCGGCGAAGTGGCCGACGGCGGGCGAGGGCGAGCGCGAGCGGCCGGCGTAGTGCAGCTCCATGCCGTCGGGAACGCAGTGCTGCAGGTGGTGGCGGATCTGGTACCACGCGCCCTGGTTCTGCGGCTCTTCCTGGCACCAGACCACCGACGTGGCCTTGCCGTACTTGCCGAGCTCGGCCACAAGCGCCTCGCGCGGGAAGGGATAGAGCTGCTCGACGCGCACCAGCGCCACGTCGTCCTGGCCGCGTTTTTCCTTGTCCTCCAGCAGGTCGTAGTAGACCTTGCCGGAGCACAGCACCACGCGCTTGACCTTCTTCGCGTTGGCCGATGCGTCGCCGATCAGGTGCTGGAATTCGCCATTCGCGAGCTCATCCAGCGTCGACACGGCGAGCTTGTGGCGCAGCAGCGACTTCGGCGACATCACCACCAGCGGCTTGCGGGTGGTCATGCGCATCTGCCGACGCAGCATGTGGAAGGCCTGGGCAGGCGTGGACGGCACGCAGACCAGCATGTTGTCGAGCGCACACAGCTGCAGGAAGCGCTCCAGGCGCGCCGAGCTGTGCTCGGGACCCTGGCCTTCGTAGCCGTGCGGCAGCAGCAGCGTCAGTCCGCTGATGCGGCCCCACTTGGCTTCGCCCGAGGCGATGAACTGGTCGATCACCACCTGGGCGCCGTTGGCGAAGTCGCCGAACTGGCCCTCCCAGATGCACAGGGTGTTGGGGTCGGTGGTGGAGAAGCCGTATTCGTAGGCCATCACCGCTTCCTCGCTGAGCAGCGAATCGATGATGGTGGCGCGCTCCGGCGAGTCGACCAGCTGGCGCAGCGGCAGGTAATAGCTGTCGGTCTTCTGGTCGTGCAGGATCGCGTGGCGGTGGGTGAAGGTGCCACGGCCGACGTCCTGGCCGACCAGGCGCAGGCCGAAGCCGTCGTCGAGCACGGTGGCGTAGGCGAGGTTCTCGGCGAAGCCCCAGTCGGCGGGGATTTCACCGGCGGCCATCCTGCGGCGGTCCTCGTAGACCTTCGACACGCGCGAGTGCAGCTGCACGTCTTCGGGGATCGTGGTGATCGCCTTGGCCAGCGCCTTGAGCTTCGCAGGTTCCACGACCGTGCTGGCCGTGTCGGCCAGCGTGCCGGCGACCAGGGCGCCCCAGTCCACGAACAGGCGGCTCTCCGGCGGGGTCTTCTCCACCTCGGCGAGTTCGGTCGTGACCTCGCCGGCGTCGAGCCGGTCGCGGTAGCTGTCGACCAGGGCCTGGCCGCCCTTTCCGGGCAGCACGCCGGCGGACTCCAGCTGGCTGGCGTAGAGCTCGCGGGTGGTCTTGTGCTTGCGGATCACCTGGTACATCACCGGCTGGGTGATCGCCGGCTCGTCGGCCTCGTTGTGACCGTGGCGGCGGTAGCAGACCAGGTCGATCACCACGTCCTTGTTGAATTCCTGGCGGAAGTCGTAGGCCAGGCGCGCGGTGAAGGCCACGGCTTCCGGATCGTCGGCGTTCACGTGCAGCACCGGCGCGCCGATCATCTTGGCCACGTCGGTGCAGTAAAGGGTGGAGCGTGCATCCTCGCGGGCGCTGGTGGTGAAGCCCACCTGGTTGTTGACCACCACGTGCAGCGTGCCGCCGACGGCGAAGCCGCGCGCCTGCGACATCTGGAACAGTTCCATCACCACGCCCTGGCCGGCGAACGCGGCGTCGCCGTGGATGAGGATCGGCATCACCTTGCGGCGGGCCGTGTCCTGGCGGCGCTCCTGGCGCGAGCGCACGGAGCCCGCGACCACCGGGTCGACGATCTCCAGGTGCGAAGGGTTGAAGGCCAGCGCCAGGTGCACCGGGCCGCCCTCGGTGGCGACGTCGGCGGAGAAGCCCATGTGGTACTTCACGTCGCCGGCGTGGGCGAGCTCGTTGTGCTCGAACTTGCCCTCGAACTCGTCGAACAGCCGGCGCGGGTTCTTGCCCAGCGTGTTGACCAGCACGTTCAGGCGGCCACGGTGGGCCATGCCGATCACGATGTCCTTGACGCCGTCCTTGCCGGCGTTGCGGATCACGGTGTCGAGCAGCGGGATCAGCGAGTCGCCGCCTTCCAGCGAGAAGCGCTTCTGGCCCACGTACTTGGTGTGCAGGTAGCGTTCCAGGCCCTCGGCGGCGGTGAGGCGCTCGAGGATGCGGCGCTGCTCGTCGGCGGTCAGGCTGTAGCGGCCGCCGGCCTGCTCCATGCGCTCGTACATCCAGCGGCGCTGGTCGGCCTGCGGGATATGCATGAACTCGGCGCCGATCGGGCCGGCGTAGGTCGCGCGCAGCAGGGCGAGCAGGTCGCGCAGGCGCATGCGCGGGGCGCCGCCAAAGGTGCTGGTGCCGCCGGCGGCGGGCCCGGTCGCGAACTCGGTGTCGAGGTCTGCGTCGGACAGGCCGTGGAAGGGCAGCTCGAGGTCCGGGGCGTCGATCTTCTCGGCCATCGCCAGCGGATCGGTATCCGCCTGCAGGTGGCCGCGCGAGCGGTAGGCGGTGATCAGCTTCAGCACCGAGCCCTGCTTGCGCTGGGCGTCGACGTCACCGCCGCCTCCGGGCGCCACCACCACGCCGGCCTTGGCCTCGCGGCCGGCGCGTGCGACCGCGTCCATGACCACCGAGTGGGGCACGTCGCCCGCCTCGCGGCCCTTGAAGCCGTCGAACCAGGCCTTCCACGTGTCGCCGACGCTGTCGGGGTCAACGAGATACTGCTCGTACAGGTCCTCGATGAAGGCGGCATTGGCGCCGAGCTGGGAGGACTGCGCAAACTGCTTCAATAGATTGGCCACGATGGCGTAGGAAAGCTCAGGAATGGGGGAGGGATGTTCCGCATGCGCGGGAGCGGGCCCTGTTCAGGCGCGCGATCCGGACAATTATAGCCCTCCGGGCGCGATTGAGGCGCCTGCGGCGGGCGTGAAACGCATTGTTGCCCGGCCCCGCGCGCGGGCGCCCACGTTCAGATCCCGAGGGCGCGATATTCGGTGCAGGCGCGGGCGCGCTCCCAGAAGGCATTGAACACCCCGTGCAGATGGCGCGCGCGGCCGGGACCGTCAAGGCGGGTCTCCCCTTCCCAGCGCTGGCCCAGGGGCCGGAAGAAATGGCCACCGCGGTCGTTGGCGACGAAGGCCGATGCATAGGCGCGATCGACCTGTTCTTCCACCGCGCGGAAGGCGATCGCGCTGGGCAGCCGCTGGCCCAGGGCGATCAGCGGCGCAAGCGCGCGCTGCGGGACGGCCGGCTCCTGCAGCAGGATGCGGATCGCGCACTCGCCACCGGTGGCGAGGCGGCGGATCGCGGCGACGATCTCGGGCTGGTCGAACAGGCCCGGATCGAGCTCGCGGCTGTAGATGTCGAGACGGCGGCGGGCGCCCGCGATGACGCCCGACGTGGCCGCGATCGCCGCGGCGCGCGTGTCGACCAGGTTGAGCGCGCCCGGCAGCAGGCGCATGCCCTGGTGTTCGATGCCGGCTTCCTGGAAGCGATCGCCAACGGGCAGGAAGCCGGCGCGCGCATAGAAGCCGACCGCCGCGGCCTGTGCGTGGAGGGTGACTTCGGGCCAGCCCAGCGCCCGCGCCTGCTCCAGCAGGGCCTGCAGCAGCGCATCGCCGACACCGCGCCCCCGCCACGCCGGCAGGACCGCCATCCGGCCGATGCTGCGTGCGGGCGTCAGCCGGCCGGTGCCGATGGCGTTGCCGGCGTCGTCGCGGGCGATGACGTGGTGGCATGCCGGGTCCAGTTCGTCCCATTCCAGCGCCAGCGGCACGCCCTGCTCGCGGACGAACACCGCTTCGCGCACGCTGCGCAGGTCGGGCAGGCCCGCTTCGTAACCGGCCGCCTGGATGTGGAATGCCTGCGCCTGGGCCATGTGCCTACGTCCCGTCGTCGTCGCCGTCGTCGCCGTCGTCCCCGTCGCCGTGGCCTTCCAGCACCAGCTGGTAATGGCCGGCCTCGAGCAGGGCCAGCACGCAGCCGCGCGCGCCGGCGGACAGGGTCGTATACGCATCGCCGCCGATCACCGCCGCATTGGCGATCGTGATGGCGTCTTCGGCGGGCAGCGGGTGCGCTTCGCCGTTGACGTAGAGCCGCGCATCGACGTCGGCGCGGCGCCAGGCCATCCGCGAGTAGGGATGGCGGTGGAGTTCCGCGCCGTGCTCGAGGTCCCATTCGACTTCGATGCGCGAGCGCGGCGGCTCCTCGCCGTCACCGGGGGCGACCTCGCCGGCGTTCCGGTACCGGGTGATGAAGCCGCCGAACCAGTCGCCCAGGCGTTGCGGATCGTCGCTGCGCAGCAGCTCCAGGGCGCGGGCCACGCGCAGCATCGCCGCCGCGTCGATTTCCGCCGGGTCGCCCGGCAGGGTCAGGTCGGGGTCGGCGTAGCGCAGGTCGTCGTCGGCATCGGCCAGCAGGCTGTCGGCGAAATCGCCGAGCAGTTCGGCCGCCGACGGCGCGCGCATGCCGACCGAAAACGTCAGGCAGGCGTCCTCGGCCACGCCGTGGTGCGGCACGTTGGGCGGCAGGTACAGCATGTCGCCAGGACCGAGCACCCAGTCGTGGCTGGCCGTGAATTCGCGTAGCAGCTTGATGTCGACGTCGTCGCGGAAGGCCAGCGGCGGCTCCGCCCCGCCCATGGCCACGCTGGCGTCGATCATCCAGCGGCGATGGCCCAGCGCCTGCAGCAGGAAGACGTCGTACTGGTCGACGTGCGCGCCGACCGAGCCACCCGGCGCGGCGAACGAGACCATGACGTCATCCAGGCGCCAGCGCGGCAGGAAGCCGAAGTGCTGCAGCAGGCCGGCGATGTCCGAATCCCACTTGTCCACGTCCTGCACCAGCAAGGTCCAGTCCTGCCGCGGCATCGCCGGGAAGACGTCTTCGGGGAACGGGCCCTGGCGCACGGTCCAGGCGTCGGCCGCGCGATCATGCTCGATGATGCGCGCCAGCACGCCGTCCTCGCAGGCCAGGCCGGCGAGGTCTTCCGGTGCGATTGGCGAGACGTAGCCGGGAATCGCGTTGCGGATCAGCAGCGGACGCTTCTGCCAGTAACCGCGGAGGAAATCGGCGGGCGGCATGCCCAGCAGGCCTTTGCCGCTGGCGTCGATCTCGAGCGGCAGTTCGCGGGTGGCGACCGGGGACGCCGCGCCGGTGGGCTGTGACGCATCGGCAGGGCGGGTCGTGGCACGGCTGGCGGGCGCTTTCCCGCTGCTGGAGGCCTTGCGTCCGGGGGGTGCCTTGCGGGTCGTCATGGTGCGGGTCTCGTGCGGTTCGCGATGTGGGGTGCGTCGGTCAGATCCCGCGGGCAAGGGTGCTCGCGTGGCCTGTGTAGCCGCCGGGCGTCATGTCGAGGAGGCGCTGCTTCGCGTCGTCCGGCAACTCCAGCCCGGCGATGAACGCGCGCATCGAGTCCGCGGTGATGCCCTGGCCACGGGTCAGCGCCTTGAGCTGCTCGTAGGGACTCGGCAGGCCATGGCGGCGCATCACCGTCTGCACGGCTTCGGCCAGGACTTCCCAGGACGCGTCGAGGTCGGCGGCCAGGCGCTCGGGATTGGCGCTGAGCTTGCCAAGGCCGCGCCCGAGCGCATCGAAGCCGACCAGGGCATGGCCGAAGGCGGTGCCGAGCGCGCGCAGCACGGTGGAGTCGGTGAGGTCGCGCTGCCAGCGGCTGACCGGCAGCTTGGTGGCGAAGTGCTCGAACAGTGCCACCGCGATGCCGAAATTCCCTTCGGCGTTCTCGAAATCGATCGGGTTGACCTTGTGCGGCATGGTCGAGCTGCCGACTTCGCCGGCCTTCACCGCCTGCTTGAAATAGCCCAGCGAGATATAGCCCCAGACATCGCGCGACAGGTCGATGAGGATGGTCGCGATGCGCTTCTGCACGTCGGCGATCTCGGCGATGCAGTCGTGCGGTTCGATCTGGGTGGTGTACGGATTGAAGTCCAGCCCCAGCGATTCGACGAAGCGGCGCGAGAACGCAGGCCAGTCGACGTCGGGATAGGCGGCCAGGTGCGCGTTGTAGTTGCCGACCGCGCCATTGGCCTTGCCGGTCAGCGACACCGCGACCAGCTGTGCGCGCTGGCGCTCCAGCCGCGCGACCACGTTCGCGAGCTCCTTGCCGACCGTGGTCGGTGAGGCGGTCTGGCCATGGGTGCGCGAGAGCATCGGCAGCGCGGCGAATTCGTGCGCCATGCCGCGCAGCGTGGCCGTGACGCCGTCCAGCGCCGGCAGCATCACCTCGCGGCGTGCGGCGTCGAGCATCAGGCCGTAGGCGAGGTTGTTGATGTCTTCGCTGGTGCAGGCGAAGTGCACGAACTCCAGCGCGGGGCCCAGCGCGGCGTCGTCGGCCAGGCGTTCCTTGATGAAGTATTCGACTGCCTTGACGTCGTGGTTGGTGGTGCGTTCGATCTCTTTGACGCGCGCGGCGTCGGCGGGCGAGAAGCCATCGGCCAGGGCGCGGAGGCTGGCGGTGGCGCCTTCGTCGAAGGGGGCCAGTTCGGGAATGCCGGGTTCGGCGGCCAGGGCCAGCAGCCATTCGATCTCGACGCGCACGCGGGCGTGGATCAGCCCGAACTCGGAGAACACCGGTCGCAGCGCCTCCACCTTGCCGGCGTAGCGGCCGTCCAGGGGGGAGAGGGCGAGCAGCGGGTCGAGGGCGGGCATGGCGGGCTTTCGTCGTGTGCGGCCGGACATTCTACCCGGCGGGTGCATGGACCGGCGACGCAGCCATCCTTGGCTGAATCGCCTACCGCGCACATCCATGTGCGCTGTCCATACCCCCCCTCGCAGGAGCACGCTTCTGCCAGTTTTGGGCGCCACGGCTTCGGCGGGTTGTGGTCGCGCGGCTTCGGGCGGGAGCGTGTCGCCGCCCCGCAGCGCCGCGCTTCGCGGGTTTTCGCGATCAGTTGGCTTCGGGGCGCAGAGCACGCAGCCTTTCGCACGGAAGCTGGGCTTGCCGGCGACACTCGATCGCGGGGTCTGGGCCGGCCATCTTCCAGCAAACCCTCGACGGTCGTGCGGGAGGGGGCTGGCGGGGGGAGTGCGGAGAGTGGGCCATGGATGGCCCACGCCCCTGCTTCCAGCCATGGATGGCTGGCGGCGGGGCGGAGCACTCCCCCCGCCAGCCCCCTCCCGCGGCGCACACCATCCAAATGCCGTCATCCAGGCGGTGTCGCCATCCAGGGATTGCCATGCCCCTCCCCGTCATCAGGGAGCCTACGATCGCCGGCGTATCCTCCAATGCATCACTAGTGGAGGACGTCATGGCTGCCAAGGATTTCCGGATCGAACACGACAGCATGGGCGAGCTGGAAGTGCCCGCCGATGCACTCTGGGGCGCGTCGACGCAGCGCGCAGTGGAGAATTTCCCGGTCAGCGGGCGGCCCATGCCGCGTGGTTTCATCCGTGCGCTGGGGCTGCTCAAGGCCGCGGCGGCCGAGGCCAACGCGGGCTTCGGGCTGCTGCCCAAGGGCCTGGCGGCATCGATCCGCAAGGCTGCCAACGAGGTCGCGGCCGGCGAACATGACGCGCACTTTCCGGTCGATGTCTACCAGACGGGATCAGGTACCTCGTCGAACATGAATGCCAACGAGGTCATCGCGACGCTGGCGACGCGCGCGGGCAAGCGGGCGGTGCATCCCAATGACCACGTCAATCTCGGGCAGAGTTCGAACGACGTGGTGCCCACGGCGCTGCGGGTGTCGGCGCAGCTGGCGGTGGTGGAAGATCTGCTGCCGGCGCTGCAGCACCTGCGCAAGAGCATCGATCGGAAGGGACGCTCGCTGCGAAAGGTGGTGAAGACCGGTCGTACGCACCTGATGGACGCGATGCCGCTGACGTTCGCTCAGGAGTTCGGAGCCTGGTCTTCGCAGCTGGCGTCGGCCGAAGCACGGCTGGCCGACACGCTCAAGCGCCTGCGCCGGCTGCCGATCGGAGGGACGGCGATCGGCACCGGCATCAATGCGGATCCCCGCTTCGGGAAAGCGGTCGCCAAGGCGCTGTCCGATGCCACCGGCACGCGATTCGAGTCCGCCGCCGACAAGTTCGAGGGCATCGCCTCGCAGGACGACGCGGTGGAGCTGTCGGGCCAACTCAATGCGGCGGCGGTGGCGCTGATGAAGATCGCCAACGACCTGCGATGGATGAATTCCGGGCCGCTGGCCGGGCTGGGCGAGGTCGAGTTGCCGGCGCTGCAGCCGGGCAGTTCGATCATGCCGGGCAAGGTCAATCCGGTGATCCCGGAGGCGACGGTGATGGCCTGCGCGCAGGTGATGGGCCACCACGTGGCGGTGACGGTGGCGGGACAGAGTGGCAACTTCCAGCTCAACGTGGCGCTGCCGCTGATCGCGGCCAACCTGCTGGACTCGGTCGGTCTGCTGGCGGCGGTGTCGCGGCTGCTGGCGGACCGGGTGATCGACGGGCTGGAGGTGCGGCGCGACGTGGTCGGGACGGCGCTGGAACGCAACCCGATCCTGGTGACCGCGCTCAATCCGGTGATCGGTTACGAGAAGGCCGCGGCGATCGCCAAGCAGGCCTATCGCGAGGGACGGCCGGTGCTGGAGGTGGCGATGGGGGCCACGGGCATGCCGGAGGCGAAGCTGCGTGCGCTGCTCGATCCGCTGGCGCTGACCCGCGGCGGGATCCACGACGCCGGTTGATGCCGTGGCCGCAGGTGCGGCAGCCGCAGCTACGGCTGGTCCTGGCGGCGCGCCCCGGGTTCGGGCACCAGCAGCGTGTCGCAGGGGCTGGCGTCGAGGACTTCACGGGCAACGCTTCCGATCAGCAGGTGGAACAGGGCGCCGCGGCCGTGGGTCGCCACCACCACCAGGCCCGCATCGATCGCCAGGGCGTGCTCGGCCATGCGGCGCGCGGCATCGCCGTGCGCGGCGGCGACCGGCAGCCCGGCGTGACCGTGGGCCGCGACGAAATCGCGGGCCTTCTGCATGATCGCTTCGTGCATGTCGCCCACGCCGCGTTCGCGGTCGCCGTCGCGCAGGCCGAGGTAGGGCGGTTCGAAGGCGGTGAACAGGCTGGCGGCGGTCTCGGGGAAGAAGCCGCGCGCGACATCGAGCGCATGCGCCGAGGACGTGGAGAAGTCGCTGGCGACGACCATCCGCGCGTAGGGTGCATGCACGCGGTCGCGCACGACCAGCAGCGGCAGGTGCCCGTGGCGCGACAGCCAGGTGACCGTCGAACCCAGCAGGTGGCGTCCGAACAGGGCATCGTGGGCGATGCCGGTCACCACCAGGCTGCAGCCGGTTTCGGTGGCCACGGATTCGACGCAGCTGCCGACCTGGCCTTCGCGCACCAGCAGTTCCAGTTCGAGCCCGTCACCGACCGGGCCGACGTCGCGCCGCAGGCGGGCGGCGGCGCGCAGGGCGGCCTGGCTGGCCTGTGGCGACGGCGGCAGGTCGCGGCGCGGCGGCGGCGCGGGCGTGGGCTCGACTACCGTCAGCACCACGAGCCTGGCCCGCCATGCGCGCGCAAGCGCAACGGCGCGGTCCAGGGCGCGGTCGCAGCGACCGTCAAGGTCGGTGGCAAGCAGGATGGCGCGCGGCGCGCCGCGCTTCCAGACGATGTCGCTCATGTGGCTTGTGGCCTCGCGTCGCTGCGGCGTGTCCATCCGAGTCTAGCCGCAGGCCGTCGAGGCGTCCGGTTGCGGTGCGCGGCCGGTACGCGGCCGCGACAACGCACGCCGCCGCGGCTCAGCGCTTGCGCGGAATGTCGACCTGGCCGGCCACGCCCTGGTGGTCAACCGAGCCGCTGCCCAGCGAACGCACGCGCAGGTCGCCGCCGATCACGCGGGCTTCGATGTCGCCCGAGCCCACCGAGCCCACTTCGACGCCACCGCCGATGCGCTCAAGGCTTGCGTCGCCGGAGCCGACCGAACCGAGCTCGACGCCGCCGCCCACGTCGCGCAGTTCCACGTCGCCGGAGCCGATGCTGCCTACGCGCGCGTCGCCGCGGACCTTACGGGCCGAGAGGTCGCCGGAGCCGACCGACCCGCCGTCCAGGCTGCCGATGTCCTGCAGCGAGATGTCGCCCGAGCCGACCGTCGCCCTGGCCTCGCCGCGGATGCCGCGCACCTCGGCATCGCCCGAGCCCACGATCAGGCCGAGTCGGGACAGGCCGCTCAGCCACGCATCGCCGGAGCCGACCGTCACTTCCACGGGGATGCCGTCGGGCACGGTGCCGGACAGGTCGAAATATGCGTAGTGGTCACCGAAGAACGACCAGCCGCTGCGCTCCTCGCGGTTGAGGCGCACGACCAGGCGGTCACCCTCGCGCGCCTGCTCCAGCTTCAGCCGGGCGAGGTCGTCCGCGCTCGAGGCGCAGGCGCGACCCTGCAGGCTGCCGGCGCGCCCGGGTGCGCCGTCCAGGCGCAGCTTGCTGGCGCCGACGCGGAACTCCACCAGGCGCGCATCGCCGAGGTCGAGTGCGAGCGACTGAGGGGCGCTGTGCTTGCACGCGCGGTCGCCGTCGGCCAGGGCCGGGGCCGACGCGACCGCCAGGGAGAGGAGGGCGAGGGAGAGCGTGGTGGCTGGAATGCGCATGGATGACCTCGTGTCTTGCAGGGGCCGGAGAGCCCGGGTCGCGCGGTGGGCGCGGTTGATGGGCGGATCAGGCAGTGATGGTCTCGCCTGCGTCGGCAGCGGGAGCGTCGTCGCCGGCGTGGTTCCCGCAGTCCTCGATGTCGCGCGGCGTCATCGTCGCGTAGGGGGCGAAGGCCGGCAGCGCGCCGGCGAGCGACTGCTGGCTGTCGTACAGCGCCGGCAACAGCGCGCAGAGCTTGAGCGCCTCGTCCTTGATCCTGTCGGCTTCGGCCTCGATCCGTGCCTCGTAGGCCTGGCGCCCCGCGTCGCCGCCGAACAGCGCGTCGCCGATCCCGGTCAGCGCGGTGCCCGCGACGTCCGCGCCCTGGGCGCCGATGGCCAGCCCGGCCAGCGCCACGCCCTCGAGGTGGCGGCGGTGCGCAACCAGCAGGGCACGCTGTTCCGGGGTGGTGGGAACCGCTTTCCCTTCGATCAGCAGCTCGCCGTCGGGCGTGAGTTCGGCCTTGGGCAGTCCTTTGGCGTCCTGTCCGCCGCCATAGCTGCGCCCGTCGATGGTGATCGCGAAGCCGTCGCCGATGTCCAGGTTCTCCGCCTGCAGCGCCTGGCCTGCCTTGGCGATCGCCTTGGCGGCCTGGCGACCGATGAAGGTCTTGCCGGCCTCGGCCCCGGTGGTGGGCGGTGCGTCCGCGGCGGGCGGTGCGTCCGGTGCCGGGCTGCAGCCGGCGGCCAGCACGCAGAGCAGGGCGGCTGAAAGGGCGTGGGATGCGCGCATCCTGATCGTCATCGGTATTCCTCCCGGGGTGGTCATCTGGGTCAGCCTTCGTCGCGCCAGCGGCGAAGGCGGGTGGCGACAAACAGCATGGCGATGCCGACCGCGACGCCGATCCACAGCTCCGGCTGCATCAGGTTCGAATACACGGCGGAGGGCTGGATCATGTGCAGCAGGCCCTGGGATTCGATGTCGGCGTGGCCGAGGCGGCTGATGTCGTGCCGGGTCAGGGGCACCACGCCAAGCAGCATGCGGGCCACGATGTTGCTCCAGAACCAATCGGACTCCACGCCGAAGATCCGGGTGACGCTGGACATGCTGACGAAGACGCCGGCCAGCACCGGGACCAGGACCGCCCAGAGGAAGGGCACGCTGCGCGCCCAGGCCGAGCACAGCATCAGCCAGCCGACGGTGGGCATGGCCCACAGGGCGTACACCGGGATCGCCGCAAGCACCGACAGCGAGATCGCCAGCGGGTTGCCCGGGCCCCAGATCAGCTCCCAGGGGCTGCCGCCGTGGATCATCACCGTGACGCTCAGCAGCAGCAGGAAGCCGAACATGGTGGCGATGGCGGCCAGCGTTGCCATCAGCGGGATCACCAGGACGGCGCTGGCCACCTTCGACAGCACGGTTTCGCCGTCAGACAGCGGCAGCGATTTCCAGAACAGCACGCTGCGGTCCTTGCGCTCGTCGTACAGCGCGCCCAGGCAGTAGAAGAACATCACGAAGACCATGACGATGTAGGGCCAGGCCGACGCGAGCATCATCGTCAGGTCGATGCCGCTGGCGAGCTGCGCCTTGTCGTCGGCGCTCATCTGCTGCGCAAGCAGGCCCAGGTCCAGGCCGTTGATGGACATCGTGCTGCCGTCGTCCAGGTGGATCTCGGCATCGCTGGCGGCGTTGCGCATGCCGACCATGGCGATGACGAAAAGCACCGCGGTCAGCAGCAGGGAGATCGCGCCCGCGATCAGGGGTGCCCAGAGGAATCCGCCCCGGTGCTCCCAGTACTCGCGCCGGAGCAGCAGGCTGAATCGACGGGTGCCGCGCGCCGGGGTCCGTGCCACCGGCAGGCTGTCAGTCGTGGCGTTCATCAGTAGGTTCCCTTCATGGTGGCGACGAAGAGGTCGGCGAGCCCCGGGGTGCGGGTTTCGCCGAAGGCGGCCAGGGCGGCCGGATCGGCGCCGTCGAACAGCATCACGGTCTTGCCGAATGGCAGGGCGCGTTCGTCCAGCGGCCCGAGCGCGCGCGCGCCTTCGGCCCGGCCGGCGTCGACCAGCACCTCGGTGAAGCGCTGGGCGAGGTCGTCCATCGGCGCGTCCAGCACGATCCGGCCGTCGCGGATGAACAGCGCATCGGTGAGGATGTGCTCGACCTCCTCGACCTGGTGGGTGGTGATGACGATCGTCTTCTCCTCGTCGAAGTAGTCCTCCAGCAGCCGCTGGTAGAACTGCTTGCGGTAGAGGACGTCGAGGCCAAGCGTGGGCTCGTCCAGCACGAGCAGGCGGGCGTCGATGGCCATCACTAGGGCCAGGTGCAGCTGCACGATCATGCCCTTGGACATTTCGCGCACCCGCATGTCGGGCGTCAGCTTGGTGTTGGCCAGGAAGCGCTCGCAGCGGGCGCGGTCGAAGCGCGGATGCACGCCCTCGACGAAGGCGATCGCCTCGCGCACCCGCATCCAGCGCGGCAGCACGGCGACGTCGGCGATGAAGCAGACGTCGTTCATCAGCAGGTTGCGTCCGGTCCTCGGGTCGCCGCCGAGCACCGAGAGCTCGCCCTGGAAGGGGACCAGCCCGAGGATGGCCTTGAGCGCCGTGGTCTTGCCGGCGCCGTTGGGGCCGATCAGGCCGACGATGCGGCCCGGCTGGATGCGGAAGCTGGCGCCGTCCAGGGCCGGCTTGCCCTTGTAGGCCTTGCGCAGGCCGCGGGCGTCGATGACGGCGGTGTCGTGTGCGTTCATGCAGAGTGTCCTTCGCGCAGGAGGTCTTCGGGCGAGAGGCCGAGCAGCCGGATACGCTCCAGCACCTGCGGCCACTCTTCGGTAAGGAAACGGTCGCGCTCGTTGCCGAGCAGCTTCCTCGAAGCCTCCTCGGTGACGAACATGCCCAGGCCCCGGCGCTTCTCGACCAGGGCCTCGTCGGCCAGCTCCTGGTAGGCGCGCGACACGGTGATCGGGTTGAGCTGGTATTCCGCCGCGACCTGGCGCACCGAGGGCAGCGCGTCGCCGGGCTTGAGCTGGCCATCGAGCATCATCGCGATGACCCGCTCCTTCAGCTGGCGGTAGATGGGAGCGCCATCGCTCCATTGGATGCCGGACATGGCTCAGCCTCCGATACGGCGCATGCCGTGGGCAAAGGAAAAATAGGGAAGCGCCAGTCCACGTCGCGCGCCTTTCGCGGCGCCGCCCTCGCGACGGCGGGGTTCGGCGGCGTCGTCAGCAGGCGGGTCCACGGCGTCCGCGGCGGTTCCCGGGGTGCCTGCGGTCCGGGCCGTGTGCCCGACGGGATCCGCCACCAGCAGGAAACCGGCCAGCAGCAGGCCCGTGGCGGAGAGCGCGGTGAGGGTGTGGTTGAGCTTGCGGTCCATGACGAACGTCCTGCTCTGGAAGACTGGTGTTGTATGCAACTATAACACCACCACACGCAGGATCAAGCCCCCGCGACCCCAACTGATGGCAGGGTCCGCCGCGATTGCCGCCACAGCCCGCGCCCGCGACAATAGGCGCTTCGCCGCCACGGACCGCGGCCAGAGTCCAGGAGCCTCCCCGATGAATTCCACGCTGCGCGGCCTGGCCGCGCTGTCCCTCGCCGCGGCCGTAGCGCTGGCCCCGGCAATCGCACAGGAGAACGCAGTGCCGTCAACGGAACGCGAGAAGAACAGCTACATGATCGGCATGGACGTGGGGCAGTCGATCGAGGCCGTCGGCCCCGACATCGACCGCGACGCATTCATGCGCGCGGTGGCCCACGCCCTCGACGGCGGCGAGCCGCTCGTCACCGAGGCCGAGGCGGCCACGATCGCTCCCACCCTGATGCAGCGGGTGGCCGCGCGCAGCGGGCAGCAGATCCCGGGCATGGCGCCGGGCAGCGTGCCGCCGGCGGTGGACCGCGACAAGGTCGGGCTGATCGTGGGTGCCGACGTCGGGCGCTCGCTCGCGCCGGTGAAGGACGAGCTCGACATGGCGATGTTCGCCCGTGGCGTGGCCACGCGGTTCGACGGCAGCGCGCCGCTCCTGGCCGACGGCGAGCTGGCTACGGTCCGCGAGGCCTTCGGCAAGCGCATGCAGGAACGCGCCCGTGCCGAAAGCGAAGCCGCCGCGCAGACCAACAGCGCCGCTGGCGCCGAATTCCTGGCGGGCAACAAGGCCGCCAAGGGCGTGGTGACCACGGCTTCCGGCCTGCAGTACATGGTGCTGCGCCAGGGCTCGGGCCCGCGCCCGACCGCTGATTCGCAGGTGCGCGTGCACTACGAGGGCAAGCTGCTCGACGGCAGCGTCTTCGACAGCTCATACGAACGCAACGACCCGGCCACCTTCGGCCTCGGCCAGGTGATCGCCGGCTGGACGGAAGGCCTGCAGCTGATGCCGGTGGGCGCCAAGTACCGCTTCTGGATCCCATCGGATCTCGCCTACGGCCGCAACGGCTCGCCGGGCGGCATTCCGCCCAACTCCACCCTGGTCTTCGATGTCGAACTCCTGCAGCTCCGCTGATCGCGGCGCTCCGTCCCCTTCCCGAGGTACACCGATGAATACCGCCGCCCGCACCATCGCGACCAGCCTGCTGGCCGCATCGCTCCTTGTCGCCCTGGCCGCCTGCAAGAAGATCGAGCCCGGGGCCGAAACGGCCGCTGCCGCCGACGACGCGACGCCCGCGACCCTCGAGATCAAGGGCCTGCCGACCGAGAAGCACCAGGCGGGCTATGCCATCGGCCTGCAGATCGGCGCCACGCTGTCCGAGATCAAGGACGAGGTCGACTTCGACGCCCTGGTCAAGGCCATGCGGACCTCGATGAACGGCGAGGATGCGCTGATGGACGAAGCCCAGGCGCGCCAGGCCTTCGAAGCCTTCGGCCAGCGCATGCAGGAGAAGATGGCCTCGGGCAACCGCGAGGCGGGCGAGGCCTTCCTCGCCGCCAACGCCGGGCAGGAAGGCGTGCAGGTCACCGCATCCGGGCTGCAGTACAAGGTGCTGGAGCAGGGCGACGGCCCCAAGCCCGGACCCGAGAGCCGGGTGAGCGTGCATTACAAGGGCACGCTGGTCGACGGCACCGTGTTCGACAGCTCCTATGACCGCGGCGAGCCCGCCGTGTTCACCCTGTCCAGCGTGGTCCCGGGCTGGCAGGAAGGCCTGCAGCTGATGCCGGCCGGCAGCAAGTACATGCTGTGGCTGCCCAGCGACCTCGGCTACGGCGACATGGGCACCCCGGGCGGTCCGATCGCCCCGGGCAGCGCGCTGGTGTTCGAAGTCGAACTGCTCGAAATCCTGGATTCCCCGGCGGAGTAAGGCATGCGCGTCAGCATTTTCGGCACCGGCTACGTCGGCCTGGTGACAGGGACCTGCCTGGCCGAGGTCGGGCATCAAGTGGTCTGCGTCGATGTCGACGCCGGCAAGATCGAGCGGCTGGGCCAGGGGATCATCCCGATCTACGAGCCGGGCCTCGAGCCGCTGGTGAAGTCGAACCACGCCGCCGGCCGGCTGGACTTCACCACCGATGCCGCGCGCGCCGTGGCCCATGGCGAGGTGGTGTTCATCGCCGTGGGCACGCCGCCCGACGAGGACGGCAGCGCCGACCTGCAGTACGTGCTCGCGGTGGCGCGCACCATCGGCGAACACATGGAGCGCCCGGTGATCGTGGTCGACAAGTCCACGGTGCCGGTCGGGACCGCGGACCGCGTGCGCGAAGCCATTGTAGCGGCGCTGGCCGCGCGTGGCGTCGACATCGCGTTCGACGTGGTGTCCAACCCCGAGTTCCTGAAGGAGGGTGCCGCGGTCGAGGACTGCATGCGCCCCGACCGCATCGTGCTGGGCGCCGACAGCCCGGCAGCGGTAGAGCGGCTCAAGCGCCTCTATGCGCCGTTCAACCGCAGCCATGACCGGTTCGTGGTGATGGACGTGCGCTCGGCCGAACTGACCAAGTACGCGGCCAACGCGATGCTGGCGACCAAGATCAGCTTCATGAACGAGATCGCCAACATCGCCGAGAAGGTCGGCGCCGACGTCGAGATGGTGCGCAAGGGCATCGGTTCGGACCCGCGCATCGGCTGGCACTTCATCTATCCCGGCGCCGGCTACGGCGGTTCGTGCTTCCCCAAGGACGTGCAGGCACTGGCGCGCACCGCCCAGCAGGTCGGCCACCAGCCGCTGCTGCTGGACGCGGTGGAAGCGGTCAACGAACGCCAGAAGGGCCACCTGCACGAGCTGGTGCAGCGCCACTACGGCGAGGCCGGGATCGCCGGCAAGACGTTCGCGGTCTGGGGCCTGGCCTTCAAGCCCGACACCGACGACATGCGCGAGGCCTCGAGCCGCCGCCTGCTGGCCCAGCTCTGGGAATCCGGGGCGCGGGTGCAGGCCTACGATCCCGAGGCGGCGGACGAGGCGCGTCGGATCTTCGGCGAGCGCGACGACCTGCGGTTCTGCGATTCCGCGCAGCAGGCGCTCGAGGGCGCGGACGCGCTGGTGGTGGTGACGGAATGGAAGCAGTTCCGCAGCGCCGACCTCGCCCAGGTGCGCGCCCGGCTCGCCGACGCGGTGGTGTTCGATGGCCGCAACATCTACCGTCCCGAGGACGCCGAGGGCGTGGGCCTGGCCTACTACGGCATTGGCCGCGGCCGTTCGGTGCGGGCGTCCTGACCGGTGTCCGCAGGCCTTGAAACACGCGTCGTCGAGCTGGAAACCCGCCTGGCCTTCCAGGAGCATGCACTGACCGAGCTCAGCGATGCGCTGGCCGACGCCCGGCGCGAACTGGCCCGGAACGACGCGCTGCTGCGCCGCGCGCTCGACGAACTGCACGCCAACCGTCCCGGGGTGACCGGCGATCCCGCCGATGAGCCACCCCCGCCGCATTACTGAAGAACGATGAGCGATTCGCTGAAAGACCAGTTGCTGGGCCTGGGCTTCAAGCCGGCCCCGGCTCCAGACCGGCCCAAGGGCCCCCGCGGGAAGGACGGCCGGGATGCCAGGGGTGGCGGCGCGGCCGCGCCTGGCGCACAGCACAGGAACCGGCGGGGTCCGCAAGCCGGCAAGGGCCCGCAGGACGAGCGCGGCCCGCGTGCCGGTACGGGCCCGCAGCGTGCGAAAGGCCCGCAGGGCGGCAGGGGGCCGGGTGAGGGCGGGCGTCGCCGCGCCGCGGCTCCCGAGGGCGACATCGACCTCGCCAAGGCCTTCGCCATCCGCGCCCAGCGCGAGAAGGACGATCGCATCCGCGCCGAGCGCGAGAAGCAGGAAGCCGCGCGCCAGCGTCGCGAAGCCCAGGCGAAGCTCGCCGCACTGCTGGAAGGCAAGGGCCTGAACGTCGCCGATGCGGAACACGTCCGCCACTTCGAATACGGCGGCAAGATCAAGCGCGTGCACGTGACCGAAGCGCAGCTGCGCGCGATCAACGCCGGTGAGCTCGGCGTCGTGCAACTCAACGGCCGCTACCTCGTGGTGACCCTCGACACGCTGGCCGAAGCCGAGGCCGTGTTCGCGAAGGCGGTGGCCCTGAGGGTCGACCCGGACGCGCCGGCCGCCGACGACCCGTATGCCGATCCGAAGTACCAGGTGCCGGACGACTTGATCTGGTAGGGCTGAAGAGCTTTTTTGCCGCGTAAATCCTTGGCAAGAGCTTTTGCTCTACCGGGCGCGCACCCGCCCGGGCACGACCCAGATCCAGGCGATGACGCAGCCGACCAGGGCGAAGCAGCCCGCGGCGAGGAAGGCAACGCGGCCGTCGCCGTAGGGCCAGAGCTGGCCGGCGATGAGGGCGCCCAGGACGCCGCCGAGGCCTGACGAGAATCCGTAGAACAGGCCCTGGGCGTGGCCGTTGAGGCGGCCGGGGAAGTGGCGTGCGAGCAGCTGCATCGCCGCCGCGAAGAAGGCCGCGAAGCTCAGCGCGTGCGTGGCCTGGGCGACCAGCATCACCGGCATGCTTTCCGGCCAGAGTGCGGTCGCCCACCAGCGCAGCACGGCGCTGGCCATCGAGCCCAGCAGCAGCCAGCTGGGGTCCCAGCGCCGGAACACGGCGGAAATGGTGAAGAACACCGCGACCTCGAACACCACGCCCACGGTCCACATCAGCCCCAGGGTGGAGGTCGCATAGCCGAGGCTGTCCATGTAGACGGAGAAGAAGGTGTAGTACGGGCCGAAGGACAGCTGTTCCAGGAAGCAGGCGACCAGGAAGGCCGCAACGCGAGGTTGGCGCACGATCTTCCAGAAGTCCGGACCCGCGCGTCCCCTCGGCCCGACGTGGCCGGCGTCCGAGTTCGCAAACGCGCTCACCGCCATCAGCACGAACAGGGGCAGCATCGCCCACGGCAGGATCGCTGCGCCGTAGTGTTCGATCAGCCAGCCGAAACTGGTGGTGACGATGATGAAGCCGATCGAGCCCCAGACCCGGATCGCGCCGTAGCGGTGGGCCTCGGCGCCAAGGTGGCCGAGCGTGATCGCCTCGAACTGCGGCATCACCGCGTTGTAGAAGAAGCAGAACGCGACCATTACCCCGAACAGCGTCCATTCCGGCTGTTGTGGCAGGAAGCAGGCGAAGCTTGCAGCCGTCAGCACGCTGCCGATACGCAGCCAGCGGATCGGGCGAGGCGAGGTGGCGGCAAGTGTTGCCCAGGCACTGGGCGCGAGGACGCGCGTCGCGTACCACAGGCTCATCATCACGCTGATGGTGGTGATGGACATGCCGCGCGACTGCAGGTGCATCGCCCAGTACGGCGTGAACGCACCCAGCGCCGCGTAATAGGTGAAATAGAAACTCGACAGCCGTACCGCCGGTACGGTCGCGGTCGTGCGTGGATCCGGGGTCATCGCGCTGCCGTGGGCCGGGTTATTCCGGATCGTAGTCGAGGTTGGAGGCCAGCCAGCGCTCGGCGTCGGCCAGGGGCACGCCACGGCGCCTGGCGTAGTCGGCCGCCTGGTCCTTGCCCACGCGCCCGACCACGAAATACTTGCTCCCGGGATGGCTGAAGTAATAGCCGGATACCGCGGCGGTCGGCAGCATCGCGAAGCCGTGGGTCAGCTCCATGCCGGCGTTGCCGGTGGCATCGAGCAGTGCGAACAGCTGTTCCTTGGGACTGTGGTCGGGGCAGGCCGGGTAGCCGGGTGCGGGCCGGATGCCGCGGTAGGCCTCGGCGATCAGGGCCTCGTTGTCCAGCGCTTCATCCGGCGCATAGCCCCAGAACTCCGAGCGCACGCGGCGGTGCAGGTGCTCGGCCAGGGCTTCGGCCAGGCGGTCGGCCAAGGCCTTGAGCAGGATGCCGCGGTAGTCGTCGTGGTCGGCGCGGAAGCGCTCCAGGTGCGGCTCGATGCCGATGCCGGCGGTGACCGCGAACATGCCCATCCAGTCGCGCAGGCCGGTGTCTTTGGGCGCGATGAAATCGGCCAGGCAGAAATCGGGGCGTTCGACGGGCTTGTCGACCTGTTGGCGGAGAAAGGGGACCATGGTCGCCTCGCCCGGGGCCAGCTCCAGCTCGACGTCATCGCCGATGCTGTTGGCGGGAAACAGGCCGAACACCGCCTTCGCGGTCAGCCACTTTTCGCGGATGATGGTGTCGAGCATTTCGCGGGCGTCGCGATACAGCTCGCTGGCGGCGGTGCCGACAACCTCGTCGGTCAGGATCGCCGGATAGCGGCCCGCAAGTTCCCAGGCCTGGAAAAAGGGCGTCCAGTCGATGGTGTCGACCAGGTCGGCGATCGGGTAGTCGTCGAACGCGGTGATGCCCGGCTTGGCCGGCTGCGGCGGGACATAGCCCCCCCAGCCACCATCGAAGCGCTGCGCGCGCGCCTTCTCCAGCGACACCAGCCGCTTGGCGTCGCCGCGGTTGCGGTGGCGCTGGCGGATCTCGGCGTAGTCGGCTTCGCTCGCTGCGACAAACGGCGCGCGCAGCTCCGGCGAGACCAGCGACTGCGCCACGCCCACCGCGCGCGAGGCGTCCTTGACCCAGATCGTGGGCGATTTGTAATGCGGGTCGATCTTGAGCGCGGTGTGCGCGCGCGACGTCGTGGCGCCACCGATCATCAGCGGGATGGTCAGGCCCTGGCGCTGCATCTCGCGCGCCACATGGCCCATCTCCTCGAGCGAGGGCGTGATCAGGCCGGACACGCCGATCATGTCCGCGTTTTCGGCGACCGCTGTATCGATGATCTTCTGCGCCGGGACCATCACCCCGAGATCGATCACCTCGAAGTTGTTGCACGCCAGCACCACGCCGACGATGTTCTTGCCGATGTCGTGGACGTCGCCCTTGACGGTCGCCATCACGATCCTGCCATTGTTCTTGCCGGTGTCGCCGGTGCGCAGCTTCTCGGCCTCGATGAAGGGCAGCAGGTGGGCCACGGCCTTCTTCATCACCCGCGCCGACTTCACCACCTGGGGCAGGAACATCTTGCCGGCGCCGAACAGGTCGCCGACCACGTTCATGCCGTCCATCAGCGGGCCCTCGATCACGTCCAGCGGGCGCGTCGACAGCAGCCGCGCCTCCTCGGTGTCCTCGACCACGTACTGGTCGAGGCCGTGCACCAGCGCATGGCTGAGGCGCGCGCGCACGTCCCGGTCCCGCCAGGAAAGATCCTCTTCCTGCTTGTTGCCCTTGCTGCCCTTGTAGCGCTCGGCCAATGCCAGCAGGCGCTCGGTGGAGTCGGGGCGGCGATTGAGCACGACGTCCTCGACGTGCTCGCGCAGCTCGGGATCGATGTCGTCGTAGATCGTCATCGCGCCGGCGTTGACGATGCCCATGTCCATGCCGGCCGCGATCGCGTGGTACAGGAACACCGAGTGGATCGCCTGGCGCACGGTTTCGTTGCCGCGGAACGCGAACGAGACGTTGGAGACGCCGCCGGAGACATGGCAGTGCGGCAGCGTCGCCCGGATGATGCGCGTGGCCTCGATGAAATCCACCGCGTAGTTGTTGTGTTCCTCCAGCCCGGTGGCGATCGCGAAGATGTTCGGGTCGAAGATGATGTCCTCGGGCGGGAACCCGACCTCGTCCACCAGGATCCGGTAAGCGCGGGTGCAGATCGCGACCTTGCGCTCGGTGGTATCGGCCTGGCCGTCCTCGTCGAAGGCCATGACCACGGCCGCGGCGCCATAGCGCAGCACCTTGCGCGCCTGCTCGACGAACTGCGCCTCGCCCTCCTTGAGCGAGATCGAGTTCACCACGCCCTTGCCCTGCAGGCACTTCAGCCCGGCCTCGATCACTTCCCACTTCGAGGAGTCGACCATCACCGGGATGCGCGCGATATCGGGCTCGGATGCGATGAGCGTCAGGAAGCGCGTCATCGCCTTGGCCGAGTCGATCAGCCCCTCGTCCATGTTGACGTCGAGGATCTGCGCGCCGCTCGCCACCTGCTGCCGCGCAACCTCGACCGCCTCCTCGAAGCGATCCTCCTTGATCAGCTTCTTGAACTTCGCGCTGCCGGTGACATTGGTGCGCTCGCCTACGTTGACGAACAGCAGCTCCGGCGTGATCACCAGCGGCTCCAGCCCCGAGAGCCGCGTGTACCTGGGCGTGCTCATCGCGATACCTCGCTGTTTTTTTGCCACGGATTCGCGCGGTTCAGGGCAAAAAGCCTCATGCCGCATCCTCCAGCAGCCCGGGCAACCGGCGCGGCGGGAGTCCCCGGACTGCTTCGGCGATGGCGCGGATGTGGTCGGGGGTGGTGCCGCAGCAGCCGCCGACGAGGTTCAACAGCCCGGAGCGCGCGAACTCTTCCAGGGTGGCGGCGGTCTCTTCCGGCGTCTCGTCGTATTCGGCGAAGGCGTTCGGCAGTCCGGCGTTGGGATGGGCGCTGACGAAGCAGTCCGCCACCCGTGCCAGGGTCTCGACGTGCGGGCGCAGGTCCTTTGCGCCCAGTGCGCAGTTCAGGCCCACCGCCAGCGGCCGCGAATGCGAGACCGAGATGTGGAAGGCCTCGGCGGTCTGGCCGGAGAGCGTGCGCCCCGAGGCGTCGGTGATGGTGCCGGAGACCATCACCGGCAGGCGCGCGCCGCGGGCGTCGAAGGCTTCCTCGATCGCAAACAGCGCGGCCTTGGCGTTGAGGGTATCGAAGATGGTCTCCACCATCAGCACGTCGGCGCCGCCGTCGATGAGCCCGTCGATGGCCACGCGATAGTCCTCGCGCAGGGCGTCGAAGCTGGTGTTGCGGAAACCGGGGTCGCTGACGTCCGGGCTGATCGAGGCCGTGCGGCTGGTCGGCCCGACCACGCCGATCACGAAGCGCGGCTTGCCGGGCGACGCAGCTTCCGCGGCGTCGCAGCAGGCGCGGGCCAGGCGCGCGCCCTCAAGGTTGAGCTCACGCACCAGGTGCGGCAGGCGGTAGTCGGCCTGGCTGACCGCGGTCGAGTTGAAGGTGTTGGTTTCGACCAGGTCCGCGCCGGCGTCCAGGTAGGCCGCGTGCACGCCGGCGATGATGTCCGGGCGGGTGAGGGTCAGCAGGTCGTTGTTGCCCTTCAGGTCATGGCCGGTCCCGTCGCCCGGGTGCAGGCTGTCGAAGCCTCCGGCGAAGCGTTCACCGCGGTAGCCGGCCTCTTCCAGCCGATGGCGCTGGATCATCGTGCCCATCGCGCCGTCGATGACGAGGATGCGTTCGGCCAGTGCGGCCTCGAGCAGGGCCATGCGCGCGGGATGGAGCCACGGACGCCCGCTCACGGCTTGCCCGCGATCAGGGAGACGACTTCGAAGTGCGGCGGGCGCTTCTCGCGGGTGACCGTTTCGGACGACTGCAGCGCCAGCCCCGCCTTGTCGACGAAGCGGCGCAGCTCCTTCTCGGTGAAGCCCAGGTTGATGTGTCCGAAGGCCTCGACGGCGGCACGATGGCCGTGGCGCGCCAGGCTGCTGAGCAGCAGGCGCCCGCCGGGGCGCAGCACGCGCGCCGCCTCGGCGACCGACAGCGCGGGCTTGGCCGCATAGGTCAGCGCGTGCATCAGCACCACCAGGTCGAAGCTGCCGTCGGCGAAGGGCAGGGCGTGCATGTCGGCCTCGCGCACCTCGACGTTGCGGTAGCGCTTCAGGCGCTCCTGCGCCGCGGCCACCACGCGCGGGCTGGCGTCGATGCAGACATAGCGCTGCGCGTGCGGCGCCAGCAGTTCGGCCAGGACGCCGTCGCCCGAGGCGATGTCCAGCACGTCGCCGGTCTCCAGCAGCGGCAGCGCGGAGCGCGCCATGGCTTCCCAGGTGCGCCCGGGCGAATAATGGCGCTCCATGTCACCGGCGACCGAATCGGCCCAGTTCTGGTCCGCGGCGCGCATCGCCAGCACGCCGGCCACGCGCTCGGCGTCCTGGCGCAGCAGCGGGTCGTCGCTGCCCTCGCGGAGGGTCTGCCACAGCGCGCGCTGGGCGGGATCAAGGCGGTCTTCGTCGAAGCGGTAATAGGCGGAGACGCCGGCGCGCCGGTCGCGTACCAGGCCGGCCTCCTTGAGGCGCGCCAGGTGGGTCGATACGCGGGGCTGGGCAAGGCGGGTGATGGCGGACAGCTCGGCAACCGTGAGCTCCTCGCCGTCCAGCAGCGCCAGCAGCCGCACCCGGGTCGCGTCGGCCAGCACCTTGAGGTGGCTCGACCAGGCTTCCAGATCCATATATATCTTCCCATCGCGATATAGCGATGCATTGTCCGACGTGATCCGGGCAGGGTCAAGCAGGTGCGGCATGCACGCCCGCCGCGCGGTCCATGAGCCCGACCCTCGAAGCGGCGCGGCAGGCAGGCTAGAATGGCGGTCTTGCCAACAGCTGCCGCGCGCATGTGCGGCACGACCAGGAGCCGCGCGTGGATTTCAGCTTTACCGAAGAGCAGTTGATGCTTCAGGACGTCGCCCGGCGCATCGCGCAGGAGAAGATCGCGCCGAGCGCCGAGCACCACGACCAGACCGGCGAGTTTCCGCTCGAAAACATCCGTTTGCTGGGCCAGAACGGACTGATGGGCATCGAGGTGCCGGAAGCCTACGGCGGCGCCGGCATGGATCCGGTCGCCTATGTGCTGGCCATGGTCGAGATTGCCGCGGCCGACGCCGCGCATTCCACCATCATGTCGGTCAACAATTCGCTGTTCTGCAACGGCATCCTGACCCACGGCACCGAGGCGCAGAAGCAGACGTACGTGCGCGCGATCGCCGAGGGCGAAGAGATCGGCGCGTTCGCGCTGACCGAGCCGCAGTCGGGCTCTGACGCCACCGCCATGCGCTGCCGCGCCGTGAAGCAGGCCGACGGCAGCTACGTGGTCAACGGCAAGAAGAGCTGGATCACCTCCGGCCCGGTGGCCAAGTACATCGTGCTGTTCGCGATGACCGATCCGGACAAGGGCGCACGCGGCATCACCGCCTTCATCATCGACACCGCCCGCGGCGGCTTCGGCCGTGGCAAGACCGAGCCCAAGCTCGGCATCCGCGCCTCGGCGACCTGCGAGATCGAGTTCAACGACTACGTGGTCCAGGCCGACGAGGTCCTGGGCGAGGACGGGCAGGGCTTCAAGATCGCGATGGGCGTGCTGGATGCCGGCCGCATCGGCATCGCCAGCCAGGCCATCGGCATCGCCCGCGCGGCCTATGAAGCGACGCTGGAGTACGTGAAGGAGCGCAAGGCCTTCGGCCAGCCGATCGGCGCGTTCCAGATGACCCAGGCCAAGATCGCCGACATGAAGTGCAAGCTCGACGCATCGCTGTTGCTGACGCTGCGCGCGGCGTGGGTGAAGGGCCAGGGCCAGCGCTTCAGCAACGAGGCCGCGATCGCCAAGCTCACCGCCTCCGAGGCCGCGATGTGGATCACCCACCAGGCGCTGCAGATCCACGGCGGCATGGGCTACTCGAAGGAAATGCCGATCGAGCGTTACTTCCGTGACGCCAAGATCACCGAGATCTACGAAGGCACCAGCGAGATCCAACGCCTGGTGATTGCCCGGAACGAGACCGGGCTGCGCTGACGCCACCAGGCCGAAGTACGTGCCGAAGAGCTGCCATTGCCCGCGTCCCGAGCCGGTTCCCCTGCCGGGCGCCGGACTGTCCGCGGTACCCCGATAACCCCCCGGCCCGCGCCTTGTGTGCGGGCCTCATTGCATCCGGATGACGACATGACTGTTCGCAAGAAGGCCCCCGCACGCTCCACGACCGCCGAGAACGCCAAGGCCCCCAGGGCCGGCAACGCCACCAGCACCGTCAGCGAACGCCGCGGCCAGGCGCGTGGCGGCAAGCTGCTCGACCCGGTCCTCGCCGCCGTGCGCAAGCGCGTTGGCAAGGCCGGCGGTGACGACGCCAGCGCGTTCGCGGCGGCCTTCTACGAGCGCATGGGCGATGACGAGATCGGCGTGCACGAGGCCGACGGCTGGGCCGCGCTGGCGGCCGATTTCCTCGCGTTCCTCGGCAAGCGCAAGCCGGGCACGGCCAGCATCCGCCTGTTCAACCCGACCCTGGCCACGCACGGCTGGGAGACGCAGCACACCGTGCTGCAGATCGCCAACGACGACATGCCCTTCCTCGTCGACTCGGTGACCATGGCGCTGGCCGAGCTCGGGGTTGGCGTGCACGTGCTGGGCCATCCGGTGGTGTCGCTCAGGCGCGACCGCGCCGGCAAGCTGCAGGGCGTGGGCGAGGGCTCGACCGAATCGCTGATGCACATGGAAATTGACCGCCAGTCGCCGGAAGGTTGCGCCCGCGTCGAGGCCGCCGTGCGCCGCGTGCTTGAGGACGTGCGCAGCATCGTCGGTGACTGGTCCGCGATGCGCGCGCGCATGGAGCAGGTGGCCGAAGGCCTGTCGGACGGGCCGCTGCCGGTGTCCGACGCCGAGCGCGCCGAGATCCAGGCGTTCCTGCGCTGGGCCGCGGACAACCATTTCACCTTCTTCGGCTATCGCGAGTACGAAGTGGTCCGCAAGGGCCGCGACGACGTGCTGCAGGCGATCGACGGCAGCGGGCTCGGCCTGCTGCGTGGCCGCGACGTCGGCAAGCCGCGCCTGCTGCGCACGGTGGGTGCGCAGCGCACCGACCGCACCGTCGAACCGCTGATCCTGACCAAGACCAACGCGCGCTCCACGATCCACCGCCCGGGCTACATGGACTACATCGGCGTGCTCGGCTTCGACCGGAGCGGCAGCAAGGCCGTCAGCGAAAAGCGCTTCCTCGGCCTGTACACGTCCAGCGCCTATAACCGCCGGCCCTGGGACATCCCGATCGTGCGCGACCGCCACGAGCAGGTCATGGGCGCGTCCGGCCTGGCCGACACCGGCCACAGCGGCAAGGCGCTCAAGCACATCCTCGAGACCCTCCCGCGCGACGAGCTCTTCCAGGCCTCCAGCGGTGAGCTGCAGCGGGTCGCCAGCGGCATCCTGGGCCTGCAGGAGCGCGTGCGCAGCCGCCTGTTCCTGCGCCGCGACCACTACGGCCGCTACTACTCCGTGCTCGCCTACGTGCCACGCGACCGCTACAACACCGAGGTACGCCTGCGCGTCGAGGCCATGCTCAAGGACGCGCTGGGCGCCGACCATGTCGATGCCAACGTCACCCTGGGCGAGTCGCCGCTGGCGCAGCTGCACATGCTGGTCCGCCCGCGCACCGGCGAGGCCATCGAGGTCGACGAGGCCGCGCTGCAGGCGCAGCTGGCGTCGATCGTGCGCAACTGGCAGGACGACCTGCGCGAGGCGCTGATCGGCGACCACGGCGAGGCCAAGGGCCTGGCGCTGGCGTCCGGCTGGGGCCGGGCGCTGCCTGCGCCCTATATCGAACGCGCGACCCCGGCGGTCGCCGCCGCCGACGTTGCCCAGCTCGACGCCCTGGCTGGTGCCGACGACCTGCGCCTGAGCCTGCGGCGCTCCGCGCTCCAACAACCGGGCGAGAGCGCGCTTCGGCTCAAGCTGTATCGCGCCGACCACGACGTGCCGCTGTCGGACGTGCTGCCGATGATGGAGAACATGGGCCTGCGCGTGATCGCCGAGCACCCGCACCGCCTGCTCGGCCCGGCCACCGGCGACGCCGGCCAGCGGGTCGTGTACATCCAGGACTTCGAGGTTGAAGTGGTCGGCGGCGCCGAGCCGAACCCGGCCGCGTTCGAAGAGGCCTTCGCGCGCATCTGGCACGGCGATGCCGAGAACGACGGCTTCAATCGCCTGGTCGCCGCCGCCGGCCTCGGCTGGCGCGAGGTGTCGATGCTGCGCGGCTACTGCAAGTACCTGCTGCAGCTGGGCGTGCCGTTCTCGCAAAGTTACGTCGAAGAAACCCTCGTCCGCTATCCGCTGCTCGCACGCGGCCTGGTGGAGCTGTTCCAGGCCCGCTTCGATCCGGCCGCCGACAAGGGCCGGCCGGCCGCCATGGCCGCGGCCAACGCCGCGATCAAGGGCATGCTGGAAGGCGTCGCCAGCCTTGACGACGACCGCATCCTGCGCGGCTTCGTGGGCGTGATCGAGGCCACGCTGCGCACCAACTACTACCAGTCCGGCGCCGACGGCGCGGCCAAGGACTACATCGCCTTCAAGTTCGACTCCGCGGCGGTGCCGGACCTGCCGAAGCCGCGCCCGTACCGCGAGATCTTCGTCTGCGGCCCGCACGTCGAGGGCACCCACCTGCGCTTCGGCCCGGTGGCGCGCGGCGGCCTGCGCTGGTCGGATCGCCGCGAGGATTTCCGCACCGAGGTTCTGGGCCTGGTCAAGGCGCAGATGGTGAAGAACACCGTGATCGTGCCGGTCGGCTCCAAGGGCGGCTTCATTGTCAAGCGCCCGCCGGTGGGCGGCGACCGCGACGCCGTGCAGGCCGAAGGCATCGCCTGCTACAGGCGCTTCATCAGCGGCCTGCTGGACGTCACCGACAACCTGTCCATCGACGGTGACATCCTGCCGCCGGCCGACGTGGTGCGCCACGACGATCCGGATCCGTACATGGTGGTGGCCGCCGACAAGGGCACCGCGACCTTCTCCGACATCGCCAACGGCATTTCCCGCGACTACGGCTACTGGCTCGACGATGCCTTCGCGTCGGGCGGCTCGGTGGGCTATGACCACAAGGGCATGGGCATCACCGCGCGCGGCGCATGGGAGTCGGTCAAGCGCCACTTCCGCGCGCTCGGCCACGACAGCCAGAAGCAGGACTTCACCGCGGTCGGCATCGGCGACATGTCCGGCGACGTGTTCGGCAACGGCATGCTGCTGTCGAAGCACATCCGTCTGGTCGCGGCGATGGACCACCGCCATATCTTCGTCGACCCGACCCCGGATTCGGCGACGTCGTACAAGGAGCGCCAGCGCCTGTTCAAGGTGCCGCGCTCGAGCTGGGACGACTACGACAAGTCGCTGATCAGCAAGGGCGGCGGCGTGTTCCCGCGCAGCGTCAAGTCGATCGCGGTCTCGCCGGAAATGCGCGAAGCGCTGGGCCTGGCGGAAGGCACCACGGCCATGACCCCGAACGAGCTGATGTCGGCGGTGCTGAAGGCGCCGGTCGACCTGCTGTGGAACGGTGGCATCGGGACCTACGTCAAGGGCGCGGGCGAGACCCACGCCGACGTCGGCGACCGCGGCAACAACGCCATCCGCGTCAACGGCGGCGAGCTGCGCTGCCGCATCGTGGGCGAGGGCGGCAACCTCGGCATGACCCAGCGCGGCCGCATCGAGGCCGCGCAGGCGGGCGTGCTGCTCAACACCGACTTCATCGACAATTCCGCGGGCGTGGACACCTCCGACCACGAGGTCAACATCAAGATCCTGCTCAACGCGCAGGTGCAGGCCGGCAAGCTGAAGATCGAAGAGCGCAACAAGCTGCTCAAGGCCATGACCGACGAGGTCGCCGGCCTGGTGCTCAATGACAACTACCGCCAGAACCAGGCGATCAGCCTGATGGAACGGATGAGCGTGCCGCGCCTGGGCTCCAAGCAGCACTTCATCCGCACCCTGGAGTCGCAGGGCCTGCTCGATCGCCAGATCGAATACCTGCCCAGCGACGCCGAGATCGCCGACCGCAAGGCGCGCAACCAGGGCCTCACCAGGCCGGAGCTGGCGGTGCTGCTGTCGTATTCGAAGCTGGTCGCATTCGAGCAGTTGCTCAATTCCGACATCCCCGAAGATCCGTACCTGTCGCGCGAGCTCCAGCGTTACTTCCCGCAGCCGCTGCAGGCGAAGTACGCCAAGGCGATGGAGCAGCACCGCCTGAAGCGCGAGATCATCGCCACCGCGGTCACCAACTCCACCATCAACCGGATGGGCGCGACCTTCCTGCTGCGCATGCAGGAAGACAGCGGGCGCACGCCGGCCGAGGTTGCCAAGGCCTACACGGTCACCCGCGAGACGCTCGAGGCGCGCTCGCTGTGGGCGCAGATCGACGCGCTGGACGGCAAGGTGCACGAGTCGGTGCAGATCGATGCCCTGCAGGTGATCTGGGCGCTGCAGCGCTCGTTCACCCGCTGGCTGCTGGCGCGGCCGGGTGCGCTGCCCACCATTACCAGCGCGGTCGACCGCTACCACGACGGCTTCCAGGCGATCCATGCCGGCGAGGACATCCTCACCGCCGCGCAGCGCCCGGCCTACGAGCAGTCGCTTGCCGACTGGCGCGCCAGGGGCGTTCCGGACACGCTTGGTGGCCAGCTCGCGGCGCTGCCCTACCTCGAGGCCAGCCCGGACATCATCGAGCTGGCGCGTGAGCGCAGGCGCAAGCCTGTGGACGTGGCACGCGTGCACTTCCGTCTGGCCGACGCGCTCAACCTGCCGTGGCTGTTCCAGCAGATCGATTCGCTGGTGGTCGACGGCCGCTGGCACGCAGTCGCCCACGGTGCGCTGCGCGACGAACTTGCCGCGCAGCACCGCGCCCTGGTCGCGCAGGTGCTGTCGATGCCGGGCCGCGACGCCGACGCCAAGGTCGCGCAGTGGATCGGTCGCGACGATGCGGCGCTGAAGTTCACGCTGGGCATGCTCGACGAGCTGGCCGCGCAGAAGACGCTCGACTATCCGACGGCATCGGTGGCGGTGCGCCGGCTGGGGCAGCTCGCCAGCGCCAGCTGAGCCAGGGCCCCTAGCCGGGCCCCGGCCTGCCTCCCTTTCCCGGGCAGTGGGTCAGGGGGAGGGGCGATCGGCCGGCCTGTCCGCGCGATGGACGCGCGGACAGGCTTCATCGGCAACGCCTGCGCGGTATGCTCCGGGCATGACCGGATCGCCGCGCATCGCCTTTCTTGCCAGCAACGCCCCGGAGGCGCAGGCCGCGCTTGCGCAGTTCACCGCGCGCCACGGCCAGTGCACGCCTGACGAGGCCGACATGCTCTGTCCGCTCGGCGGCGACGGCTTCATGCTGCAGACGCTGCATCGGCACGGTGCGCTTGGCAAGCCGGTGTACGGCCTGAAGCTGGGCAGCGTGGGCTTCCTGATGAACCACTACCAGCGCGGCGACGTGCTGCCGGACCTGATGGCGCGGCTCGAGTCCGCCGAGCCGGCGGTGCTGCGGCCGCTCGAGATGGTCGTCGCGACCGAATCGGGCGCCAGCGTCGGTTCACTGGCCTACAACGAAGTCTCCCTGCTGCGGCAGACGCGGCAGGCCGCGCACGTCTCGATCGAACTCAACGGCCAGGTGCGGCTGGACGAGCTGGTCTGCGACGGCGTGATGCTGGCCACCCCGGCCGGCAGCACCGCCTACAACTATTCCGCGCACGGGCCGATCCTGCCGCTCGGGTCCAGCGTGGTCGCGCTGACGCCGATCGCGCCGTTCCGCCCGCGGCGCTGGCGCGGTGCGTTGCTCAAGGCCGATACTGTGGTCCGCTTCCGCGTGCTTGATCCATACAAGCGGCCGGTGAGCGCGACGGCCGACTCGCACGAGGTGCGCGACGTGGTCGAAGTCACCATCCAGGAGTCGCGCGAGCGCACCGTGACCCTGCTGTTCGATCCCGAGCACAATCTTGAAGAGCGCATCCTGAGCGAGCAGTTCGAAACCTGAGTCGCGGCCGGCCCGGCGCGCGTCTCGCGCCCTGCGACCGCCATCGCGCATACTCGGCGCATGCCTTCCGATGTCCTGCCGCCGCTGACCGTTGCCATTTCCTCCCGGGCGCTGTTCGACCTGGAGGACAGCCACGCCCTGTTCGAGAGCGATGGCATCGACGCCTACGCCGAGCACCAGCGCGCCAAGGAGGACGAGATCCTCGAGCCCGGCATCGCCTTCCCGCTGGTGCGCAAACTGCTGGCCTTGAACGACGGCGCGGCAGCCGATGCGCCCAGGGTCGAGGTGATCCTGCTGTCGCGCAATTCGGCCGATACCGGCCTGCGGATCTTCAACTCCATCCAGCACCATGCGCTGGCGATTTCGCGCGCCACCTTCACGTCGGGCGAGCCGACCTGGCCCTACATCCGGCCCTTCGGCGCGCAGCTGTTCCTGTCGGCCAACCCGGATTCGGTGCGCGCAGCGCTTGAGAACGGCGTGGCCGCCGCGACCATCCTGCCGGCCAAGGCTCCCGCCCACCGCCACGACCAGCTGCGCATCGCCTTCGATGGCGACGCGGTGATCTTCGGCGACGAGGGCGAGCGTGTCTCGCGCGAATCCGGCATCGAGGCCTTCCACCTCCACGAAGTGGAGCGTGCGCGTGAGCCGCTTTCGGGCGGCCCGTTCCGCGGCTTCCTCGACGCGCTGCACCACCTGCAGGCGGCGTATCCACCGGGCGAGGCGTCTCCCATCCGCACGGCGCTGGTGACCGCGCGCTCGGCTCCTGCGCACGAGCGCGTGATCCGCACGCTGCGCGAATGGGGCGTGCGCCTGGACGAGGCGCTGTTCCTCGGCGGGCGCGCCAAGGGCCCGTTCCTGGACGTGTTCGGCGCCGACATCTTCTTCGATGACTCGCTGCACAACATCGACTCGGCACGCATGCACGTGACAACGGGGCATGTTCCGCACGGGGTCTCGAACGCCGGTTGAAGCCGCCACCGTGGCGGCTGTGCGTGCGTGTTATAATTGCGCGGCATTTCGTGCAGATGACGGCAGATCGCGTCTGTTTCGATGATTTTACGCGTGCCGTCGAAGGGGATTCCGCAGCCCGCGTGCATGTCCGGCATCCGCCGGGCTCCGGGCGGCCTCCCTCCGGCATTCCACGATTTTTCGCGCGGTCCGCCGCGTGTCGCCCGCAGAGCGGGCCTTCGCACGCCGGTCGGCGTGGTTTCCATCCCCGGCCGGTGCTTCGCGCCTTTCGCGCGTGGGCACGCTCCGGTTGGGCGTGCCCCTGACAGGAGATGACAAACCACATGACCCAGCGTATCGCCGTACTCGGCGCCGGCCCCAGCGGCCTGGCCCAGCTTCGCGCCTTCGATGCCGCCCGCCGCGCGGGTGCCGAGGTCCCTGAAATCGTCTGCTTCGAGAAGCAGTCCGATCTTGGGGGAATGTGGAACTACACCTGGCGCACCGGCCTGGACCAGCACGGCGAGCCCGTGCACGCGAGCATGTACCGCTACCTGTGGTCGAACGGCCCGAAGGAGTGCCTGGAGTTCGCCGACTACAGCTTCGAAGAGCACTTCGGCCGGCCCATCGCGTCGTATCCGCCCCGGCCGGTGCTGCGCGACTACATCATGGGGCGGATTGAACGCAGCGGCCTGCGCGACCAGATCCGCTTCAACACCGCCGTGCATTCGGTGGAATACAGCGAGGACACCGGCAAGTTCACCGTCACCGTGCGCGAGCTGGAGGAAGACCGCATGGTGAGCGAGGAGTTCGACTGGGTGGTGGTCGGCACCGGTCATTTCTCCACGCCCAATGCGCCCGCGTTCGAAGGCCTGTCGCAATTCCCGGGCCGCGTGCTGCATGCGCACGACTTCCGTGACGCCTGCGAGTTCACCGGCAAGGACCTGTTGCTCGTCGGCAGCAGCTACTCGGCCGAGGACATCGGCACCCAGTGCCACAAATACGGCGCGAAGTCGGTGACCTTCAGCTACCGCAGCGCGCCGATGGGCTACGACTGGCCTGAAGCCTTCAGCGAGCGTCCGCTGCTGCTTCGAGTGGAGGGCAACACCGCGCATTTCGTCGACGGCAGCAGCCAGGAGGTCGACGCGATCATCCTGTGCACCGGCTACCAGCACCACTTCCCGTTCCTGCCCGATGAACTGACCCTGCGCACCGGCAACCGTCTTTACCCGCAAGGCCTGTACAAGGGCGTGTTTTGGATCGACAACCCGAAGCTCATCTACCTCGGCATGCAGGACCAGTACTACACCTTCAACATGTTCGACGCCCAGGCGTGGTTCGCGCGCGACGTGATCCTCGGGCGCACGCCACTGCCGGACGCGGAGGCCATGCGCGCCGACAGCGCGGAATGGTTCGCGCGCGAGAACGCCACGACCAGCGCCGACGAAGACATCGACTTCCAGGCCGCCTATGTGCGCGACCTCGTCGACCGCACCGACTATCCGGAGTTCGCGATCGAAGGCGTTGCGCAGATGTTCAAGGAATGGCTGCGCGACAAGCAGGCGGGCATCCTCGACTACCGCAACAGGAGCTATCGCTCAGCCATCACCGGCACCCTCGCACCGCCGCACCACACGCCGTGGATGGAGGCGATGGATGATTCGCTGGAGGCGTTCCTGGGGCAGGGCGAAGCGCCGGGCGAAGCGCAGCCGGGCGAAGCGCAGGGCGCGGCGCGCGGCGAACCTCGAAACGGTGCCGTGGCCGCGCCGCCTGGCGTGATGCCGAAGCTGCGTCCGGAACGCGCGCCCGTGCCCGTTCCGGAATTGTTGCGCGAGTCCGCCTGATCAGTTCCGGCCGCCGGGTGCCGCCGTTGGCGGGGCGTCCGGTGCCGGCAGGCGGATCTCCGAAAGTCGCCAGCGCGTGCCCTTGCGCGTCAGCACCAGCACCAGCTCGCTGCGGTCGTCCAGCGTGACTGTGGCCGACATGCGCGAGAGCGACTCGAAGCGCAGGCGCGGATCAGGTATCGGCTCCGGCTGCGCGCCGGTGTCGCTGCGCGTGGGCGGCGGGATGCCGCCGACCCGGTTCCAGACCTTGCGGCCTTCCATCAGCGCACCCAGGCCGGCCGGCGTCACCATCGCATCCACCAGTCCGCCCGCCAGGCCCGTGGCCACGGTCAGGCCGAAGGCGGCGAACGGGCCCGACTGCGCCTCGGCGCCGGCTGCGCGCACGATCCGGTCCTGCAGCTGGGGCTTGAGGCTGGCGCGCAGCGCGGGGAAGTCGACGTGCCGCGCCAACGCCCGCGCATCCTCGGTCTTCACCGCCTGGCGGATGCCTTCGATGGTGCGCCATGGGCCGCTGCCGACCCAGGCCAGCAGCGCCAGCAACAGCGCGGTGGCGGCCCAGGGGAGCCAGCGAAGCTCGCGTCGTGTTGCCATGGTCAGAACTCCAGGTCCAGCGCGGCGCAGAGATAGTCGACGAGGGGCGCAAGGTTGTGCAGGTCCTTCGCCAGCGTCTGCCGCAGGCGTGGTCCGGTCACGGTGGCGTCATCGAGCGCGCGCCACGCAACGAAGCTGCGGTGCCGCAGGTCGTCGATGAATTCGAAATCGGCGGGAAAGCCGCGCGGCGGGCGCACCAGCATGTCCCCGTCGTCCAGCGCATAGCGGCACTTGAATGCGGGCGCGTGCGCGGCGGCGCTCCAGCCGGCAGGGTTATCGACGATGAACTGGCGGAGCTGGCGCAGCACGGACGACTCCGGCCGCCAGATCCCGGCGCCGACGAAGCAACTGCCCGGCTCGATGTGCAGGTAGTACAGCGGCGATGCCAGCTCCTTGCGCCTGGCATGGAACAGCCGTGCGCCCTGCCATGTCTTGTAGGGCCGCTTGTCGTTGGCGAAGCGCGTGTCACGCTGGATCCGGTACAGCGATCCGCCCACCGTGCGCGGATCGGCGCGGAACTGCAGGCTCACCTCGGCCAGGTCGGGCTGGAGGTCGGTGATGAGCTGCTGCAGGGGCGCGCGCACGTGCGTTTCGTAGTCCTGCTTGTGCTCATGGAACCAGGGGCGCGCGTTGTTGCGCGCCAGGGCGCGCAAGAAGCGGAAGGTCCTGTCACTGAAGTAGGCGCTCATCGGTCTGCAGCGCGCTTGTCGGGCGTCGTGAAAATGTTGCAGCTGTCGTTTTCGTGGTCGGAGCCGGCTACAGCCGCGGGGGGTGCGCTCGCGGGAGCCAGGTCATCCGCCAGGTCGCGACCCCAGCGTTCCAGTCGGTCTAGGAGGGCGACGCGCTCGTCGCTGCCCGCATGTTCGCCGCGCAGGCGCGCGATGTCGGCGAAGTAGTCGTCGAAGACGCATTCCGACAAGCTCGCGTCGTCGCACAGGCGCCGGCGGCGGTAGTCGTCCCAGCGCAGCCGTTCGGCAGCATCAAGGGTGTCGGGCCAGTTGCGGGCGCGGTAGCGGAACAGAAGCTCCGGAAGCCGCGGGTCCTGGAAGCCGAAGTCACGCGTTCCGAGCTCTGCGGCCGGTGTGGCCCGGACCCTGGCCAGCCGGGCCTTGTCGCCATCGCCGATGAAGCCGTCGTAGAGCGCGGCATCGACGTCGGGAGGCGTGCGGTCGCCAGCGCGGTCGCCGGCGAAGACGCGACGGACCTTTTCGGCAAGCTCGGGGCCGTGGGCGCGAATGCGTTCCACGCGCGATTCGGCGACGTCGCGATCGATGCCCAGACGTTCGAAGTCCGGCGCGCGGAGGTGATCCCATTGGACCAGCGCCGGACACTTGTTGGTGTGGATCTCCTTCAGTGGCACCCGGGCCACGCCTTCGGGAAGGTCCGCCGAGCGCACGTACAGGCGCGCGGCAATCTCTTCAGGCGACAGGGACAACAGCGCGTCGGGCTCGGTGTCGAGGTCGTAGACGATCATCCGCGTGCCGATCCGGGGATGCACCGCGATCGGCACCACCGGGGCGGCGCACATCCGCGCCGCTGGATAGCGCTGCGAGATGTGCAGCAACGGTGTCATCGCGATCGGGTCGAGCATGCCGGCGACGTGGCGCTTGTTGCGCAGCGCAAGCGCGTACTGCCAGAGCCGCGGCTGCGCATCGCGGAACAGGCGCGCCAGGCCGATCAGCGCACGCACGTCGGACAGCGCTTCGTGGGCGTCGCCGGTGCGCACGCCGTTGGCTTCGGCCAGGTGTTCCAGCTTGAAGGAGGTCGCGCCGTCCTCGCGCGTGGGCCAGGTGATGCCATCGGGGCGCAGCGCGTGCGCGAGCCGCATCACGTCGAGCAGGTCCCAGCGGCAGTTGCCATTGCGCCACTCGCGCTCATAGGGATCGTGGAAGTTGCGAAACAGTCCATGGCGGACGAATTCGTCGTCGAAGCGCAGCGAGTTGTAGCCCAGCGTGCAGGTGCCGGGGCGACCCATCTCATCGACGATGCGGGCGAAGGCTTCGGTCTCCGACAGGCCCGTGGCCAGCGTGTCCTGCGGCGCCAGGCCGGTGACCATCGAGGCACCGGGCGAGGGCAGCAGGTCGTTCGCGGGACGGACCAGGAAGTCGATCGGCTCGCCCAGCTCACGCAGCTCCGCGTCGGTGCGGATGGCGGCGAACTGCGCGATGCGCGTGCGCCGCGGATCGGTGCCCCAGGTCTCGAGATCGTAGAACAGGAAGCTGTCGCTCATGCCTTGGGGACCTCATTGCACACTGTGGGAGCGGCTATAGCCGCGATGGCGTTCACTTGTGTGCAATTGCGGCTGTAGCCGCTCCCACAGGTGCGGCGATCGCGGCTGTAGCCGCTTCCGCTGGTGCTTGCGGTCGCGGTCACTGGGTGGCCTCCAGCGGAGGGAGCGCACGTTCGACCACCGGGTCCAGGGCCGGGAGGTCGACCTGTTCCAGCGTGGAAAGCCCGCGGGTCGCGTCCTCCAGGATCTGCCGCTGGACTTCGCCGCGCGCAAGCGCCAGCGAGTAGGGGATGCGCATGAAGGTGACCATGGCGTAGTGCGGGATGAAGCGGGTCGGGTGCCGCGCCTGCAGCGCCAGCTCCAGTTCCCGCTGGAGCAGGAAATCCGGGTCATCGACCAGATCGCGCATCTCGATGTAGTTGTCGAGCGCCATGCGCTGGATCGCCGCGGCGTCGGGCATGCGCTCGGCCTCGAAGGCGGCATAGGCCGCTGCGAGGTCCGGCGAGGCATCAAGCTGCGTCGCCAGGGCCACGCAGTCCTCGAAGGCGCAGTTCATGCCCTGGCCGTGAAAGGGCACCATCGCATGCGCGGCGTCGCCGATCAGCACCGCATCGCCGCCCACATGCCAGCGGTCCAGGTACAGCGTGCCCAGGCTGCCGATCGGGTTGGCCCCGAAGTCGTGCTCGAGCTCGGGGATCAACGGCAGGGTGTCGGCGAAGTCGCGCTCGAACAGGGCGCGCGCAGCGGCGGCATCGACGACGGTCTCGAAGCTCGGGTCGCCGTGGCCTTCGTCCTCCATCGCCATGAACAGGGTGACGGTGAACGTGCGCTCGTCGTTGGGCAGGGCGATGCACATATAGCGGCCGCGCGGCCAGATGTGCAGCGCGTTGGGTTCGATGCGGAAGTCGCCGTCGGCCGCGGGCGGGATTTCCAGCTCCTTGTAGCCGTGGCCGAGCCATTCGGTGCGTTCGCCCAGTTCGCGATGCTGCTGCATCTGGGCGCGCAGCGTGGAGCCGGCGCCGTCGCATCCGATCAGGGTGTCGAATCCCACGCGATGGAGCTCGCCGTCGCCGCGGTAGAAGGCGCGTCGCGCAGGGAAATCCACGGCTTCCAGGCGGCGGTCGAAATGCAGCTCCGCCCCTGCGGCCTCGGCGGCGTTGATCAGGGTGATGTTGAGCTCGCCGCGGCTGACCGACCAGATCACTTCGCTGTCGTCACGGCCATAGCGCTGCAGCTGCGGTGCGCCCTGGAGCGGATGCACCATGCGCCCGCGCATCATCACCGCCTGCGCCAGCACGTCGCGGTCCGCATCGGCGGCGCGCAGCGCATGCAGGCCGCGTTCGGCGAGCGCAAGGTTGATCGAACGTCCGCCGGCGAAGCCGTGCACGCGCGGATCGCCGCGGCTCTCGTAGACCTCGACCTTCCAGCCGCGCTGCGCGAGCAGGGTGGCCATCAGCGCGCCTGCGAGCCCGGCGCCGACGATGGTGGCTTCGCGCTGTCCCTGCCCGGCGCTGCTTGCGGAGGTTGCGGTGGTCACGCGCGGCCCTCCCGCCAGGCCTCGGTGGCGCGCACGAAGCGCAGCACGTCGGCATGGCTGTTGTACATCGGCGCCGGCGAGATCCGGATCACGTCGCGCTCGCGCCAGTCACCCAGCACGCCCTGCGCGGAGAGCGACTCGAACAGCGAGCGACCGGCGTCGCGGCCGCGCAGCCCGCGGCCCTCGAGCACGCGCAGGGAAAGCTGCGCTCCGCGCTGGGCCGGGTCGCGCGGAGTGACGATATCCAGCGATTCCGACAGCCGCTGCTCGATAAGGGTTTCCAGATAGCCCGTCAGCGAGCGCGACTTGGTGCGCAGCGCCTCCATGCCGATGCGGTCGAACAGCTCCAGCGAACCACGCAGCGGCGCCAGGCCAAGGATCGGGGGATTGCTGAGCTGCCAGCCATCGGCCCCCGGCGTCGGCTCGAACTGCGGCTCCATGCGGAAGCGCGTGGCCTCGTCATGTCCCCACCAGCCGGCGAAGCGCGGGCGGTCGGTACGCGCGTGGCGCGCATGCACGAAGCAGCCGGCCACCGCGCCGGGCCCCGCGTTCATGTACTTGTAGTGGCACCAGACCGCGAAATCCGGGCCGTCGTCATGCAGGCGCAGCGCCAGGTTGCCGGCGGCATGCGCGTGGTCGAAGCCCACCACCGCGCCGGCGGCGTGCCCCAGGCGCGTGATCTCCGCGACGTCGAAGGCCTGCCCGCTGCGGTACTGCACGCCCGGCCAGAGCACCAGCGCCAGCCGCGGCCCGTGCTGCTCGATGGCACGCGCGATCGCCTCCATCGAGAACCGGCCCTCCGGCTGGTCCGGCTGCAGTTCGATGAGGTCGGTGGCCGGATCGAAACCGTGGAAGCGCAGCTGCGACTCCAGCGCATAGCGATCGGACGGAAACGCGCCAGCCTCCATCAGGATCGCAGGTCGTTCCTTGGTGGGGCGGTAGAAGCTGACCAGCATGAAGTGCAGGTTCGCGGTCAGCGAGTTCATCGCCACCACTTCTTCGGGCTCCGCGCCGACGACCCGCGCCAGCGGCTCGCGAAGCAGCGCGTGGTAGGGCATCCACTGCGTGGTGCCGGTGAAGTGCGCTTCCACCGCCTCGGTGGCCCATTTATCGAGGACATCCACCACGTGCGCCCGCGCCGACTTCGGCTGCAGGCCCAGCGAGTTGCCCACGAAGTAGGCCTGCTCGCCATCCCTGTGCCGCGGCACGTGGAACTCCTGGCGCAGCCCGCGCAGCGGATCGGCGGCGTCGAGCGCTTCGGCGTGTTGGTCGGTGTACTGGTCGGTCATGGAAAGGCCTTTTTTGCCACGGATTTACGCGGATGAACGCGGATAGGGCAAAAGCAGATGGTAGGGGAGATGCATCCGATCATTTCGCTTGATCCGCGTTTATCCGCGTAAATCCGTGGCCAAAACACTCTTCAGGAAAATCTCGACCGGGGCAGTCCCAGCCATTCCAGGGCAGTGCCGTGGTAGAGGCGGGCCTGGCCGGCGGGGTCAAGCTCGAGGGCGTCGATGCCGGCGCCGGGTTCCTGTTCGCCCAGGGGGAAGGGGTAGTCGGTGCCGAGCATCACGCGGTCGACGCCGCAGGTCTCGATCAGGTACTCGAGCGCGCGGCGGTCGGCGACCCAGGAATCGAAGTACAGGCGCGACAGGTACTCGCGCGGGTTGCGCGGGTTGTCGGTGGCCACCAGGTCCGGACGCATGTTGAAGCCGTGCTCGATGCGGCCGATGGTGTAGGGGAAGCTGCCGCCGCCGTGCGCCATGCAGATCTTCAGTTTCGGCAGCCGCTCCAGCACCCCGCCGAACACCAGCGAGCAGGCCGCACGCGACTGTTCCGCCGGCATGCCCACCAGCCATGGCAGCCAGTACTTGGGCATCGAGTCGGTGCCCATCATGTCCCAGGGGTGCACGAGGATCGCGGCGCCAAGGTCGGCGGCGGCCTCGAAGAAGGGGAACAGTTCCGGCGCGTCCAGGTTCCAGTGCTGGCCACCGGCGAGCTGGATGTGCGAGCCGATCTGCACGCCCTGCAGGCCCAGCTCGTCGATGCAGCGCTCGAGCTCCTGCACCGCCAGCCGCGGCGACTGCAGCGGCACCGTGCCGATGCCGGCGTAGTGGCGCGGATGTGCGCGGCAGGTTTCGGCCATGTGGTCGTTGAGCGCCTGGTGCAGTTCCAGCGCCTGGTTGGGCTTCGCCCAGTAGCTGAACATCACCGGCACCGTGCTGATCACCTGTACCTGCACGCCGAAACGGGCGTAATCGTCGATGCGCTCCTGTGCGTCCCAGGTCTTGGACCAGATCTCGCGGAAAAATCGCCCGTCCTTGTAGATGCGATGGCGGCCGTCGTCGGTGTGGTGGATGACGGGGAAGCGTTCGTCACCGTACTTGCGCGCGAGGTCGGGCCAGTCGCGGGGAAGGTAGTGGGCGTGGATGTCGATTTTCAGCAATGTGCTGTCCTTGGAGGTGCAGTCGCGGCCATGGCCGCTCCCACAGGGGAGCAGGCTGGGCGGGTCAGGTGATGTCGGCCTGGGAGTCGGCCTGCATCTCGTAGCGCGTCGGGCGCGGATTGAGGTGCCCGCAGGCCCTGCAGGTGCGCAGTTCGTCGGAGCGGTAGAAATTCTCGAACACGCGGAAAAAGTCCTGCTCGATGTCCTCGAGGTGGAAGAACTCCTCGTACACCTTCGAGTTGCATACCTCGCAAAACCACATCAGGCCGTCGTCCTCGTGCGCCAGGCGGCGGCGCTCGATCACAAGGCCGATCGAGCCCTCGGCGCGCTGCGGCGAGTGCGGCACGCGCGGCGGCAGCAGGAAAGTCTCGCCGGCGCGGATCGGCACGTCGCGCACCTTCCCGTCCTCCTGGATGCGCAGCACCATCTCGCCTTCGAGCTGGTGGAACCATTCCGGGCCTTCCTCCCAGTGGTAGTCGGTGCGCGCATTCGGGCCGCCGACCACCATCACGATGAAGTCGCCGTCGTAGATGCACTTGTTGCCCACCGGCGGTTTCAGCAGGTGGCGGTTGTCATCGATCCATTTCTGGAAGTTCAGCGGTGCGGGAATCATGCTCGGTCTCCCGTGGAGGCTTCAGGCGCGCGCCGCCGGCAGCGCGGCGACGCACTTCAATTCGATCGCGATCGGCGTCGGCAGCGCGGTGATGCCCAGCGTGGTGCGACAGGGCGCGGTGGCGATGTCCGGGAAGTGTTCGGCCCAGACGGCGTTGTAGGCCTTGAAGTCGCGCGCCATGTCGGTGAGGTAGACGGTCACGTCGACCAGGTCGTCCCAGCGCGCACCGCTGGCCTCGAGCACCGTGCGGACATTGGCGAACACGGCGCGGGCCTGGGCGGTGATGTCGTAATCGCGCACGCGGCCATCGGCGAAATGGTCGTTGCCGGGAATCGCGTCGGTGGCCGGGTCGCGCGGGCCGATGCCGGACAGGAACAGCAGCTCGCCCACGCGGCGTGCGTGCGGGTAGGCGCCGACCGGCCTGGGCGCGCTGTGGGCTTGGACGACATGGTCAGCCACCTCAGCGGTCCTCGCGGTCGTCGCGGATGCGCTCGAGCGCCGGTTCATACTGCTCCGGCAGCGCGGCCGCCGAATCGATCGACAGGCCGAGGTCGTGCACGCGGCCGTCGCGCAGCGAATACACCCAGGCGTGCACCGCGAGCTTCTGTCCGCGTGCCCACGCCTCGCGGACCACGGTCGATTCGCAGACATTGATCATCTGCTCGAGCGCGTTGAGTTCGCACAGGCGGTCGTGGCGTATGCCGTCGTCCTCGATCGCCTCGACGATCGCGCGGTGCTTGTGCTTGACGTCCTTGACGTGGCGAATCCAGTTGTCGGCCAGGCCCACCCGCTGGCCGGTGAGCGCGGCGCCCACGCCGGCACAGCCGTAGTGGCCGACGATGAGGATGTGCTCGACCTCGAGCACGTCGATCGCGTACTGGATCACCGACAGGCAGTTGAGGTCGGTGTGCACCACCACGTTGGCGACGTTGCGGTGGACGAAGACCTCGCCCGGGTTCATGTCGATGATCTGGTTGGCCGGCACGCGCGAGTCGGAGCAGCCGATCCACAGGTACTTCGGCTTCTGGATCTTCGACAGCCGGGTGAAGAAGCCGGGGTCCTCGGCCTCGACGCGTTCGGCCCAGATCCGGTTTCGTTCGAGGAGGTCGTGCAGTCTGTACATGGGAATCCGTGGGGGCGGGGAAGTGGGGTCCAAGAAGGAGACGATGCTCAGGTCGCGATGCAGACGTTGCGCGGCTCCGTGAAGAAACGCATGGCTTCCAGGCCGCCTTCGCGACCCAGGCCCGACTGGCCCATGCCGCCGAAGGGCGTGCGCAGGTCGCGCAGCAGCCACGCGTTGATCCAGACGATGCCGCAGCGCAGCCGTGCGCCGAAGTGGTGCGCGCGAGCCAGGTCCCGGGTCCACACCGAGGCCGCAAGGCCGTAGTCGCCGGCATTGGCCAGCGCCAGCGCATGCTCGTCGTCGTCGAACGGCTGCAGGGTGGCGACGGGTCCGAAGATCTCTTCGCGGTTGCTGACGCAGTCGGGGCCCAGGCCTTCGAACACCGTGGGCGCCACGAACCAGCCCGGGCGCTCCAGCGCCATGCCACCGCACAGCAGCCGGCCGCCCTCGTCGCGGGCGCGCGCGATCGCGGCGACGACCTTGTCGAAGTGCGCCTGCGACACCAGCGGCCCGAAGTTGGCATCACTGTCCATGGGATCTCCCGGTCGCAGCGCCAGCGTGCGCGCCACGAAGGCTTCGCGGAACTCGGCGTACACCGTGCGCTCGACCAGGATGCGCGAGCCGCACAGGCAGATCTGGCCGCTGTTCTGGAACGCGGAGCGGACGATGGTGTCGAGGTGGTCGCGCCAATCGCTGTCGGCGAAGACCAGGGTCGGGTTCTTGCCGCCGAGCTCCAGCGACACCTTCTTCAGCAGCGGTCCGGCGATACCGGCGATGCGCTTCCCGACCGCGGTGCTGCCGGTGAATGAAATCGCCCGGACCGCGGCGTGGCGGACGATCGCTTCGCCGACGTCCGGGCCGCTGCCGTGGACCACGTTGAGGACGCCAGGCGGCAGACCGGCGTCGAGCGCCAGTTCGCCGAGCATGGTCGCGGTCGCGGGCGTGACCTCGGACGGCTTGGCGACCACGGTGTTGCCGGCAGCCAGCGCGGGCGCGATCTTCCAGGTGAACAGGTAGAGCGGCAGGTTCCAGGGCGAGATCGTGCCGACCACGCCCAGCGGCTGGCGCAGGGTGTAATTGAGCCCGGCTTCGCCGTGGTGGGATTCGCTGGAGAACTGCGTGGCCGCGTGGGCGAAGAAGCGCAGGTTCGACACGGCACGCGGGATCTCCGCGTCGCGCGCCAGGGCATAGGGCTTGCCCCCGTCCTGCGCCTCTGCGTGGGCGAAGTCATCCAGGCGGGCCTCGAGGGCCGTGGCCAAGCGCTCGAGGTGCCCGGCACGCTCGCTGTTGCGCAGGCCCGACCAGCCGGGGAAGGCGGCCGATGCCGCAGCGACCGCGGCGTCGACATCGGCGGCATCGCCGTCGGCGACTTCCGCGTGGCCCAGGCCGGTGGCGGGGTCGAAGACTTCGCGCCAGCGCGCGCTGGGGGCGGCATCGCGGGGACCGCTGCCGATGACGTGCGTATGGCGTCGCATCACGCAAGCTTACCCGCGCGGGCCGGAGACGTCAGGACTGGCAGCGCGGGCACAGGTACAGGCGGCGGGACCCGACCATCCCGCGCTCGATGGCGCTGCCGCAGGTGGGGCAGGGTTGACCCTCGCGGCCGAAGACCTGGAAGCGGTACGCGTCCGGCGTGTCGGTGAGGTAGTCGTCGCGCATGCGGTCGGCCGGCGCGATGCCGCGGGTGGCGTAGCTCAGGCGCGGGATGTCGAGCAGGGCCCGGGCCAGGCGCGCGGTCGCCGTTGCGTCAAGCTCCCTTGGACGCCGCGCGGGTCGCAGCCCGGCGGCGAACAGCACCTCCGAGCGCAGGTAGTTGCCCATGCCGGCCAGGAAGCCCTGGTCCAGCAGCAGCCCGCCGAGCGCGCGGCCGCGGAAGGGCGTGGACTGCAATCGCGCGGCCACCGCAGCGGCATCCAGCCCGGTGTCGAGCACGTCCGGGCCGAGTCCCTGCAGGAAGGGGTGTGACTCGACCTCGTCGCTGCGCCACATCGACACATCGGATGCGGAGTAGAGCAGGATCGCGCTCCCGGCCGTTTCCAGCGCCACGCGCAGCGAGCGCTTGCTCTCCGGGCGCTCGCCTGTTCCTGCGACCTTCCAGACGCCGTACAGCTGGTTGTGGCTGTACAGCGTCCAGCCCTGGTCGAAGCGGGTGAGCAGGGCCTTGCCGCGCGCGGTGATGGACTCGATGCGATGGCCGACCAGCTCGCGCTCGAAGCGCTTCAGCCCGGGAAACGCGAACTCCACGCGGACCAGCGGTGCACCGACCACCGCCGCAGCCAGCCGGTCGGCGGCGCGGCGGATCTCCGGGCCTTCCGGCACGACCTCAGATCGACGCCATGCGACCGCCGTCCACCGCCAGGCTGACGCCGTTGACGTAAGCGGCGGCCGGCGAGCACAGGAAGGCGATGACGCCGCCGGTCTCGTCGGCGGTGGCGAAGCGGCGGGCCGGGATCGCAGCCTCCATGTCGCGGCGGATGTCGTCCTCGCTGCGGCCTTCCTTGCCCGCGCGGTCGCTGATGATCTGGCGGATGCGCCCGGTTTCGGTGAAGCCGGGCAGCACGTTGTTCACGGTGATGCCGTCGGGAGCGAGTTCGCGCGACAGGGTCTTGGCCCAGGAGGCCACCGCGCCGCGGGTCGTGTTGGACACGCCCAGGCCCGTGATCGGCTCGCGCACCGAGGTCGAGACAACGTTGACGATGCGCCCCCAGCGCGCGTCGCGCATGCCAGGCAGCACGGCCTGCAGCAGCACCTGGTTGGCGAGCAGGTGGCGGCGGAAGGCCTCCTCGAAGGCCGCCAGCGGCGCGTCGGCGACCGGGCCTCCCGGCGGGCCACCGGTGTTGTTGACCAGGATGTGCACGGGACGCCGGGCGACCACCGAGGCCACGGCCTTTTGCAGGCCATCGGTGTCGGCGCTGTCGGCCACGACCAGGCGGTGGTCCTGGCCGCCGCCCGCGGAGAGCCCGTCGATCACCTCGCGCAGCGCGTCTTCGCGGCGGGACAGCACGGTGACGCTGGCGCCAAGCGCGGCCAACTCCACAGCGGTGGCGCGGCCGATGCCTTCCGACGCGCCGCAGACCAGGGCATGACGCCCCTTGAGATCGAGATCCATGCTGTCCTCCGTTGAAGCCGTGTGATCGTGCCGGTCAGGCGTTGCCGCCGCGCAGCGTCTGCACCATGCCGGCCTGCAGGACGGCGTCGTCGTCGCCCTTCGGTGGCGCGAGTTCGTCGAGCATGAAGCCGCGTTCGGCCGCGTCGGCATCGTCGATGCCCTCGAAGGCCACGAACTCGGCGTCGAGCAGCATCGCGCGCGCCGTGTCCTCGCTGTCGTAGACAAGGGTGTTGCCGTCACTGTCGAGGACTTCGGCGGTGCCCGCTTCGCGCACGCGCAGCCGCGCCCAGATCACGATCCGCCCCAGGCTCGCCAGCCACCATTCGTCGCGCTGTCCCGCGTCCGTCGGGCCGGTCATGACAGCGCCACCGACCACAGCCACATGATGGCGGCGCCACCCAGGCCGAAGATCACGGTCGACAGCGCGATGCGCGCGGGCGTGGCCAGGCCGGTGAAGGTCGGGTCGCGCGTGTCGCGGTATTCGCCGCCCAGCAGCCACCACATCACTGCCGGCTTCAGGAAGGCGCCGTCGCCCAGGCGTGCGCGTACATCGGGATGGCGGTCGCGCAGGTGCACCAGCGACAGCGGCCAGAAGATGATGTAGGCGCAGGCGCCGGCGATGGCGACGCCGACGAAGCACAGGGCGAAGAAAAGAAGCACGGCCTCAATACTCCGCGGTGCCGGGCGCGCGCGGGTAGGGAATCGCGTCGCGGATGTTGGACAGGCCGCAGACATAGACCACCAGGCGCTCGAAGCCGAGGCCGAAGCCGGCATGCGGCACGGTGCCGTAGCGACGGAAGTCGCGGTACCAGTCGTACAGCTCGCGGTCGAGGCCGAACTGGTCCATGCGCGCGTCGAGCACGTCCAGCCGCTCTTCGCGCTGCGAGCCGCCGATGATCTCGCCGATGCCCGGCGCCAGCACGTCCAGCGCGGCGACGGTCTTGCCGTCGTCGTTGAGCCGCATGTAGAAGGCCTTGATGTGCTCGGGGTAGTTGGTGACCACCACCGGGCGGCCGACGTGCTGCTCTGTCAGCCAGCGCTCGTGCTCGGTCTGCAGGTCCAGGCCCCACTCGACCGGGAAGTCGAACCTGTGCCCGGACTTCTGCAGGAGGGTGATCGCATCGCCGTATTCGATGCGTTCGAACGGCGCGTTGACGAAGCCCTCGAGGCGCGTGACCGCGTCCTTCTGCACGCGTTCGGCGATGAAGGCCATGTCGTCGCCGCGTTCGTCGAGCACGGCGCGGAACAGGTACTTCAGGAACTCTTCCGAGATGCGCGCGGTGTCGTCGAGGTCGGCGAAGGCGATCTCCGGTTCGATCATCCAGAACTCGGCCAGGTGGCGCGTGGTGTGGCTGTTCTCGGCGCGGAAGGTCGGGCCGAAGGTGTAGACCTTGCTCATCGCAAGCGCGAAGGCTTCGACATTGAGTTGGCCGGAGACGGTGAGGAAGGTCTCCTTGCCGAAGAAGTCGCGGCTGAAGTCGACCGCGCCGTCTTTCCCGCGTGGCAGGTTGGCCATGTCCAACGTGGACACGCGGAACATCTGCCCGGCACCTTCGGCGTCGGAGGTGGTGATGATCGGGGTGTTGACCCAGAAGTAGCCGTTTTCGTGGAAGTAGCGATGCGCGGCCTGCGCCAGGCAGTGGCGGATCCGGGTGACGGCGCCGAACAGGTTGGTGCGCGGGCGCAGGTGTGCGACTTCGCGCAGGAATTCCAGCGAGTGCGCCTTGGGCTGGATCGGGTAGGTTTCCGGGTCGTCTACCCAGCCCACCACGTCGATCGCGGTGGCCTGGATCTCGAAGCCCTGGCCCTGGCCCTGCGACGCCACCAGGATGCCGGTGGCGACCACCGAGCAGCCGGCGGTCAGGCGCTTCACTTCGTCCTCGTAGTTGGGCAGCGAGCTGGGGGCGACCACCTGCACGGGGGCGAAGCAGGAGCCATCGCTGACGTTGACGAAGCTCAGGCCCGCCTTGGAGTCCCGGCGGGTGCGCACCCAGCCGCGGACCGTGACTTCGCCGCCGGCGGGCAGTTTGCCCGAGAGCGCATGTTCGACGCTGACCACCGTCATGCCTTGAATCCTTGGGGAGGGGACCGATACTTGTTGTGCAGTTTACCGGACGCATCCCGGGCGTACCTGCCCCTTCGGAGTACAATCGACGCCATGGCCATCACTCTTGCTCCCGCCGCCCTTGAACGCGTGAAGGGCTATCTCGCTTCGGCACCCGACGCCCTCGGGCTGCGCTTTGGCGTGCGCCGCACCGGCTGCTCGGGCTGGGGCTATGCGGTGGACCTGGCGCGCGATGAGCAGGCCGGGGACACGGTGTTCGAGCAGGACGGGGTGCGCATCTTTGTCGATGCCGACAGCCTGGAGCTGGTCGACGGGACCGAGATGGACTTCCTGAAGCAGGGGCTGAACGAGCAGTTCACGTTCAGCAATCCGAAGGCGGCTGCGGAATGTGGCTGTGGCGAGAGCTTTACCACGGACGCTGACAAGGCGGCCTGAGGGGGTTGCGGGGCTGGGGCTGGGCCTGGATCGCTGATCGCTGAGTGCTCATTGCGGATTCGCCGGGGCTGAGGGTGGGCGGGTACTCCGCCGGCGTCGCGGTGGAGCTGCTCCTTATTGCCGGCGGAGTACCCGCCCACCCTCTGCTGCCAGCGCTGGGGTGAATTGGTAGGGAGTGCAGGAGCGCGTCGCTTTTTCGACGTTTCCGCGGCGGGTAGATAGCGGGAAAGCGCCCCGCTTTTGCTCTTTTGGCGGCTTGCGGTCAAGCGCTGCGAGGCGGCTGGGGGCTGCGGAGTGGCATAAAGGCCCGCGAGGCGGGACAGCCCACGGAGTACCCGCCAGTCGCCGTACCGCGCGCCTGCGGGAACAGCTCTCGCATTCACGGCGAAGTTACGTGACCAGCGAATGGCCGGTGGCTGGGTGGCTCGCAGCTGCAGCCGCTCCTGCGACTTGTCGGGACCTCGGGACAATGCAACAATGTCCGGCTCCCGTTTTGCGGGAGACCCTTGCCCCACGGCGTCCGCCTGGACCGTCCCGGGGGCTATCCGGGCCCGCGGCATGCCGCGCGGCCGATATCCACAAGGAACAACACATGCGTCATTACGAAATCGTGTTCCTGGTCCATCCGGACCAGAGCGAGCAGGTGCCGGCCATGGTCGAGCGCTACAAGACCCTGATCGAAGGTGCCGAAGGCAAGATCCATCGCCTCGAGGACTGGGGCCGCCGCCAGCTGGCGTACCCGATCGACAACCTGGTCAAGGCCCACTACGTGATGCTCAACATCGAGGTCGGCCAGGCCGTGCTCGACGAGCTGATCGAAGGCTTCCGTTTCAACGACGCCGTCCTGCGCCACCTCGTGGTCCGCCGCGAAGAGGCCGAGACCGAGCAGTCCCTGATCATGAAGAACAAGGACGAGAAGCCGGAGAAGTCCGACCGTCCGGAGCGCGGCGAGCGCCGCCGCCGTGACGACGAAGCGGGCGAGGGCGAGGGCGAGAAGCCCGCCGCCGAGTCCAACGACAACTCCGAAGCCGCCTGAGGATCACCGACATGTCCAAGTTCTTCCGCCGCCGCAAGTTCTGCAAGTTCACCGCCGAGGGCGTCAAGGAGATCGATTACAAGGATCTCAACACCCTGCGCCAGAACGTGACCGAGAACGGCAAGATCGTTCCCAGCCGCATCACCGGCACCAAGTCGAAGTACCAGCGCCAGCTCGCCACCGCCGTCAAGCGCGCGCGTTTCCTGGCCCTGATTCCGTACACCGACAACCACAACATCTGATCCCGCGGCCGCCCTGCATGGGCGGCCCGGCCACCGTCCGTTCGGACAGCACCGGTTGCGGCGCGCCTGCGCGCCGCTAACGAATACGGAGATACCCCATGGATCTGATCCTTCTCGAGAAGGTCATCAACCTCGGCAACCTTGGCGACAAGGTCACCGTCAAGCCTGGCTACGGCCGCAACTTCCTGATGCCGCAGGGCAAGGCCGTGCCGGCCACCGAAGCCAACATGGCCGGGTTCGAGGCGCGCCGCGCCGAGTACGAGGCCAAGGCAGCGGGCCAGCTGGACGATGCCAACAAGCGCATGGCCGCGCTCGAGGACGCCAGCGTCACGATCTACGCCAACGCGTCCACCGAGGGCAAGCTCTACGGTTCCGTCGGCCCGCGCGACATCGCCGAGGCACTGACGAAGGCCGGCACGCCGGTCAACAAGTCCGAGGTGGTGATGGGCGAGGGTGCGTTCCGCGCCATCGGCGAGTACGAGGTCATCGTGCACCTGCACGCGGACGTCGAGACCACTGTCAAGGTGGTGATCGAGCCCGAAGCCAACTGATCCGGGCGTTTCGCCGGAGTCACGCGACGGGCGCCCCAGGGCGCCCGTCGTCGTTTCGGGGTGGCCGCGGTCGCAGCCGCTGCGATGCCCACCGGTTATCCACAGGGTTGTCTGCAACGCTCAGGGCGTCGAGGCGACTACGATGGCAGTCCGACACAAAACAGGGGGCCGTACCCACGGGCCCCGCAGGGGAGTCCCGATACAGATGAGCGCACGAGCCGGCTTCCATCACCAGGACCGCGACTTCAAGGGTCGCGGCGAAGGCCGGATCGAACAGCTCCGCGTGCCCCCGCAGTCGGTCGAGGCCGAGCAGGCCGTCCTTGGCGGCCTGATGCTGTCGCCCGAGGCCTACGACCGCGTTGGCGACCAGCTCGTGGAGGCGGACTTCTACCGTCGCGACCACCAGCTGATCTTCCGCGCCATCAAGGAGCTCGCCGATCGCAGCCGGCCCTTCGACGCGGTGACCCTGGGCGAGTGGTTCGAGTCGCAGGGGCATTCCGAGCTCGTCGCCGGCGGCGCCTACCTGGTCGAGCTCGCCAGCACCACGCCGTCCGCCGCCAACATCGTCGCCTATGCCGAAATCGTGCGCGACAAGGCGGTGCTGCGGCAGCTGATCGAGGTCGGCACTGAGATCGTCAACGACGGCTTCCAGCCCGAGGGCCGCGAGAGCGCCGAACTGCTGGCCAAGGCCGAGCAGGAGGTGTTCGCGATCGCCGAGGCGGGCAACCGCGGGCGCAGCGACTTCACCGCGGTGAACCAGGCCATGGCCGAGGCCTTCGACGTGCTGCAGACGCGCTACGCCAATGGCGGCGGCATCACCGGGCTGCCCACGGGCTACGTCGAGTTCGACGAGATGACCGCCGGCCTGCAGCCGACCGACCTGCTGATCCTCGCGGCGCGCCCGGCCATGGGCAAGACCACCCTGGCGCTCAACATCGCCGAGTACGCGGCGATGAAGACCAAGAAGGCGGTCGCGGTGTTCTCGATGGAAATGTCGGCCAGCCAGCTCGCGCTGCGCCTGATCTCGTCGGTGGGCCGGGTGAACGCCACCCGCCTGCGTACCGGCCAGCTCGAGGACGAGGACTGGAGCCGCATTTCCAGCGCCATCCGGCTGCTGAAGGAAACCAAGATCTTCATCGACGACACGCCGGCGCTGTCGCCGGACGTGCTGCGCGCCAAGGCGCGCCGGCTGAAGCGCGAGCACGGCCTGGGCCTGATCGTGATCGACTACCTGCAGCTGATGGCGGTGCCCGGCAACAACGAGAACCGCGCCACCGAGATCTCGGAGATTTCGCGATCGCTCAAGGGCCTGGCCAAGGAGCTCAACGTGCCGGTGGTGGCGCTGTCGCAGCTCAACCGCTCCCTCGAAACGCGCACCGACAAGCGCCCGGTGATGGCCGACCTGCGCGAGTCCGGCGCCATCGAGCAGGACGCGGACGTGATCGTCTTCATCTACCGCGACGAGTACTACAACAAGGAAAATTCGCCGGACAAGGGCCTGGCCGAGGTGATCATCGGCAAGCAGCGAAACGGTCCGACGGGCTCGGTGAAGCTGAAGTTCTTCGGCGAATACACCCGCTTCGACAACCTGTCCCACGATTCGGTCGGCAGCTTCGAGTAGCCGCGTGAGCCTGCACCTCGCCGAGCGCCCGACGCGGATCCTGGTCGACCTCGACCGTATCGTCGGCAACCTGCGCGCCATCCGCGCCCACGCCGGCGTGCCGGTGATGGCCATCGTCAAGGCCAACGCCTACGGCCACGGCCTGGTGCCGGTGGCGAGGTACCTGCAGGAGCGGGGCGTGGAGCACCTGGGCGTCGCGTTCCCGGAAGAGGGCATCGCCCTGCGCCGCGCCGGCATCACCGTGCCGATCCTGGTGCTGGGCGGGATCTTCGGCCCGCAGGTCGCGCAGTACATCAGCCACGACCTGGCGATCACGGTGTCCTCGCTGGAGAAGCTGCGCCAGGTCGAAGCGGCGGCGGAGGCGCTGGGGCGCCGCGCCACCGTGCACCTCAAGGTCGACACCGGCATGGAGCGCATCGGCGTGCATGCCTGGAGCGCCGGGCCCTTCATCGAGGCCGCGGTCGCGTCGCGCTGGATCACGCTGGCCGGCATCTACTCGCACCTGGCCTGTGCCGACGATCCGGCGTCGCCGATGACCGCCCTGCAGCTCGAACGCTTCGACGAGTCCTGCGCGCATTTCGCGCGCCTGGGCGTGCCGGTGCCGCCGCGGCATATCGCCAACTCCGCCGGCATCCTCCATTTCCCGGAGACCCGGCTCGACATGGTGCGCCCGGGCATCCTGCTGTACGGCGTGCTGCCGGGACCCGACTCCCGGCCGGCAGTGCCCGTGCAGCCGGCGCTGTCCCTGGTTTCGCGGGTGGTCTACTTCAAGGTCGTCGAAGAGGGGCACACGGTCAGCTACGGCGGCACCTGGACCGCGGAGTCCGACACCCGGGTGGTGACCGTGCCCATCGGCTATGGCGACGGCTATCCGCGTGCGCTGTCCTCGCGCGGCAAGGTGCTGGTCCGCGGGCGGGAATACCCGATCGTGGGCCGCGTCTGCATGGACCAGTTCATGGTCGACATCGGCTCCGACAGCGCCTGGAACGAGGACGAGGTCGTGCTGATCGGCCGCCAGGGCGACGCCGCGCTGAGCGTCGAGCAGGTGGCGGCTGCGGCCGGCGTGATTTCCTACGAAGTCCTGGTCGGGCTCAACGAGCGCATCCCGCGCGTCCACCTCGGCGCCTATCTGGACCCTGAATAGGCCCGGCAGCCGTCACTCCCTGCGGACGCGAACGCGGGTAGCTTGGCCGCGTCCATTCACACAGGGCGCCCCGCCGCCCGCCACAGGAGTCCTTCCCGATGCGCACTTCTCCCCGAGTCCTGCTCGTCTCGCTGGCCGCCGGCGCGGCCATGCTCACCAGCTGCGCCACCTATACCGGCCAGACCAGCGATCCCAATGACCCCAACCGGACGCGCACCGGCGCCCTGGTCGGCGCCGGCATCGGCGCGGTCGCGGGCCTGCTCAGCGGTTCCGACGCGACCGAGCGCCGCCAGCGCGCCATGGTCGGCGCCGGCGTGGGTGGCCTCGCCGGTGGCGCGGTCGGCGCCTACCAGGATCGCCAGGAAGCCGAACTGCGCCGCCAGACCGCGGGCACCGGCATCGTGGTCGACCGCGAGGGCGACGTCATCAAGCTCAACCTGCCGGACGGCGTGACCTTCGACTTCAACAAGACCGAACTGAAGCCGCAGTTCTACCCGGCGCTCAACAACGTCGCCGCCACGCTCGCTGACTACAACCAGACGATCGTCGAAATTGCGGGGCATACCGACAACGTCGGCGGTGATGCGGTCAACCAGCGCATCTCCGAGCAGCGCGCGTCCTCGGTGGGCAACTACCTGATCGGCCAGGGCCTGCAGCGCGAGCGCTTCGAGATCGTGGGCTTCGGCAAGACGATGCCGATCGCCGACAACGCGACCGAGCAGGGCCGCGCCCTGAACCGGCGCGTGGAAATCCGCGTGGTGCCGCTGCAGGGCTGATCTTCAGCCCGGGCGTTGCGAGTACGACGGGCCGCAGGGATGCGGCCCTTTTTCATGGTCCGGCGCGCCTTGAGCGGTCGGGCGGTAGCGTCGCGGCCTCGCTTCGGCGTGCGGCGCGCTCCAGCCACCACAGCGCTGCCGCGGCCAGCAGCCAGGCCAGGAACCATGGCCAGCGCGGGCCGGCGTCGGCGGTTGACGTGGCATTCCCTTCGGCCGCGGCCTCGGACGCGTCGGGCGTGGCGGTCCGGGCCAGGCGCAGCGTGGCGTCCCGCCGGGCTCGCGCAGCGAGGCCCGGCAATGCATCGGACGCGTGCACGTACAGCATGGGAGCGGTGTCGCCTTCGCCGATGCGGTGCCATCCGCTGTCACGCGGCCAGACCGCTGCGCAGCCGCCGGCGAGCGGGTCGGCCTGCGGATGCAGGCGATTGCCATCCGGGGCCAGCAGGGCGGAGCCGGGCGTCACGTCGCACAGCGTGGCGAGCCGGCCGGCGCGTGCGATGCCGTCGAAGCGCGGCCGCCTGGCGGCGCCGGCGCGCGCGAGCGTGGCCGTTGCTTCGCTCCACAGACGCGCGTGTCCCTGGCCATGGCCGGTGAGCACGAGGCGGAAGCTCTGGTCGAGGTTCCAGATCGCGATCCGGCCGAGTCCCGACGGGCGCCAGCGCGAGAGTGACGTGCCGGAGGCGTCGTCTAGCAGGGACAGCGAGCCGTCGGCGAGGATCGGATAGGGCTGGCGTGCAAGCGGAGGGGGTGCTTCGTCGGTGGCGTCGTCGACAGGGACGGGAGCGGCCCTGCCAGCGGCAGCGGTGGTGGAGGCGGTGGCCCCCGACGCCTTGCCTGCATCCAGGAGCACGTCCGCGTCGAGCGTGGGATCGGCGCGTCCGAGCGTGAAGCCGAGCTGGCGCAGGGCGTCGCGCGTGGCGGCGTCCGGCGCGGCGGTGAGGCGCAGCATCAGGCCCAGGCCTTGTTCGACCGCGGCAAGCACGGCGCGGCGCGCGGGTGCTCCCAACCGGTTCCAGGCGCGCTCGTCGACGATGACCAGGTCGAATTGCGAGAGGCTCTCCGGGTCGAAGGTCGGCGGCGCGTCGCCCGTGGCCACTCCCCGGCCCAGTGACATGTGGCTGTGCAGCGACAGGCCGGCATCGCTGGCCCAGCGCCGCAGGTACTTCAGCTCCGGGTTGGGTGCGCCGGAGAGGAGCAGCAGGCGTGCGCCGTCGCCAGGGCGCGGGTCGACCGGGATTTCAGCTTCGGCTTCGACCTTGCCCGGGAGGCGCAGCCTGTAGATCGCGGGGCCGGATGCCCGCACGGGGGCCTGCAGCTTGAAGCGGCCCGCGTCGTCCGGCGTGGCGCGGTCCCGGACGGTACCGGCGGGGTCCAGCAATTCCACGGCGCCTTCCGCAGCCTCCTGCACGCGGCCGGAAACCTGCAGCACGCCACCGCTGGCCACGCGCGCGGGCGCACGCAGCTCGACGAGGCCCGGCGGCAGCTGCTGCGGATCGAAGATGAGCGGCAGGCCGCGCGTGGCCTCGCGATCGCGTGTGGCCAGCCCGCTGCCCAGGACGTGCAGGTGGCCCACCTGCGGATGCAGGCGCAGCGCCGTGGCCAGGTCGGGCACGCGCTGTGCCGCCGCGGCGTGGACCGCATCGCTGCCTGCTTCGGGCAGGGCGACGAGGAGGGCCCCGTCACGCACGGCCTGGCGCGCCTGCGCCGCGTCGGTCCCGGCGGTCATGAGCACCAGGCTGGCCGGTCCGACCGGGCGCCCGGGTGGAAGCAGCGTTGCATACAGGAGGGCCGCGCAGGCGCACTGCAGGAGCAGCATGGCGGCCAGGCGCCCTGCGCCCGGCCGCCGTCCTGCCGGCAGGCGGTGCCAGCGCAGGATGCGGCGCAGCGATCCGGCCACTGCCGCCACTGCCAGCACGAGCGCGATGGTCGTGGCGAGGCTCATTCGCTGTCGTCCTTTTCCAGCGCATCGAGGTAGGCCTTGCCGATGGCATCGGGGCGCGTGCGCTGGAGCGGCGCCGCGGCTGGCGGCCGGGTCAGCGGCCAGAGCAGGGCGCGCAGGCGCTCACGGCAGTCGTCGCAGGCGGGGTCGCGTTGCACCGCATCGATTGCGGCCATCACGGCCAGTGGGTCGCTGCTCCGCTCGCTGTTCGTGGCCAGCCAGGCCTGCAGTGCGCCGAGGTCGATGCCGTCATCGACGGGCGGCGTGGCGAGTGCGCGCCAGAGCGCGGCGGGGACGTCTTCGTCCAGCCGGGCGCGCGCCAGCGGGGCGCGCCGACTGGCGATTCCCGCGCGATCGCCCGAAAGTCGCCGGCTGAAGTCGACGGGCGGCAGCCCGGTGCCGGTGCGTGCGAGATGGATGCGGTCGGCCTGCTGGATCTCCTTGACCAGGACCAGGGCACGGTTGGCTGGCGGCAGCGCGTCACGCGGGCGTGCCTGGCGCAGGGCGAGTTCGGACTGCCACATCTCGCCCAGCGCGCGGCGCAGCAGGGCGCGGGTCCCAGGGTCGAGCAGGGTCGCCGCCTCGGGGATGTCGTGGACGTGGCCGAATTCCTCGAGCACGTCGCCGGCCTCGCCGAATCCACTGCGGCCGGGTTCGCCCGGTGGAGGGGCATCGCCTGACGCATGGTCGTGTCCGGGTCCGTCCGCCGTCGCGGTTCCGCCATGCCCGCCGTCGTTGACGCCGTCGTGTTCGCGGGCCTCCTCCTGCGCGGCGGACACCATCTCGCGCCATGCGTCGGCTTCGTCCTCGGCGTCGCTGGTCGGCAGCAGGATGGGCGGCGGCGGCAGGTCGTCGGCATCGACCTGTCCGCGGGTCGGCAGCGTCGGGGCGCTCTCGCTCTCTTCGCCCAGGAACTGCCCATAGCGCAGCCGCAGCAGGCGCTGGTCCACCGCGATCGCATCCGAGCGCGCGCCGAAGGCCTCGTCCTGGAGTCGCGGCCGTTCGGCGATCAGGGCTTCGGCATCGATGATGATCTGGCGCTGGCTGGCGAAGTAGGCGGGCAGCACCTTCTGCAGCACGCCGTCCATGCCATCGTCGTCGCGCGCCTGCGGCATCGGCCAGCGGAGGATGTGGCTGGCGCTGCGCGCCGACTGCGCGCGCCCGGGGCGGTTGTCGTGCACCTCGAAATAGACGATCAGGTCGTCGCCTTCGGCAAGGCCGAGCGCATCGAGATCGAGCTGCTGAGTGAACCGCCGGCGGTGGCGGTCGCCACGACCGCCGAGTCGCCGCACCTCATCGCGGAACCGGATGTTCTCGCCGCTGCCTTCGGTCATGGTGAGGTGCATGTCGGCGCTGGCGGCCAGGCCGTGGTCGTCCTCTGCTTCGAAGGCCAGCGTCCAGCGCCGCTGCCCGGGCGTACGCAGGCTCAGGGTGTGAGCCGGCGCGGTGACCCGGATCGTTGGTGGCAGGTCGCGGGTGACGTCGATGCGGTGCAGGGTTTCGTCCCGCCATGGCCGCGCGGCGCTGGCGACGATGCGATAGAGGCCGGGCTGCTCCGCGACGGCGTCCCCGTGCCAGCGTTCGCCATCATGCTCCAGCGCGATCCGGCGGCCGTCGACGAATTCCAGCGCCACCGCGTCCGGCAGGGTGTTGAAGCGCAGCGTCCATGCGAGCGTCGTGCCCTCGGGGACCTTCGCGTCCAGCGCGGTGTCCTCACGGGCTGGCAGGCCGGTATAGGCGGGCGGGGTGATGCCGAGGCGGTGTTCCACCAGCCCGGTCGCGGCCGACGCGGCGGCCGCGGCGGCGTGGGAGTCGCTCCTGCCCGCCGAAGCATCGACGGTCGATCGGGCGGGCCACAGCAGGATGGCTGCGATCAGCAGGGCGGCGATCGCGACGCTGGCCAGGATGCGGGCCAGTGGCCAGGGTGCGCGCACGCCGGCGACCTCGGCGGAGGGCAGGCGCTGCAGGATGCGATCGCGCTGCAGGCGCGCCAGCGGCGGCAGGCGTGACGCCTCGGCGGCGAGCAGGCCGCTGCTGTCTTCGAGCTGTGGATGGTTCGCGTCGAGATGGCGCTCCAGCCAGGTGCGGTCGAGCGTCCGGGAAGACCACCGGGCCATCGCCATCGCCAGGAGCATGGTGACAACTGCGGTGCCCAGCGTCGGTACCGCGCGTCCATCGCCGAGGCGCCAGGCGAGGACGCCCGCGACGGCCACCCAGGGCAGGGCGGGCGCCAGCGTGGCCGCGAACCGGCGACGCCGTGCGGCGCGCAGCAACTGCGCGAAGGCGTCCCTGCTCATGCCCCGCGCTCCCCGCGCGGTCCTGCCGCCAGCCAGCGCTCGAACAGGAACAGCAGGGCGATGGCCAGCGCCAGCCAGGGGGAAAGCTCGCGCAGGGCCTGCGGCCACGGGCCGACATCCGCCAGCAGCGGCGCATGTTCGGCGGCGAGCACGCGCGAGGGCGCAGGCGGCGGCTCGAGGGCGATGCGCAGCCGGTGCGGGAAGTCGGCGTCCAGCAGGACCGGGAGCGCCTGGGGGGCCAGCGCCCGCGTCCATTGCAGGGTGCGACCGCGGCCGATTGTGGCTTCGCGCAGCAGCGGAATGCCCTGTTCGTCTACCCACGCGGTTGTGGCGTGTTCCAGCGCAGGCAGCAGCGTGTCGTGGGCGAGCAGCGCGGTGCCGCCGGCTTCGATCCATGCGATCGCCTCCGGCGGCAGCGCCCCCTGCGTGAGCCAGGCGCGAACTTCCAGGCCGGTCGGGACGCTGGTATCGGCGTCGCTGGCAGCACTCGTGTCGTCGCCGTTATTGCCGTTATTGCCGCTGTTGCCGCTGTTGCCGTTGGTGCCGTTGGTGCCGTTGGTGCCGTCGGCGGCGTCTTCGCCGGCCTGGTCACTGCTGTTGCGCGGCTCGTCCTGGTCGTCGCCGCCGTGAGTGGCCCGCCAGGCGACGGCCACGGCCTCCAGGTAGCGCGCGCCGTCACCGGTCCCTGCATCCTCGATGATGAGCCGCGGCGCGGGCGATGCCGGGGAGGCTCCCTCCAGCGCGCCGGCTGGCGACGCGCCCGCATCGGGAAGCACGCGCCATTCCACCCGACGCGACAGCCGTGGGCGCTCGGCATCGACGCCTTCCAGAACGGGCGGTACGAGCACGACCAGCGCTGCGCCGGTCTCCATCTGCATGTCGAGTTCGCGCAGCAGGCTGATGCCCGTGCGTGCGTCGGGCGGTGGTGGAGCTTCGTCCAGTGATGGAAACCCCGGGGCAAGCCAGCGACGTTGGATGTCGGCGGAAGCGACATCTTGATCGCCGCCGTGATCGCCGCCCGCATCCGCTGCAGCAGCGTCCGCAGTGGAATACACGGCATCGCGAAGCGCGTCGTCACCCACGCCCGGCGCTGCGACGATCCACGGCGCGCCGCCGCCGGCAAGCGGCAGCACAGGACGTGCCAGCAGCAGCGCCAGCAGGACGATGAGCAGCAGCCGCAACACGAGCAGCAGCCGCTCCTCGAAACGCAGCCGCTTGCGCGGGCGCAGTCGCGTGCTGAGCCAGCGCAGCGCTGCGAAGTCGACCGGCTGCTGCTCGTCCCGTCGCGCCAGGTGCAGCAGCAGCGGCACGGCAAGGGCGAGCAGTGCGGCAAGGCCGGCGGGCAGCAGCAGGCTCGGATTCACGGTGCGCCGCCTCCGGCGCCCGCGCTCCCGTCGAACAGGCGCCGCAGCGGCAGGTCGAGTGACTCGTCGAGCACGTATTCCACCTGGCGGATACCGGCGGCGGCCAGGCGGGCGGTCTGCTCGCGCCGCGCGGCGCCAAAGCGCTGCAGGAAGTCCGCGCGCATGGCGGCGCCGTCGCCGCGGAGCTCCGTGCCGGCTTCGACGTCGCGGAAGACGTGTCCGCGTTCGAATGGGAAGTCACGCTCCTCCACGGTCAGCAGGCGGATCACCAAGACTTCGCGCTGCGCCGCTGCCAGGCGCATGCCGAGCGCCAGCGCCTCCGCATCGAAGCCATCGGTCAGCAGCAGCACCAGGTCCCGCGGGGCGATACGCCCGTGCAGCGGCGCGAGCGCGCCCGTGGCCGGCCAGCTGCCGCCGGCGCGCAGGCGATCGAGCGCGAGCAGGCAGCGGTCGCGGTGCCGCGCGCCTGCCGAAGCCGCCTGCATCGCCAGGCCCTCGCCGTTGACCATGGCCAGTCCAAAGCGGTCGCCCTGGCGAAGTGCGATGTCCATGGCCGCGGCGGCAAGTCCGCGAGCGGCATCCAGCCTTGTCCAGTCGGGACGCGCACGATCGGCTTGCGCCATCGACGCGCTGGCATCGATGAGGATCCAGATCGCCAGCGGGCTGTCGCGCTCGGCTTCGCGCACGAACCAGCGGTCGGAGCGCGCATAGAGCTTCCAGTCCACCTGGCGCGGCTCGTCGCCCGGCTCGTAGGGGCGGTACTGCGCGAACTCGATGCCGGCGCCGCGGCTGTGGCTGGCGTGCTGGCCGAAGCCGCGATCGCCCCGGGCCCGTCGCGGAGTGATCGCGATCTGCCGCAGGCGCGCGCGTACATCGGCCGGCAGGAAACCGGGCGTGGGCATCGCGCGGGCGCTCAGGCGGCCGGTGCGGGCACGGCCTGCAGCAGGGCCCCCACCACGTCGTCGGCGTCCTTCTGCTCGGCTTCGGCGGCGAAGGACAGGAGCAGGCGGTGGCGCATCACCGGCGCGGCCATGGCATGCACGTCCTCGCGCGTGGCCGCGTAGCGCCCCTGCAGGAGCGCGCGCGCCTTGGCCGCCAGCACCAGCGACTGGCCGGCGCGCGGGCCGGCGCCCCAGCGCACCCAGTCGCGCACCGCCGGCGGCGCATCCGGGCCCGGGCGGCTGGCGCGCACCAGGCGCGTGATCCAGGCCAAGAGGTCCTCGCCCAGGTGCACTTCGCGCACCAGCGCCTGCAGCGCCAGCACGTCGTCGCCGTCCATCACTTTCGGGACGACCGGCCGGGCGCTGCCGGTGGTCTGCAGCAGGATCTCGCGCTCCCCGGCTTCGTCCGGATACTCCACGCGCACGTGCAGCAGGAAGCGGTCCAGCTGCGCCTCGGGCAGCGGATAGGTGCCGGCCTGCTCCAGCGGGTTCTGGGTGGCGAGCACGAAGAAGGGCGAGGGCAGGGCATGGGTGGTGCCGGCGTAGCTGACGGTGCGCTCCTGCATCGCTTCCAGCAGCGCCGCCTGGGTGCGCGGCGGGGTGCGGTTGAGTTCGTCGGCCAGCAGCAGGTGGGTGAACACCGGGCCGCGCTGGAACTTGAAGCTGCGCCGGCCGGTGCCGTGCTCCTCTTCCAGGATCTCGGTGCCGAGGATGTCGCTTGGCATGAGGTCCGGGGTGAACTGGATGCGGCGGAAGCCGAGGTCGAGGGCCTCCCCAAGCGAGCGCACGAGCAGCGTCTTGCCTAGGCCGGGCACGCCCTCGAGCAGGCAGTGGCCACCGGCGAGCAGGGCGACCAGCATCTGCTCGACCACCGCCTCTTGGCCGACCACGGCCTGGGCGATGGCGGCGCGCAGGGCGTCGAGGCGGGCCATCTGTTCGCGGATCCCGGATTCGTCGAGCGTGGCGTTCATTGGCAAATCACTTCCGGTTCTTCGTCTGGACTGTGGGAGCAGCGACAGCTGCGATCGTGCGGCCACGGGAATGACATGGGGAAAAAAAAATCTGGCGGACCGGGTCGCAGCTGTCGCTGCTCCCACGGCGTGGCGTCGCGGTGGGTGTCATGCGCTGAGGGCATACACCACGATGTTCACCGCGAACTTCGTGTTGTCTTCGGCCAGGAAGCGCTTGTTGCGCCAGTCGTAGTCCCATTCGCAGCCGTAGTCCTTGTTGCTGTAGAGCACGCCCAGGCGGCCGTCGATCTCGATGCCCTTGAGGTAGTCGTGCACCAGGTCGTCGCCCCAGCCGTTGAGCTCGTAGCTGGTCGCGGGCGGGCCGTCGGGGAAGCGGAAGAAGCTCGAGTACAGCGGATGGCTGTCCGGGAGCTTCCGCAGGGCGTCGCCGCCGAAGATGTCGACCATCTGCCGTTCGAAGGATTTCGCGAACAGGCCGTCGATGTCGTGGTTGCAGTCGTCGACGAAGACGAAGCCGCCGTTGCGTACGTAGCGCTCGAAATTGCGTCGCTCGGCCGGATTGAACTCCACCAGCTTGTGCCCGGCGAGGTAGCAGAAGGGCGCCAGCAGCATCTTCGGATCGGCCAGCGCGACTACGTGCTCCTTCGGGTCCACCCGCAGGCTGGTGTAGTCGACCAGCGCGGTGGCCAGGTTGGCCGGCATGCGCTGGTCGACGTCCCAGTTGCCGGAGTCGTACTTCAGGCGGGTGAACCAGAAGTCGTAACCGGCGTTGGCGCGAGCAATCGCCGGGAGGACGGAGGCCGCGAGCGCGGCGGCGAGCAGGCGCAGGGCGCCGCGGCGGTCCACGTCGTCCCGGCCTCCGCCCTCAGACCGCGTCAGAGAGCGAGGTGAAGGTGAAGTCGCGCAGGCGCATCGGCGGGATCATCATGCTGAAGCGCGACTCGTCGCCGCTGACGCGCACCGGCTTGCCCAGCTCGTCGATGTTGTTGAGCATGATCACCGGCGACTCGTTGAAGCGGAAGTTCTTCAGCGGGTATCTGATCTCGCCGTCTTCGATGTAGAAGGTGCCGTCACGGGTCAGGCCGGTGAGCAGCACGGTCTGCGGATCGACCATGCGGATGTACCAGGTGCGGGTGACCAGGATGCCGCGCTCGGTGCCGCGCACCAGGTCGGAGGTGGACGCGTCGCCGCCGGCCATGATCAGGTTGCCCGGTCGCGCGACTTCCTGCCGGCCCTGCTGTTTGGCCCAGTAGCGCGAGTACAGCAGGTTGGCGATCTTGCCCTGGTCGATGACCGGGATCCGCGTGCGCGGCAGGCCTTCGCCGTCCCAGGGCATGACCGGTGCGTCCTGGTCCCAGGGATCGGCGTGGATGCTGACGCGGGGATCGAAGACCTGCTCGCCCAGCTTGTTGCCGCCGCCCTTCTTCGACAGGAAACTGCGGCCCTCATCGGCCTGGCGGGCGTCGAAGAAGTTCATCATGAACGAGATCAGCCCGGCTGCCGCGTGCGGCTCCAGGATCACGGTGTACTTGCCCGGCTCCAGTGCACGCGCGTTGGCCGAAGCGCTGGCCTTGCGGATCGCGGTGCGCACGTCGCGGCCGGCGTTGAAGGGGCCGATGGCGGTGACGTTGCGGCCGACCCAACCCGAACCGGTACCGTCTTCGGTGCGCACGGTGCAGGTGTAGTCGGCGCTGGTCGAGGTCTGGTAGCCGAAGTTGCCGTTGCTGTTGGCGAACGCGGTGAAGCCGCGGCTGTCTTCGAGGAAGCCGGCGGCGATGAGCTTGTCGGCACGGCTGGGGACGATGGAATCCGCGGCGACCTGCGCGCGGTACTCGGGCGTGATCGCCGCGGTGGCGTCGTCCCAGGTGGCGCTGGGCCGGTATTCCTGCTTCCCGATGGCCGGCATGAACTCCGGGTTCTCCGGCGCCAGGCGGGCGAGGTCCTCGGCGCGGCGCACCACGCGCTCCAGCGCGGCGTCGTCGAACTCGTTGATGCTGGCGGTGCCGACGCGCTTGCCGAACGCGACCTGCACGGCGAGTTCGGTGTTGTCGACGATGCCGCTGGTGGAGACGTTGTTGAGCGCGAAACGGATGTTGCCGGCGGTCGAGCCACTGAGCGTGGCGGTGCATTCGTCGGCGGTCGACAGCGCGACGACCTTGTCGAGGATGGCCTTGGCCTGGGCTTCGGTGAGCATGGGCATGTTGTGGGTTCCTGTGTCCGGTCAGCCGAGGTTTCGGGCGGTGTTGATGACGTTGATGCCGTTGAAGCGCGCGGTGCTGGAGCCGTGCGAGACCGCCGACACCTGCGAGGGCTGGCCCTTGCCGTCGAAGAACGAGCCGCCGAGGCGGTAGTCGGACTCGTCGCAGACCGCGACGCAGGCGTTCCAGAACTCCGGCGTGCGGATCTGGTAGGCCACGTCTTCGACCATGCCGGTGATGGCACCGTCCTTGATCTCGTAGAACAGCTGGCCGCCGAACTGGGCGTTGTAGCGCTGCTGGTCGATCGAGAACGAGCCGTCGCCGACGATGTAGATGCCGTCCTCGACGTCCTTGACCATGTCCGCGACCGAGAGCGTCTGCTTGCCCGGCGCCAGCGAGACATTGGCCATGCGCTGGAACTGCACGGTCGACCAGGAGTCGGCATAGCAGCAGCCGTCGGACTCGGTCTTGCCGACGATGTGGGCCTGGTCGCGGATGGTCTGGTAGTCGACCAGGATGCCGTCGCGGATCAGGTCCCAGCGCTTGCACTTCACGCCTTCGTCGTCATAGGCCACGGCGCCCAGGCTGCCAGGCTGGGTCTTGTCGGCGAAGATCGTGACTTCGTCGCTGCCGTAGCGGAAGCCTTCCTCGCGCTTGTCGAGGGTGGCGAAGCTGGTGCCGGCGTAGTTGGCCTCGTAGCCGAGCACGCGGTCGAGCTCCAGCGGATGACCGACCGATTCGTGGATCGTCAGCCAGGTGTGCGAGGGATCGAGCACCAGGTCGTAGCGGCCGGGCTTCACGGTCGGCGCTGACAGCTTCTCGCGCGCCTGCTTCGCCGCGGCCACGGCATCCTCGACCATGTCGTAGGAATGGCCGTAGTTGACCACGCCGTTGGGCGAGACGTACTTCTGCGAGGGGTCGCCATCGAAGTATTCGTAGCCCAGGCCCATCGGCGAGGACAGCCCCGAGCGCGAGCGGAACTTGCCGCTGGACTTGTCGATCGCGGTGACGTTCATCGGCGCCCAGATGCGGTGCACGTCCTGGTCGATGTAGGAGCCGTCGGTGGAGGCGAAGTACTTCTGCTCGTTGACCGCGAACAGGGTGGAATTGACGAAGTCGGCCCCGGCGTTCGTGGCCGCGGCATTGACCGACAGCAGCAGCTCGACCTTGTCCTTGACCGGCACGTCCATGGCATTGCGGCGGATGGGCGTGCGCCAGGAGACTTCGCCGTAGCCTGGCGCGGCGGCGAACTGCACCGGCGCGGTCTGGATCTTCGCGTTGGCGTGGGCGATCGCGGCGGCCTGGCGCGCGGCGCCGGCCACGCCGTCGGCGCTCAGGTCGTTGGTGGCCGCGAAGCCCCAGGCACCGCCGGCGATCACGCGCACGCCGACGCCGGTGGATTCGGTGTTGACCACGTTCTGCACCTTGTCCTCGCGGGTGACCACGAACTGGCGCAGGTAGCGGCCGATGCGGACGTCGGCGTAAGTTGCGCCGGACTCGCGCGCCGCCGACAGCGCGGCGTCGGCGAGCGCCTTCTTGCGCACGACGTCGATGGAGGTGGCGAGGTCCTCCGCGGCGATTGCCCGGGTGAACAGCGAGGGCACCATCAGGCCGCCCAGGCCGATGCTGCTGAAAGTCAGGAAATCACGTCTGTCCAAGGCTGGCTCCCCGGTGTGTGCGCATGGATTGGAAGTTCCGGAAGGTGCGCACGCGTGCGCAGCCACGGGACCCGCCGATTCTTGCGGTGTCCGCAGCGGGGGGTCAATGAACTAATGGCACGGTTACCGCGCTCAACCCAGGTTGCGTGCGGTGTTGATGATGTTCACGCCGTCGAAGCGCGTCGTGCTGGAGCCATGCGACACCGCCGACACCTGTGACGGCTGTCCCTTTCCATCGAAGAACGAGCCGCCGTGCCTGAAGTCGCGGGCGTCGCAGATCGCGCTGCATGCGTTCCAGAACTCGGGCGTGCGGATCTGGTAGGCGACGTCCTCGACCATGCCGGTGATCGCCCCGTCCTTGATCGCGTAATACAGCTGGCCGCCGAACTGGGCGTTGTAGCGCTGCTGGTCGATCGAGTACGAGCCGCGGCCGTGGATGTAGATGCCGTTCTCCACGTCCTTGACCATGTCCGCCACCGACAGCCCGTCGCGCCCGGCCTCGAGCGACACGTTGGGCATGCGCTGGAACTGCACGCTCGCCCAGGAGTCGGCATAGCAGCAGCCGTCGGATTCGTCCTTGCCCAGGATGTGCGCCTGGTCGCGGGTGGCCTGGTAATCGACCAGGACGCCGTCGCGCACCAGGTCCCAGCGTTTGGCGGGCACGCCCTCGTCGTCGTAGCCCACGGCTCCGAGCGTGCCGGGGGTGGTGCGTTCGGCGATGAAGTTCACCCGCTCGCTGCCGAAGCGGAAACCCGCGTCGCGCTTGTCGACGGTGGCGAAGCTGGTGCCGGCGTAGTTGGCTTCGTAGCCGAGCACGCGGTCCAGCTCCAGCGGGTGGCCGACAGACTCGTGGATGGTCAGGAACAGGTTGGATGGGTCCAGCACCAGGTCGTAGCGGCCCGGCTTCACCGAGGGCGCGCGCAGCTTCTCGCGCGCCTGGCCGGCCGCGGCCACCGCGTCCTCGCGCATGTCGTAGGAGTCGCGGTACTGGACCACGCCGCCCGGCAGCTGCAGCTTGCCCGAGGCATCGCCGTCGAGGTACTCGTAGCCCATGCCGACCGGTGCGCCCAGTCCGTGGCGGGTGCGGAAGCGGCCGCTGGCCTTGTCCACCGCGGTAACCGTGAACGGCGCCCAGATCCGGTGGATGTCCTGGTCGACGTAGCTGCCGTCGGTGGAAGCGAAGTACTTCTGCTCGTTGACCAGGAACAGGTTGGATTCGACGAAGTCCGCACCTGCGGCCATGGCCGCGGCATTGACGCCCAGCAGCAGCTCGATCTTCTCCTGCACCGGCACCTCCATGCCGTTGCGCCGCAGCGGCGTGCGCCAGCTGCGCTCCCCCAGGGCGGGTGCGGCCGCAAGTCGGACGGGACTGTCCTGGATGCCGGCGTTGGCGCGCGCGATCGCCGTCGCCTGCCGGGTGGCCCGGGCCACGGCATCGGGACGCAGCGCGTTGGTCGCGGCGAAGCCCCAGGCGCCGTTGGCAAGCACGCGGATGCCAACGCCGGTGGACTCGCTGTTGACCACGTTCTGCACCCGCGACTCGCGCGTGGACAACGACTGCCTGAGATAACGACCGATGCGCACGTCGCAGTAGCTCGCACCTGCGTCGCGCGCGGCCTGCAGCGCGACGTCGGCCAGGGCGCGCTTGAGCGCGGGATCCAGCGTGGACGCGAGTTCGGCGGCGGCGATGGCCCGCCCGCCGGGCAGTGCGAGCGCGAGGGTGGTGGTTCCTGCAAGGACGAGGAAGTCGCGGCGTTGCATGGGTCTCTCCGGTGGGCGTCGCGACGCAGCTTGACGCAAGACGGCACGGGTCGCCACGCCGGAAGGTCACGTGCCGCAGGCGCCCCGTTACATTCCGTTACCAACCGTTACCGGGGGCTGCCCGTACGCAGGACACGGCTGAATAGAGTGGGGCATCGCAGGAGATCCGGAGTCGCACCATGTTCCAGAACGCGCTGACCAGCCACGTCCCCGACCGCGCCGCGAGCGCCGGCAACTGGGCGGACGACCGGCGCCAGCACGCCGCGCCGGCGCTGGAATCGCTCCTGTTGCGCTGGCCGCCGCGCGTGCATCGCCTGGAGCCGCGCCAGGCGCTGTTCCACGCGGGGCAGCCGCGCGCCTCCCTCTTCTACGTCCGCTCTGGCTGCTTCAAGACCAGCGTGCTGAGCGAGGACGGGCGCGAGAAGATCACCGGCTTCCGCATGCGTGGCGACCTGCTTGGGCTCGACGCCGTCGACATGCCTGCGCACGCCTGCGACGCGGTCGCGCTGGACGCGGCCGAGGTCTGGGAGCTGCCCTGCGCGAACCTGCAGGACATGCTGCCCGACATCCAGGTCCGGGTGACCGCGATGCTCGCCGGCGAGATCCGCCGTGACTGGCGCTGGATGCTGGCGCTGGGCACGCTTGGCGCCGACCAGCGCGTGGTCGCCTTCCTGCTGGACCTGTCGGCGCGCTTCGCGACCATGGGGCTTGACCAGGAGCTGTTGCTGCTGCGCATGACCCGCGCCGAACTCGGCAACTTCCTGGCGCTGACGCTTGAAACCGTGACCCGGGCGCTGTCGCGCCTGCAGTCGCGCGGGATGATCGAGGTCAGCGGCCGCCGCATCCGCATCATCGACGAAGCGGGCCTGCGCGAGGTGCTCGCGGGCGACGGCGACCGCTGGCCCTGACGGCCGGCGCCAGGCTCGGACGCGCGCCGGGGCACCGGATCACGCCCGCGGTGCGAGTTCGCCGCGCACCGCGTCGACCAGGTCCTCGCGCCGCCAGGGCTTGCGCAGCAGCTGCAGCCCGGACGTGCCCTCCGCATCGGCGACGTGCTTTTCGTCGCCCGATGTCAGCAGCACGGGAAGCCCCGGGTGCAGCTCGCGAGCGCGGCGTGCCAGCGCCTTGCCGTCCATGCCCGGGCCCAGGGTCACGTCGGTGAACAACAGTGCGACGCCGGCGTCGGAGGCCAGGCGCGCGAGCGCCTGCTCCGCGTCCTGCACCGCGTCCACGGCGTAGCCCGCGTCGCGCAGGAACGCGACGGTGATCGACCGCACCGCGGCATCGTCCTCGACCACCAGGATCCGCTGGCCACGGCCGGACGTGGCCGCCGCCACGGCGGCTGCACCGGCGGTGGCCGATGGCGCAGTGCCGGACCCATCGGCCACCGGCAGGTAGAGCCGGGCCTCCGTACCGGCGCCCGGGCTGCTGTCGATCTCGAGGTCGCCGCCGCTCTGGCGCGCGAAGCCGTACACCATGCTCAGGCCCAGGCCATTGCCGCGTTCTCCACGCTTGGTGGTGAAGAAGGGTTCCATCGCCCGCGCCAGCACGTGGGGCGACATGCCGCGGCCGTCGTCGCGCACGCTCACGCGCAGGTAGCGGCCGGGTGCGAGCCCGGCGCGGGAGGCGGCGACCTGCTCCTCGCCGGCGGCGACCACGATCGAGCCGCCGTGGAGCAGCGCGTCGCGGGCGTTGAGCACCAGGTTCAGCAGCGCAGCCTCGAGCTGGCCGGCATCGACGTAGGCGGTGGACAGGCCGTCGGCGACGTCCACGCGCAGGCGCACGTCATCGCCCAGCGTGCGGCCCAGCACGCGCTCGACGTCCCGCAGCAGCGCCGGCACGTCGACCTCGCGCGGCAGCAGCCGCTGGCGGCGGGCGAAGGCGAGGAGCTTGGCGGTGAGTTCGGCGCCGCGGCCCACCGAGCGCAGGGCGCTGGCCAGAAGCTCGCGGCCGGGCTCCGTGTCGACCTCCTCCTCGAGCAGCTGCAGGCTGCCCGACATCACCGTCAGCAGGTTGTTGAAGTCGTGCGCGATGCCGCCGGTCAGCTGGCCCACCGCGTCCAGCCGGTGCGCGTGGGCGAGCTGCTCCTCGGCGCGCCGCTGGCGTACGAAGGCGGAGAGGGTGGCCGCGGTCGACTGCAGCAGGTGGCGTGCGTCGTGGTCGAAGCGCAGCGGATCGCGCGCGGTGGCGAGCAGGGCGCCGAAGACCTGGTGGCGCTCCAGCACGGGCACCATCACCGCGCTGCCCGAGCGCGGCAGCGGCAGCGGGAACAGCGCGGCCGCGGACGGGTCCGCGGCGATGTCGTCGATGGTCCACGCTTCGCGGTGCTGGCCCGCGAACGGCCGGGGCGGCGTGCTGCCGACCTGCCAGGCCGGCCCCGCCGCCGCGCGCACTTCGGCCCGCTGCGATTCGTGCACGGTCGCGATGACCGCCACCGATTCCGCACCCAGGGCTTCGGCCAGCAGCGGCGGCAGCATCTCCAGAAGCTCCTGCTCGGCACTGGTTTCCAGCGCCAGCTGGCCAATGCGCGCCGCGATCGCGTCGTGGCGCGCGCGCGCCAGCGCCTGGCGCACGCGCTGGGTACCGGAAATGTCGCGGACCGATGCCAGGTAGCGCGGACCCTGCGGCGACTGCAGCGGGCTGAGGGCGATCTCGATGGGGAACTCGCTGCCGTCGCTGCGCAGGCCGACCAGCGTTTGTCCGCTCGCGCCCATCGGGCGCACGTGCGGCTGCTCCATGTAGCGGTCGCGGTAGGCGCGATGGCGCACGCGCGCCCCGGCCGGCACCAGGTCCTCGATCTCGCGACCCTCCAGGCTGCCGCGGGCGTGCCCGAACAGGGCCTCGGTGTGGGCATTTGCGTGGATGATGCGGCCATCCGCCCCGATCACGACCAGGGCGTCGGGCACCGCTTCGAACAGTCCGGGGATGCCGAGGGGCGGAAGCGGGCCGCCACTCATGCCGGCTGCACGTCCGCCGCGAGCAGGTAGCCCATCCCGCGCACCGACCGGATCAGTCCGGGGGTCGCGGGGTCGAGTTCGACCCGGCGCCGGAGGCGGGCGATGCCGACGTCGATCGCGCGATCGAAGGGCCCGGCCTCGCGGCCATGCAGGGCGTTCATGAGTTCGTCGCGGCTGCGGACCTCGTTGGGCCGTTCGAGCAGGGCACGCAAGAGGTCGAACTCGCCGGTGGTCAGCGGGATCTCGCTGCCGTCGGCATCGTGCAGCCTCCTGGCACCGAGGTCGATGACGAGGTGGGCGAAGGCCAGGCGGCGCGGTGGCGCGGTCACCGCCGGTGGCTCCAGCGGCGCCGCGCGGCGCAGCACCGAGCGGATGCGCGCCAGCAGCTCGCGGAAATCGAAGGGCTTGGCGACGTAGTCGTCGGCGCCCAGCTCCAGCCCGACCACGCGCTCGACCGCTTCGCCACGGCCGCTGACCACGATCACCGGACCCTGCCAGTGCGTGCGCAGGTGCTGCAACAGCGACAGGCCGTCGGCGTCGGGCAGGCCGAGGTCGAGCAGGACGACGTCGGGGGCGCCACGTGCAAGCGCCTCGTGCATCGCCGCGCCGCTGTGCGCGGTGCGGACCTGAAAGCCGTGCCGGCCCAGGTAGCGTTCGATCAGCGCGGCGATCTCGAGGTCGTCGTCGACCACGAGCACGTCCGGCCCGGACCGCGCGGCGGCGTTGGATGCGGTGGCGTCGCGGTTCATCGCGGCAAGGCGTTCGGGCCGGTTCGAGGGGGCGGACAGCATCGCACAGGGCGGTGCGCCGGGCGCCCGCGCGTCTACGGGGCGAGTGAATCCAGCAGCCGTCGCCCGGTCCCGGTAAGCACCACCATCACGCGTGCACCATCCCGGCGCGTGGCGACCCAGCCCGGCCCCGGTACGCCGCCGATGCTGCCTTCGCCCATCCAGGCCAGCGCGCGCAGCAGCAGGCTCATGCGCAGGCCCAGGCGCTTGCACAGCCGCGCCGTGGACAGGCCCCCGGGATGCGCCGCCAGTTCGGCCAGCAGCGCGTGCAGCAGGGCGGCGTCGACCGCCGGCGCGGGCTCAGTCGGCAAGGGCGGCGTGGATGTCGCGCTGGCGCGGCATGCCGGCGCCGGGCTGGTGCGCGGTCACGACCACCGGCACGGATTTGGAGGTCGGCGTGCGGGATCCGACGGCGAAGCTTGACAGCGGCACCAGCGGATTGGTCTCCGGGTAGTAGGCTGCCAGGCAGCCGCGCGGAATGTCGTACTCGACCAGCTGGAAGTACCTGGCCCAGCGCCGCGTGCCGTCGTCGCCCAGGCTTTCGAGGTCGACGCGGTCGCCCGCCGCCAGGCCCAGCGCAGCGATGTCGGCGGCGTGGGCGAACAGCACGCGGCGTTCGCCGAACACGCCGCGATAGCGGTCGTCCAGCCCGTACACCGTGGTGTTGTACTGGTCGTGCGAGCGGATGGTGGTCAGGGTGAATACCGGTTGCGTGCCGCGCTCGCGGCGGGCGCGGTGGATGGGGCCGTCAACGGGCACGGCGGCGGTGATGAAACGCGCCTTGCCCCCGATGGTCGCCCAGCTGCGGTCGCGCGCGCCGTTGGAGAGGCGAAAGCCCCCCGGGACGCGCACGCGCGCGTTGAAATCGTGGAAATCATCGAACACCCGCGCGATGAGGTCGCGGATGCGGTCGTAATCCTCGACCAGCCAGGCCCAGCGGACCTTCGAACGCGCGCCCAGGGTGGCCTGCGCCAGGTGCGCCACGATCGCCGGCTCCGACGGCAGCGTGTCCGAGGCCGGCGCATGGATGCCGGCCGACAGGTGCACCATGCTCATGGAGTCCTCGACCGTCACGCCCTGCGGCCCCGAGGCCTGCATGTCGATCTCGGTGCGACCCAGGCAGGGCAGGATCAGTGCCTCCCGGCCGTGGACGAGGTGGCTGCGGTTGAGCTTGGTGGTGACGTTGACGGTAAGCGCGCAGCCGCGCAGGCCGCGCGCCGTGGCTTCGGTGTCGGGCGTGGCGAGGGCGAAATTGCCGCCCATGGCGAAGAACACCTTCGCGCGGCCATCGACCATCGCCTCGATCGCACCCACGGTGTCATGGCCGGCCCCGCGCGGAGGTTCGAAGCCGAAGACGTCCCGCAGGCGGTCAAGGAAGTCCGCCGGCGGCTTCTCCCAGATCATCATCGTGCGGTCGCCCTGCACGTTGCTGTGCCCGCGCACGGGGCATAGGCCGGCGCCGGGACGGCCGATGTTGCCGCGCAGCAGCATCAGGTTGGCGATCATGTGGATGGTCGCCACCGAGTGCCGGTGCTGGGTGATGCCCATGCCCCAGCAGGCGATGACGCGGTCCGACTGCAGGTAGATCTCGCCGGCCTGGCGCAGCTGGGCCTCGTCCAGGCCGGACTCGGCGGTGATCGTGTCCCAGGATTCAGCCAGCACGTCGGCCGCGAAGGCATCGAAATCCACGGTGTGCGCGGCGATGAAGGCTTCGTCGAGCAGCGGCACCCCATCCCTGGCGATCGCCTCCGCATTGCGCTCGAGCACGTGCCTGGCCATGCCCTTGAGCGCCGCCAGGTCGCCGCCGATCTTCAGCTGGAAGTAGTCGGACGCGATCCTCGTCGATCCGCCGCGCGCCATTTCCAGCGTGTCCTTGGGGTCGGCGAAGCGCTCCAGGCCGCGCTCGCGCAGCGGATTGAACGCAACGATCCTGCAGCCGCGACTGGCGGCGTCGCGCAGCTCGCCGAGCATGCGCGGATGGTTGGTGCCGGGATTCTGGCCGAACACCAGGATGCAGTCGGCCTGCTCGAAATCCTGCAGCGACACCGTGCCCTTGCCGACGCCGATCTGCCTGTTGAGCGCCGTGCCGGACGATTCGTGGCACATGTTCGAGCAGTCGGGGAAGTTGTTGGTGCCGAACTCGCGCACGAACAGCTGGTACAGGAACGCGGCCTCGTTGGAGGTCCGTCCCGAGGTGTAGAAGACCGCCTCGTCGGGCGAGGGCAGGGCGTTGAGGTGCCGCGCGATCAGCGCGAAGGCCTCGTCCCAGCCGATCGGTACGTAGTGGTCGCTGGTCGCGTCGTAGCGCATCGGCGTGGTCAGCCGGCCCTGGCTTTCGAGCCAATGATCGCTGTACCCGGCCAGCTGCGCGACGCTGTGGCGTGCGAAGAGCTCCGGGCCGGCACGGTGCCGCGTGGCCTCCGCGGCGACGGCCTTGGCGCCGTTCTCGCAGAACTCGAAGGTGGAGGCGTGGTCGCGGTCGGGCCAGGCGCAGCCGGGGCAGTCGAAGCCGTCGGGCTGGTTGGTGCGCAGCAGGGTGCGGGCGCCGCCGACGCCCACGTCTTCCTTCACCAGCTGCCGGGCCACGCTCTTCAGCGCGTCCCAGCCGCCGGCCGGCCCGTCGTAGGTCCGGATCGTGCCCTTGTCGCTCATGTGGCGTCGTCCCCGTGGTCGCGCGCGTCGCCGTGCCCGACCGCATCGCCCGCGGATCCGGCGACCAGGCGCCGCCCGTGCGTGTACACCGCGTGACCGTCGTCGCGTGCGAATCCCACCAGGGTGAGGTTGGCGCGGTCCGCCAGCGAGATCGCCAGCGCGGTCGGGGCCGATATCGCCGCCATCAGCGCGATGCCCGCGCTGGCCGCCTTCATCGCCATTTCGTAGCTGGCGCGGCTGGTGACCACCAGGAAGCCGGCGGCCGGATCCCGCCCCGCGGCCTGCATGGCCCCGATCAGCTTGTCCAGTGCGTTGTGCCTGCCCACGTCCTCGCGGGCGAGCAGCAGCGTGCCGTCCAGCGACGCCCAGCCGGCGGCATGGACGGCGCCGGTGCGCGCATTGATCGCCTGCGCGGCGCGCAGGCCGCGCAGTGCGCGGCGCAGCGCGCCGGTGTCGACCACCGGTTCAATCGCGACCGGCGCCGGATAGCGCAGCGCGGCTTCCAGCAGTTCGCTGCCGCAGACGCCGCAGCCGCTGCGCCCGCCCATGCTCCGCCGGCGCAGGGCCAGTGCGTCGGCGCGCGCGGCCGGGATGCGCAGGCGGATCTCGATGCCCTCGATGAACTCCTCGATGCGCTCGATCGTCACGTCCCCCGCGGCTTCGACGATGCCCTCGCTGAGCGCGAACCCGGTGGCGAAGTCGGACAGGTCCGCCGGCGTGGCCATCATCACGGCGAAGGGTTCGTCGTTGTAGACGAAGGCCACGGGCACTTCTTCGGCAATGTGGTCGTCCAGCAGCTGCCGGGCGCCGTCCCGCCAGCGTTCGACGGGGCGCAGGACGCTACCGGTTGTGGTGACGGGTTCGAGGGGAGGGGACGCGGCGTGCGGCATGTGCCTAGGATGCCGCAATCGGCGCTGGCGGGGAGCGGTGCCGCCCTGCAGACGGCAGAAAGCCCGCATCGCTGCGGGCTTCCTGGTCTTGCGGTGGTGGAGGTGGGCGGAATCGAACCGCCGTCCGAAGGCACTCCATCCCCGGTCCTACATGCTTAGCCCGCCGTTGGATCTCGTTCCCTGACAGCACGGCGTGCGAAGCGCACCAGGAAACCAGCCTGTGAGTTCAACCGCGGCAGACAGGCGGCCGCCGCGGCTGGATTCCCGTGATGATGACCCTACATCCACGAGCACGGGAACAAGTGGGTTCGGGGCTTACGCCTTAAGCGGCGAGAGCGTAGTTGTCGTCGTTGGCAACTAGAAGTTTGCTGCTGGATTAACGAGGAAAGCCGCCCCCTCGGCATGCACCAGGCGATTTCGCGACCCCCGTCGAAGCCAGTGCACCCCCGTGTTCCGGGAAACCTGGCGCCTGCCGGGTGGCAGTGAACGCGCGTGACAAGACCAAGTATAGGGACGGCGGCCGCGACCGCAAGTGAGCACGTACACCAGCCGCACCGCGCGTTCAGCAGGGCCGGTCACCGCGCTGAACGGCATCCGGCCATCAAGCGGTATGCTCGTCGCCCATGGCCATGCCAGACGACACGCCCCCCGGCGAACCCCTCCCGGCCCGCCAGGGATACGTGCTTGCCGTGCTGGTGCTGGTGGCCGCGCTGACCCTGGTCGCGATCTACGCGACCGGTGCCGGCACCCGGGAGCGCGCGATGTCCGAAGCGCGGCTCTCCGCCGAGGCCGACCAGGTCGTGGCGCGCCTCCGCCAGCAGCTGCTGACCTATGAGCTGGTCACCCGCGGCGGTGTGTCCCTGCTGGCCGCGATCCAGCGCCCGAACGAACGCCAATGGCGCAACTACACCGACGGCCTCGACCTGTCGCAGCGGTTCCCGGCAATGCTGGGGCTCTGCTACGCCGCGGCCATGTCCCCGGCAGAGCTGCAGGATTTCCAGCTCGAACAGCGCGCGACATCGCGCCAGTTGTTTCGCGTGGATCCCGCGGGCGCGCGCGCCGAGTACGGTCCCATCATCCTGCTTGAACCGCAGACCATGGCCAACGCCGATGTCGTCGGCTTCGACATGCTGACCGAGCCGGTGCAGGCGGTCGCGATGGAAGCCGCGCGGAGCAGTGCGGCCGCGCGGATCACGGCGCCACTGCCCATGATGCAGGAGGGTGCCGGGTCGGGCCTCGTGATCTACGCGCCGGTCTACCGTTCGGGCATCGTGCCCGCGAACCCGGCGGCACGGCCGGCCGCGCTGTCGGGCTGGGTCTGCGCACCCTTCAGCATCGATCCGTTCGTCGCCTCCGCGCTGCCGGCCGGTGGCGGTGGGCTGTCTGTGCGCATCGTCGACATCGGCGAGGACGATGCCGAAGCCGACGACCTGCCGGTGTTCCCGCTCGACTCCGCGGCGTTCCCCGATGCCGACGCCGATGGCGTGCGGCACAGCCTGGTCGAGCAGGTGTATGGCCGCCGCTGGCGCCTCGACTTCCACCAGGCGCGGACAGGCGGCGGCGGTGGCCTGCTTGGCCCGGCCGGGACGATCGCCCTGGGGGTGCTCGCCTCGCTGCTGTTGTTCGCGCTGGCCATGATCCTGGCGCGCACCCAGTCGCGTGCCCAGGACATCGCGGCGCGGATGAGCGATTCCTATCGCCGCAGCGAACTCCGCTTCCGCAGCGCGATCCGGTTCTCGGCCATCGGCAAGGCCCTGCTCGACCGCGACGGCCGGATCATCGATGCCAACCTCGCCTTGGCCGACGTCGTGCGCACGTCGCCGGAAGAGCTGATGGGGCGCGTGTTCGGGAGCCTGTTCACCGGCGGCGACAACGCCGCAGAGGCGCGTGGGCGGGCCGCCTCGGGCAGCGTCTACCGGGTGACCCGCGACCTCCACCGCGATGACGGCGACATCCGCCACGTGCACCTGACCTATGCCCAGGTGCCGGGCGAGCAGGGCCAGGACCTGGCAAGCCTGGTCCAGGTGGAGGACATCACCGACCGCCTGCGTGCCGAGGCCCAGGTGCGGGCGCTGAACCGCACCCTGGAGACGCGTGTCGCGCTGCGTACCCGAGAACTGACGCGCGCCAACGAAGAGCTGGAATCCTTCGCCTACACGATTTCCCACGACCTCCGCGCGCCGCTGCGCGCGATCGACGGGTTCAGTCGCATGGCCGCCGAGCGCCACGCCGACGCCTTCGACGACGTCGGCCGCGGCTACGTGGCGCGGGTGCGCGCGGCCACGCTGCGCATGAGCGAGCTGATCGACGCGCTGCTGAAGATGAGCCGGGTCTCGCGCAGCGAGCTCAGGCGCGAGCCGCTGGACCTGTCAGCCATGGCCCACGACATCGTCGGCGAGCTGGCGCAGGGCGAACCCGCGCGCCAGGTGGAGCTCGCGATCGAGCCGGGCATGGTGGCGTCGGGGGACAGCACCCTGGTGCGCAACCTCCTGGGCAATCTGCTCGGCAACGCCTGGAAGTTCACCCGCGACACCAGCCCCGCGCGGATCGGCTTCCGGCGGGTCGAGCAGGGCGGGGAAGAGTGGTTCGAGGTCTCGGACAACGGCATCGGCTTCGACCAGGCCTATGCCGGCAAGCTGTTCCGTCCGTTCCAGCGCCTGCATGCCGCCGACGAGTTCGCCGGCGAGGGCATCGGCCTGGCTTCGGTGAAGCGCATCATCGAGCGCCACGGCGGCACAATCACCGGCGAAGGCGTTCCCGGAGGCGGCGCGCGGTTCCGGTTCACCCTGCCGGACGAACCCGCGAGCGCCTGAGGCGGCCCCGTGCGGGGCCGGTCCCCGGCCTGCGCCGGATGCGCGTCAGGCGTTCGGGTTGTGGCGGCGCATTGCGCGCTGCTTGTCACGCTGCCAGTCGCGGTCCTTGGCGGCGTCGCGCTTGTCGTGCGACTGCTTTCCCTTGGCCAGCGCGAGCTCGATCTTGACCTTGTTGGCCTTCCAGTACAGCGCCGTGGGCACGATGGTGAAGCCGTCGCGCTGCACCAGGCCGACCAGCTTGTCGATCTCGTGCCGGTGCAGGAGCAGCTTGCGGGTGCGGCGCTCGTCGGCAACCACGTGGCTCGACGCCTGGATCAGCGGCGTGACCTGGGCGCCGAACAGGAACAGTTCGCCGCCGCGGACCACGGCGTAGCTCTCGCCGATGTTGGCGCGGCCGGCGCGGATCGATTTCAGTTCCCAGCCCTGCAGTGCCAGCCCGGCTTCGTATCGGTCGCCCAGGTGATATTCGTGGCGCGCGCGCTTGTTGAGCGCGATCGTGCCCCCGGCCTTGGCCTTTCCCTTATCCTTTGCGCTCTTGCCCATCGCGCCATTGTCCCACGGCGCCGGGCGCGATAGGAACGGATGCACGCCCCCCATGCCCACCATCACACGGACCGCACTGGTGCAACACTCCGCGACCAGGATGTTCTCGCTGGTCAACGACGTTGCCGCATATCCGCGGCGCTTCGCCTGGTGCAGCGGGGCGCAGGTCCTGGAAGCCGATGACAAGCGCATGCTGGCCCGGCTCGAACTCGGCATCGGCGGCATCAGCACCTGGTTCACCACAGAGAACAAGCTGCTCCCGCCGCAGCGCATCGACATGGAGCTGCGTGACGGCCCGTTCCGCAAGCTGGCGGGACGCTGGGAGTTCCACGCGCTCGACGAGTCCGCGTGCAAGGTGACGCTCCAGCTCGACTTCGAACCGCGCAGCCGCCTGCTGCTGCCGGCATTGAAGCTCGGGCTGCAGGGGCTGGCCGACCGCATGGTCGATGATTTCGTGCGCGTCGCCGACGCGGGGAACTGAACGGTGCGTGTGGAGGTGGTCCTGGCCCTGCCCCGCGCGCATCGCGCGGTGGTGGTGGACGTGGCCGCGCCCGCGTCTGTCGCCGACGCCGTGGCGGCCAGCGGCCTGCCGCTGGAGGGCATCGACGCCTACGCGGTGTACGGCGTAAGGGTGGCGGGTGACGCGCCGGTGCGCGACGGCGACCGGGTGGAGCTGCTGCGGCCGCTGGTGGTCGATCCCAAGGATGCGCGCCGCCGCCGCGCCGCGAGGGCGGCCAAAGGCTGAGCGCGCGCGGACCTCAGCGGCGGCGCTTGGCGTCCTGGCGCGGCAGGTTGGGACCGAACTGGCGGCGCACGTTGCCGATCAGCTCCTTGTCGCGGTCGGGAAAGTAGTCACCCTCCCAGCGCTGCAGCGAGTCGCCTTCGAAGAACAGCACGAGGTTGTGCACTTTGGTCTTGCCGGCGCGGCCCACGCGTTCGGTGGCGGTGTAATCCCAGCGGTCGTGGTGGAACGGATCCTGGATCGAGGGCGTTCCCAGCAGCGCCGACACCTGCTGCCGGTTCATCCCGGCCTGCAGCTGCGCGGCGTTGGCGGGCGAGACCAGGCTGCCCTGGTAGACGGGCTGCTTGTAGACGAAGCTGCAGCCCGCGCAGAGGCAGGCGGCGAGGACGGGAACGATCAGGTTGCGCATCGGTGGCCAGGTCGGGACGGTCATGGGGCGATGATACACTCGCCGCGCCGCCGCGACCGGTCCACGGCAGCTGGCGCTGCAATCGCCAATGAACGGGAAACGCATGGAAACCAACGAGCTGCGCAAGGCCGGGCTGAAGGTCACGCATCCGCGCATGCGCATCCTGCAGCTGCTCGAGCAGGAGACCTCGCACCACCACATGTCCGCCGAGGACATCTACCGCCAGCTGCTGGACGGCGGCGACGAGATCGGCCTGGCCACGGTCTACCGCGTGCTCACCCAGTTCGAAGCCGCGGGCCTGGTGCTCAAGCACAACTTCGAGGGCGGCACCGCGGTCTACGAGATCGACCGCGGTGGCCACCACGACCACATGGTCGATGTCGACACCGGCAAGATCATCGAGTTCGAGAGCCCGGAGATCGAGGCGCTGCAGCACGAGGTCGCCGACAAGCACGGGTACATCCTGGAAGAGCATTCGCTGGTGCTCTACGTGCGCAAGAAGCGCTGAGCGGGCCGTCCAACCGGCGCGGGGCCCGTCAGCCGAGGGCGGCTTCCCCGGCCTCGCGCAGCAGGCGCCTGGCCGCCGCCCGGGCCTCGCGGCTGACCTCGATCCCGCCCAGCATCCGCGCCAGCTCCTCCTGGCGCCCGGCGTCGTCGAGCAGGCGCACCGCGCTCTGGGTCATGCCCGCGCTTTCGGCCTTGCTGACGCGGTAGTGGGCGTGGCCCTGGGCCGCGACCTGCGGCAGGTGGGTCACGCACAGCACCTGGCGACGGCTGCCGAGGTCGCGCAGCTTGCGGCCGACAATGCCGGCCACGTTGCCGCCGATGCCCGAGTCCACTTCGTCGAAGACCATGGTCTGGACCGCGTCCAGGCCCAGGGCCGCGACTTCGATCGCCAGCGAGATGCGCGACAGTTCTCCGCCCGAGGCCACCTTGCGCAGCGGTCGCGGCGGCTGGCCGGCATTGGCGGTGACCAGGAATTCGGCGCGCTCGGACCCCTGGGCGTCCGGTGCGTCGCCGGCGGTGGGCTCCAGCGCCACTTCGAAGCGGCCGCCGCCCATGCCGAGCTCGGCGATCAGCGTGGTGGTGGCCTCGCCCAGCGCGGAAGCCGCCTTGGCCCGGGCCCTGGCGAGGTCCGCGGCGGCAGAGCGCCATGCGCCGGCGGCGGCCTCGATTTCGCCTTCCAGCCTGCCCAGGCGATCGGCGGAGCCGACCAGGGATTCGAGCTCGGCGGCCAGCGCATCGCGCTGCGCGGCCAGCTCGTCCGGTGCGACCCGGTGCTTGCGCGAGAGTTCGTGCAGGCGGGCGAGGCGGCGCTCCTGCTCCTGCAACTGTTCGGGATCGATGTCGAGGTCGGCGCGGACGCGGTCAAGCAGCACCGCGGCTTCGTCGAGCTGGATGGCGGCGCCCTCGAGCATCGCATCGACACCGGCCAGGCGCGGCTCGTGCGCCTGCATGCGGCCAAGCAGGCTGCGCAGCTGCTGCACGGCGCCGGGCAGGGCGTCGCCGTCGCCGCCCAGGCGCTCAAGTGCGATGTCGCAGGCCTCCACCAGCTCCGTGCCGTGGGCCTGGCGACGGTGGGCCGCGACCAGCTCCGCGATCGCGTCGGGCTCCAGCATCTCGCGCTCGAGTTCGCCGTGCTGGTGGCCGAGGAAGTCGATGCGATCGGTGACGTCACCCGCGGCGTTCAGGCGCTCGCGCTCCTGCAGCAGCGATGACCAGGCCCTCGCCGCCGTGGCCACCGCGGCCAGCTCGGCCTCGTGGCGCCCGAAGGCGTCGAGCAGCGCCAGCTGGCTGCCGCGCGACAGCAGCGCCTGGTGTTCGTGCTGGCCGTGGATCTCGACCAGCAGCGCCGCCAGGGCGGCCAGCTGCGACAGCGTCGCCGGGCGGCCGTTGATCCACGCGCGCGAGCCGCCGTCTGCGCGCAGGGTGCGCCGCAGCTGGCAGGCCTGGCCGTCGTCGAACTCCTGTTCGCGCAGCCAGTCCAGGCCCAGCGGCGAATCGGCGAGGTCGAACTCGGCATTGAGCTCTGCGCGCTGGGCACCGTGGCTGACCATGCCGGAGTCGGCGCGCAGGCCGGACAGGAAGCCCAGCGCATCGACGATCAGCGACTTGCCCGCGCCGGTTTCGCCCGAGACCACGGTCAGCCCCGGCCCGAACTCGAGCTCGGTGGCGGAGACGACGGCGAAATCCTTGATCGATAGGCGCTTGAGCATGGTGCGCGAATTGTGCCGTGGAGACGCGCAGCCTGCCATCGACCAATCTCGCAGCTTGCGACGAGCGTCCGTCGGACGTATACCCGCGGCATGTCCCGACGCCCTTCCGATCCCCTCGACCCGCGTGCCCGCCAGCTGTTGCGCACCCTGATCGCACGCCATATCCGCGACGGCGAGCCGGTCGGTTCGCAGACCCTGGTCCGCCACGCCGGGCTGGACGTGAGCGCGGCCACGGTGCGCAACATCCTGTCCGACCTGGAGGAAGTGGGCCTGCTTTCCGCGCCGCACACCTCGGCCGGGCGGGTGCCCACGGCGCGCGGCTACCGGGTGTTCGTGGATTCGCTGCTGCAGCTGAGCCCGCTGGGCGAAGCCGAATTCGACCGCCTCCGCGGTGGCCTGGCCACGGGTGGCGGCACGCAGTCGCTGCTGGGAAGCGCGTCGGAGCTGGTGTCGGCGATGACCCGCTTCGTCGGCGTGGTCAGCGTGCCGGGGCGCGAGCAGTTCGCCTTCCGCCAGATCGATTTCCTGCCGCTGGACGGGCAGCGGGTGATGGCGATCGTGGTCTTCGCCGACAACGAGGTGCAGAACCGCATCGTGCAGACCCGCCGCGCCTACGACGCCGGGGAGCTGGAGCGGGTGGCCAATTACCTCAACGCCCACTTCGCCGGCCAGCCGCTGGCCGGCATCCGCGCGACCCTGCTGCGCGAGCTGAAGGGCGCCCGCAGCGAAATGGAGGGCCTGCTGCGGGCGACCACCGAGATCGCCGGGCAGGTGCTGGTGCCCGATGGCGAGGACATGGTGGTGGCCGGTCAGGCGCGGCTGCTGGGCCTGCAGGACCTTGCCGACCTCGACCGCCTGCGCGAGCTGTTCGAGGCGTTCGCCGAGAAGCGCGAGATCCTGCAGCTGCTCGAGCGCACGGTGAAGGCCCAGGGCGTGCGCGTGTTCTTCGGCGAGGAGACCGGGGTCGCGTCCATGGCCGGGATGTCGCTGGTGACCGCTCCCTACGGCGCCGACGGCCGCGTGCTGGGGGTGCTCGGGGTGATCGGGCCGACCCGGATGGCCTACGAGCGGGTGATCCCGGTGGTCCAGGCCACCGCCCAGGTCCTCGGCGGCGCCTTGAATCCCGACGCGCCATCCCCACTGATTCCGGACCGAGCCATTCCGGACCAAGAAGAGCGATGACCACCGAACCGACGCCCGACCACGCCGCCGAGGCGCCCGCCGAAGACCTTCCCCTGGACGATGTGATCGAATCCCTGCGCGCCGAGCTTGAACAGGTGCGCGCGCAGTCCCTGGTGGACCGGGCCGATCTCGAGAACCAGCGCCGCCGCCTGGAGCGCGACGTCCAGAACGCCTGCCGCTTCGCCAACAAGCAGATCCTTGGCGACCTGCTGCCCGTGTTCGACAGCCTGGACGCGGCGCTGGCCGCGGCGGGGGGCAACGGGCCCCTGCGCGAGGGCATCGAGCTGACCCTGCGCGAGCTGCGGCGGGTCACCGGCAACCACGGCCTGTACGAGATCGCCCCGGCCGCGAACGATGCATTCAACCCGGACCTGCACCAGGCCATGAGCGTGATCGAGGCCGACGGCGTCGACGCCGGCGCGGTGGCCCAGGTGTTCCAGAAGGGCTACCGGCTCAACGAGCAGCTGCTGCGCCCGGCCCTGGTCGCGGTATCCAGCGCCGACTGAGTGCAGGCCGCACCGGATGGCCGCCGGCGCTTGAAGCCACGGCGGCCCATCCCCAGATAGCAGTCATCGGCGGCATCGCCGCCCCCCGAATCCAGACACAGAGGCATATTCCCATGGCAAAGATCATCGGCATCGATCTCGGCACGACCAACTCCTGCGTGGCGATCATGGACGGCGGCAAGGCCCGCGTCATCGAGAACAGCGAAGGCGACCGGACCACCCCGTCGGTCGTCGCCTACACCAAGGACGGCGAAGTGCTGGTCGGCGCGTCCGCCAAGCGCCAGGCCGTCACCAACCCCAAGAACACCTTCTATGCGGTGAAGCGCCTGATCGGCCGCAAGTTCACCGATGCCGAGGTCAAGAAGGACCTTGGCCTGGTGCCGTACGCCATCGTCGAGCACGACAACGGCGACGCCTGGGTGCAGACCAGCGACGGCAAGAAGCTCTCGGCGCAGGAAGTCTCCGCGCGCATCCTCGAGAAGATGAAGAAGACTGCCGAGGACTACCTGGGCGAGAAGGTCACCGAAGCCGTCATCACCGTGCCGGCCTACTTCAACGACTCGCAGCGCCAGGCGACCAAGGACGCCGGCCGCATCGCCGGCCTCGACGTCAAGCGCATCATCAACGAGCCGACCGCGGCCGCGCTGGCCTATGGCCTGGACAAGGACGGCGGCGACCGCAAGATCGCCGTGTACGACCTCGGCGGCGGCACCTTCGACATGTCGATCATCGAGATCGCCGAAGTCGACGGCGAGAAGCAGTTCGAGGTGCTGGCCACCAACGGCGACACCTTCCTCGGCGGCGAGGACTTCGACAAGCGCGTCATCGACTACCTGGTCGAGGAATTCAACAAGGACCAGGGCATCGACCTGCGCAAGGACCCGCTGGCCCTGCAGCGCCTGAAGGACGCCGCCGAACGCGCCAAGATCGAGCTCTCGACCGCGCAGCAGACCGAGGTCAACCTGCCTTACGTGACCGCTGACGCATCCGGTCCGAAGCACCTCAACATCAAGCTGACCCGGGCCAAGCTCGAGGCGCTGGTCGAAGACCTGGTCAAGAAGACGATCGAGCCCTGCCGCACCGCGCTCAACGACGCCGGCCTGCGCGCCAGCGACATCAACGACGTGATCCTGGTCGGCGGCCAGACCCGCATGCCCAAGGTGCAGGCTGCGGTGGCCGAGTTCTTCGGCAAGGAGCCGCGCAAGGACGTGAACCCCGACGAGGCGGTCGCCATCGGCGCCGCGGTGCAGGGCGGCGTGCTGGCCGGCGACGTCAAGGACGTGCTGCTGCTGGACGTGACTCCGCTGTCGCTCGGCATCGAGACCCTGGGTGGCGTGTTCACCAAGATCATCGAGAAGAACACCACCATCCCGACCAAGGCCTCGCAGACCTTCTCCACCGCCGAGGACAACCAGTCGGCCGTGACCGTGCACGTGCTGCAGGGCGAGCGCGAGCAGGCCCGCTACAACAAGTCGCTGGCGAAGTTCGACCTCAGCGGCATCGACGCCGCGCCGCGCGGCATGCCGCAGGTCGAGGTGTCGTTCGACATCGACGCCAACGGCATCGTGCACGTGACCGCCAAGGACAAGAAGACCGGCAAGGAGCAGAAGGTCGAGATCAAGGCCGGCTCGGGCCTGTCGGATGACGAGATCCAGCGGATGGTCGCCGACGCCGAGGCGCATCGCGAGGACGACAAGAAGTTCCACGAGCTGGTCGGCGCGCGCAACCAGGCCGATGCGCTGGTGCACGGCACCCGCAGCGCGATCAAGGACAACGGCGACAAGGTGCCGGGTGACGTGATCGGCCGCGTGGAGTCCGCCATCGCCGACGTCGAGACCGCGATGAAGGGCGACGACAAGGGCCAGATCGAGGCCAGGACCAAGGCGCTGGAGGAAGCGGCCCAGGCATTGTTCGCCGCGGCCGGTGCCGCCGGCCAGGGCGGCGACGCGCAGGGCGATGCGGGCCAGGATCCCGCCGGCCAGGCGGCGGACGACGTCGTCGACGCCGAGTTCACCGAGGTCAAGGACGACGACAGCAAGGCCTGACCGCCCCTGAGCCAGTGAAGCGGCCATGGCCGCAATGGCCACTCGAATGTGGGAGCGGCCATGGCCGCGATGGCCACGCCGTGGCGGGGACCGGATGAACTCCGGTTCCCGCCGCGTATCCGGACCCCGTACCGATGGGTCCACCAGGCAGCACGGACCTGATCGATGAGCAAGCGCGATTACTACGAAGTCCTCGGCGTCGGCCGCAACGCCACCGAGGACGAGCTGAAGAAGGCCTATCGCCGCTGCGCGATGAAGCACCACCCTGACCGCAACCCCGGCGACCACGCCGCCGAGGCTGCGTTCAAGGAGTGCAAGGAGGCTTACGAGGTGCTGTCCGACGGCGGCAAGCGCCGCATGTACGACCAGCACGGCCACGCCGCCTTCGAGCACGGCATGGGCGGCGGGAACGCCGGTCCCGGTTTCGGCGGCGGCCCGGACGTGGGCGACATCTTCGGCGACATCTTCGGCAACATCTTCGGTGGCGGCGGCTCCCGCGGCCCGCGTCGCGGCGCCGACATCGGCTACGTCATGGAGCTCGACCTGGAGGATGCCGTCGCCGGCGTCGAGCGCCGCATCGAGCTGCCGACCCTGGTGGAGTGCGAGCCCTGCGATGGCACCGGCTCCGAGGACGGCCAGCTCGAGACCTGCGACACCTGCCAGGGCCACGGCCAGGTCCGGTTCCAGCGCGGCATCTTCTCGATGCAGCAGCCGTGCCCGTCGTGCAACGGCCGCGGCAAGACCTACAAGAGCCCGTGCCCGGCCTGCCGCGGCAACGGCCGCGTGGAGGAGGAGAAGGTGCTGTCGGTCAAGGTGCCCGCCGGCGTCGACAGTGGCGACCGCATCCGCCTGTCAGGCGAGGGCGAGGCCGGCCCCGCGGGTACCCAGCCCGGCGATCTCTATGTCGAGGTGCGCGTGCGTCCGCACGACATCTTCGAGCGCGACGGCGACGACCTGCACTGCGAGGTCCCGATCCGCATTTCCCAGGCGGCGCTCGGCGACACCGTGCGCGTGCCGACGCTGGGTGGCGAGGCCGAGATCCGCGTGCCGGCCGAGACCCAGACCGGCAAGGTCTTCCGCCTGCGCGACAAGGGCGTGAAGTCCGTGCGCAGTCGCGCCCCCGGCGACCTGTACTGCAAGGTCGTGGTGGAGACGCCGGTCAACCTGACTCCCGCGCAGCGCGAGCTGCTGGACCAGTTCGAGGCCACGTTTGCCGGCGAGGGCGCACGCCGCCATTCACCGCGCTCGAGCACCTTCGTCGACGGCGTGAAGGGCTTCTGGGAGCGGATGACGTCCTGACGCCGGGATGCGGAGCGCGTTCGAGTGCGTGATGCGCATGAACGTGCTTGTCGGCGCCGTGCCGCGTCGCTAGCCTTGCCTGCATGGGCGATCCAGTCAGGTTCCTGATCCACGGCGGCAGCGGCCGCATGGGCCGCGCGCTGCTGCGGCTTTGCGCAGAAGGCGTGCCGGCCGGCTGCACCGTGGTCGCGGCGGTTTCGCGCCGGCCGCCGCAGCGCGTGGTCGACGGCGTGCCCCAATTCTCCACGAGCGAGCTGTCCGGCGTTCCCCGGTTCGACGTGGCCATCGACTTCAGCCTGCCCGAGGGCTTCGATCCGCTGCTGGCCCTGTGCCGGCAGCGCGGGGCGGCGCTGGTCTCCGGCACCACCGGGCTGTCCGGGGAACAGCGGCAGGCGATGGCCGACGCCGCGACCGGCATCCCCGTGCTCTGGGCGGCCAACTTCAGCCTCGGCGTGGCCGTGCTGGAAGAGCTGGTGGAGCGCGCCGCCGGCACCCTGGCCGGCTGGGACTGCGACATCGTGGAGACCCACCACGTGCACAAGAAGGATGCCCCCTCGGGCACCGCGCTGGCCCTCGGGGCCGCCGCAGAGCAGGCCGGAGCCGGGCCGCGCTATGCCAGCCTCCGCGCCGGCGACGTGGTCGGCGAGCACCTGGTGCAGTTCACCGGCCCCGGCGAGCGAATCGAACTGGTCCACCGCGCCACCAGTCGCGACGTGTTCGCGCGCGGCGCCCTGCTCGCGGCCTCGCGCCTGCGGGCCATGGGGCCGGGCGCCTGGCGCCTGCGCGACCTGCTGCAGGCGCCGTGACGTTCAGCGTCGGCGTGCGCCGTGCTGGCGCGTGCGGGGCCGCGCCGGTATCATTCCCGCTCGCCTGAACCACTTGCCTCCGGGCCGGCCGATGCCGGGCCGGCGGTGTCTTGCAACCCCACGTAGGCGACCGCCAGTGACCCCACCCGCAATCCTCGCGCTTGAAGACGGCACCGTCTTCGAAGGCGTTTCCGTAGGCGCGCCCGGCCTTTCGGTCGGCGAAGTCGTGTTCAACACGGCGATGACCGGCTACCAGGAGGTCCTGACCGACCCCTCGTACGCGCGCCAGATCGTCACCCTGACCTATCCCCACATCGGCAACACCGGCTGCACCGCCCAGGACGACGAGTCCGGACAGGTCTGGTCGGCAGGCCTGGTGGTACGCGACGTCCCGCGCCGCCCCAGCAGCTGGCGCAGCCGCGCGGCGCTGCCGGAATGGTTGGCCGACCGCGGCGTGGTCGCGATCGCCGGCGTCGACACCCGCCGCCTGACCCGCCTGCTGCGCGCGCGCGGTTCGCAGAATGGCGCGGTGATGGCCGGCGAGATCGATATCGACAAGGCCGTCGAGGCCGCGCGCAAGTTCCCCGGCCTCAAGGGCATGGACCTGGCCGGCGTGGTCAGCACCGACGCCCGCTATGACTGGAACGAGGGCGGCCTCGACCTTGATGCCGGCACCTTCCGCAAGGTGGCGCCGCGCTTCCGCGTCGTGGCCTGGGACTACGGCGTGAAGCGCAACATCCTGCGCATGCTCGCCGACCGCGGCTGCCACGTGACCGTGGTTCCGGCGCGCACCACCGCCGCCGAGGCGCTGGCGCTGAAGCCCGACGGCGTGTTCCTCTCCAACGGCCCCGGCGATCCCGAGCCCTGCGACTACGCGATCGAAGCCATCCGCGACGTGCTGGCCGCGAAGGTGCCCACCTTCGGCATCTGCCTGGGGCACCAGTTGCTGGCGCTGGCGGTCGGCGCGAAGACGCTGAAGATGGCCAACGGCCACCACGGCGCCAACCATCCGGTGCAGGACCTCGAATCGGGCAGGGTGATGATCACCTCGCAGAACCACGGCTTCGCGGTCGACGAGGCGACGTTGCCCGGCAACGTGCGTGTCACCCACCGCTCGCTGTTCGACGGCAGCAACCAGGGCATCGCGCTCACCGACGCGCCGGCCTTCAGCTTCCAGGGACACCCCGAGGCCGCTCCCGGCCCGCAGGACGTGACCCCGCTCTTCGACCAATTCGTCGCGCTGATGGAGGCGCACTGATGCCCAGGCGCACCGACCTCAAGACCATCCTCATCATCGGCGCCGGCCCCATCGTCATCGGCCAGGCCTGCGAGTTCGACTACTCCGGCGCCCAGGCCTGCAAGGCCCTGCGCGAGGAGGGTTACCGCGTGGTGCTGGTGAACTCCAACCCGGCCACGATCATGACCGACCCGGAGATGGCCGATGCGGTCTACATCGAGCCGATCACCTGGCAGATGGTCGAGAAAATCATCGCCAAGGAGCGCCCGGACGCGCTGCTGCCGACCATGGGCGGCCAGACCGCGCTCAACTGCGCGCTGGATCTTGCCGACAACGGCGTGCTCGAGAAGTACGGCGTCGAGCTGATCGGCGCCAGGCGCGAGGCCATCATGATGGCCGAGGACCGCGAGCTGTTCCGCGTGGCCATGGGCGAGATCGGCCTGGAGTGCCCGAAGGCGGCGGTCGCGAAGACGTTCGAGCAGGCGGTCGAGATCCAGGCGACCGTCGGCTATCCGACCATCATCCGGCCCAGCTTCACGCTTGGCGGCAGCGGCGGCGGCATCGCCTACAACAAGGAAGAGTTCGAGGAGATCGTCAAGCGCGGCCTCGAGCTGTCGCCGACCAACGAGGTGCTGGTCGAGGAATCCGTGCTCGGCTGGAAGGAGTTCGAGATGGAGGTGGTCCGCGACACCGCGGACAACTGCATCATCGTCTGCTCGATCGAGAACCTCGACGCGATGGGCGTGCACACCGGTGACTCGATCACCGTCGCGCCGGCGCAGACCCTCACCGACCGCGAGTACCAGCGCCTGCGCCAGGCCTCCATCGACGTGCTGCGCAAGATCGGCGTCGACACCGGTGGCTCCAACGTGCAGTTCGGCATAAACGCCGAGACCGGGCGCGTGGTGGTGATCGAGATGAACCCGCGCGTGTCGCGCTCGTCGGCACTGGCGTCGAAGGCCACCGGCTTCCCGATCGCCAAGGTCGCGGCCAAGCTGGCGGTCGGCTATACGCTCGACGAGCTGAAGAACGAGATCACCGGCGGCAGGACCCCGGCCTCGTTCGAGCCGACGATCGACTACGTCGTCACCAAGATCCCGCGCTTCGCGTTCGAGAAATTCCCGCAGGCGGATTCGCGCCTGACCACGCAGATGAAGTCGGTGGGCGAGGTGATGGCCATGGGTCGCACCTTCCAGGAATCATTGCAGAAGGCGCTGCGCGGGCTCGAGACCGGCAAGGTCGGCCTGGATCCCACCGGCCTTGACCTGGAGAGTGGAGAAGGCCAGTCCGCGCTGCGCCGCGAACTTCGCGAGCCCGGCCCGGAGCGCCTGTTCCACGTCGCCGACGCCTTCCGCGCCGGGATGAGCGTGGACGAGGTGTTCGGCCTGTCCTGGATCGATCCCTGGTTCCTCGACCAGATCGAGGACATCGTGGCCGCCGAGCGCGAGGTCGAGGCGGGTGGCGTGGAGGCGCTGGACGCGTCGCGCCTGCGCGCGATGAAGCGCATGGGCTTCTCCGACGCCCGCCTGGCGCGGCTGGTCGGCGTGGAAGAGAAGGCCGTGCGCGCCCTGCGCCGCGCCTTCGGCATCAAGCCCGTGTACAAGCGCGTGGATTCCTGCGCCGCCGAGTTCGCAACCACCACCGCCTACCTGTATTCGACCTACGAGGAAGAGTGCGAGGCCGCGCCGAGCGACCGCGAGAAGATCATCGTGCTCGGCGGCGGCCCCAACCGCATCGGCCAGGGCATCGAGTTCGACTACTGCTGCGTGCACGCGGCCCTCGCCCTGCGCGAGGACGGGTACGAGACCATCATGGTCAACTGCAATCCGGAAACCGTCTCGACCGATTTCGACACATCCGACCGCCTGTACTTCGAACCGGTGACGCTCGAGGACGTGCTGGAGATCGTCGAGCTCGAGCAGCCGAAGGGCGTGATCGTGCACTACGGTGGCCAGACGCCGCTCAAGCTTGCGCGCGCCCTGGAAGCCAACGGCGTGCCGATCATCGGCACGTCGCCGGACTCGATCGACCTGGCCGAGGACCGCGAGCGCTTCCAGCACCTGGTCGACGAACTCGGCCTGAAGCAGCCGCCCAACCGCACCGCGCGCAGCGCCGAGCAGGCGCTGGTGCTGGCGCGCGAGATCGGCTATCCGCTGGTGGTGCGCCCGAGTTACGTGCTTGGCGGCCGCGCCATGGAAGTGGTGCATGCCGATGCCGACCTCGAGCGCTACATGCGCGAGGCGGTGAAGGTGTCCAACGACTCGCCGGTGCTGCTCGACCGCTTCCTGGACAACGCGGTGGAAGTGGACATCGACGTGATCGCCGATGCCGACGGCCAGGTGCTGATCGGCGGGGTGATGGAGCACATCGAGGAGGCGGGCGTGCACTCCGGCGATTCGTCCTGCTCGCTGCCGCCGTACTCGTTGTCCGCGGCCACGAAGGCCCGGTTGCGCGAGCAGGTCACCGCGATGGCGCGCGCACTGGGCGTGGTCGGGCTGATGAACACCCAGTTCGCGGTGCAGTCCGACGAGGACGGCCAGGACACGATCTTCCTGCTCGAGGTCAACCCGCGGGCCTCGCGCACGGTGCCCTTCGTGTCCAAGGCCACCGGCGTGCCGCTGGCCAAGATCGCGGCGCGCTGCATGGCCGGGCGCACGCTGGCCGACCAGGGCATGACCGAAGAGGTCGTGCCCGGCTACTACTCGGTCAAGGAAGCGATCTTTCCCTTCGCCAAGTTCCAGGGCGTGGATCCGATCCTGGGCCCGGAAATGCGCTCCACCGGCGAGGTGATGGGCGTGGGCCACGACTTCGGCGCCGCGTTCGCGCGCGCGCAGGAAGCGGCCGGGATCAGGGCGCCCGAGCCGGGCAAGGCCTTCGTCTCGGTGCGCGACCCGGACAAGCGGCGGGTGCTGCCCGTCGCGCGTGCGCTGCTGGACCGCGGCTTCTCTCTGGTCGCGACGTCCGGCACGGCCAACTGGCTGCGCGAGCATGGCCTGGACTGCGAGTCGATCAACAAGGTCGCCGAAGGCCGGCCGCACATCGTCGACCTGATCAAGAACGGCGACATCGCCTACATCGTCAACACGACCGAAGGGCGCCAGGCGATCGCGGACTCGTTCTCGATCCGCCGCGAGGCGCTGCAGCAGCGGGTGACCTACTCGACCACCATTGCCGGTGCGAAGGCCTTGCTGCATTCTCTTGAATATCGCGGCAGCGGCCCGGTGTGGGCGCTGCACGAACTGCACGAGGAGTTGAAGAAGACATGAGACCTCCGATCACGGCACAGGGTGCGCAGCGTCTGCGCGCGGAGCTGGAAGAGCTGAAGAGCGTCCAGCGGCCTGCCGTCATCAATTCGATCGCCGAGGCGCGTGCGCACGGCGACCTGAAGGAAAACGCCGAGTACCACGCCGCGCGCGAGCAGCAGGGCTTCATCGAGGGCCGCATCAAGCAGCTCGAGAGCGAGCTCTCGCACGCGCAGGTCATCGACGTCACGACGCTCAAGGTGGGCGACAAGGTGGTGTTCGGCGCCACCGTGCTGCTGGCCGACGAGGACAGCGGCGCAGAGAAGCGCTACCAGATCGTGGGTGACCTCGAGGCCGACATCAAGATGGGCATGATCGCCATCTCGTCGCCGGTGGCGCGCGCGCTGATCGGCAAGCATGCCGGCGACGTGGTGACCATCGAGGCGCCCGGCGGCACCAGCGAGTACGAGATCGTCGAGGTCAGCTACGGCTGATCCGGCGATGCCGGCGCCCGACACCATCATCCTGCTGCTCCCCGCCGCCGCCCGGCTGGGGCGGCAACGCCTGTCCGCTGCGAGCGCGAAGCCGCTTGGCCGCGGGACGCGCCTGGCCGATGGCATGGCCGGGCGACGCGCGCAACTGCTGCGGCACTTCCCGCTGCGCGGCGATGGCTGGCCGATCGCCGCCCTGTCGCGGCAGGCGGAGGTCGGCGACGCCGTCGGGTCCGCCTGGCTGCGCGCCGACCCGGTGTGGCTGCGCCCAGACATCAACGGCGTGCGCCTGCTCGCGCATGGCGAGGCACTGGCATTGACGCGCGAAGAGTGCGACGAGCTGCTGCCCGCCCTGCGCCCGCTGTTCGGCGATGCGGGCTTCGAACTCGATGCGCCCGATCCGGCGCGCTGGTACCTGCGCCTGCCGAAGGACACGAAGGTGCCGGAGTTCTCGGATCCCGGTGACGCCCTGGGCGAGGACGTCTTCGAGCACCTGGATATCAGCCCCGAGGGCCGGCGCTGGCGCAACCTGGAAAGCGAGGCCCAGGTCACCCTGCACAACCATCCGCTCAATGCACGGCGGGTGGCACGCGGCCAGGCGCCGGTGAATGCGCTGTGGTTCTGGGGCGGCGGCCGCTTGCCTTCGGCGAGCGGCAAGGATGGCGCGACGGGCTTCAGCGACGATGACACCGCGCGCGCACTGGCCGCCGCCAGCGGACGCGGCGCGGCGCTGCCGGCGCGGTTCATGGGCGAGCCCGGTGTTTACGACATCGAAGGCACCCGCGACCTGCAGTGGATCGAGCGCGAGTGGCTGCTGCCCGCGCTGGGAGCGCTGCGCACGGGCCGCATCGGCACCCTGTGCCTGGATGACGGCGATGGCTGGCGCCTCGTGCTGGGCCGCCGGCACCTGCTGCGCTTCTGGCGCGGCGCCGCGTCGTGGCCGGCAACGTGACGACGCCGCGCACCATCCGGCGGCGGACGCCGGCGGACGCCGCTCCCCGGGGTGCAGGGTCGGGCGCCGCTGCCTGGCCGGCGGAAATCCCGCCGCTGCTGCGCCGCATCTACGCCGCGCGCGGGGCCATGGACATCGATTCCGCGCGCCCGCGCCTGGCCGGCCTGCTGCCGCCGGATGGCCTGCTCGACCTGGATCGCGCCACGGAGCTGCTGTCGTCTGCGATCACCGAGGGACGCCGCATCCTCGTGGTCGGCGATTTCGATGCCGACGGCGCCACCGCCTGCGCTGTCGCCGTGCGTGGCCTGCGCATGCTGGGCGCGCGCGGAGTGCTGCACGCGGTGCCCAACCGCGTGACCCACGGCTACGGCCTGTCGCCTTCGCTGGTGGCCGAGCTGGCGCCGCTGCAACCGGACCTGCTGGTCACCGTCGACCACGGAATCGCCTGCCACGCGGGCATCGATGCCGCCAAGGCGCTCGGGTGGCAGGTGCTGGTCACCGACCACCACCTGCCCGGCGAGCAGCTGCCGGCCGCGGACGCGATCGTCAATCCGAATCGCACCGGTGATGGCTTTGCCGGCAAGTCGCTGGCCGGCGTCGGCGTCATCTTCTACGTGCTGCTGGCGCTGCGCGCGCGGATGCGCTCGGAAGGCCGTCTGGAGGACAAGGGGCCGGATCTCTCGACCCTGCTGGACCTGGTCGCCGTCGGCACCGTGGCCGACCTCGTGCCCCTGGACGCCAACAACCGCGCGCTGGTTGCCGCGGGCCTGCGGCGGTTGCGTGCAGGTCGCGGCTGCGCGGGCCTGGCGGCGCTGATCGACGTGGCGGGTCGCACGGCGTCGCGCATGGGCGCGGGCGACATCGGCTACGCGGTCGGCCCGCGCCTCAACGCCGCCGGGCGGCTGGAAGACATGTCGCTGGGGATCGAGTGCCTGCTCTGCGACGATCCGGCGCGCGCGCGTGAACTTGCGCAGCGCCTGGACGCGATCAACCGCGAACGCAGGACCGTGCAGCAAGGCATGCTGGACGAGGCCGAGCGCGCCCTGTCGGTGCAGGCCCTTGACGGAATCGGGCAGGGCGGCGCCGTCCGCGCCGCCATCTGCGCCTATGACGCCGGCTGGCACCCCGGCGTGGTCGGCCTGGTCGCATCCAAGCTGAAGGAACGCCTGCACCGGCCCGTGGTCGCCTTCGCGCCGGCGGAGCCGGGCGCGAGCGCGCTGCGCGGGTCGGCGCGCTCGATCCCCGGCTTCCACGTGCGCGATGCACTGGCCGCCGTTGATGCGCGCCACCCGGGCCTGATCGAACGCTTCGGCGGGCATGCGATGGCGGCCGGGCTCAGCCTGGACGCGCGCAACCTGGGGGCCTTCGAAGCGGCCTTCCTCGCCCATGCCGAAGCCACCCTCGACGCCGCCACCCTCCAGGCGACCATCGACAGCGACGGCGCGCTGGCGCCCGCCGAATTCGACCGTGCCCACGCCGAAGCGCTGCGCGACGGCGGACCCTGGGGGCAGGGCTTCCCGGAGCCGCTGTTCGACGGCGAGTTCGAGGTGGTCGAGTGGCGCGTGGTCGGCGAGCGCCACCTCAAGCTTGGGCTGCGCTGCGCAGGTGCGCGGACGCCCTTGGCGGCGATCCATTTCGGCGGCTGGCGCAACGAGCCGCCGCCGTCGCGCCTGCATCTTGCCTACCGGCTTGCGCCCGATGATTACCGCGGCGGCGATGCGATCCAGCTGATCGTGGAGCACGCCACCGCCGCCGTGGATCAACCCGTGGCCGGGCCCGTCGTCGCAGTGGCTGCGGGGCGGTAGAGCCGCAGCGCGCGCAGCAGAGCGACCGCGCCGATGATCACCGCGACGTAGCCGCCCGCGGCCGCTACGAACGCGGCGACATGCCGGGACGGCCAGCCGCCGGCCGCGTAGGCGATTTCGAGCAGCGAAAGAATCCCGTAAGCCAGTGCCAGGGCGATCAGGACGCGTGCCATGCGCGCGACGGGCCCGCCGGCATCGTCGGGAAAGCCGGTGCGCATCAGCACGCCGATGCAAAGCAGCGTGCCCGCCACGCCGCCGGCATGCCCGGGGTCGAGCCACGGCACGAAGCCGCTCGCAAGCGCCAGGCCGATGGTTCCGGCCAGGCCCAGGAGCCACGCCCGCCACGCGCCCTGGCCGCCGGCCTCGAGCCTGCGCATGAACGCCACCGCAAGCAGTGACCCCACGACGCCGACCACCAGCCCTCCGAGCACGTCGGCAAGGAAATGGCGGCCGAGGTACATCCGCGACACGCCCATCAGCAGCGGCCAGGCGACCACCAGTCCCCAGACCCACGCCCGCCGGGCGCGCAACAGCAACGCCATCGCGAGCACGAAGGCGGTCGCGGCACTGGTGTGCCCGCTGACGAAGCCGAAGCTTGCGTCGCGCCGGGCACGGGCCGCGGTGATGGCCGCCGGGGAGGGCAGCGCCCAGAAGCCGTCCGCGGCGCCATCGCCCACCAGGTGCCGCCCTGCCTCGCCCTCGTCGAGGATCCGCGCGTCCACTTCGCTTGGCCGCGGCAGCCCGAACCCGTGCTTGGCGGCGTCGGTCGCGGCCACCACGAGCATCAGTGCCAGCAGCACCCCGAGTCCCGGCCGCAGGCGTACCCCGAACAGCAGGACGAGGACGGCCGGCACGTAGGCGCGGCCATCGCCGAGCCCACTGATCATGTGCATGCACCAGGCGAACCAGGGCGCGCTCAGCCCCTGCAGCCAGAGGATCGGATCGGCTTCGAACATTCGGATTCCCCGGGACGGCCGGACGGCAGGCGCCGAAGCTTACGCTGCCGCGCGTGCAGCGGCGGCTACGCCGGGTGCGAATCCAGCCTGGAGTCGCTGCCGGGTGGTCGCGGTTCGAGCGCCCTTTCGCGCCGGGGCTTCAGGCCGAACAGGGGTCGCAGCAAGCGCACTCGCCGGATGAGGCATTCGTGCAGCAGCAGGCAGCCGGCGACCGTTCCCGCGATCACGACCACCGGCTCCAGCCAGGAGTGCGGCGCCAGCGCCGGCGCCACGAACGCCAGCGGCACGATCAGGCTCTGGTGGAGGATGTACCAGGGATACACCGCTTCGCTGGCGTAGGGCAGCCAGCGGAAGGGTCGGTCCAGGAGCGCCCGTGCCCAGCCGAAGAGCGCCAGCAGCGCCGTCCACGAATACAGCGCCCGCGCCATGCGTTCGACCATGGCCCAGTCCACGTGCAGTGCCCACGCCGGGATGTCGGCGGGGTGCAGGTTGCGCCCGGCCGCGCGCAGCCCCAGCTCGACCGTGATCGCACCGAGCGCCAGGACCAGCATCCGGCCGCGCGCCGCCTCTACGCGCTCCCAGAACCGCGGCTCGCATGCCACCAGCCAGCCGGCCAGGAAAAAGGCGAAGTACTTGGCGTGCGCGTACCAGTCGCCCACCAGGGCATGGGTTTCCGGAAACCGCGGCATCAGCCACCACAGGCAGGCGAAGAGCCACGCGGCCGGGACCAGCACGCAACAGGCGGCGCTGCGACTGCAGGCCCATGCCCCGAAGCGCCCCGCGCGGGCCGTGCCCGCGACGCGGGCCAGGACCAGCACCACCGCCGTGTAGGTCCAGGCGTAGGCCAGGTACCACAGGTGGTTCCAGGTCACGCCGTACTGCGCGCCGCTCCAGCCGCCGCCGGGCCACGGTCGCAGCTGCAGGTAGCGCATGAGGAAGGGGCCGAAGCCCGGCGCGATCGTGCCGTTCGACAATGCTTCGCAGTAGGCCTGGACCGGCACGATGGCGAGCATGCCGAACGCCAGCGGCAGCAGCAGGCGCCAACTCCGCGAGCCCATCAGCGACCGGGCTGGGTGGGCGGTCATCGCCAGGCCCAGGGCGATGCCCGAGATCGTGAACAGCAGCGGCATCCGCCAGCGGTTCACCGCGATCATGGGCCACTGCAGCCAGTGCGCCTGCTGCCCGGCCTTGACGTGGTAGCCCCAGTCGGCGACGTAGACCATGCCCACGTGGTAGGCGATCAGCAGGCCGAAGGCGATCACCCGCAGGGCATCGATGTCGTGGCGTCGCGTCATGTTCCTGGACCTGTTCGGGAGACGGCGATTCCACCCTGCAGGCGTGCGCGCGACCAGCACGAAGTGCCGCAACGACGCGCCTTGGGGACGAGACGACCCGTGCCGGGGACGAACTGTGGCCGGCCCCGGGGGCGCGACAACTACAATCGCGGCATGCATGAGGACAGGGGGCGCGCCGCCGCGCGCGAACGGGATTTCTGGAACAGGCACCTGGCGTGGAAGCGGCCGGTCGAGGTCGCCGCGTGGGTGCTGGTGTTCGGCTTCGGCGCCATCGCCAACGCGGCCGTCGCACTGATCGATGCCGAACGCCATGGGCAAATACTTGAGGCCTGGCAGCCGGTGGTCTGGGAAGCCAGCAGTGCGATCGCATCGCTGCTCCTGCTACCGCCCCTTCTGTGGCTTTGCGAACGCTGGCCCCTGCACGTCGACACCTGGCTGCGGCGCCTGCCTGGCTACCTTGCCGCCAGCGTGCTCTGGTCGCTGCTGCATGTCGCCGGAATGGTGCTGATGCGCATCCTCGCCCACGCGGCCATGGGCGACCGCTACGATTTCGACTGGGCCTTGGGCCTGCCCTACGAATACCTGAAGGACGTCCGCACCTTCGCCTCCATCGTGTTCGTCGCGCACGGGTACAGCTGGCTGTGGCGGCGGCTGCAGGGCGAGGCGCGCATGCTCGCCGAGCCCGATTCCGGCATCCCGGCGCCCGCGGCCGTGCGGCCGGAACGCTTCCTGGTGCGCAAGCTGGGCCGCGAGTTCCTGGTGGCGGCCGGCGATGTCGAGTGGCTGCAGGCCGCGGGCAACTACGTGAACCTGCACGTGGCGGGGCGCGACTACCCGCTGCGCAGCACGATGGCCGAGATCGAGGCGAAGCTGGATCCCGGCCGCTTCGCGCGCATCCACCGGAGCTACATCGCCAGGCTCGACCTGGTCGCCTCGATCGAGCCACTCGACACCGGCGACGCCCGCCTGCACCTGGTCGATGGCACGGTCCTGCCGTGCAGCCGCCGCCATCGCGAAGCGCTCCGTACGCGGCTCGCCGCCGCGACGGGATCCTGATCGCCGGCAGGGAGTGCGCCGGAATTGCTAGAATCCGCCTCTTTCCACGCGGATCCACAGCAGATGATGGAGCTCAATCCCGTCCGCCAGCGCATCGCCGACCTGAAGGGTCGGCTGGATGCGCTGAGGGGGTTTCTTTGACTACGACACCAAGCGCGAACGCCTCGAGGAAGTAGAGCGCGAACTCGAGAACCCCGATATCTGGAACGATCCCGAGCGCGCACAGGCGCTGGGGCGCGAGCGCTCGCTGCTCGACAAGACCGTCAACGGCATCCGCGACCTGACCGAGGGCCTGGTGGGCGCCGCCGAGCTGCTTGACCTGGCCGACGCCGAGGACGACGAGGATACCGCGAAGGCCGTCGAGGACGACGTGGAACGCCTCAGCGCCAAGGTCGAGACGCTCGAGTTCCAGCGCATGTTCTCCGGGCAGATGGATTCGGCCAACGCCTTCCTCGACATCCAGGCCGGCGCCGGCGGCACCGAGGCCCAGGACTGGGCCGAGATCCTGCTGCGCATGTACCTGCGCTGGGCGGAGAACCGCGGCTGGAAGGCCGAGATCATGGAGGCCAGCGGCGGCGACGTCGCCGGCATCAAGTCGGCCACGGTGCGCATCGAGGGCGAGTACGCCTATGGCTGGCTGAAGACGGAGATCGGCGTCCATCGGCTGGTGCGGAAGTCGCCCTTCGACTCCGACAACCGCCGCCATACCAGCTTCACCTCGGTGTTCGTGTCGCCGGAAGTCGACGACGACATCGACATCCAGATCAACCCCGCCGACCTGCGGACCGACGTCTACCGCTCGTCCGGCGCCGGTGGCCAGCACGTCAACAAGACCGAGTCGGCGGTGCGCATCACCCACATCCCGACCAATACCGTGGTCGCCTGCCAGAACGGGCGCAGCCAGCACCAGAACCGCGATACCGCGATGAAGATGCTGGCCGCCAAGCTCTACGAACTCGAAGTGCAGAAGCGCAACGTCGAGAAGGATGCGCTGGAAGCCACCAAGTCCGACATCGGCTGGGGCAGCCAGATCCGCAACTACGTGCTCGACCAGAGCCGGATCAAGGACCTGCGCACCGGCATCGAACGCTCGGACACGCAGAACGTGCTGGATGGTGACCTGGATGAATTCATCGAAGCGAGCCTGAAATCCGGGCTGGAGGCGGGTTCGAAGCGGCTCGACGCGGTTTGATCCCACAGGCCATCGCAGCCATGGCTGCTCACACAGGGCATCGCAACCATGACTCCTCCAGTCGTCCATCGCAGCGGTAGCTGCTCCAATAGGCCATCGCAGCTATAGCTGCTGCCACGGGAGCGCAGCCCCGGCAGGTGCACCTCCGCTGATGGGTCGTTTGCCCCTGTGGGAGCGGCTACAGCCGCGAATGCTCCACCCGATCCAACGCTGATCGTCACCTCCGTTCGTGAATTCCAATGCCAGAGACCACCATGACCACCCCCGCACAGCCGCAGCCACCTGCCGACGAAAACAGCCTCATCGCCGAGCGCCGGGGCAAGCTGGCCGCGCTGCGCGGGCAGGGCATCGCGTTCCCGAACGACTTCCGGCGCACCGACCACGCCGGCGACCTGCAGGACGAGTACGCCGATGCCGAGGCATGGAGCGCCGAGGCCCTGCAGGACACCGGCCGGCGCGTGGCCGTCGCCGGGCGCATGCTCGCCAAGCGGGTGATGGGCAAGGCGGCGTTCGCGCAGCTCCAGGACGTGAGCGGGCGGCTGCAGCTGTTCCTGCAGTCCAATGCGCTGGGCGAGGCCTACGACGCCTTCAAGGGCTGGGACGTGGGTGACATCGTTGCCGCCGAGGGCGTGCTCACGCGCACCCGCACCGGCGAGCTGTCGGTCAGGGTCGAGTCGCTGCGCCTGCTGACCAAGTCGCTGCGCCCGCTGCCGGACAAGTGGCACGGCCTGGCCGACGTCGAGCAGCGCTACCGCCAGCGCTACGTCGACCTGATCGTGAACCCGGACGCGCGCGAGGTGTTCGTGGTGCGCTCGAAGGTGATCGCGGCCATGCGCCGCTGGCTCGACGCGCGCCGCTTCCTGGAAGTGGAGACGCCGATGATGCATTACATCGCCGGCGGCGCCACCGCGCGCCCGTTCACCACCCACCACAACGCGCTCGACCTCGAGCTGTACCTGCGCGTGGCGCCCGAGCTGTACCTCAAGCGCCTGGTCGTAGGCGGCTTCGAGCGCGTGTACGAGATCAACCGCAACTTCCGCAACGAAGGCGTGAGCACCCGGCACAACCCGGAATTCACGATGCTCGAGCTGTACGAGGCCTATGCGAGCTACACCGAGGTCATGGACCTCACCGAGGGGATGATCCGCGATGTGGCGCAGGAAGCGACCGGCACCACGCGCTTCGCCTGGGACGGCCACGACATCGAGCTCGGGCCGGCCTTCCGCCGCTGGAAGATGGAAGACGCGGTGCGCGAGCTCAACCCGGACATCAGCGCCGCCGACTGCCGCGACCGCGACGCGCTGGCGGCGCACTGCCAGCGCCTGAAGGTGTCGGTCAAGCCGTCCTGGGGCTGGGGCAAGTTGCTGCTGGAGATCTTCGAGGCCACGGTGGAGGAGGGGCTGGTGCAGCCGACCTTCATCACCCACTACCCGGTGGAGGTGTCTCCGCTGGCGCGCGAGTCCGACGCCGAGCCCGGCATCACCGACCGCTTCGAGCTGTTCATCGGCGGCAAGGAACTGGCCAACGGCTTCTCCGAGCTCAACGATCCCGAGGACCAGGCCGCGCGCTTCCGTGCCCAGGTCGAGGCCAAGGCCGGCGGCGACGACGAGGCCATGCACTACGACGCCGACTACATCCGCGCGCTCGAGGTCGGCATGCCGCCCACCGGTGGTCTGGGCGTCGGCATCGACCGCCTGGTGATGCTGCTGACCGGCTCGGCCTCGATCCGCGACGTGCTGCTGTTCCCCTACATGCGCCCCTCGGCCGCAGCCCAGGAGTGACAAAAAAGGTCAGGATCTGCCCGGTCCGGCTCGGATCTGTCGTATTCTCGGGCGTTGGCCCTCCCGACAGGGGTGCCAGGGCGGGCACGGACCGTGCGTGCCTCGACATCGGACGGCACGCATGTGCCGCGCCGGGACCGATCGCGCTGGGGACAGGAATCACGTGAACATCGTCATCGTCGACGACCAGACCTCGGCACGCACGATGCTGCGGCACATCCTCGAGGACATCAGTCCAGAGCTCGAGGTGCTCGACTTCAGCGACCCGCAGGAAGCCCTGAGCTGGTGCGAGGACAACCGGCCCGACCTGTTGCTGCTGGACTACCGCATGCCGGTGATGGACGGCCTGGAGTTCGCGCGCCGCTTCCGCCGCCCGCTGCTGCACCGGGACGTGCCGATCGTGCTGGTGACCGTGGTCGGCGACGAGCCGATCCGGCAGGCGGCGCTCGATGCGGGCGTGATCGACTTCCTGGTCAAGCCCGTGCGGCCGCGCGAGCTGCGCGCTCGCTGCCGCAACCTGCTCCAGCTTCGCCAGCAGGCGGAATCGGTCAAGCAGCGCGCGCTTTCGCTCGAACAGCGCCTGCTGTCGAGCATGCACGAGGTCGAGGAGCGCGAGCGCGAGACCCTGACCCGCCTGGCGCGCGCGATCGCGTACCGCGACGCGGGCACCAGCGCCAACCTCGCGCGCCTGGCCGCGGTGGCGGGCATCGTCGCCGAAGGCCTGGGCCTGGCCGAGGACGAGGTCCGGACCATCGAGCTGGCGGCGCCCCTGCACGACATCGGCAAGATCGCGATACCGGACGCCGTGCTGCTCAAGCCGGGCCCGCTTACCGAAGACGAACTCGCGGTGATGCGCCGGCACCCGGAGATCGGCCACGAACTGTTGCAGGGAAGCCAGAACCGCTTCGTGCAGATGGGGGCCAGCATCGCGCTGCGCCACCAGGAGCGCTATGACGGCAGCGGCTATCCCGACGCGCTGGTGGGCGAGGCCATCCCGCTGGAAGCGCGGGTGGTGGCGGTGGCGGATGTCTTCGATGCCCTGCTGTCCGAACGCCCCTACAAGCGCGCCTGGACCATGGACGAGACCTTCCACTACATCACGTCCGAAAGCGGGCGACTCTTCGATCCGCGCTGCGTCGACGCGCTGGTGGCCAACAGGGGACGCGTGGAAGAGACCTGCGCACGCTATGCCGCCGAGGTCGCCGAGGCAGCGGCGGTCGGGGAGGCCTGACCACGATGATCGCTGCCTTGCGATGGGCCAGGCAGCGGCTTGCCGGCCGCCCCGACACGGAGCACGGCCAGGCGCTGGTGCGCATGGCGATGCTGGTGCTGGTGGCCGCCTACCTGCAGCTGGTCGTCAGCGGCCGGCCGGAGGTGGCGGAAGCACTGTTGCTGTCATGGCAGCTGCTGACTTTCGAGTTCGCGATCGGCTTCGTGATCCTCGCGTGGCTGCTGGCGCGGCCGGGCGTGTCGTATCCGCGGCGGGTGCTGGGCATGATCGCCGACTACAGCCTGATGGGCGTGGGGCTGTACCTGCTGGGCGACCTGCTCGCGTGGATGTACGTGGTGATCATGTGGGTCACCGTCGGCAACGGCCTGCGCTACGGGCCGCGCTGGCTGTACCTGGCGATCGGCTTCGCCACGGTGTCATTCGGCACGGCGCTGCTGGCCACGCCGTACTGGCAGCAGAACATCCTGCTGGGCGGCGGTCTCCTGGTGGGCCTGGCGGCGGTGCCGCTCTACCTCAGCTCGCTGCTGCGCAAGCTGGTGCAGGCCACCGAGGCCGCGGAGGCGGCCAACCGCGCGAAGAGCCGCTTCCTGGCCAACATCAGCCACGAGTTGCGCACCCCCCTCAACGGCATCCTCGGCATGTCGGAGCTTCTCTCGTCCACGCCGCTCAGCGCCGAACAGCGTGACAGCGCCGAGGTCATCCGCACGTCGGCACGCTCGCTGCAGATGCTTGTGGACGAGGTGCTGGACCTGTCGAGCCTGGAGGCGGGCAAGTTCAGGCGCACCGACGCCGATTTCTCGCTGACCGAACTGATCCGCGGCATCCAGCTGATGCTGGAGCCCGGGGCGCAGGCCAAGGGGCTGGCGTTCGAGACCCGGGTGGGCAGCGGCGTTCCGGCGCAGATGCATGGCGACGGCAACCACCTGCGCCACGTGCTGGTGAACCTGGTGTCCAACGCGATCAAGTTCACCGACGAGGGCAGGGTCTCGCTCGACGTCGACCGGATGCCCTGCGACGACGCCGCGACCTGGCTGCGGTTCTCGGTGCGGGATACCGGGATCGGCATTCCGGAAGACGCGCAGGGGCGGATCTTCGAGGCGTTCGAACAGGTCGACAACGGCCTGGGTCGCCGCTTTGGCGGATCCGGCCTGGGCACGACCATCGCCAAGGCACTGGTCGAGCAGCTGGGCGGTCGCATCGGGCTGGAAAGCCGGCCGGGCGGCGGGGCGAATTTCTGGGTGGAATTGCCGTTCGCCGCAGCGGAGTCGCCAAGCGGCGCCAGCAGCAACGTGATCGCCTTCGGCGATCCCTTCGTGCGCCACCGCGCCCGCGTGCGCCCGCTGCGCGTGCTGGTGGCCGATGACCAGGGCGCCAACCTGATGGTGATGCGCCGCCTGCTTGAGAAGGCCGGCCATCGCGCCCAGGTGGTCGACGATGGCGACGACGTGCTGTCCGCGCTCGAGGCGCAGTCGTTCGACGCGGTGATCATCGACCTGCACATGCCCGGCCAGAGCGGCGTGGAAGTGCTCAAGCAGGCGCGCTTCATGGAAGCCGGCCGCAGGCGCACGCCGTTCATCGTACTCACCGCCGATGCCACGCCCGAGGCGCGTGCCGAGTGCGAACGCGCCGGTGCCTACGCCTTCATGACCAAGCCGGTGGTTGTCGACCGCCTGCTCGAGCGCCTGGCCGGCATCGCCGAGGGCGCCGCGCCGTCGATCGCGGCCCAGGACGCCCAGCCCACGGGCGCGGGGCTGGTCGATGGCAGCGTGATCTCCCAGCACATCCTCGACGAACTGCGCGAGATGGGCCTGGGCGAGCAATTCGTGCACCGCTTCCTTGGCGAGTGCGCCAGGGACGCGCGCAAGTGCGTGGCCGAGCTGGAGGTCGCCGGTGCCGACGGACAGTGGGAGACGTTCCGCGACGCCTGCCACGCGCTCAAGGGCGCGGCAGGCAACATGGGCGCGGTCCGCCTGTCCGACAGCGCATCGCAGGGCATGGGGATGCACAGCGATGAGCTCGCGCGCGAATGGCCGGGCATGGTGCGCCTGCTCCGGCAGCAGCTGGAGCAGGCGTTGACGGCGCTGCGCGCGCGCGGCGATCTGGTGCACGGCGACGCAGCGACCGGCCCGGACAGCGCCTGAGGCGCCGCAGGCCCGGTCAGTGGCCGTGGGCGCGTGCCGCGGGGCCGGGCACTTCGGGCCGCTGCAGCTGGGCGCGCACCAGGCGCTCCATCATCCGTAGCTGGCGATCGCCGAGCTGCAGCGCGGTATCCACCCAGATGCGGGTGACTTCCATCAGGTCGTGGTGGGAAACGGGATCGATCGCGTCGCGCACGCGGTGCAGGGCCAGCCTGGCGGCGGCGATGCGACGGTTCTGGCGGATGACCTCGTTGACGCCGCGCACACCCTCGCCGGGCTCGACCAGCACGTCGACGATGCCCATTTCGTGCAGCCGCTCGCTGCTGTACATCACGCCGTCGAGCATCATCGCCTCGGCGCGCCTCGGCCCGATGCGCTGCGAGAGCAGCGAGTAGGCGCCCATGCCCGGGAACAGTCCGAACAGCACTTCGGGGAAGCCCATCTGCACGCCGCGCTCGGCGACGATGGTCTGGCAGGCGAGGGCGAGCTCGAAACCGCCACCCAGCGCATCGCCCTCGACCAGCGCGATGGTGTGCGCGTTGGGGTGCAGCCGGGTCTGCAGCAGATGGATGCTGTCGACGCATTCGGTGGCATAGCGCAGTAGGCCTTCGCGGTCACGCTCGCGGATCAGCCTCGCGAACAGGTCGAGATCGCCGCCCAGGTTGAATACATGGGCGTCGGAACCGATGACGATATGCGACAGCGGCGGCGTGGGCCCGGTCGCGGCGTCGGCCGTGGCCTGGCAACCCTCGATGGCCTCGCGCGCGAACAGGCGCAGCTCGCGCAGCAGGCGCGGCGAGAAGCAGGGGCGGTAGGAGGCGTCCCGGAACGCGTCGGCCGTGTGCATGTGGCACCAGTGCGAGGCGTTGGACGGGTCGTGGGAAATGCGGATCGTGGCCAGGTCCGTGGCGGTGTTGCCATGCAGCAGTTCGACGTTCATGTGGAGGTCCCCTGACGTGCAGGACGCCTCCGGCCGGGCCCGCCGGCGGAGTCCTGGAAAAATGATGAATGCCCGATAACAGGCATCTATGCGCTGTTTTCCCGGCATGGGCAAGCGCCCAGCACGCACTAGGGGCCAAGGCGACCGCCGTACGGTTGATAGTGTGAATTACATCACATTTCAGTGCGCGGATTCGTCGCGGAGCTCCCGGCGCAGGATTTTTCCGACGTTGGTCTTGGGCAACTCCTCGCGGAACTCGATGACGCGCGGCTGCTTGTAGCCGGTGAGTTCCTTGCGCGCGTGCGCCTTCACCTGGTCCGCGGTCAGCGAGGCATCCTTCTTCACGATGACAAGCTTCACTGCTTCGCCCGACTTGTCGTCGGGAATACCGACCGCGGCCACTTCCAGCACGCCGGGCATCATCGCGATCACGTCCTCGATCTCGTTCGGGTACACGTTGAAGCCCGAGACCAGGATCATGTCCTTCTTGCGGTCGACGATGTAGAAGAAGCCGCCTTCGTCCATCCGCGCCATGTCGCCGGTGTGCAGCCAGCCGTCGGCATCGATCGCCGCAGCGGTGTCTTCCGGACGGTGCCAGTAGCCGCGCATCACCTGCGGACCCCTGATGCAGAGTTCGCCGATCTCGCCGACCGGAAGCATGCGTCCTTCCTCGTCCTTGACGCAGGCATCGGTCGAGGGGATGGGCAGGCCGATGGCGCCGTTGTACTCGCCCAGGTCCATCGGGTTGATGCAGGCCGCGGGCGAGGTCTCGGTGAGGCCGTAGGCTTCGATCAGCGTCACCCCGGTGATCTTCTTCCAGCGCTCGGCGACCGAGCGCTGCACGGCCATGCCGCCGCCCAGGGTCAAGCGCAGCTGCGAAAAGTCCACGTCCTCGAAGCCCGGGGTATTGAGCAGGCCGTTGAACAGGGTGTTGACGCCGGTGATCGCGGTGAACGGCTCGCGCTTGAGCTCCTTGACGAAGCCCGGCATGTCGCGCGGGTTGGTGATCAGGATGTTCTTGGCCCCGAACTTGGTGAACACCAGGCCGTTCGCCGTCAGCGCGAAGATGTGATACAGCGGCAGCGCGGTGACGATCACTTCCTGGCCCGGCTTGGCCTGCTTGCTGACCCAGGCCGAGGCCTGCTGCATGTTGGCCACCAGGTTGCGGTGGGTGAGCATCGCGCCCTTGGCAACGCCCGTGGTGCCGCCGGTGTACTGCAGGAAGGCGATGTCCTCGCGGTCGATGTCGACCCTGGGCGCCTGGTGCGCGGCGCCTGCCTTGAGCGCGTCGCGGAAGCGCGTCGCACCCTGGATGGCATAGTCGGGCACCATCTTCTTCACGTGCTTGACGACGAAGTTGACGATCGCGCCCTTGGGGAAGCCGAGCATGTCGCCCAGGCCGGTGGTGATCACGGTCTCGACCTTGGTGTCGGGGAGCACCTTCTGCACGACGTGGCCGAAGTTGTCCAGCACCAGGATCGCGCGCGCGCCAGAGTCCACCAGCTGGTGGCGGAGCTCGCGCGGGGTGTACATCGGGTTGGTGTTCACCACCGCCAGGCCGGCGCGCAGCGCGCCAAAGGTGGCGATCGGGTACTGCAGGCAGTTGGGCATCATGATCGCGATGCGGTCGCCCTTCTTCAGCCTGAGCACCTCGAGCAGGTAGGAGGCGAACTGGTTGCTGAGCGTGTCGAGTTCACCGTAGGTGATCGTCACGCCCATGTTGGAGAACGCGGGCTGGTCGCGGTACTTGTCGATCGCCTCCTGCAGCAGCGCGGGAATCGACGGGTACTCGTCGGCATCGATATCCGAGGGGATCCCTTCGGGATAGTTCGCCAGCCACGGCCGTTCAATACTGCTCATTCATTCCCCCTCGGGCTGTTGTGCCGGCATGCGCCATGCCACGGCGTATCGTCCGGATTGGAGCATAGGCCTCCGCCGCGCGGCAAGGCGCACTGCAGCTATGCTGGTCCCTGCATGATCGATCGGAGCAGGAAGCATGGCGGGACACGGGTGGCGGGATACCACAGGCTGGCGCGCGGCCGCCTTTGCGCTACTGCTTTGCATGTTCGCGTCCGGCTGCACGCGCACGCCGCCCGAGCAAGCGTTGCGCGAAGCCTTCGACGGCCTGCAGGCGGCGATCGAAGAGCGCGACGCGGGTGACGTGGCCTCGTTCCTTGCCGAGGACTTCATCGGCCCGGCCGGTCTCGACCGCGAGGGCGCGCGGCGCCTGGCCGCGCTTCATTTCCTTCGCAACACCGATGTCGGCGTGCTGCCCGGTCCATTGGACGTCGAGCTTCAGGACGACCATGCCCGGATCCGCTTCGGCGCCGTGCTGTCCGGTGGCGACGGCGGGCTGCTGCCGGACAGCGCGCGTGCCTGGCAGGTCGACACCGGCTGGCGCCTGGTGGACGGCGACTGGCTGATGGTCAGCGCCGACTGGACGTCGGCGCTGCGCTGACTGTTGGCCTGCCGTCAGGCGGCCCGCTGCCCGGCCAGCTGCCGCAGCACGTAGTGCAGCAGGCCGCCGTTGCGGAAGTACTCCACTTCCTTGGGCGTCAGCAGCATCACCTCGGCCTGGAAGGCCTTGCTGCTGCCGTCGGCCGCCGTGGCGGTCACGGTGGCCCGCCTCGCGGCGCCGTCCTCGAGTCCGGTCACCGCGTATGTCTCGGTGCCGTCCAGGCCCAGCGACGCGGCCCCTTCGCCTTCGACGAACTGCAGCGGCAGCACGCCCATGCCAACCAGGTTGGAGCGGTGGATGCGCTCGAAACTCTCGGCGATCACCGCTTTCACGCCCATCAGGTTGGTGCCCTTGGCCGCCCAGTCGCGCGACGAACCGGTGCCGTACTCCTTGCCCGCGATCACCACCAGCGGCGTGCCGTCGGCCTTGTACTTCATGGCCGCGTCGTAGATCGGCATCTTCTCCGGCGGAGTACTGCCGAAGTACAGCGTGTTGCCGCCTTCCTCGCCGCCGAAGAACTGGTTCTTGATGCGGATGTTGGCGAAGGTGCCGCGCACCATCACGTCGTCGTTGCCACGGCGCGAGCCGTAGCTGTTGAAGTCCGCCGGCTGCACGCCGCGCGACTGCAGGAACAGACCCGCGGGCGAGTCCTGCTTGATCGAGCCCGCCGGCGAGATGTGGTCGGTGGTGATCGAGTCGCCGAACAGCCCGAGCACGCGCGCGCCATGGATGTCGTCGATGCTGCCGACCTCCATGGTCATGCCGTCGAAGTAGGGCGGGTTCTTGATGTAGGTCGAGGCTTCGTCCCAGGGATAGAGCTCGCTTTCCGGCGATTCCATCGAGTTCCAGCGCGCATCGCCCTTGAACACGTCGGCATAGTTCTTCGCGAACAGTTCCGGACCCACGGTCGCGGCGATCATGTCGCCGATTTCCCTGTTGCTCGGCCAGATGTCGCGCAGGTAGACGTCGTTGCCGTCCCGGTCATGGCCCAGCGCTTCGGTGGTCAGGTCGATGTCCACGGTGCCGGCGATCGCGTAGGCCACCACCAGCGGCGGCGAGGCGAGGTAGTTCATCTTCACCTCGGCGTGGATGCGGCCTTCGAAGTTGCGGTTGCCCGACAGCACGGAGGCCACGGCCAGGTCGTTTTCGGCGATGCCCTTCGACACGGCCTCGGGCAACGGCCCGGAGTTTCCGATGCAGGTGGTGCAGCCGTAGCCGACCACGTAGAAGCCGAGCTTCTCCAGGTCGTCCATGACGCCGGCCTTCTTCAGGTAGTCGGTGACCACCAGCGAGCCCGGGCCGAGTGAGGTCTTCACCCACGGTGCGGCCTTCAGGCCCTTGGCCGCCGCGTTGCGCGCCAGCAGACCCGCGCCCAGCATCACCGCCGGGTTGGACGTGTTGGTGCAGGAGGTGATGGCCGCGATCACCACCGAGCCATCGGTCAGTTCGTGGTCGCGGTCGTCGATGGAGATACGCGAGACCGGCTTGGCCGCCAGGCGATCGGCCTGTGGTTGGCCGCCGCCTTCCTTCTCGAAGCGGTTGACCTGCCAGTCGCGGGATTTTTCGCGCTGGGCGGTCATCGGGCCGACGTTGTCGTTGAAGTTCTGCTTCATGTCCTCGAGCAGCACGCGATCCTGCGGGCGCTTGGGGCCGGCAAGCGACGGCTTGACCGTCGCCATGTCGAGCTCCACCACCGATGAATAGCTGGCTTCCGCCTGGCCGGGCTCGTGCCACATCCCCTGGGCCTTCGCATAGGCCTCGACCAGTGCGATCTGCGCTTCGCTGCGCCCGGACAGGCGAAGGTAGCGCACCGCTTCGGCATCGACCGGGAAGATGCCGCAGGTGGCGCCATATTCCGGCGACATGTTGCCGATGGTGGCGCGGTCGGCCAGCGGCAGGTGCTGCAGGCCGTCGCCGAAGAATTCGACGAACTTCCCGACCACGCCGTGCTTGCGCAGCATCTGGGTGACGGTCAGCACCAGGTCGGTGGCGGTGGCGCCCTCGGGCAGCCTGCCGGTCAACTTGAAGCCGACGACCTGCGGAATCAGCATCGACGAAGGCTGGCCCAGCATCGCCGCCTCGGCCTCGATCCCGCCCACGCCCCAGCCGAGCACACCGATGCCATTGATCATCGTGGTGTGGCTGTCGGTGCCGAACACGGTGTCCGGGAAGGCCCAGGTCTCGCCGTCGAGCTCGCGCTCCATCACCACGCGGGCAAGGTTCTCCAGGTTCACCTGGTGCACGATGCCGGTGTTGGGCGGCACCACCTTGAAGTTGCCGAAGGCGTTCTGGCCCCAGCGCAGGAAGCCGTAGCGCTCCTTGTTGCGCTCGAATTCGATCCTGCCGTTGAGGTCCAGCGCATCCGGGCGGCCGAACACGTCGACCTGCACCGAATGGTCGATCACAAGCTCTGATGGGATCAGCGGGTTGATCTGGTCCGGGCTGCCGCCCAGGCGTGCGACGGCGTCGCGCATGGCCGCCAGGTCGACCACGCAGGGCACGCCGGTGAAGTCCTGCAGCACCACGCGCGCGGGCATGAAGGCGATCTCGGTGTCGGGCTCGGCCTGCGGGTTCCAGGTGGCGACCGCTTCGATGTGGTCCCTGCCGACGGTGACCCCGCCGTCCTCGTGGCGCAGCAGGTTTTCCAGCAGGATCTTCATGGAATAGGGCAGGCGGGCGAGGTCGAATTGCTGGCCGAGCTTCGCGAGGCTGGCGTAGGTGTAGGACGTGCCGTTGACCTCGAGGCGGTCACGGGTGGAGAAGGAATCGGCCATGGCTGGGCTCCTTGTGCGGATGGCGTGGCGGGCAGGCAGGCAGTCACCAAGTGTACGGATGGAGATGTAAGCGATGCGTTCGCTGCACGCCCAGTATGCGGCCTTCAGTACGTATGACAAGGTATGTATAATGTGCGCATACCATTCCGTCCCGAGAGGGCGGCAGGAGAGCACCATGGAAGCCACCGTCGCCGAACGCGGCCAGATCACACTGCCCAAGGCGGTGCGCGACGCCCTGGGCCTGACCAAGGGCACCCTGCTCAAGGTCGAGCTGGAAGGCGGCCGCATCATCCTGCGCAAGAACGTCGACGATGCGATCTCCCGCGCCCGCGGCCGATTCAAGCTGCCCGAAGGCGTGAGCACCGACGACGTCATGCGCGAACTGCGCGGCCGCGCGCCGGGCGATCCGGTCGAACCCTGACCGCGCACCGATGATCGCGATCGACACCTCCGTCCTGATCGACCTGCTCGGCGACGACGCCGGCATGGCCGATGCCGCCGAGCGCTGCGTGCGCGACGCCCTCGCGCAGGGGCCGGTGGTGCTGTGCGACATCGTGGTCAGCGAAATCACGGCCGGCCTCGGGCACGGCACCGACATCATGGACGTGGTCGAGGAGATGGGCATGCGCTACGTGCCCGTCGAGCGCCGCTCCGCGATCCGCGCCGGCGAGATGCAACGCCGCTTCAACCAGCGCCGCCGCGCTGCGGGGCAGGGCGGCCAGGTATCACCGCGCACCGTGCCCGACTTCATCGTCGGCGCGCACGCGCTCTTGCAGTGCGCGGGCCTGATCAGCCGCGACGCGGGGTTTTTCCGCGACTACTTCAAGGGACTCAAGGTCATCGTGCCCAAGGTGTCCTGATCGAATCCCCGCTTCAGTTCCACATCGACATTTCCACAGCAACATTTCCGGAGTACCCCCCATGTTGGAAGCCTATCGCCATCACGTGGCCGAACGCGCCGCGCTCGGCATCCCGCCGCTGCCGCTCACGCCGCAGCAGACCGCCGAGGTCATCGAGCTGCTGAAGAACCCGCCGGCCGGCGAAGAAACCACGCTGGTCGAACTGCTGACCCAGCGTGTGCCCGCGGGCGTGGACGACGCCGCCAAGGTCAAGGCCAGCTACCTGGCCGCGCTGGCCTTCGGCAGCGAGCAGAGCGCCCTGCTCAGCCGCGAGCGCGCCACCGAGTTGCTGGGCACGATGCTCGGCGGCTACAACGTCGCGCCGCTGGTCGAGTTGCTTGACGACGCCGCGCTCGGCGCGATCGCGGCCGAGGGCCTGAAGCACACGCTGCTGGTGTTCGACGCCTTCCACGACGTGGAAGAGAAGGCCAGGGCCGGCAACGCCAATGCCAGGGCCGTGCTGCAGAGCTGGGCCGATGCCGAATGGTTCACGTCCAGGCCCGAAGTGGCTGGAAGCATGACCATCACCGTGTTCAAGGTGCCCGGCGAAACCAATACCGACGACCTGTCGCCGGCGCCGGACGCGACCACGCGCCCCGACATCCCGATGCACGCGCTGGCGATGCTGAAGAACAAGCGTCCGGACGCGCCCTTCGAGCCGGAAGAGGACGGCAAGCGCGGGCCGATACAGTCCATCACCGACCTCAAGGCCAAGGGCCACCTGGTCGCCTACGTCGGCGACGTGGTCGGCACCGGGTCCTCGCGCAAGTCGGCGACCAACAGCGTGCTGTGGTGGACAGGCGAGGACATCCCGTTCATCCCGAACAAGCGTTTCGGCGGCGTCTGCCTGGGCTCGAAGATCGCGCCGATCTTCTACAACACCATGGAAGACGCCGGAGCGCTGCCGATCGAGCTCGACGTGTCGAAGATGGAGCACGGCGACGTGGTCGAGCTGCGCCCCTACGAGGGCAAGGCGCTGAAGGGCGGTGAAGTGATCGCCGAATTCGAGGTCAAGAGCGAGGTGCTGTTCGACGAGGTGCGCGCCGGTGGCCGCATCCCGCTGATCATCGGCCGCGGCCTGACCGCGCGTGCGCGCGAGTCGCTGGGCCTGCCCGCGACCACGCTGTTCCGCCAGCCGGCGGCGCCCGCCGACACCGGCAAGGGCTTCACCCTGGCGCAGAAGATGGTCGGCCGCGCCTGCGGCCTGCCGGAAGGCCAAGGCGTGCGCCCTGGCACCTACTGCGAGCCGAAGATGACCACCGTCGGATCGCAGGACACCACCGGCCCGATGACCCGTGACGAACTGAAGGACCTCGCCTGCCTGGGCTTCTCCTCGGACCTGGTGATGCAGTCGTTCTGCCACACCGCGGCCTACCCGAAGCCGGTGGACGTGAAGACCCACCACACGCTTCCGGAGTTCATCTCCACCCGCGGCGGCGTCTCGCTGCGCCCGGGCGACGGCATCATCCACAGCTGGCTCAACCGCATGCTGCTGCCCGACACCGTCGGCACCGGCGGCGATTCGCACACCCGCTTCCCGATCGGCATCTCGTTCCCGGCGGGTTCGGGACTGGTCGCGTTCGCAGCTGCCACCGGCGTCATGCCGCTGGACATGCCGGAGTCCGTGCTGGTGCGTTTCAAGGGCGAGATGCAGCCCGGCGTGACCCTGCGCGACCTCGTGCATGCGATCCCGCTGTACGCGATCAAGGCGGGGCTGCTGACCGTCGCCAAGCAGGGCAAGAAGAACATCTTCTCCGGCCGGATCCTCGAGATCGAGGGCCTGCCGGAGCTGAAGGTCGAACAGGCTTTCGAGCTGGCCGACGCATCCGCCGAGCGCTCCGCCGCCGGCTGCACGGTGAAGCTGGACAAGGCGCCGATCATCGAATACCTGACCAGCAACATCACGCTCTTGAAGTGGATGATCGCCGAGGGCTACTCCGACGCCCGCACCATCCAGCGCCGCATCGACAAGATGGAGCAGTGGCTGGCCGACCCGCAGCTGCTCGAGCCCGACGCCGACGCCGACTACGCCGCGGTGATCGAGATCGACCTGGCGGAGATCGTCGAGCCGATCGTGTGCTGCCCCAACGACCCGGACGATGCAAAAACCCTGTCCGACGTCGCCGGAAACACCATCGACGAGGTGTTCATCGGCTCGTGCATGACCAACATCGGCCACTTCCGCGCGGCCGCCAAGCTGCTGGAAGGCAAGCGCGACATCCCCACGCGCCTGTGGGTCGCGCCGCCGACCAGGATGGACGCCAGCGAGCTCACCAGGGAAGGCCACTACGGCACCTTCGGCGCGGCCGGCGCGCGCATGGAGATGCCGGGCTGCTCGCTGTGCATGGGCAACCAGGCGCAGGTGCGCGAGGGCGCGACGGTCATGTCCACCTCGACCCGCAACTTCCCCAACCGCCTGGGCCGTGGTGCGAACGTGTACCTGGGTTCGGCGGAGCTGGCGGCGATCTGCTCGCGCCTGGGCCGGATTCCGACCCGCGAGGAGTACCTCATCGACGTCGGCGTCATCAGCGACAAGGGTGCCGAGATCTACCGCTACATGAACTTCGACCAGATCGAGGAGTACCGGGAGGTCGCGGAGGCCGCACCGGCCGCACCGGCCGCCTGATCCACCCGACCGCAATCGTCGACACGAAACGCCCGGCATGCCCCGGGCGTTTCCTTTCAACCCGGCCACCCAGCCCTTGTGGGAGCGGCTACAGCCGCGATCTCCCCACCAAACCCGGACCACCCATGCACCCACGCCCCCTGTCACCCGCTGGCCGGCTCTTCTCCATCGTCGCCTTGATCGAAGCCTTCACTTGGGCCGGCCTGCTTGTCGGCATGTACCTGAAGTACGTCAGCGGCAGCACGGACGCCGTGGTCTGGCTGTTCGGCCGCCTTCACGGCGGCGCCTTCCTGCTGTACCTGGTCGTGGCCATCGTGGCGGGCGCGCGCCTGCGCTGGCCGATGTGGGCCCTGCTGCTGGCGGTACTGGCCGCGATCCCGCCGCTGGTGACCCTGCCGCTTGAGCTCTGGTACCGCCGCCGCGGCCTGCTGTCGGCGCCGGCCGTCACGCCCCGGCCGCTGGGTGATCCTTCATCTGCTTCGGAATGAAGATGGTGACGGACACCAGCGCCGCGATCGCCATCAGCGCGGTGAACGCCAGCCCCACCATGCCGGCTTCGCGCACCGCCAGGTTGTCCTGGCGCCCGCTGAATTCGATCACCGCGCCCACCGCCGCAAGCCCGGCATCCGACAGCGCGGTGAAAATGGCGGCGGCGATGGCCACGCCGAACGCGGCGCCCAGCGAAGACGCCATCTTGTAGAGGCCCGAGCCCGCACCGGCCCGGTTGCCCGGCAGGTTGGCCAGCGCGGCGTCCGTCGACGGGGTGGCATAGAACGCAAGGCCCAGGCCGAACAGCGAGTACGCGACCATGGCCAGCATCGTGTACTGCGATTGCAGCGTATGCGTCGCCATCAGCAAGAGGATCGAGAGCAGCACGATCAGGCAGCCCCAGAGCATGGGCCGGCGCGGTCCGAAACGCTGCAGCAGTTTTTCGCCGACGCGGATGAAGGCGATGATGAAGACGGCATAGCCGATCGTCAGGTAGCCGGACGTGGCCGCGGACAGCCCGCCTGCTCCCTGCAGCACCCAGAGCGAAACCGCCAGCGCACCCGCAGTCCCGTTGATCAGGAAGTTCGAGACCGTCGCGCCGGTGAACACGGTGTTGCCGAACAGCGAGAAGTCCACCAGGGGATTGCCGGCGTGGCGTTCGGCGTTGACGAACACACCGAAGGCCACAAGGCAGAGCGCAAGCAGGCCCCAGGTCGCCAGGCTGGTCCAGCCGATCGTCGAGCCCTGGGTGACCACGATCAGCAGTGCGGCAAGGCCCACCGCCAGCGAGACGATGCCTGTCCAGTCGGTGGCACCCGCGCGCCCCGCCAGCGGAGCCGACTCCGGGATCTGCCGCACCAGCAGGATCGAGGCGACGGAAACCAGCGCGCTCATCACGAAAATCGCGCGCCAGCCCAGCGCCGTGGACGCCATGAACCCGCCAAAGATCGCGGTCAGGCCCGAGCCGCCCCAAGTGCCGATCGCCCACATCGACACCGCGCGCTGGCGTTCCCTGCCATCCCAGTAGGCCTTCAGCAGGGCAAGCGAGGCCGGCATGATCGCCCCCGCGGCCAGGCCCTGCAGGATGCGGCCGAGCAGGATCATCGGCGTAGCCGCCGCCCCGGTCGAGAAGGCGATCAGCAGCGAGCCCGCGATACCCAGCACGTTGCCGGCCAGGACCAGCCTGACGCGGCCCCAGCGGTCACCAAGGCCGCCCAGCACCACGGTGAACATGCCGGAAAACAGCGCCGCCAGCGAAACGGCGACGTTCATCACCGGCATCGGCATGCCAACATCCCGCGCCATCAGCGGCCCGATGTTCATGGTGGTCTGCGCGAACAGCCAGAAGGTGACGACGGCAAGCACGATACCCAGCAGGGCGGAGTCGTTGCCATTGAAGCTGCGTGCATCGGACCCGGGACCGGCTGCGGTCGCGATGGCTGCGGGCATCGGGCGGACCTCAGGTGGTTTTGTGCTTCGGAATGAAAATCGTCACCGACACCAGCGCCGCGATGGCCATCAATGCGTTGAACGCCAGGCCCACCATGCCGGCTTCGCGCACCGCCAGGTTGTCCTGGCGCCCCGAGAATTCGATCACGGTGCCGACGATCTCCAGCCCGGTGGTGGACAGCGCGGTGAAGATCGCGGCCGAGGCTGCGACGCCGAACGCAGCGCCCAGCGAAGACGCCATCTTGTAGATGCCCGATCCCGCGCCCGCCTGGTCGCCCGGCAAGTTGGTCAGCGCGGCATCCGTCGATGGCGTTGCATAGAACGCCAGGCCGAGGCCGAACAGGGAATACGCCACGATCGCAAGGATCGAGTACTGCCACTGCATCGTGTGCGTGGCCATCAGCAACAGGATCGACAGCAGCACGATCAGGCAACCCCAGAGCATCGGCTTGCGCGGGCCGAAGCGCTGCAGCAGCTTTTCGCCCACCCGGATGAAGGCGATGATGAAGACCGCGTAGCCGACGGTGAGATAGCCGGCGGTCGCCGCCGACATGCCCGCCGCGCCCTGCAGCACCCACAGCGACACCGTCAACGCGCCGGCGGTGCCGTTGATGAGGAAGTTCGAGATCGTGGCGCCGGTGAACACGGTGTTCTTGAACAGCTTGAAGTCGACCAGGGGGTAGGGCGCCTTCAGCTCCGCGTTGATGAAGACCCCGAAGGCCACGAGGAACACCGCGAACAGCCCCCAGGTAAGCAGGTTGGCCCAGCCGATCGTCGAACCCTGCGTGACGACGATCAGCAGCGCCGCCAGCCCCACTGCCATCGAGATGATGCCGGCCCAGTCGGTCTTTCCGGGGCGCCCGGCGAGCGGCGCGGACTCCGGGATCTGGCGCATCAGCAGGATCGAGGCCACCGACACCAGCGCGCAGATGATGAAGATCGAGCGCCAGCCGAACATGGTCGAAGCCATGAAGCCGCCGAAGATCGCGGTCAGGCCGGAGCCGCCCCAGGAACCGATCGACCACATCGACACCGCGCGCTGCCGCTGGGCACCATCCCAGTAGACCTTCAGCAGTGCCATCGTCGAGGGCATGATCGCGCCAGCGGCCAGGCCCTGCAGGATGCGGCCCAGCAGGATCATCGGCGTCGCCAGCGCGCCCTCGATGGCGAAAGCGATCAGCAGCGAGCCGGCGATGTTGAGGATGTTGCCAAGGAAGACCACCTTGACCCGGCCGAACCTGTCGCCCAGGCCGCCCAGCACCACGATGAACATGCCCGAGAACAGTGCCGACAGCGAGATGGCGATGTTCATCACCGGCATCGGCATGCCGACATCGTCGGCCATCAGCGGGCCGATGTTCATCGTGGTCTGCGCGAACAGCCAGAAGGTGACGACGGCGAGCACGATCCCCAGCAGCGCGGAGTCGTTGCCCTTGAAGCCAGTGCCGCTCGCGGATGGGTCAGCGGTGGTGGCGTTCATCACTTGCTCCCGATCAGCCAGGGCGACGCGGCGACCACGATCGCCTCGGTGCCGCGGTCAAGCGTGGGGTGGATGTCGGGCGCGAAGAAGGGCGAGTGGTTGCCGGGCGCGTTCTTCCAGTCTTCGAAGCCGCCCAGCCCCCAGTAGGTGTAGGGGCAGCCGAAGGCATCCGGGATGACCGAGAAGTCCTCCGAGGCCGGCACCGGCGACATGTCCACCGAGTCGTCGCCGAAGTACGCGTCGAAGGCGGCGCGCACCCGCACGGTGGGCTCTTCGTGGTTCGAGGTCAGCGGGTACTGGTCGTAATAGCGGAATTCCGGCGGCTTCGGCGAACGCGCGGCCTCGCACTCGGCGTGGACGATGCGCTCGATCGCCTCGTGCAGGTGCTTCTCCACGTCCTTGTCGAAGGCGCGGGTGTTGAGCTGCAGCACCGCGGAGTCGGGGATGATGTTGGACTTGGTGCCGGCGTGGAAGCTGCCCACGGTCACCACCGCGGTCTCCCTCGGGGCAACTTCGCGCGAGACGATGGTCTGCAGGCGGCTGACGATGGCCGCGCCGAGCACGATGGGATCCACGCCCAGGTTCGGCATCGAGCCGTGCGAGCCCTTGCCGTGCAGGGTGATCTCGATCGAGGCCGCGGCCGAGAACAGCGGGCCGCTGCGAATGCCGACCGCGCCGCCGGGCAGCGAGCCGAGCACGTGCTGGCCCAGGTAGACGTCGGGCCTGGGCAGCTTGTCGACGATACCGGCGGCCACCATCGCCTTCGCGCCGGCGGCGTTCTCCTCGCCGGGCTGGAACACTGCCACGAACGTGCCGGACCAGTCGTCGCGGTGGTCGTGCAGCGCCTGCGTGGCACCCAGCAGGCACACGATATGGAAGTCGTGGCCGCAGGTGTGCGCGACCGGGATCGCCTGGCCGCTGGCCTCGTCGACCTGGGTCACGCCCTCGGCGGCGTAGTCCACGCCGGAGCGCTCGGCCATCGGCAGGCCATCGGTGTCGCCGCGCATCGCGACCACCGGGCCGTCGCCATTGCGGAGGATGGCGACCACGCCGGTCTTGCCGATGCGCAGGACCTCTTCGACGCCGTAGGCCGCGAGCTCCGCCTCGATCCTGTCCGCGGTCCTGTATTCCTGCAGCGACAGTTCGGGGTTGCGATGGAAGTGCTTGTAAAGCGCCTCGCGCGCGCCCCGCGTGGAATCAAGATCGGCCAGGATGGACTGGATCGGCATGGGGCATTCCGATAGAGGAGGGAGCGCGGGTCGGGCCGGCGGCTCACCGCTGCCCGGCCACGCCAGGCCCGTGACAGCCTGGCAAGCCCACTCCCGCAGTGCGGGCTTTGCGGGCCCGCCCCGGACCACGGGACTAGCCCAGCAGATCCTCCACCGCCTGCGCCATCGCTCCGCGGCGCAGCAGGAAATCCCACGGGCTGCCACCGGCCTGCCTCCACAGCACCGCGGAGCGCAGCGCCGCCAGCAGCATGGCGCGGATCTCGGCCACGATCGCGGCCTGGCCCAGGTAGTGCGGATTGCCCTGCACCAGGACCCGCGGGCGCAGGTGGCTGACGGTGTCGGCGTAGAGCGCCCCGAGTTTCGACAGCACGTCCGGATGCGCCGTGCCCACGCGCTCGGCCTCGATGCGCGCGGCAAGGATGCCTTCGTGCACGCGGCCGCCGATGTCGTCGTCCTGCACGAAGCGGCGCTCGAGCTGGGTCACCGCCAGCGCCAGCTTGGGCAGCAGCGGGTCCTGCCCCTTGTTGGCCAGGTAGTCGCGCACGAGCATCAGGCCGGGTCGCACGTTGGCAACGCCGCCGTAGACATCGGCGGTGGAGTCGGCGTCGATGCGGAACACGCTGCCCAGCGCGGTTTCGAGCACCGTGGCTTCGGCTTGGCCGGTCTCGGCCACGCGGCGCACCTGGCGCAGCGCCTGGGCGAGGCCGGCGAGTGCCAGCATGCGATCGTGCATGTCGCTCATGCCGATGCCCCCGGGGTGCCAGTCGGGGCGTCGGTGGCCGCGATCACTGCGCCGCCAAGGCAGGCTTCGCCGTCGTACAGCACCACGGACTGGCCAGGCGTCACTGCGCGCTGCGGTCGCCTGAATGCGACCTGCAGCGCGCCGGAATCATCGACTGTCACTTGGCATGGCTCCTCTTGCTGCCGGTAGCGCGTCTGCGCCGTGCAGCTGAAACGGGTGGATGGCGGTGCGCCGGCGATCCAGTGCGCGGCTTCGCTGCGCAGGACGTTGGACATGAGGTATGGGCTGTCGTGCCCCTGGTCAACCGTGAGCACGTTGCCCGCGACGTCCTTGCCCACCACGTACCAAGGTTTGTCGTCGAAGCCGCGGCGGCCGCCGATGTGCAGGCCTTCGCGCTGGCCCAGCGTGTAGTAGAACACGCCCTGGTGCTCGCCCACGGCCTGGCCGCCGGGCGTGCGGATTTCACCGGGCCGCGCAGGCAGGTACTGGCCGAGGAACTCGCGGAAATCGCGCTCGCCGACGAAACAGATGCCGGTGGAGTCCTTCTTCGCCGCCGTCGGCAGGCCCACCGCGGTAGCCATCGCGCGCACGCTGCCCTTCTGCAGCCCGCCAAGCGGGAACACGGTGGCGGCAAGCTGCGCCTGGCCGAGCTGGTGCAGGAAATAGCTCTGGTCCTTGCCGCGGTCGGCGGCGCGCAGCAGGCGCCAGTGCGTACCGTCGTGATCCACGCGCGCGTAATGGCCGGTGGCGATGCGCTCGGCGCCGAGCTCGCGCGCGGCATCCAGGAAGTGCTTGAACTTGATCTCGCGGTTGCAGAGCACGTCCGGATTGGGCGTGCGCCCGGCGGCGTATTCGGCCAGGAAATGTTCGAACACGTTGGCCCAGTACTCGCCGGAGAAGTCGCGGAAGTGGATCGGAATCCCGAGCCGGCCGCAGACGGCCACGGCGTCGCGGCGGTCCTCGTCGGCGCGGCAGTGGCCGCTGCCGTCGTCGGCCCAGTTGTCCATGAACAGCCCGGCGATGGATTCGCCGGCATCGCGAAGGAGCAGGGCTGCAACCGAGGAATCCACGCCGCCGGACATGCCGACGATGATGCCGGGTGCGGCCATCAGCGCACCGAGCGCAGCAGTGACAGCGGCTGCCGGCTGCCGGCCAGGTGGTCGGCCACGACCTGCCAGACCAGGGGGCTGCGATGGCGCTCCGCCTGGGCCTGGAGCTCGGCCGGCGCCAGCCACAGCGCGCGCACGATGCCTTCGTCCAGCGGCCGCGCCGGATCGTGGGACACCGGCCGCGCGGCGAAGGCGAAGCGCAGGTAATGGCGGCCCGGCGTGCCGTCGGGGCGGGCGGGCGAGGTCCACTGGTAGGCGCCGATGAAGGCGGTGGGCTCCACCGTCCAGCCGGACTCTTCCAGCGTCTCGCGGATGGCCGCCTCGACCAGGTCTTCGTCGGGCTCGAGATGGCCGGCGGGCTGGTTGAGGACCAGGCGGCCGGCGGAGTGTTCTTCCACGCAGAGCACGCGGCCGCCGTCGACCACCACGGTGGCGACGGTCACGTCGGGCTGCCAGAACCGGCCCTGTCGATAGGTCACGGCCGGGACCGCCCGCGCGCGCCGGCCGGCATCGGGGGGTGGACATGGATCATCGCGGCGGGACTGGAATGGTGCATGTGCGGACCGTTGGCTGGTGCGGCATTTTCCCCCGGGCCGGCGGGGCCCGTCCACCGGACGCGCCGGTATAATCGCGGGCATGAGCAGCAACTCCGGACACGAGCGCGACCACGGCGTCGCCCTAGAGATCAGGCGCCCCGAACTTGCGCGCCCGCCGCTGTATTCCGTCTTCCTGCTGAACGACGACTACACCCCGATGGATTTCGTGGTGGAGGTGCTGGTGCGGTTCTTCGGTCTGGACCTGGAGCGCGCCACCCAGGTCATGTTGCACGTGCATACCCGCGGCCGCGGCGTGTGCGGGGTGTTCACCCGCGACGTGGCCGAGTCCAAGGTGGCCCAGGTCAACGAATACGCGCGTCTGAACCAGCACCCCCTGCTGTCGACGATGGAAAAGGCCTGACCGGCTGCGTGCCAGCGGCCTGCACCCGGCGCTGACATGCACTGCCGGGATACTGTGGCCCGTGGCCCGCGCTTGCCAATGGTGCAGGGCAGGGCCTACAAGGAATCCGTCGCCGGATGGAAAAGCCCCGCGGGCATCCCCATCTTGTAAGCAGTGAATCCAGGAGGCCCCCGCCCCATGTTCAGCAAGGATCTCGAATACAGCATCGGCCAGTGCTACAAGCGCGCCCGCGAGGCACGCGACGAGTACATGACGGTCGAGCACCTGTTGCTGGCGCTGCTCGACAACCCTTCGGCCGAAACGGTCCTGAAGGCCTGCGGCGCCGACTTCCATCGCCTGCGGTCCGACCTGGAGCAGGCCATCGCGAGCTCCGTGTCGCGCCTGGCCGATGACGACGGCCGCGACACGCAGCCCACGCTGGGCTTCCAGCGCGTACTCCAGCGCGCGGTCTACCACGTGCAGTCCTCGGGCAAGAAGGAGGTCAGCGGGGCCAACGTGCTGGTGGCGATCTTCGGCGAGAAGGACTCGCACGCCGTCTACTTCCTCAACCAGCAGGACGTGAGCCGGCTGGACGTGGTGAACTACCTGTCACACGGCATCGCGCGCAGCGGCGACGAGCCGCAGTCCGACCCGGGCGAGTCCGAATCGCGCGCCGAGGGCGCCGAGGGCGACGCCAAGGGCGACGCGTTGGAGGAGTTCGCCACCGACCTCAACGCGCTTGCCCGCCAGGGCAGGATCGATCCCCTGGTCGGCCGCGCCGAGGAAATCGAGCGCACCATCCAGGTGCTCTGCCGCCGCCGCAAGAACAATCCGCTGTACGTCGGCGAGGCCGGCGTCGGCAAGACCGCGATCGCCGAGGGCCTGGCCAAGCGCATCGTCGACGGCGAAGTGCCCGAGGTGCTGGCCGACGCCACGATCTACTCGCTCGACCTGGGTGCGCTGGTGGCCGGCACCAAGTACCGCGGCGACTTCGAAAAGCGCCTGAAGGCGGTGCTGGCCGCGGTCGGCAAGCATGAAGGCGCGATCCTGTTCATCGACGAGATCCACACCATCATCGGTGCCGGCTCGGCGTCGGGCGGCACGATGGATGCGTCGAACCTGATCAAGCCGGCGCTGGCGTCGGGCGACCTGCGCTGCATCGGCTCGACCACGTTCCAGGAGTACCGCGGCATCTTCGAGAAGGACCGGGCGCTCGCGCGCCGCTTCCAGAAGATCGACATCGTCGAGCCGACCGTGGGCGAGACCTACGAGATCCTGCAGGGCCTGAAGCCGAAGTACGAGGCGCACCACGACGTCACCTACGCCGACGACGCGCTGCAGGCTGCGGTGGACCTGTCGGTCAAGCACATCGGCGACCGCCTGCTGCCCGACAAGGCGATCGACGTGATCGACGAAGCCGGTGCGCGCCAGCGCCTGCTGCCGGAGAACCTGCGCAAGTCGCTGATCGACGTCGAGGAGGTCGAGACCATCGTCGCCAAGATGGCGCGCATCCCCGCCAAGCAGGTCAGCGCCTCGGACAAGGACGTGCTGGAGCACCTGGAGCGCAACCTGAAGATGGTGATCTTCGGCCAGGACCCGGCGATCGGGACCCTGACCAGCGCCATCAAGCTCGCGCGCTCGGGGCTGGCCAACCCGGACAAGCCGATCGGCAACTTCCTGTTCGCCGGCCCCACCGGCGTGGGCAAGACCGAGGTCACGCGCCAGCTCGCGCTGCAGCTGGGCATCGAGCTGGTGCGCTTCGACATGTCGGAATACATGGAGCCGCATTCGGTCAGCCGCCTGATCGGCGCACCCCCGGGCTACGTCGGCTTCGACCAGGGTGGGCTGTTGACCGAGAAGATCGTCAAGACGCCGCACTGCGTGCTGCTGCTCGACGAGGTCGAGAAGGCGCATCCGGACATCTTCAACATCCTGCTGCAGGTGATGGACCGCGGCATCCTGACTGACACCAACGGCCGCGAGGCGAACTTCCGCAACGTGATCCTGGTGATGACCACGAACGCGGGCGCGGCGCAGGCGGCACGGCGCACGATCGGCTTCATGCAGCAGGACCACAGCACCGATGCGATGGAGGTGATCCGCAAGGGCTTCACGCCGGAATTCCGCAACCGCCTGGACGCGATCGTGCAGTTCCAGCCGCTGGGCTTCGAGCACATCCTGCGCGTGGTGGACAAGTTCATCATCGAGCTGGAGGAGCAGTTGCACGAGAAGGGCGTGAGCCTGGCGGCGACGCCGGCGGCGCGCGAGTGGCTGGCCCAGCATGGTTTCGACCCGCTGATGGGCGCGCGGCCGATGTCGCGGGTGATCCAGGACAAGGTGAAGCGGCCGCTGGCCGACGAGCTGCTGTTCGGGCGCCTGGCGGGCGGTGGCAAGGTCTCGATCGACGCCGTGGACGGCGAGCTGGTTCTGGACGTTCAGGCCGAGCCCGCGAAGCTGCTCCCGGCGACCGTGGACTGAGAGCGGAGCCGCCTTGCCGGGAGCCGCCCTTGTGGGAGCCGCTATAGCGGCGATCGCGGCCATGGCCGCTCCCACATCACGGCCAGGGCCATGGCAGCTCCCACACAACGAAAAAGGCGGCCTGCGGGCCGCCTTTCTTCTTCGGGCGCGACCGGCGCGCCTTACTTCATGCGATACGTGATGCGACCCTTGGTGAGGTCGTACGGGGTCATTTCGACCTTGACCCGGTCACCGGTGAGAATCCGGATGTAGTTCTTGCGCATGCGCCCGGAGATGTGCGCGATGATCTCGTGCCCGTTCTCCAGCTTCACACGGAACACCGTGTTGGGAAGCGTCTCGGAGACCGAGCCTTCGAATTCAATGACATCGTCTTTCGCCATGCGGTATCTACTGACCAATCTGAGGGCCGGGACGCGTTGCCCGTAAGACGGGAATTGTCGCACGCTTGGCGACGCAGCGCAAAAGTTCCCTCCGGGAGCGGCCATGGCCGCGATCCTGGTCAGGTCAATCGGCCCCACCAAGGGCATCGCGGCCATGGTCGCTCCCACAGGGCCAGCGCATCGCGGTCACGGCCCGTTGCACAGGGCCAGCGCGGGTACCGAAAGCTCGCCGAAGTCGCCCGCCCAGGATCCCACCAGGCCCGGAAGGGCGGAGAGGCGGCGCACTTCGGCCAGGAACCGGTGCCGCGGCCAGGACTGCGCGCCCATCCGCACCAGGTGCGCGTTCTCCACCTGCGCGTCCAGCAGCGGCCAGCCCCAGCCATCCAGCACGCGGGCCAGCGCGGCAAGGGCGACCTTGGAGCCGCCACTCGCGCCGCTGAACATGCTTTCGCCGAAGAACATGCGCCCCACGGCCACGCCATAGAGCCCGCCCACGAGCCGTCCCTGCCGGTCCCGGACCTCGATGGAGTGCGCGTGGCCGAGCGCGTGCAGCGTCGAATACGCCTCGCGCATGGCGTCGGTGATCCAGGTCCCGTGGCCATCGCCGCGGGCGGCCGTGGCGCAGGCGTGGACGACCGCGTCGAAGGCGCCGTCGGCGACCACCGTCCAATCGGATCCGCGCAGCTGTCGGCGGAAGCGCGATGACAGGTGCACGCCATCGGTGGTGAAGACGGTGCGCGGATCCGGGGACCACCACAGCAGCGGCTGGCCCTCGGAGTACCAGGGGAAAATGCCGCTGGCATATGCGTTCAGCAGGCGCTCCGGGGACAGGTCGCCGCCCACGGCCAGCAGGCCATCGGGTTCGCGCAGCGCGGTTGCGGGATCCGGGAACGGGGCGCGGGGGTCCGGGGGCAGCAGGACCGGCAGCGCGCGGCTCACGGGTGCGTGCCCGCTGCGCGGAAGGGCGAGCGCCGGCCCAATGCCAGCAGCATGCCGTCGACCGCTGCGGCCTCCTCCCGGCACCAACCGGAGATGGCATGGCGGAAGTCGGCATCCGCGATCCAGTGGCGGCTGCGCACCGCCGTCGGCAGGAAGCCGCGCGCGATCTTGTGCTCGCCCTGGGCGCCGGGCTCGAAGCGTGCAAGCCCCTCGCGCAGGCAGTATTCGATGCCCTGGTAGTAGCAGGTCTCGAAGTGCAGCCCGGGCAGCTGGCGCACGGCGCCCCAGTAGCGCCCGTACAGCGTGTCGCGGCCGCGCAGGCACAGCGCGCCGGCGATGGCTTCACCGTCCAGATCGGCCAGCACCAGCACCAGCGCGCGCGGCATGGTGGCGGCCAGGTGGTGCAGGAATTCGAGGGTCAGCGCCGGCGAGTTGCCGTAATCGGCGAAGGTCTCGAGGTAGAAGGCATGCATGTGGGCGAGGTCGGTTGCGGTCGCCTCGCCGCCGTGCAGCACCCGGAACGTGACGCCGGCGCGCGCAACCTTCGCCCGCTCCTGGCGGATGTTCTTGCGGTGGCGGTGGTCCATGTCGGCGAGGAACGCGCTGAAGTCCGGCCAGCCGGTCGCGTTGTGCCAGTGGTACTGGACGTCCGTGCGCCGCAGCCAGTCGTCGCCGAAGACGGCATCTTCCGTGGCGGTGTGGAAATTCACGTGGGCCGAGGACAGGCCCAGCGCGCGCGCGTCGTCGGCGATGGCCGCGAGCAGCCGGTCGCGCGCGGCGTCATCACGCGCCAGCAGACGCGGCCCGGTGACCGGCGAGTAGGGCACCGCGCCCAGCCACTTGGGAAAGTAGTCGCGCCCGTAGCGCGCATAGGCGTGCGCCCAGGCGTGGTCGAAGACGAACTCGCCGTGCGAGTTCTCCTTCAGATAGCCGGGTGCCGCGGCGACCAGGGTGTCGCCGTCCCACAGCGCGACGTGCCGCGGCGTCCAGCCCCAGCGCGGGCGCAGGCAGCCGGCGGACTCCATTCCTTCCAGGAAAGCGTGCGCCACGAACGGGTTGCCGCCGTCATGCAGCGCGTCCCAGCCCGCGGCGGGGATCTCCGAAAGCGAAGCGTGGATGCGCACGACGGGCATGCCGGGACTCAACCGGGACCGCCCGCCGCGCGCCGCGACTCAGGCGTCCTTGTCGAGGAAGCGCTCGGCATCCAGCGCCGCCATACAGCCGAAGCCGGCCGAGGTGATCGCCTGCCGGTACACCTGGTCGGCGACGTCGCCGGCCGCGAACACGCCCTGCACCGAGGTCTCGGTGGCGCCGCCGGCGAGCCCCGAGCGGATCTCGAGGTAGCCGTTGTTCATCGCCAGCTGGCCTTCGAACAGCGAGGTGTTGGGCGTGTGGCCGATGGCGACGAAGAAGCCGTGCACGTCGATCTCGCGCACGCTGTCGTCCTGCACCGACTTCAGGCGCAGGCCGGTGACGCCGGCCTCGTTGCCCAGCACTTCGTCGACGACGTGGTGCCACACCGGCTCGATCTTCCCGGCGTCGATCTTCGCCTGCAGTTTGTCCTGCATGATCTTTTCGGCGCGCAGCGAATCACGGCGGTGCACCATGTAGACCTTGCGCGCGATGTTCGACAGGTACAGCGCCTCTTCGACGGCGGTGTTGCCGCCGCCGACCACGGCCACGTCCTGGTCCTTGTAGAAGAAACCATCGCAGGTGGCGCAGGCGGATACGCCGCGGCCCTTGTACGCCTCCTCGGAAGGAAGCCCCAGGTATTTGGCGGTGGCGCCCGTGGCGATCACCAGCGCGTCGGCGGTGTAGTCGCCGTTGTCGCCCTTCAGGCGGAACGGACGCTGCGACAGATCGGCGCTGTGCACCTGGTCGAAGACGACCTCGGCCTCGAAGCGTTCGGCATGCGCCTGCATGCGCGCCATGAGATCCGGGCCCATCAGTCCGTGCGCGTCGCCGGGCCAGTTGTCGACCTCGGTGGTGGTCATCAGCTGGCCGCCCATCTGCAGGCCGGTGACGACCACGGGCTTGAGGTTGGCGCGCGCGGCGTAGACGGCGGCGGTCCAGCCGGCGGGGCCGGAACCGAGGATGAGCAGGCGGCAGTGCTTGGAAGTGGTCATGTATACTCGCGGGCCATGGAAACACGGCGTTGGGAAGCCCATAGCTTGGCGGCGCCGGGGCGGCAAGACAAGGCGCAGGCCGTCGTGGTGGATGCAACGCAGGGTTCCCCGCAGCAGGGCTGATACCCGCCGCAGACGCGGCGTTTTTTGTGCATCACACCAGAGGGCGAGAGATGCGTATCGGCATTCCCAAGGAGACCAAGACCCTGGAGGGCCGGGTCGCCCTCGTCCCGGCCGCCGCGGGCGACCTGCTCAATCGTGGCCACGACGTCTGGCTGGAGAAGGACGCCGGAGTGAAGTCCGGTTTCGCCGACGCCGAGTACGCCGCGCTTGGCGTCAACATCGCACCCGACGCCGCCGCGCTGTACGAAAAGGGCGAGCTGATCGTCAAGGTCAAGGAGCCCATCGCCGGTGACCTCGCGCACCTGCGCCGCGACCACCTGCTGTTCTGCTACCTGCACCTGGCGGCCGAGCCCGCACTGGCCCGCAGCCTCCTCGACATCGGTCTGACCGCCATCGCCTTCGAGACCGTCGAGCTGCCCAACGGCGACCTGCCGCTGCTGGCGCCGATGTCGATCGTTGCCGGCCGCATCGGCGTGCAGGTCGGCACGCGCCTGCTGCACCAGCCGGAAGGCGGGAAGGGCACGCTGCTTGGCGGGCTGCCCTCGACCGGTCGCGGCAAGGTCGTGGTGTTCGGCGCTGGCAAGGCGGGCGGTGCCTCCGCCGCGCTCGCGGCCGCTGGCGGCGCCAACGTCACCGTGTTCGAGATGCGCACAGACCGCATGGACGACATGATGCGCCTGGGCGCCAACGTCACCGCCCTGTACCCGTACCACGACGTGGTCGCGCGCGAGGTGGCCTCGGCCGACCTGGTGATCGGTGCCGTACTGGTCGCCGGTGCCCGCGCACCGAAGGTGCTGACCCGCGCGATGCTCGGGTCGATGGAGCCGGGCAGCGTACTGGTGGACATCGCCATCGACCAGGGCGGCTGCTTCGAGACCTCGCGGCCGACCACGTGGAAGGAGCCGACCTACGTCGAGGAAAACGTGACCCACTTCTGCGTCACCAACATGCCCGGCGCCGTGCCGCGGACGTCCTCGCAGGCGATCTGCGCATCGATCCTGCCCTGGGTCGACCGGCTCGCGGCCGGTGGCGGCTGGTCGTCCGACCCCGCGCTGGCGCGCGGCATCAACGTCGCGAAGGGCTCGCTGGTCCATCCCGCCCTGCAGGGCATGGCCGTTTGAGCCGCAATGTGATTAAAATCATTCCATTGCGACAACTTCTTAAGGCCTGATCACACGTGGCAGCACGCCCGGCAACCGAACGCGGCACGCGTCGCCAGCGCAAGACGGCGCCGCGCGCGGCCGCCTCGGCCCCCAATCCCCGCCGGCAGAAGCTGCTGCGCGACATCGCGCTGATCGCGATCGCCCCGCTGCTGGTGTACCTGATGGTGTGCCTGGCGACGTATTCACCGTCTGATCCCGGCTGGAGCAACGCCGGCAGCCTCACCGCGCCGCTGAACAACGCCGGCGGCCGCGTCGGTGCCTGGACCGCGGACGTGCTGCTGGGCCTGTTCGGGCACGTCGCCTTCGTGCTGCCCCTGATCCTCGGCGCCGTGGCCTGGATCGCGCTGTTCGGAATGGACACCGATGGCGATGGCCAGGCCGACCTCGGCCCGGCGCTGCGCCTGGTCGGCATCGTCGGCTTCATCGTCTCCTCCACCGGCCTGCTGTACCTGCGCATCGGCGCGGTGGAAGGCTATTCGGCCGGCAGCGGCGGCATCCTCGGGCGCCTGGTCGGCAACTCGCTGTACTCGGCCTTCGGGCCAGTGGGCGGCAACCTGTTCCTGCTGGCGCTGCTGCTGGTGTCGGTGACGTTGGCCACCGGCCTGTCCTGGTTCAAGGTGATGGACGTCATCGGCCACTGGGTGCTGCGGCTTCCGGAGCTGTTCCGCCGCGGCAGCAAGCAGGCCAGCGAGTGGCAGGAAGCGCGCGCCCACCGCGAGGAGCGCACCGAGGTCCGGAAGATCGACACCGAGCTGCGCGCCAAGCGCGGCAAGGTGCGGATCGAGCCGCCACCGGCGCCGGTCGTGGAGAAGAGTGAGCGCGCCAAGCGCGAGCAGCAGATCCCCCTGTTCAACGTCGCCGACGGCAGCGGCATCCCGCCGCTGGCGCTGCTGGACGATCCCAAGCCGCAGCCCAAGGGCTACGACGACGACACACTGGAAACCCTGTCGCGGCAGATCGAGTTCAAGCTCAAGGACTTCCGCATCGACGCCCAGGTGGTCGGCGCCTATCCGGGTCCGGTCATCACCCGCTTCGAGATCGAACCGGCGCCCGGCATCAAGGTCAGCCAGATCAGCTCGCTCGACAAGGACATCGCCCGCGGGCTGTCGGTGAAGTCGGTGCGCGTGGTCGACGTGATCCCGGGCAAGTCGGTGATCGGCCTGGAAACGCCCAACACCCACCGCGAGATGATCTACCTGTCCGAACTCCTGCGCTCCAAGGAGTACGACAAGTCCTCGAGCCCGCTGACGCTGGCGCTGGGCAAGGACATCGCCGGCCGGCCCACGGTGGCCGACCTCGCGCGCATGCCGCACCTGCTGGTGGCCGGCACCACCGGCTCGGGCAAGTCGGTGGCGGTCAACGCCATGGTGCTGAGCCTGCTGTACAAGGCGTCCGCCAAGGACGTGCGGATGCTGATGATCGACCCCAAGATGCTGGAGCTGAGCGTCTACCAGGGCATTCCGCACCTGCTGGCGCCGGTGGTCACCGACATGAAGGAGGCCGCCAACGGCCTGCGCTGGTGCGTGGCCGAAATGGAGCGCCGCTACAAGCTGATGTCGGCGGTTGGCGTGCGCAATCTCGCCGGCTTCAACAAGAAGGTGCGCGAGGCCGCCGACAGCGGGCAGCCGCTGCTGGACCCGCTGTTCAAGGCGAACCCTGAAATCGACGAGCTGCCGCAGCCGCTCGAACCGTTGCCGTTCATCGTCATCTTCATCGACGAATTCGCCGACATGATGATGATCGTCGGCAAGAAGGTGGAGGAGCTGATCGCCCGCCTGGCGCAGAAGTCGCGCGCGGCCGGCATCCACCTGATCCTGGCCACGCAGCGGCCGTCGGTGGACGTGATCACCGGCCTGATCAAGGCCAACATCCCGACGCGCATCGCGTTCCAGGTGTCAAGCAAGATCGACTCGCGCACCATCCTGGACCAGTCGGGCGCGGAAACGCTGCTGGGCCACGGCGACATGCTGTACCTGCCGCCGGGCACGGCGATGCCGGAGCGCGTGCATGGCGCCTTCGTGTCCGACGAGGAAGTGCATCGCGTGGTCGAGAACCTGAAGCAGTCGGGCGGCGGCCCGGACTACATCGCGGGCGTGCTGGAAGAAGTGCAGACGATGGGCGACGGCGTCGTGGTCGGCGCCACCGGCCTGCCCGAATCCAGCAGCAGCGGCGACGAGAGCGATCCGCTGTATGACGAGGCCGTGCGCGTGGTGACCGAGACCCGGCGCGCATCGATCTCGGGCGTGCAGCGGCGGCTGAAGATCGGCTACAACCGCGCCGCGCGGCTGGTCGAAGCCATGGAGGCCGCTGGCGTGGTCACGCCGCCGGAGCACAACGGCGACCGCAGCGTGCTGGCGCCGCCGCCGCCGCAGTAGTCCGGTGCGCGCCGGCAGATTCACCGCTTCCACGATTGTCAGCGCGTGATCCCGCATTCAGCACGCGCAGGCGACACTTCGCAACGCATTCCCCGGATGGAGCCTTTCATGACCCGCATGCGCTACTGGCTGGCCGCACTGGCCCTGCTGTCCACCATCGCCGGCACCGCGTATGCGGGCGCCCGGGACGATCTTGCCGCCTTCAGCAGCGGCCTCAAAGGGCTCGACGGGCAGTTCGAGCAGAAGCTCTACGACCTCGATGGCCGCCTGAAGGAAACCTCCAGCGGTCGCGTCGCGCTGTCGGCGCCGCGCCTGTTCCGCTGGGAATACGTCAAACCCTACGAGCAGCTGATCGTGGCTGATGGCGCGAAGGTCTGGGTCTACGATCCCGACCTGGAGCAGGTCACCGTGCGCGCGCAGGGGCCCGAAGAGCAGAACAGCCCACTCGCGGCCCTGGTCGATCCCGCGAAGCTCGAGCGTGACTTCACCGTCCGCGAGGGCGGCGAGGCCGAGGGCCTGTCCTGGCTCCAGCTGTCGCCACGCAGTGCAGACCAGGCCAGCTTCAGCAGCGCCCGCCTGGGCTTCAAGGGCGGCTCCCTGGTGCGCATGGAAGTGGTCGACACCCTCGGCCAGCGCACGGAGATCGCGTTCAGCGGCTGGAAGCGCAATCCCGCGTTTGATCGCGGCACCTTCCGCTTCGTCGCACCCGCGGGCGTGGACGTGGTGGGCGAGGGCTGACCGGCGATCCCGCGTCCATCGGTGATTGTCGGCGGCCCTCCGCCGCCATTCCGGAACGCCGCTGGCCCGGTTGGCCGGCTTCCGGCGTTGTACACGGGGTATGTCCACCCCGGATGAAGCGATGCCGGCACCGCGCCGCGCCACCTTGCAGAGAGTCCTCATCCCGTCGCTGCTGCTGGTGATGTCGCCATGGGCATGGGCGCAGGGCCTGCCGGCGCCGCACGCGCGTGACGGTGTCGCGCCCATCGCCACGGAAGACCTGGCGCAAGCTGCGCCCGGCCAGGTGGCCGCGAGCGGTGAGGTGCAGGCGGGTGTTGCCGCCGTGCTGGTGGCCACGCTTGCCGAACGGTTCAGCAGCACAATGCTCGACCTGCGACTGGATCCGGCCACAGTCGACGTCGAGGGCCCGCGCGAACACGTGGTGCACGGCATCGGCTACGTCCGCTTCACCGACGGAGCCGGGGCCGACGAGGGCAGCGACGAATGGCTCGCGTTCCGCTACCGCAGCCGCTACGACCCTCTGTTCGCCAGCGCCGGCTATCCGGAGATCGTGCTTGGTGCCGGCGGCGAAGGGGAGGGCGAGCGCTTCGTGCCCAACGATGCCCTGCTGCTGGGCGAGCTCGAAGCGCGCGTCGCCACCGAGCTGGAAGCCCTGCCGGGCGCCGGCCGCGTCTTCCTGCAGCTGGACGACATCAGCAGCACGCAGTCGGGCGAACGCTTCGTCCGCATCCAGGCGCAGGGGCTTGCCGACTTCGGGCCCGGGGGCAGCACGGACGCACTCATCGACGCGCTCTACGACCTCGGGAGCGGCGCGTGGCTGAGCATCGAACATGCACTGGGTCCCAACGTCCGGGCCCACGAAGACGGCGCAACTGCCGGTCCCTGACAGACGTCGGGTGCTGGACACCGCCGCCGCGACGACGGCCTTGGTATCGTGTCGCCCTGCCTTTACTGGACGCGACGTGCCCCGCAAACCGACTCCTGGCGCAGGCAACAACCCTGGCCTGCTTCCCCCCGATGACGACGCCCTCGCGCTTCGCCCGCTCGCCGAGCGCATGCGCCCGCGCACTCTCGAGGAAATGGTTGGCCAGCGGCGACTGCTGGCGCCAGGCTCCGCCCTGCGTCGCGCGGTCGAGTCCGGCCACGTGCATTCGATGGTGCTCTGGGGGCCGCCGGGCTGCGGCAAGACGACGCTTGCGCTGCTGCTGGCCGAATACTCCGACGCCGAGTTCCGCGCCATCTCCGCGGTGTTGTCGGGACTGCCCGAAGTGCGCAAGGTGCTGGCCGAGGCCGACCACACCTTCGCCGGTGGCCGCCGTACCGTGCTCTTCGTCGACGAGGTCCACCGTTTCAACAAGGTGCAGCAGGATGCGTTCCTGCCACACATCGAGCGCGGCACGATCATCTTCGTCGGCGCGACCACCGAAAATCCCTCGTTCGAGCTGAACTCGGCGCTGCTCTCGCGCTGCCGGGTGCACGTGATGGAGGCGGTGTCGCCGGACGATATCGGCCTCGCCCTGCAGCGTGCGCTCGACGACGACGATCGCGGCCTGGGCGGCCGCGGCATCGCCATTGGCGAGGACCAGCTGCGGCTGATCGCCAGCGCAGCCGACGGCGACGTGCGGCGCGCACTCACCCTGCTGGAGATCGCCGCCGAGCTTGCGGGCGAGGGCGGCACCATCACCGATGAAACCCTGGGCCAGGTGCTGGCGGACCGCAGTCGCCGCTTCGACAAGGGCGGCGACCACTTCTACGACCAGATCTCGGCCCTGCACAAGTCCGTGCGCAGCTCCAACCCCGACGCCGCGCTGTACTGGCTGGCGCGCATGCTCGACGGTGGCGCCGACGCCAGCTATCTCGCGCGCAGGCTGACGCGGATGGCGGTGGAGGACATCGGCCTGGCGGATCCACGGGCATTGACGATGTCACTCGAAGCCTGGGACGCCTACGACCGCCTGGGCAGCCCCGAGGGCGACCTTGCGCTGGGCCAGCTGGCGATCTACCTGGCGAGTACCGCGAAGTCGAATGCCGCCTACAAGGCCTTTGGCGAAGCGAAGCGCGACGTGTCGGAGTACGGCAGCGCCGAGGTGCCGATGCACCTGCGCAATGCGCCCACCAAGCTGATGAAGCAGCTCGGCCACGGCGCCGGCTACCAGTACGACCACGATGCCGAGGGCGGCGTCGCACTGGGCCAGACCGGCTTCCCTGACGCCATGGGCGAGCGCGTGTACTACCGCCCCGTGGAGCGCGGCCTGGAAATCAAGCTGCGCGAGAAGCTCGAGCGGCTGCGCACCGCCCGCGCCAACAAGCCTGCTCCGCCCAGACCATAGAAGCAGCTACGACTGCGATCCCGAGGATCTGTGGGAGCGGCTACAGCCGCGATCGATACACGAAATTCCCACAAGAGCGGTGCGCGCGGCTCGCAGGGCAAAGGCGGTCAGGGCGGAGGCAGGCAGCCGAGTGCGGCAAGCGGGCCGGCGAGGGCCGGAATGTGCATCAGCCAGGGCGCAGCGATGGTCAACAGCCCGGTCGCAAGCACGAGCCCACCCATCGCCATCCGCCATCGCCCACGCTGCAGCCACTGCCCCAGGCGTGCACCTGACCACGTCAGCGACACCATCAGCGGCAGCGTGCCCAAGCCGAAGGCCGCCATCGTCAAGGCGCCGTTGGCCGCGTCGGCCTGCAGCCAGGCGGCGGCGAGCATCGTGGTGCTCAGTCCGCAGGGCATCCAGCCCCAGAGCACGCCCAGCGCGATGCGCCTGGCCACCGTGTTCGCCGGCAGCAGGGGGGCCTGGAGCTTTCGCAAGCGCTGCCAGAGCGCGACGCCCGGACGACCAAGGAAAGACAGCCGGCCCGTGCGATCCAGCAACCGCAGCGCCACCAGCACCAGCACCACGCCAACGAGCATGCGCGCGCCGAAGGCCAGCCACGGACTGCGCGCCGCGGCCAGGATGCCGCCGCCGATGCCACCGGCAAGCGCGCCGGCCAGCACGTAGCCGCCCACGCGACCGAGGTTGGGTTGCACCGCGGTCCACCAGCTGCGGCCGCCGCCCATCGCCGAGAAACCGCCGGCGATACCGCCGCACATGGCCGCGCAATGCACGCCGCCGAGGATGCCGGTCAGCAATGCGGCACCGATGGCCAGCCAGTCAATCGGCACGGCTGCGGTCCCGGTCGCGTGCAGCGCCGGGATCACGGGTGACGTCCGTGCCTGCCCGATCACTCGTCGCACCCGCCGCGCCCTCATCGGCCGCGCACGTGTCGCGCGTCAGCGGCGGCAGCTGGTCGGTGCTGTCGTCGCGCAGGATGTCGATGGCGGCCGCGTCCAGGTTCTCGAACTGGCCTTTGCGCACGGCCCAGCGGAAGGCCCAGACCGCGATGCCCAGCAGCACGATGCTCACCGGGATGAGGAACAGCAGGACGTTCATGGGCCGGGGACCCGCGCCAGGCGCAGCGCGTTGACGGTGACGATGAGCGAAGACAGCGCCATGCCCAGCGCCGCGACCCAAGGGGTCACCAGGCCGGCGGCGGCCAGCGGGATGGCGACCAGGTTGTAACCCAGCGCCCAGGCCAGGTTCTGGCGCACGATCGCACGCGTCCGACGCGCCAGGCCGATGGCGGCAGGGATGCGCAGCAGCGAGGGCGCGGTGAGCACCAGGCTGGCGGCGCGGTGGGCGAGGGCGGCGCCGCTGCCGATCGCGATCGAGACGTCGGCGCCGGCCAGCACCGGCGCGTCGTTGAGGCCGTCGCCGACCATCGCCACCGTGCGACCCAGTGACTGCAGCCTGCGCACCCCCTGCAGCTTGTCCTCGGGCGATTGCCGCGAGGCGGCGTGGTCGATGCCGATGCGATCGGCGAACGCATCCACCGACACCGCGGCGTCTCCGCTGGAGAGGTGCACGTCCACACCCATGCCGCGCAGCGCCGCGATGGCCGTCGCAGCGTCTTCGCGCGGAGGCTCTTCCAGCACGAAGCGCGCCGCCGCGCCGTCGCCATTGCCCAGCCACAGCGCACCATCGTCGCTGCGGCCGGCAGCGAAGTCGGCGCGACCCAGGCGCCATGGCAGCCCCTCGACCACGCCGGCGATGCCGAGTCCGGGCTGCTCTTCGACTCCGGACACGGCAAGCCCCGAGTCCTGCCCGTCGAACGCGCGTGCGATCGGATGCAGGCTGTCGCGCTCGATCGCCGCGGCGATCGCGAGTGCATCCTCGATGTCCAGCATGCCGAAGGCTTCCACGCCCGCCACCTTCGGGCGTCCGCTGCCGAGGGTTCCGGTCTTGTCGAAGACGATGTCGGTCGCCGCGGCCAGCGAGCCCAGGGCATCGGGATTGGTCGACAGGACGCCCAGCCTGGCCAGCGTGCCGTTGGCGACGGTGAGTGCCGTCGGGACCGCCAGCGACAGCGCGCAGGGACAGCTGATCACCAGCAGGGCGATGGCCACCTCGAGCGCACGCGAGGGGTCGTATATCCGCCAGCCGATGTAGACCAGCACCGTTGCCACCAGGATGGCGGCCACGAAGCGACTGGACACGGCATCCGCCAGCCGTGCCGCACGCGGGCGGTGCGACTGCGCACGCTCGACCAGCGACTCCAGCTCCGCAAGGCGGGTGCCGGCGCCGACCTGCTCGACGCGGATGCGCGCCGGCGCTTCGCGGCACACGGTGCCGGCGAAAATGGTGTCGCCCGGCACGTGCAGCACGGGATGCGCTTCGCCGGTCAGCAGCGCTTCTTCAAAGCGCGCCGGGGCGTCAAGCAGGACGCCGTCGGCCGGCACGGTGTCCCCGGCGGCGATGCATGCGATGTCGCCGGCCGCCAGCGCCGCAGTGGGCACGACCTCGCGGCTGCCGTCGGCCAGCTCGCGCGTGGCCAGCTCCGGCCTTGCCCGCGCCAGGGTGTCCACCTGGGCCACGGCGGTGCGCCGGGCGCGCTGCTCCAGCATGCGCGCGCCAAGCAGCAGGAAGACGAACATCACCGCTGCGTCGTACCAGACGTGGGTTCCGCCGCGCAGTGTTTCGAACACGCTGGCGAAGTAGGCCAGCAGGGTGGAGCTGGCGATCAGCGTGTCCATGCCCAGCTGGCGGTTGCGCAGCTCGCGCAGCATGCCGGCGATGAACGGCCAACCGCACCAGAACACCACCGGCGTCGACAGCAGCAGCGTGACCCAGCGGAAGAAGTCACGCGTGGCCAAGGGCATCTGCTGGTAGATGTCGAGGTACAGCGCCTCGGCGAACATCATGGCCTGGATCGATACCAGGCCGGCGATGCCGATGCGCACCAGGTCGCGGTTGCGCTGGGCGCGGCGTTCGCGTTCGAGCCTCGTGCCGGAGGCGAGGTAGGGGACGTAGCCCAGGCCTGCCAGGCGCCGCAGCGGGCCGGAAATCGCGGTGCGCGCCGGGTCCCAGGCAATGCGGATCCGACCGGTGACGGCGTTGGCCACGACCTCGGTCACGCCGGGCTCGCGCGCGAGCGCGCGATCGACCAGCCAGGCGCATGCCGCGCAGCGCATGCCGTCGGTGAGCACGGTGATCTCGCGGCCGCCTTCCACCTCGCGCACATGGCCGGCCTGGACGTCATCGCGGTCGAAGGCGGCCAACTGGGCTTCGAGGTCGATGGCTGCGCGGCCGCCCGGCTCGGTGCGCAGGCGGTAGTAGTCGACCAGGTTGGCGTCGCGGATCCACTGCGCGGCCGCCGCGCAGCCATCGCAGCAGAACTGGCGCGACTCGCCGTCGATGCGGGCCCGGGCCGGGTCGATGGGAAGGTCCTGGCTGCAGTGGAAGCAACCTTCGCCGGCACCCTGCGCGCCGCGCACGGCGCCCGCCGTGGCGAGCGCGTCCGCGTTCACCTCACTCCTGCTCGCCGGAGAAGGCCGGCTTGACGTGGGCCGCCCGCTGGCCCTTGGGCATCCGGCCCTGCAGGCGCCAGAGCCTGCCCTCGGGCATCAGTTCCAGCTTCCAGTCGTTGTCCAGGCCGACCGTGGCGTCGGCGCGCCAGCCGTTGTCGCTGGGTTCGGCGCGCAGCTCGATATCGGACGCGGCCAGGGCCGGATGGCGCAGCACCACGCGCAGCGGTTCATCGCGCGCGAAGTCGCCGGTCACCGGAAGTACTTCGATATAGCCCTCGTCGATGCGGATGATCGCGCTCAGACGCAGGTCGCGGGCGCGGGCGTCCGGGCCCAGGTCGGCGACCTGCATCCGCGCGGTCCGCTGGACCACGTCGCCCACGGCGTCGCTGGAGTCACGCGCCGCGAGGCCCAGCAGGATGAAGCCCGCGATCACCGAAGCCAGCGGCAGGCCGATCACCAGCCACATCATCGGTTCGCGCCAGAAGGGACGCTTGTTGTTTTCGTCTGTCATTGGATGGGCCCGAAGAAGCTGCTGTCGACCGTCTCGCTGGTCCCGCCATCGACGGTCTCGACCCGGAACTGCAGCGGCTGGCGGCCGGTGAGGGAGTCCGGGGCGGTCACCACCACCGGTACGCTGATCACCTGCTGCGCCGCCGCCTGCACGCCGTCCAGGCCGCGACTGCGGAGTTCGATGCCGGGCGCGGCACCGTCGATCGTGATGCGGTAGGTCGCGGCATCGTCGCTCTTGTTGACCACCTTGAGGGTGTAGTCGTTCTCGACCTGGCCGCCGCCGACCACGCGGTAGAGCGCGTTGCGGTCGCGCAATACTTCCACGATCAGCGGGCTGCGGGTATTCACGCCCACCACCCAGGCGATGACCAGCGCCACCAGCACGACGCCGTAGATCAGCACCCGTGGGCGCAGCACGCGCGTCGGCTTGCTGTCGATGGCGTTCTGCGTGCTGTAGCGGATGAGCCCGCGTTCGAAGCCCATCTTGTCCATCACCGAGTCGCAGGCATCGATGCAGGCGCCGCAGGCGATGCACTCGTACTGCAGGCCGTTGCGGATGTCGATGCCGGTGGGGCAGACCTGCACGCACATGGTGCAGTCGATGCAGTCGCCCAATTCGTCCGGCGCGAACTTCGGCAGCGGCTCGGCGACCTGGCCGGCTTCGCCCAGGGTGATCGTGCCGGCCGCCTGTACGCGGTTGTCGGCCGCTGTCGGGTGCAGCGCGGAACGGAACACGTAGTCGTAGGCGGTGATCTGGTCGAGCAGGGCGCGGCCGCGCGCGGCGATGCTGCCCAGGCCGCGCTTGCGCGGGCCGCGCGGCTCGCCGCGCATCGGGTCATAGGCGATGATCAGGGTGTTGCGGTCGAACATCGCGCTCTGGAAGCGCGCGTAGGGGCACATGTACTTGCAGACCTGCTCGCGCAGGAAGCCGGCGTTGCCCCAGGTGGCAAGCGCGTAGAACAGCACCCAGAAGGTTTCCCAACCGCCCCACTCAAGCCGCGGCAGGCGTGCGGCGAGGTCGCCGATGGGCGTGAAGAAGCCCACGAAGGTGAAGCCCGTCCACAGCGCGAACACGAGCCACAGCGCGTGCTTGGCACCCTTGCGCAGCACCTTCTCGCGGTTCCACGGGCCGGCGTCGAGCTTCATGCGCTTGTTGCGGTCGCCCTCGGTCCACTGCTCCATCCACAGGAAGACCTCGGTCCACACCGTTTGTGGACAGGCATAGCCGCAGAACAGGCGCCCGGCCAGCGCGGTGAAGAAGAACAGCGCCAGCGCCGCGATGATCAGCAGCAGCGCCAGGAACAGGAAGTCCTGCGGCCAGAAGGTCAGGCTGAAGACGTGGAACTTGCGCGCGGGCAGGTCGAACAGCACCGCCTGGCGATCATCCCAACGCAGCCAGGGGAACACGTAGAACATGCCCAGCAGCCAGAACACGGCGGCCACGCGCAGGGTGTTCAGGCGTCCGGACACCTCGCGCGGATACACCTTGCGCTCGCTGACGTACATCGAGCCGCCGTTGTCCTCGGCAAGCTCCAGGGGAATGCGACGGCTCATTTATCTCGGGGTAGCGCTCTGTTGAACCGGCTGGCCGGCCGCAGCAGGATCCAGGTGAACAGGCTGGACGCGGCGGTGGCGAGCCAGAACATGAAGAAGGCGATCGAATAGCCCAGGCTGCGGCTGATCTCGACGCCGGGGAAGGTGATGTCGCGCAGGACCAGCGGGTCGACGAAGGCGAAGAACACCATCGTCGCCACGCCGGCCGCGAAGAAGCTGGGCCACAGGATCGCGCCCACCCGCTGCGCCATGGGGCGCGGCGGGTGGTCGAAGGCGGGGGTGGGAGTGTGGCTCACTGGTTCTCCGCCTGCGGCTCCCCGGTCGCGGCATTGTTCGACAGCGACCAGACATACGAACCCACCAGGCGGGCGCGGGTCTCGCCGAGCAGTTCGCGGTGCGCCGGCATGACGCCGTGGCGACCCTGGTTGATGGTTTCCATGATCGATTCCACCGAGCTGCCGTACATGGCGTAGTCGTCGGTCAGGTCCGGCGCGCCGAGGGCCTGGTTGCCGGTTCCGTCGATGCCGTGGCAGGCGACGCAGACGCCCTCGTACAGGCCCTTGCCCTGCGCGGCGAAGAAGTCGCTGGCGGGGACTTCGCCTGCAAGCGAGCGTGCATAGGTGGCGACCGACAGCACCGCGTTGTCACCGCCCATGCCGGTGAGCACCGTGCCCCACTCGGGCATCACGCCCTGGCGCCCGTCGAGGATGCTGGTGAGGATCTCGTCCTCCGAACCGCCCCAGTGCCAGATGTCGTCGGACAGGTTCGGATAGCCCACCGCGCCCTGCGCCGAGGATCCGTGGCAGGTCGCACAGGTGTTGGCGAAGATCGCCCGCCCGAGTTCAACCGCCCGCGGATCGGCGGCCAGCGTGGCGATCGACTTGCCGTCGTAAGGGCGGAAGGTGACGGCAAGGATCGCGTCCTGCTTGGCCTTGTCGGCGTCGTGTTCGCCCGCCGAAGTCCAGCCGCCAAAGCCCTTGAAGTTGCCGAAGCCCGGGTACCACAGCAGGTAGCCGACCGCGAATACCATGGTCAGGTAGAAGCCGATGATCCACCAGCGCGGCAGCGGCTTGTTGTATTCGGTGATGTCTCCGTCCCAGACGTGGCTGGTTTCCTCGGGCTTGGGGTCGCCCGGGCGGCGGCGGCTTGTCCAGGCCAGCAGGTACCAGAGGCCGCCGATGTTCAGCAGCACAAGTGCGATGACGTAAATGCTCCAACCTGTGCTCATTGCCGGGGCTCCAGGAAATCGTCCTCAAGGGGCAGCTGCGCGGCTGCGTCGAACTCGGCCTTGTGCGAAGGCCGCCAGACCCAGATCCAGCCGCCCACGAACAGCAGCAGCAGGGACAGCGTGACCAGCCCGCCGATCATTGCGCTCCCTCCACGTCGGCCGCGGTCGGCGTTGCAGCCGATGTGACCGCGGGTGCGTGCAGGCCGAGGCCCTGCAGGTAGGCCACCACGGCGTCGAGCTCGGTCTTGCCGGCGACCACCGCCGCGGCGCCGTCGATGTCCTCGTCGCTGTAGGGATCGCCGATGCGGCGCAGGTTGCGCATGTTGCGGGTGACCTTTTCGCCGCTGACCGGCGTGGTGGCCAGCCACGGGAAGGACGGCATGTTCGATTCCGGCACCACCGCGCGCGGATCGACCAGGTGCACGCGGTGCCAGTCGTCGGAATAACGGCCGCCGACGCGCGCAAGGTCGGGCCCGGTGCGCTTGGAGCCCCACTGGTGCGGGCGGTCGTAGACGGATTCGCCGGCCAGCGAATAGTGGCCGTAGCGTTCGGTCTCGAAGCGCAGGGTGCGGATCATCTGCGTATGGCAGTTGTAGCAGCCCTCGCGGACGTAGACGTCACGGCCGGCGAGCTCCAGCGCGGGGTAGGGCTCGACGCCCTCGAGCGGCTCGATGGCCTCGGCCTGGTACATCAGCGGCACGATTTCGGTCAGGCCGCCGAAGGACACGGCGACGGCGATCAGGCCGATCATGAGGCCGATGTTCTTCTCGATCTTCTGGTGGCCGTTGGACGGCGCCGGGGTCTTTTTATCCGTCATGTCAGGCTGCCTGGGTCGAAGCGCGGGCGTCGGAGGGGTCTGGCGGCAGCACCGGCTGCGGCACCGGGTCCTTGGCCGCCTGGAAGGTCTTCCATGTATTGACCGCCATCAGGCCCATGCCGGCAAGGATCAGCAGGCCGCCGCCGAAGCGCACGAGGTAGTAGGGATAGGTGGCGTTGAGCGACTCGACGAAGCTGTAGGTCAGCGTGCCGTCGGCGTTGGTGGCGCGCCACATCAGGCCCTGCATCACGCCGGCGATCCACATCGAGGCGATGTACAGCACCACGCCGACGGTGTGCAGCCAGAAGTGCGTGTCGATCCACTTGACCGAATGCATCTCCTTCAGGCCAAGCACGCGCGGCATCAGCGAGTAGATCGAGCCGATGGTGATCATCGCCACCCAGCCGAGGGCGCCGGCGTGCACGTGGCCCACGGTCCAGTCGGTGTAGTGCGACAGCGAGTTGACCGTCTTGATCGAGAGCATCGGGCCCTCGAAGGTGGCGATCATGTAGAACGACAGCGCCACGATCAGGAACTTCAGGATCGGGTCGGTGCGCAGTTTGTACCAGACCCCGGAGAGCGTCATGATCCCGTTGATCGCGCCGCCCCAGCTGGGGGCCAGCAGGATCAGCGAGAACACCATGCCCACCGACTGCACCCAGTCGGGCAGGGAGGTGTAGAGCAGGTGGTGCGGGCCGGCCCACATGTAGACCGCGATCAGCGCCCAGAAGTGCACGATCGACAGCCGGTAGGAGTAGATCGGGCGCCCGGCCTGCTTGGGCACGAAGTAATACATCATGCCGAGGAAGGCGGTGGTGAGCAGGAAGCCCACCGCGTTGTGTCCGTACCACCACTGCACCATGGCATCGACCGTGCCGCTGTAGACCGGATACGACTTGTCCCAGCCGGACGGGATGGCGATGTTGTTGACGATGTGGAGCAGGGCGATGGTGATGATGTACGCGCCGAAGAACCAGTTGGCGACATAGATGTGCTGCACGCGGCGCTTCATGATGGTGCCGAAATACAGCACCGCGTACGACACCCAGACCACCGCGATGGCCCAGTCGATGGGCCACTCGAGCTCGGCGTATTCCTTGCTCTGGGTGATGCCCAGCGGCAGGGTGATGACCGCAGCCACCAGGATCGCCTGCCAGCCCCAGAACACGAAGGAGGCCAACTTGTCGGAGATCAGGCGGACGTGGCAGGTGCGCTGCACCACGTGCAGGCTGGTCGCGAACAGCGCGCTGACGCCGAAGGCGAAGATCACGCCGTTGGTGTGCAGCGGGCGCAGGCGGCCGTAGCTGAGCCACGGAATGCCTTCACCAAGGGTCGGCCAGTACAGCTGGGCGGCGATGAACACGCCGACCGCCATGCCGACGATGCCCCAGACCACGGTGGCGATGGTGAACTGGCGCACCACCTTGTCGTTGTAGAAGCCGGACCTGGCTGCGTCGGAACCGCTGATGTCGGCCGGGGCCGTCGCGGTGGCTGGGGTCGAGGACATGGGCACGTGACCTTGGTTTGCTGGTTGTCTATTTTCCGGTGTCCGCCCACGCCTGGACTTGATCACAGTCAATGCCGGGGCCTGTTTCGGCTGACACCGCGAAGCGTTGCGCGCATGGGCCGGACGGAACCGCGCACCGGCGGATGCTGCATCCGCACATTATAGGCTCCCGCATCGGGAAAGGGGCGCGAGCCGCCGGTCCACGGCCCCGCGGCCGGCGCGGGGGCCATGGATGCAGTATCCCGGGATCGTGCGCCCGGGCCCATGACACGGGTCAAGCAGCAAGCAACATCCAGGCGATTCCACCCGGGTGGTGCGTGCGGGCGATCGAATAGATGAAGCCGAACACCGCCAGCGCGGCCAGGTAGCTGGCGATGCGTGCGCGCGGCGTGCGTCCGCGCCGGAGGGCGAACACGCCCAGGACCACGTAGACCACCAGCAATACGAGCTTCATGGCCAGCCAGCCATTGCCGAACATCGCGCCGGGCAGGATGGTGAGCAGCATCAGCGCGGCGGTGAGCAGCGTGGTGTCGATGGCGTAGCTGGTGTAGCGCACGGGAGCCGCCAGCGCCCAGCGCTGCATGCCCGCCTGCACCAGCAGGCCACGGAGCGCGAACAGCAGGCCGCTTGCGATCACCGTGGACACATGGACCATCTTGATCTGCGGATAGAACTCGATCATCGATTCACCCCGGGCGTCCGTCCCTGCGCGGCGAGAGGTAGATCCTGCCAAGCCGCAGCACCCACGGCCCCAGCGCCAGCAGCCAGCCCGTCGCGGCCACGGCCCACCACGCACCGGGATCGGCCGAGACGTCGGCCAGGATGCGCACGACAGTGACCACCTGGATCGCCGCGAAGGCGAACCAGGCCACGGCCGGCATCTCGATCTTCCGGCCCGAATGGCCCTGCGTCACCCGGGTCACCATGGCCACCAGCACGCTGCCGAAAAAGCCCACGAACAAGGCGTGCGCCGGCGCACGGCCGAGGATGAAGCCGTCGCCCGCGAAGTAGACCAGGCTCTGCACCGCATACAGCGCGAAGGTCACCGGCAGCCAGGCCAGGCCCAGGAACAGCACCGCCAGGATGCCGGGCTTGGGACCGCGTGGCCACCAGCGCCACAGCGCCAGCAGCGACAGCGCCAGCAGCGGCAGGTCGGCCAGCCACAGCCAGGCGTAGGCGTGCACCAGCTCCAGGCCGAGGTGCAGCAGGCAGATCGCCCAGAACGCGGCCAGCAGCCACAGCGGCCGCCATGGCGCGTAGCCGGGCACCACGGTGGAGGCGAAGAACGGGAACATGCGGTGCGCCACCGTCAGGTAGACCGGCAGCAGCAGTCCGAAGGTGCCGACCTTGATGCTCGCGAACATCCACTGCGGCGAGCCGGACAGCATTCCGCCCCCGAATGCGGCCAGCCCCAGCCAGCCCAGCAGCAGCGCGGCGAAGCACGAGCGCGCATGCCAGGTGCGGTTGCGGTCGCGCAGCACGAGGTCGCCGAGGAAGCACAGGCCGGCCGCCCAGCCCGCAAGCGTCATCGCCACGCCGACCTCGATGCCGGCGGGCGCGCCGAACGCACCCAGCAGCACCGCGAGCTGGCCGCCGAACATGCCGGCTCCCACCGGCAGGTAGTGCCAGCGGGCGGCATCAGGCAGCCCCATCCATTTCGGAAATGTGGTCAGCAGGAAGCCGAAGATGAAGCTCGGCAGCATCTGGTACTGCATGACGATGGCGTGCAGCCAGCCGGCATACGGATCGGGCTGCGGCATCCGCAGCAGGTCGGGCCAGCGCGCGGCGAAGAGCCACGCCGCCCACCAGGCCATCGCCAGCAGGACGTTGCCGGCGCCGACGAAGAACATCAGGCGATGCGGAGCGACGGCCAGGAGCCGCGGCGACATGTGCTGGTCGGGTCGTGTGTCCATGGCGGCCAGTGTGGACCGCTTGCCGGCGTCACGGCCTTGATCCAGGTCAGCGGGAGCGCGCATCTGGCGCGCACGGCGGGACATGCCGCTGCCAGAACGAAAAAGGGGGCGGACATGCGTCCGCCCCCGGGTGCTGCTTCCACGAAGCTGCTCAGGCCTCGTTGTGCGCCTCGCCGCCGATCGCGGCGGGAGTGCGGGCCCGGCCCGGCGCCAGCCACAGCGAAGCGACGAACGCGGCCATCAGGACCCCGCCGATCGCGAACACGATGTCGCCCGGCGTGCGCAGCCAGACCAGCACGTCGATGATCGGACGCCCCATGAACTCGGCCGAACGGGCGTACCAGTAGCCACGCTCGATATTGGCTTCCAACTGCAGGAGTCCCATCGGCAGCAGGGTCAGCACCGCCATCAGCGAAAGGCCGATGTTGAACGACCAGAATGCCGAGCGGATCAGGCCCTCGCGCCAGACCAGGTCGGGCTTCAGACCGCGCAGGCAGTACAGCATCAGCCCCATGCCCAGCATGCCGTACACGCCGAACAGCGCGGTGTGGCCGTGGGCCGCGGTCAGGTTGGTGCCCTGCATGAAGTACAGCGCGATCGGGGTGTTGATCAGGAAGCCCAGCAGGCCGGCACCGATCAGGTTCCAGAAGCTGACCGCCAGAAAGAACATGATCGGCCACTTGTAGCGCTGCATCCACGGCGTGGCGCGGCCGGTCCTCCAGGTGTCGTACGCCTCCAGGCCGATCAGCGCCAGCGGCACCACTTCAAGCGCCGAGATACTTGCTCCCACGGCGATGATCGCGGTTGTCGTGCCGGCGAAGTACAGGTGGTGGAACATGCCCAGCACGCCGCCGGCCATGAACACGATGGTTGCAAACAGCACCGCGATCGTGGCCGACCTGCCGCGCACCAGCCCCAGCTTGACGAAGATGAAGCTGATCACCGCGACCGCGAACACCTCGAAGAAGCCTTCCACCCACAGGTGCACGATCCAGAAGCGCCAGTAGGTGATGATCGAGATGTGCGAGTGCTCGCGCCACATCAGGCCGGCCGCGTACAGCAGGCCGATGGCGACCACCGACAGGAACAGCAGGCCCGCGATCGAGGACATCTCGTCCTTGCGCTTGAGCGCCGGCCACAGGGCGCGGCCCATCAGCACCAGCCACAGCATCAGCCCGATGAACAGGTAGATCTGCCAGAAGCGGCCGATGTCGGTGTACTCCCAGCCCTGGTGGCCGAACCAGAAGTTGTGGGCCAAGCCGAGCTTGTTCATCACCGCCATCCACTGGCCGGCGAAGGAGCCCACCACGATCAGGATCAGGCTGACGAACAGGAAGTTCACCCCCAGGCGCTGGAACTTCGGCTCATGCCCTGAAATCGCAGGCGCGAGATACAGGCCGGTGGCCAGCCAGGCCGTCGCGATCCACAGGATCGCCAGCTGGGTGTGCCAGGTGCGGGTCAGCGTGTAGGGCAGGATCTCGGCCAAGGGCAGGCCATAGGCGGCCTGGCCTTCCACCTGGTAGTGGGCGGTGGTCGCGCCCAGCAGGATCTGCACCAGGAACAGGCCCATCACCAGCCAGAAATACTTGCCCACCGCACGCATCGAAGGAGTGATCCTGATCGACAGCGAGGGATCGGTAGCGGGCGGCACCAGCGGTGTCTCTTTGCCGTGCCAGACCGCGTAATGCCAGACCAGCAGCGCGATGCCGGCGATCATCAGCAGGATGCTGAACATCGACCACATGAAGCTGCTGGAGGTGGGCGTGTTGCCGACCATGGGGTCGTGCGGGAAGTTGTGGGTGTAGCTGATCTCGCTGCCGGGTCGCTCGGTCACCGTGGCCCAGGCCGCCCAGAAGAAGAAGCCCGACATCAGCCGGCGATGCTCTGCATCCGGGATCGGGTTCTCGCGCAGTGCGTAGGCCTCGCGTAGTCCGGCGCCTGCGGGATCGCCGGAGAACACGCTGTCGTAGTGCGCGGCGACCACGTCGATCGCCCGCGCGCGCTCGTCGGAGATCACGAGCGTGTCGGTGGCTTCGTCATAGGTGTTGGCGCGCAGGTCGGGGCGAAGCTGTGCCTCGAGCCTGGCCTGGTCATCCGCCGCAAGTGCGTCGTAGGACTTGCCGTACTGCGCCTGCGCGCGCATGTCCAGAATCGCCAGGGCTTCCTTGTGCAACCACTCGGCCGACCAGTCGGGCGCCATCAGCGCGCCATGGCCCCAGATCGAACCGATCTGCTGGCCGCCGAAGCTCTGCCAGACCACGCGGCCGGTTTCGAGCTCCTCTTTGGTGAACACCGTCTGGCCGCTTTCGGTCACGATGGCCGTGGGCAGGGGGGGCGCCTGTTGATGGATCTCGCGCCCCATCCACAGCATGATCGCGAACGTCACTGTGAGCAGGGCACCCAGCCCCCACCACAACCGCTTGGTTGTATCCATTGGCACGTTTCTCCGCATGTGAAGGCGGCGTCATCGTGGCGGTTGGCGTGGGAAAAGGAACTGACCTGGGTCAAGCAGTGGAGCGGGGCCGGTGCATGCGCGGCCGTGCGGCCTTCGAGTCGTCCCGAGAAGCCTTACTGTTTCCAGAGCACCGGCGTCGCCAGGGCGCCAAGGCGGGCCTGGTCGATGATCTCGAGTTCGCGTCGATCCACGCGCAGCAGGCCGTCGGCCTGGAAGCGCTTGAGCACGCGGCTGACGGTTTCCGGCGCCAGGCGCAGGTAGTTGGCGATGTCGGTGCGCGCCATGGTCAGCTGGAACCGGTCGGGCGAGAACCCGCGTGCCGCCAGCCGGCGCGACATCATCACCAGGAACGCGGCCAGGCGCTCGTCGGCGGTCCAGTCGCCGGCAAGCAGGGCGGCGCGGCCGATGTCACGGCTGAGCAGCCGGAACAGGTGCTGCTGCAGGCCCGGCAGGCGGCCGGCCAGCACCGAGATCTTCGGGAACGAGAACCGGCACAGCATCACCGTGTCGAGCGCCACGGCGTTGCACGGATAGGTGTCGCCGTCGATGCCGTCGAGGCCGATCACCTCGCCCGGGAAATGGAAGCCGAGCACGTGCTCGCGGCCGCTGGGATCGATGACGTAGGTCTTGACCGTGCCCGCGCGCACCGCCGCGATGGCTTCGAAGGGATCGCCGACGCGGAACACGTGCTCGCCGGCGTGCAGCGGGCCGACGTGCTCGACCAGCATGTGCAGCTCGCCCAGCGATGCCTTGTCCATGCCCTGGGCCATGCAGGCCTGGGAGAACGCGCAGGTCGAGCAGAAATGGAATGCGTCGCCGTCGTCGGCCAGCACGCTGGGATCGACGCGCGGGAACGCGATCTTGTTCACCACGGACAGGCCTCCCGTCGCGTCAGATGGCGCGGGAGAAGCGGGGCCGGGTGTCGGATTCGGCGGGGGCGGGGGTGAGGTAGCGGTCGAAGCACATGGCAATGTTACGCAAGAGCAGCCGTCCGCGCGCGGTCACCTTGATCCGGCCCGGTTCGATGCGCACCAGTCCGTCGGCTTCGAGTGGCGCAAGTTTCGCCAGCCCCTCGGAGAAATACTCGTTGAAATCAATGGCGTGTCGACGTTCGAGCGCGTCCATCGGCACCTCGGCCTGGCACATCAGCTGCTGGATCAGGTCGGCGCGGATCACGTCGTCCTCGTCCAGCTGCATGCCGCGGAAGACCGGCAGCCGGCCTTCGTCGACCGCGAACTGCCAGGAGGGCAGGTCGCGCGGGTTCTGGCTGAAGGTGTCGCCGATGTGGCTGATCGCGCTCACGCCCAGGCCGACCAGGTCGCTGTCGGCGTGCGTGGTGTAGCCCATGAAGTTGCGGTGCAGGCTGCCGCGGGCCTGGGCCATGGACAGGTCGTCGTCGGGCAGCGCGAAGTGGTCCATGCCGATGTACTGGTAGCCGGCGGCGGACAGTTTGGTGATCGCCAGCTCCAGCAGGCCGAGCTTTTCCTCGGCGCTGGGCAGGTCCCCGGACTTGATCTGGTTCTGCGGGCGGAACACCTCGGGCAGGTGGGCATAGCCGTAGACCGCGAGCCGGTCGGGGCGCATCTCGACCACCGTATCCAGCGTGCGCGCGAAACCCTCCGGGTTCTGCTTCGGCAGGCCGTAGATCAGGTCGACGTTGACCGAGCGGAAACCGCTTGAGCGGCAGGCCTCGACCACCGCGCGGGTTTCCTCGACCGACTGGATGCGGTTGACCGCCTCCTGCACCACCGGGTCGAAGTCCTGCACGCCGAAGCTGGCGCGGTTGAAGCCGATCCGGCCGAGCTCGGCGACGTCGGCCGGCGACACGAAGCGCGGGTCGAGCTCGATCGAAATGTCGCTCTCTTCCGGGCGCGCGAAGTGGAACTGCCGGCGCAGCGCATCGACCAGCTCGCCGATCTGGTCGGGGCCCATGAAGTTGGGCGTGCCGCCACCAAGATGCAGCTGGATCACTTCACGATCGCGATCGAACAGCGCGGCGGTCATGTCGATCTCGCGATACAGCCGCGTCAGGTAGGTCCCGGCGCGCGATTTGTCGCGGGTGATGATCCGGTTGCAGCCGCAGTAGAAGCAGGGGCTGACGCAGAACGGAACGTGCACGTACAGCGAAAGCCTGCGCGGGATGGGATCGCCGTTGCTGGCGGCCGCGGCATCGCGCAGCTGCTCCTCGCCAAACGCGTTGCTGAACTGCGGCGCGGTGGGGTAGGAGGTATAGCGCGGGCCGGGCCGGTCGTAGCGGCGCAGGAGTTCGGCGCTGAAGGGGAGGGATGCGTCCATGGGATGGGATCGTGCAGCAGCCGCGGAGCGCGCGCCTTGATTCGGATCAAGGGTTTGCGTGGCCCGCGATCGCGGGAAAGTCCGAACCTCCGCTTGACCGCGCTCAAGCACCGCGACGCTGGCAGCGGCTACGATGCGCAACTCATCCGTTCATCCGCACCCTGGAGCCCAGCATGAACACCAAGCGCCTTGCCCACCTGATTCCCCTCGCCGCGGCGCTCGGGCTGGCTTCCGCCGCGATCGCAGGCCAACCGTCCGCGGGAGCGGGGCAGGCCGCCTCGCCCGACGTCGAGACCATGGTGCAGGCCGAGGTCGCCGTGCGCGGCAGCGTCACCGCCATCGACGTCGAGAAGCGCCTGGTGACCCTGGACACAGGCACCGGGACGCGCGTGCTGCCGGTCGATCCGCGCGTCACGGGAATCGATGAGCTGCGTGTCGGCGACGTGGTCGACGTGCGCTACCACCGGTCGGTGCTGTTCGACATCCAGCCCGGCGGCAGCGCCGAGCCGGGCGCCTACATCAGCGAAGGCCTGCATCCGTCGAATGGTGGACAGGTGGGCGAACAGGAAGTGACCGTGCTGGCGGCGGTGGTCGAGGTCGATGCGGCATCGGGGGCGTTCACCGTGCAGGGCCCGAGCGGCAACGTCCGCACGCTGCACGCCGAGACGCCCGAGCATCGCGAAGCCGTGGGCCGGATCAAGGTGGGCGACCTGCTGAGGGTGCGCTTCCGCGAAGGCCTGGCGGTGTCGGTGGCGCAGGCCGAACTGCATTAACAAAGCCGGGCGCGTCCACGTGGCGCGCCGGAGGCGACGGGACCCGACCGGCAGGAGGCCACATGGGGCGTCATCGATCCACGGATGGACTATCGCTGGCGGTACTGCTGGCCATGGCAACACTGGCGGCCGCGGGCTGGCCTGCGCAGGCGCAGACCGTGCAGAAATGCATCGACACCACTGGTCACGTCACGCTGACCAGCGGTGAATGTGCAGACGGGGAGCGGTTAGCGGGCATGTATGACGCCGTGCCGGAGCCCGCCACGGCTTCCGCCGCAGGGAAGGCAGACTCCCGGCGAGGGCAGGCGGGCGCTTCATCGCGATCCGGCGCGGCTGCCCGCGGCGTTGCGGGGAGCGCGCGTCCCACGCGGACGAAGGCACGCGGCAAACTGTCACCCGACCGTTGCCAGGCGGCACGCGACCGCCGTGAGCAGACGCTCCGTCGCGTGGGCCTGAAGCGTACGTTCGATCTGCTGCGAAAGCTTGACGACGAGGTCTGGGCAGCGTGTACCCGCCGCGGCGGCTGACCCGCGTTCAGGACCCCGCCGGCTCCGTCGCCAGCCTGTCGGCAGAGAACTCGACCGTTCCATCCCGGCACAGGATATGCGCCAGCTGCTCGTCGCCTTGCAGCACCGTGATTTCGCCGCCCCAATCGGGGTTGCTGTAGAGGATCGACGCGCCGACCAGGTAGATCGTTCGGCCATTCCTGAAGCTCATGACATGGCTTTCAATCTGCGAGCCCGCCGAGACGTGATATTCAAGCTCCGCAGTGGGCGTCTCGATCTTCATTTCCGGTGCCTGGCCAGGCCTTCCGAACGTGTATCGAACATGGTTGTCCGCCTGCACCACTCGGACCTGCTTGCCGCTGGCCGTGATGCAGGAGAACACGGTGTCGTCGGCCTGGGCGGCCACGGGGAGTGCGACGAGTGACAGGAGGACAAAGGCGCGCATCTGGAAGCCTCTTCTATTGCGTCTGGTTTGCAAGCCCGTAATGCGCCGGAACTCCCGCCGGCGCAAGTGACCCCGGCCGGGTGGGGTCCGGGCGCGCGCTTGACCTTCCCGTCATGGGAAGGATTAGGCTGTGCGCATCCTGAAGGAGAACGTACCCGTGACCACAACCGTTGCCGCCCTGGATCTGCGACTCCCCATCGAGGGCATGACCTGCGCCTCGTGCGCCGGCCGGGTCGAGCGCGCGCTGAAGCAACTGCCCGGTGTCGATGACGCCACCGTCAACCTCGCCACCGAGACCGCCGAAGTCCGGGGCGTCGCACTGCCGTCCGCCGCGGACATCGCCCGGGCGATCGAGGCCGCCGGCTACCACATTGGCGTGGATGAAACCGAGTTGGCCATCGAAGGCATGACCTGCGCGTCCTGCGTGGGCCGGGTCGAGCGGGCGCTGATGAAGGTGCCTGGCGTGATGGAGGCATCGGTCAACCTCGCCACCGAGCGCGCCAGGGTACGCACGGCCGGCGCAGTCGACGTGGCGAAGCTCGTGGCCGCCGTGGAGGCCGCGGGCTACGTCGCGCAGCCTCCGCAGGCAACGCCGGCCGCAGCGGATCAGCCCGTCTCCACCACGGGCCGCCGGCCGCTTTCGAAGGAAGCCCGCCACCTGCTCATCGCCGCCATCCTGACCGCGCCGCTGGTGCTGCCGATGGCCGGGATGCTCTTCGGCCAGCACTGGATGCTGCCCGGCTGGCTGCAGTTCGCGCTGGCCACGCCGGTGCAGTTCTGGCTCGGCGCGCGCTTCTACCGCGCCGGCTGGCACGCCCTGCGCGCCGGCACCGGCAACATGGACCTGCTGGTGGCGCTGGGCACTTCGGCCGGCTACGGCCTGAGCGTGTACAACCTGCTGCAGGGCTCCGCCGAGCTCTATTTCGAAGCCTCCGCCGCGATCATCACCCTGATCCTGCTCGGCAAGTTCCTCGAGGCGCGCGCCAAGCGCCAGACCACCGAAGCCATCCGCGCGCTGCAGGCGTTGAAGCCATCGACCGCACGCGTGCGCACCGCCGCAGGCGACGTGGACGTCGCGGTCGAGCGGGTGAGGGTAGGGGACATGGTCGTCGTGCGCCCGGGCGAGCGCTTTCCCGTCGATGGCGAAGTGCGCGAAGGCCGCACCCATGCCGACGAGTCGCTGATCACCGGCGAGTCGCTTCCCGTCGCCAAGGACGCCGGTGACCGGGTCACCGGCGGCGCCGTCAACGGCGAAGGCGTCGTGGTGGTCGAAACCCTGGCCATCGGCAGCGAGACCGCGCTGGCCCGCATCATCCGCCTGGTCGAGGACGCACAGGCGAAGAAGGCCCCGATCCAGAAGGCGGTCGATCGCGTCAGCGCGATCTTCGTGCCGGTGGTGGTGGCCATCGCCGTGGTGACCCTGCTGGCCTGGGGCCTGGCGACCCAGGACTGGAACGCCGCGATCCTCAACGCCGTGGCGGTGCTGGTGATCGCCTGTCCCTGCGCGCTTGGCCTGGCCACGCCCACCGCGATCATGGCCGGCACCGGCGTTGCTGCACGCTCCGGGATCCTGATCAAGGACGCCGAAGCGCTCGAGCTTGCGCACAAGGTCGGGGTCGTGGCCTTCGACAAGACCGGCACCCTCACTGCAGGCGAGCCGCGCCTGGTCGAAGCGATCCCCGCCATCGGCGAGCGCGAAGCGCTGCTTGCGCTGGCCGCCGCGCTGCAGAGCGGCAGCGAGCACCCGTTGGCCCGGGCCGTGCTGCGCGAAGCGACGCCGGTGGCCGCGGCCTCCGATACCCGGGCCCTGCCGGGACGTGGCCTGAAGGGACGCGTCGACGGCCGCGAAACGTGGCTTGGCAACCTGGCGCTGATGCAAGAGGTCAAGGCCGATGTCGGCGACCTCGGCACCCGCGCGAATGAACTGGAGCGCAGCGGCCACACCCTGTCCTGGCTCGCGGTCGGGGAGGGCGATGGGGTCCGGGTGCGCGGCCTGCTGGCCTTCCGCGACGAGCCCCGTGACGGCGCGCGCGCCGCTGTTTCGCGCCTGCACCGGCTCGGCATCCACACGGTCATGATCTCGGGCGACAACGAAGGTGCGGCGCGCAGCATTGCCGGCAGCCTCGGCATCGACGGGGTACACGCCAACGTCCGCCCGGAACAAAAGGTTGAAGTGGTCCGCAAGCTCAAGGCACGGGGCGTGGTCGCCATGGTCGGCGACGGCATCAACGACGCCCCGGCGCTGGCGGCCAGCGACGTCGGCATCGCCATGGGCTCGGGCACCGACGTGGCGATGCACGCCGCCGCGGTCACCCTGATGCGCCCCTCGATCACCCTCGTGGCCGATGCCATCGACGTCTCCCGGCGCACCACCGCCAAGATCCACCAGAACCTGTTCTGGGCCTTCGCCTACAACGTGGTCGGCATCCCGCTGGCCGCGATGGGCCTGCTCGACCCGATCTTCGCCGGCGCGGCCATGGCGTTCTCTTCGTTGAGCGTGCTGGGCAATACGCTGCTGTTGAAGCGCTGGCGGCCGGCGTCCCCCGAGGCTGGCGGGGAGGCGGGTCGTGTCGCGTAAGCCACCGCCGCCGGAGCTTGGCGAAGCACGCGGGCAGGGCTTCCACAACATCGGCGAGGCCGCCGGCCTGTCCGGAGTCACCGCCAAGATGATCCGCCACTACGAGAGCATCGGATTGATCCCCGAAGCAGCGCGGACCGCGGCCGGCTACCGCCTCTACAGCAGCCAGGACGTGCATCGGCTCCGCTTCGTCAAACGTGCGCGCGCACTGGGCTTTTCGATGAAGCAGATCGAAGTCCTGCTGGCATTGTGGTCGGACCGGTCGCGCGCCAGCGCCGAGGTCAAGTCGCTGGCGCTGGACCATGCCCGGGATCTGGGCAAGCGCATCGCCGAGATGCAGGCCATGCAGCGGACGCTTGAAGAGCTGGCGCGGCGGTGCCATGGCAACCAGCGGCCGGACTGTCCGATCCTGGATGACCTGGGCGGAAGCTCCTGATGGTCACGTCGCGCGCTGCCAAATCCCGTGCCGCCGGCAGGTCGTCCGCCAAGGCCGCAGCCCCGGCCATCGCCCGTGACGACGGCTGCGTGCGCGTCCGCGGTGCCCGCGAACACAACCTGCGGGACGTCGACCTCGACGTGCCGCGCGACCAGCTGGTGGTGTTCTCCGGCGTGTCGGGGTCGGGCAAATCGTCGCTGGCGTTCGGCACCATCTATGCCGAGGCGCAGCGCCGGTACTTCGAGTCGGTGGCGCCGTACGCGCGGCGCCTGATCGACCAGGCCGGGGTGCCGGACGTCGACTCCATCGAGGGCCTGCCGCCCGCCATCGCCCTGCAGCAGCAGCGCGGCGCCGGCAATGCGCGCTCCAGCGTCGGCAGCGTGACCACGCTGTCGAGCCTGGTGCGGATGATGTATTCCCGCGCCGGTGCGTACCCGGCCCGGCAGCCGATGCTGTACGCCGAGGACTTCTCGCCCAACACGCCACAGGGTGCGTGCCCGCGCTGCCACGGTCTCGGCCACGTGTACGAGGTGACCGAGGCGCTGATGGTGCCGGATCCGTCGCTGAGCATCCGCGAAAAAGCGATCGCCTCGTGGCCGCCGGCGTGGCACGGGCAGAACCTGCGCGACATCCTGGTCACGCTCGGCTACGACATCGACAGGCCGTGGAAGGAGCTGCCGAAGAAGGACCGCGACTGGATCCTGTTCACCGAGGAGACGCCGACTGCGCCGGTGTATGCCGGGTTCACCCCGGCCGAGACCCGCGCCGCGCTCAAGCGCAAGGCCGAGCCCAGCTACATGGGCACCTACACCGGCGCGCGCCGCTACGTGCTGCACACCTTTGCCACCACCCAGAGCGCGCTGATGAAGAAGCGCGTGTCGCGCTTCCTGGAGGGCCGGCCGTGCCCCGAGTGCGACGGCAAGCGGCTCAAACGCGAGGCCCTGTCGGTGACGTTTGCCGGGGTCGACATCGGCGAGTTCTCGCGCCTGCCGCTGGATCGGGTGGTGGAGCTGCTGCAGCCGATCGCGGAGGGCGAATTTCCCGTCGACGCCGGCGAGGGCAGCATCAGCGCCAGCGCGACCGGGCGCGACCGGGCCAGGCGCGCCGCCGCGAAGCAGGCCACCCATGCCGCCGCGCCGGACGTTCGCCGTACCCCGGCGATGTCCGAGGAGAAACGGCTGGCCGCGCAGCGTCTTGCGCAAGGCGTCATCGGTCGCCTGCATACGCTGCAGGCGCTGGGGCTGGGCTACCTGTCGCTGGACCGCAGCACGCCGACGCTGTCGCCCGGCGAGCTGCAGCGCCTGCGGCTCGCCACGCAGCTGCGCTCGCACCTGTTCGGCGTGGTCTATGTGCTTGACGAGCCGTCCGCCGGCCTGCACCCGGCCGACAGCCAGGCGCTGTACGACGCGCTGGAGCAGCTGCGCGACGCCGGCAATTCGATGTTCGTGGTGGAGCACGACCTTGAGCTGATGCGCCGCGCGCAATGGCTGGTCGATGTCGGCCCCGATGCCGGCGAACGCGGCGGGGAGGTGCTGTACAGCGGACCGCCGGAAGGGCTGGCGGCGATCGAAGCGTCACGCACGGCGCAGTATCTGTTCGACACCACCCCGGCGCCGGAGAGCCATGAGCGCGCCCCGTCCGGGTGGCTGGAGCTGCGGGGCCTGCACCGCCACAACCTGCACGGGCTGGACGCTCGCATTCCGCTGGGCGTGCTGACTGCGGTCACCGGCATTTCCGGCTCGGGCAAGTCCAGCCTGATCGCACAGGCCCTGGCCGAACTGGTCCGCCTGCACCTGGGCCACGAGCCCGAGGACAGCGACGACGAGGCCCCCGATGCGCCCTCGGCGATCGAGCGCACGCGCGGGCATCTGGCAGGCGACATCGATGCGGTGCAGCGCCTGGTGCAGGTCGACCAGAAGCCGATCGGCCGCACGCCGCGCTCCAACCTTGCGACCTACACCGGATTGTTCGACCACGTGCGCAAGCTGTTTGCCGCCACGCCCGAAGCCCGCCGACGCCGCTTCGATGCCGGGCGGTTTTCATTCAACGTCGCCAAGGGCCGCTGCGAGACCTGCGAAGGGGAGGGCGTGGTCAGCGTCGAGCTGCTGTTCATGCCCAGCGTCCACGCGCCGTGTCCCACCTGCCATGGCGCCCGTTACAACGAGGCCACGCTGCAGGTGCGGTGGAATGGCCGCAACATCGCCGAGGTGCTGGGCATGACGGTGGAGCAGGCCGGAGAGTTCTTCAGCGAGCAGGGTGCCATCGCCCGCCCGCTGCACCTGCTGCGCGAGATCGGCCTGGGCTACCTGCGCCTGGGCCAGCCGGCCACCGAGCTGTCCGGAGGCGAGGCCCAGCGCATCAAGCTGGCCACCGAACTGCAGCGCAGCCAGCGTGGCCGCAGCCTGTACGTACTTGACGAGCCGACCACCGGCCTGCATGCCGCTGACGTCGACCGCCTGATGGTGCAGCTGCACCGGCTGGTGCAGGCGGGAAATACGGTGGTGGTGATCGAACACGAGATGCGCGTGGTGGCGCAGGCGGACTGGGTGATCGACATGGGCCCGGGTGCGGGTGAGCGTGGCGGCCGCATCGTCGCCGAGGGGCGGCCCCGCGAGGTGGCGAAGGTGCGTGGTAGCCGGACCGCGGAGTACCTGGCGACGGCGTTGGAGGGGTGCGCTTAGCGTGGGAGAGCGCGTGACGTGACTACTGCGTCCATCCGTTTGCTTGCCGGAGTCCGGGTGCCGCCGGTGGCCGTCATGGTATTTACATAATGTGCATTATGCGAAGTAGCAGCAGGCCCGGTTTCGGTCAAGTAACGTGTGGTCATGGTGCATGGGCACCGCACTCTTTGCTGTATCGCGTGAACACTTTCGGTGTACATCCGACGCACTCACGCCTGTACATCCAAATTTCTACCGTACAAAGGCTTGTGCACTCTTGCGACTTCCGTAGATTTCGGTGTGCACCGATCCCGCTGTCTGCCGCGGCCAACTCCGCGGAAAAGTACCCTCACTGACATCTCAGTCGCGTGGCTGAATAGCTTCCGAACTCTCGATCTGAGACATCTGACGACTGATCGACCGCTGTGGGCACCGCACTCTTATAGGCGGCGCCACCGCAGTCTTGGGGCTCTTTACAAGCATGGTCGAGCACGGATGCGCCCATGTGGCGGGCCACTTCACGCAGGTCACCGCTCTGCGGGGACCTTGGGGGGCTTGCCGGAGCCTCGACTCGGTCGTTTGCCCCGCGCAGTCTTCGCCTTTGACGGCCCCTCATTCCGGCGCAAAGCCGCTTCCAGTGCAACGGGTAGATCACGGAGCTTGCCCAGTTGGTCGTCCAGAGCATCCGCCCGCGCACGCTGGATGCCGGCTTCACGCTCCGCCGCCATCGCTTTCGAAGTGGCTGCCTCAGCCCGCTGGCCCAGCGACTTCTCGGCTTCCGCATGCGCCTTTTTGACGGCCGCCAGCTGATTCTTGAGATCCTTGCCTTCTTGGCGGGCGCGATCGACCTCGGCGTGGGCGCGATCCTCCACCGTCCGCACGTGGTTCGCCAGGGATTCCCGCTCGGCCTGAGCGGCCTCCTGATGTTCCTGAAGGCGCTGCTCAACCGCCTGGCGGACGGCCTCGGCCTCCACTGCCCGTGCGAGCGCCGCCTCTCGCTGCTGGGACAGTTCCCCGATCTGCCCTTCGAGCCGACTGACCAGCCGTTGCAGTTCGGCCGCCTGGGTCGACGCCACGCGTTCGGCGTGCGCAGCCGTTTCCGCCTGCTCACGCAGAACCGCAGCCTCGCTGCCGAAAGCCTCGCGGTCCCGGTGGAGGCCGTCGCGCTCATCTTGAAGGGCCGCACGGTCGGCCGCGAGGTCCTCGTCGGCACTGATTCGGGCGCTCTCCAGGGCTAGCGCCCACCACTCCGCCGCAAGGGCGGCGACCGCGTCCGGCGCGGCCGGGACCGCGAGTCTGGCCTGCTGCGCGTGCAATCGCTGGCCCAGCCCTTGCCACCAAGTCTCGAGCCACCGAGTGACGGTGTTTGGCGAGCCGGTGCCTAGGTGCGCGCGGATGCGCTCGACGGTCGGTCGCTCGCCGGCGCCAACGATTTCGTCGGCGGCGGTGTGGACGTCGGATTCGGTGATGCCTCGGGCCATGTCGTGCCTCCTACGCGGGCGCCCTGCCCCGTTGCTTCTGTACTGGTGATAACGGCCAGTGATGATTATCGTGGGTACATGCTTTTTGCTGTAGTGTGTACTACATACTATGAATGATAATTACGCACTTCCGACCTTGGCGCAACCGGCGTCCGCACTTGCCCTGCCCGACCAATTGGCGCAGCAGGCGGCCGAAGCCGTGCGGGAACTGCTGGCCGAAGCGGCGGCCGCCAACACCACCCGCAGCTATGCGACGGCCCTGCGTTATTGGGCCGGTTGGCATGCGGCGCGCTATGGCGTCGAACTGGCGCTGCCCGTGCCGGAAGCCGCCGTGCTGCAGTTTGTGGTCGACCATGTCCAGCGCCGCTCGGCTGACGGCGACATGACATGGGAACTGCCGCCGGCCGTCGACCAGGCGCTGGTGGCCGCCGGCCTGAAGGCCAAGCCCGGGCCGTGGACGCTGAGCACGGTGCGGCATCGGGTCGCGGTGCTGTCCACCGCGCACCGGCTCAAACAAGTACCCAATCCCTGCGAGCAACCGGCCGTCCGCACCGTTCTCAGCCGGGCGGCTCGGGCCGCGGTCAAACGCGGCGAACGGCCGCGCAAGAAGACCGCCATCACCCTGGCCGAACTGGAAGCCATGCTGGCGACCTGTGACGACAGCCTAGAAGGCCTGCGCGACCGCGCCCTGCTCTGCTTCGGCTTTGCCAGCGGCGGGCGCCGGCGGAGCGAGATCGCCGCCGCGGACCTACGGGACCTGCGCCGAATCGGCGACCAAGGCTACCTCTACCGCCTCGAGCACAGCAAGACCCAGCAGGCGGGCGTCACCGCATCCTCCACCCCGGACAAGCCGGTGCTTGATCGCGCGGCACTGGCGCTGGAGCAGTGGCTCGAGGCGGCCGGAATTACCGAGGGCCCGATCTTCCGGCGGCTGTGGAAAACACGCGTGGGCCCTGCCCTCTCTCCCGCCGCCGTGGGAGAGATTGTGCAGCGGCGGGCACGGCTGGCCGGTCTAGAGGGGGATTTTGGGGGGCATAGTCTCAGATCCGGGTTCGTGACCGAGGCCAGCCGTCAAGGGGTGGCGCTGCCGGCGATCATGCAATTGACTGAGCACCGGGCGGTGTCGAGCGTAATGGGATATTTCCAGACGGGTAGCGCCACCACGAATCCTGCTGCCCGTCTTCTAGAAGACTGATCGCTGCTCGGTTCGCGATCTCTTTCAGCCACAAGATTGCTCTTGCCACCGGCTCCGCAGGCGAGCCTTGTCTGGCCCGCGGCCTAAGAAAACCATTGATTTCAGCTAAATGGATCAAGTCGGGGATTCCCACTATCCTCCCTAGACGCAATGCCACAGGGGGCATGCACACGGATGGCTCGTATTCGCAAGGTTGAAATTCGCAACTTCCGCTCCGTCCGGGCGCTTGACTGGTTTCCAGGTCCCGGCGTGAACTGCCTTATAGGGCCGGGGGACAGCGGGAAATCAACCATCTTGGACGCAATCGATTTCTGCTTGGGTGCCCGGCGCACGGCGGCTATCTCCGATACAGATTTCCACAACCTCGACGTTGGGCAGGCAATCAGCATCACGTTGACGCTTGGGGCGTTGCCCGACGCTTTGCAGAACCTTGATACCTACGGTGATTTCCTGCGTTCATACCATGCAGGCACGCGCGTGATCGAGGAAGAGCCGCAGCATGGTTGGGAGACGGTCCTTTCCGTCAACGTACTAGTAGGCGCCGATCTTGAGCCTGTTTGGACGCTGATCTCGTCCCAGGCGCAAGCCGCAGGAATAGAGCGAGGGCTACGCTGGGCGGACCGCGTTTCCATTGCACCCGCGCGGCTGGGCAACTATCTCAACGCCCACCTCGGGTGGACGCGGGGTTCCGTTCTCAATCGCTTGTCGGACGACGCAGTCCAACTGGGCCCACAACTTGCGCAAGCTGCTAGGCAAGCGCGCGCAAGTTTCGGACAGGCCGCTTCCGAACCCTTACGGCAGGTGCTTGACGAGGTAAACCGGCAGGCGCAGGAGCTAGGGATTTCGGTGGGGCAACAAGGCGCGCAAGCCCTGTTAGACGCCCACTCGGTATCGCTTGGAGATGGGGCGGTTGCCCTTCACAATGATGCCGGCGTGCCACTGCGTTCATTGGGCACCGGATCAGCGCGCCTGCTCATAGCAGGGCTCCAACGGGCCGCATTTAAGGATCAAGCGGGCATCGTCCTGGTTGATGAGGCGGAAACTGGCTTGGAACCGCATCGCCTTCAACGACTCCTGATATCGTTGGGTGCGAAGGACCCAGCTGCGCCGATGCAAGTATTCCTGACCACTCACTCCCCCGTGGCAGTACGCGAACTTGATGCAGAGCAAATCTGGGTAGTCCGCACGGAGGGTGTCCAGCACGAAGCCCGTTGGGCCGGGGAATTCGCAGAAGCGCAAGGCACGGCGCGAGCGACGCCCGAGGCGCTGCTCGCGAAGACCGTGATTCTGTGTGAGGGCGCCAGCGAAGTGGGACTGGTCCGAGGCTTGGACATGTATTGGGTCGAGCAGAACCACCGCTCCTTGCTGTCAGCCGGAGCTATCGCAGTAAGCGTAGGTGGCAGCTTTCCCGAAAAGGGATTTCAACGGGGGCTGGCTCTGCGCTCACTCGGGTACAAGACGATTGTGCTCGTTGACAGCGACAAGCCCATCAACCCGGGAGACGTGGCCACCCACGTAGCCGCCGGTGGGCGCCATATTCAATGGGATGCCGACCGTGCGACCGAGCATGAACTCTTTATGTCGCTTGACCACGGTGGGGTTGCAGAGCTTCTTGAACGAGCAATCGAACTCCATGGGCGCCAGGTGATAGACGATCAAATCAGAACCCGAACCAATGGTCAGTGGACACTCGAAGCCATCGACGAAACATCCCTGTCTGATGGGTTCGATTCGCAGTTGCGACAAGAGCTAGGAAGTGTTGCGCACAAGAGCGGCTGGTTTAAGCAGCAGGGCATCGTCGAGGACTTGGCGAGGGACATTATCGGTCCGCGCTTTGCTCAAACGGCGGCGCCTTTCCAGCAGCATATCCGCAACCTATTCAGCTGGGCTCATGAGCATTGAGGAGACTCTGCTGGCGGTTCAGCGTGGCTCGGTCACCGCTCCAGCGGGGTGCGGCAAGACCCACCTGATCGCCGCAGCGCTTCGTCAGCATCAAGGGCGCCTTCCGATCTTGGTGCTGACTCATACGAACGCGGGTGTCTCCGCGTTGCGCTTGCGCCTCAACAACACGGGTGTCCCGGCGAGCGCCTATCGTGTCGCGACCATCGACGGCTTCGCGAAACGTGTAGCAGCGTCGTTTCCTCGCCGCAGTGGCATCAACCCGCGGGTGCTTGAATTGACGAACCCCGGTCGGGACTACCCCGCTATACGTGCGGCTGCCATCGCGGCACTGGAAGGCCGACACCTAGACGATGTTCTCTCCGCCACCTACGCGCGGCTGTTCGTGGATGAGTATCAGGACTGCTCCCTGACACAGCACCGGATCGTCAGCGCCCTCGCCGTCGCCCTTCCTGTGTGTGTGCTGGGCGACCCAATGCAGGCCATCTTCGGCTTCTCGGAACGATTAATTGATTGGCAAGCCGATGTGTTACCCAACTACCCCTCTGTTGGCGAGTTAAACGACACTTGGCGTTGGACCAATGTCGGGGCAGCCGATCTCGGCGGCTGGTTGCTGGAGGTGCGACGTGCGCTCGAGTTGGGACAGAAGATTGACGTGCGAACCTTGCCTCAGCGTGTGGAATACGTTCATGTATCCCCCGCACAAGACGACATCCGCAGGATGGTCGCCTTACGGGCACGTGCCGAGACAAATCAGGGTTCGGTGCTGATAATTGCGGACTCCCGCAACGTGGCTGGACGTCACCAACTAGCCAGCCAGACGCCGGGGGCCACCGTTGTAGAAACTGTAGACCTCCGAGACCTGACGTCTTTCGGGCGCCAGTTTGACCCGGTCGCCCCTGATGCAACATCGAGGTTGTTGGCGTTCGCCGGTTCACTCATGACCAGCCTAGCTGTTGCGCAGACCCTCCAGCGCCTGAATTCCATTCGCGACGGGCGCGCCAGAAACCCGCCCACGGACGCGGAGGCTGCGCTGCTGGAGTTTGAGCAGACCCGGACCCTGCACTCGGCCCGCCGAGCAATTACTTGCCTACGTGCGCAATCGAACGTTCGTGTGTATCGGCACGAAGTTCTGGAGCGATGCCTGAGGGCGATGGGCCGTGCGGCAGATGGTCATTGTTCGTTTCACGAGGCCACGGTGCTTGAACGTGAGCGCTTCCGCCAGCGTGGGCGCCCGTTGGCCAGTCGCAACATTGGCAGTACGCTCCTATTGAAAGGACTTGAAGCAGAGGTCGCCGCGATTTTGCATCCGGAGCAGATGGATGCGCGCCACCTCTACGTCGCTTTGAGCCGCGCTTCCCACCGCATTATCGTGTGTTCGACGACGCCGATTTTGCCGGTGTAGCGGCCAAGGCGACGACCATCTGACCCTTCTCTCCGCCCGCCAGGTCTGCAAGGCGATGGTTGCCTCGCTGGGGGAGCCGATGATGGATCTGGCTGCCCGAAACGTCCGCCCTGGTTCGAAATCGGACCTCCCCTACCCGCGGTAAATCTTCGTAATCCCCCCTGCCCTCCTAAGGTCCGCTGCCGGCCCGAAGCGCGCCCCAGCTCTACCGCTCCTCAACGCCCGTTTCCGGTAAGCACGGCCATTGCGATCGTCGTCTTGATCCACTGGTTGTAGTGCTCGAGGCGCACCCCATAGTTGGTTTGTCCGTACCTGCCTGGGTGGATCTCCATCGGGTTGCCGTCGACACGCTTCCACGAGGTGATTCCGGCAACGTGCCACTCGTTGTCCACAGCGACCAGCATGGGGCCGCCGCTGTCCCCGTTGCCGGTCGAGGCCTCTAGGGGAAGTGCAGCAGGCGGCTTGTCGAAGGTGTAGGAAATCCACCGACCATCCGAGGCGGTGATCTGGTTGTAGCCCTGACGCAGGTCTGTCCGATTCGGGCCGTGCGGATGGTGCCCCTCCGCTCCCGTGCCGGTGGCGCCTCGGCCCATGATCCGGACGACCTTACCTAGCGCCGATCCACTGTAAACGGGCGCGGGCACGACATCGCGAACCGGCTCCGAAAGGTGGATTAGAGCAAGATCGTCCGAGGAGGCGATGAACTCCAGGAATGCCGCCCAATCCCCCGACTTGATTGCCGAATCGATCATCTCCTGAGACGGCTTCTTGTAGCCCGGATGGATGACAACGCGGCTGACGGCGCGGGGAGTACCACCGACAACAACGACATCCACCGCATGCTGCCAGGTGATTGCGTGTGCGGCAGTAAGCACCCACTGCGGCGCGATGAGGACTCCGTGGCCCTCACCGGGGACATCGGCAAGCGCGGGAAACTCGGAGGCAGCCATCCGATACTGCAGGTCCGGAATGTCATCTCGAATGACGACAGCCCTTGCGCTGAAAGAGATCAGTAGGAGCAGAAGGGCGGCGCGACGCATTCGCAAGATCCGTTGTCGGGAAAGCCTATTGTGGCGTCGAAAGCTCGCCAGCGGCTAGATGTGGGCCTCGAGATAGCCGCTTTGGGTCGGCAACGGCCCTCCTGCGCGGCGGGCTGCTTCCGGCCAGAAGCGGACGTTCTGGCTGACCCGAACTGCCGCTTCGAATCCACTCTTTCAGAGGGTCGGCAGGGATTCGTGTAAAAAACGGCCAAAGGTGAGCTTACTGCCTGTCATAGCTGACTTTCTTGGCCGCTCCAGCCACGCTTCAGAACGGAGCATTTCTTCTTCGAGGACCGGACAACGGGCCGTAACTCGTTATTTCACCTCGTCCCGGTAACTCCGCCAAGCCATGCGGAGTACCCGAGCGGAGGACCGCAGAAACATCAGCAACAGTCCACCGGCGATGACCAGATCGGGCCAGCCGGCATCGAACAGCCACACGCCGGCGGCTGCCAGCAGCACCGCAACACCCTCGTACAGGTCATTGCGCGAGCACTCCCAGGCCGATGACATGTTCACGTCGCCAAAGCGGTACGGGGTAAGCAGCCACAGGCACAAGGCGTTGAACGCAAGATTGATCACGGCGGCGATGCCGATGGCCTCGAAGATCGGCACCTCCGGGTGGGCCAGGCGCCAGCCGATCTGGATGGCGACCGCAACCGCGGCACCGAGGATCAGCAATCCCTTGAACAACGCCACCCTGGCCTTGGCGCGCAGGCTCGCGCCGATCACTGCCAGGCTCAGCAGATAGGTCAACGCATCACCGAGGTTGTCGAGGCTGCCCGACAGCAACGAGGACGAGCCGCTGTAGATCGCTGCGGTGATCATCATCACGAAGCTGGCGATGTTGATTGCCAGCACGATCATCAACACGCGCCGCTGCCCCGCCTCCAGGGCGCGGATATCCACCGTGCTTCCGCAGCCGCACGAATCACTCATGATCATGTCTCCGAGTCGAGCGGGCGTCCGAGGATTTGCGGCCCGCTTCCAGGTCGGCGATCCTAAACCCCGGAGTCGCTACAGAGTCAAGCCCATGAAGATCGGAGAGGTCGCGGAGCGCAGCGGGTGCCATCCCGAAACCGTGCGCTACTACGAGCGCATCGGGTTGTTGCCTGCCCCGCCGCGCACGGCGGGCGGGTATCGCGACTACCGTCCCGCCGACGCGGATCGGCTGCGCTTCATCAGCCGCGGACGCGAACTGGGCTTCTCGCTGGAGGAGATCCGCAGCCTGCTGGGCCTGGCCGAAGACGACGGGTTGTCCTGCCAGGATGTCGACCGTCTTGCCCGCGGGCACCTGCTGGACATCCGGAACCGGCTAAACGACCTTCAGCGGATGGCCTCGGAGCTCGAACGGGTGATTGGCAGTTGCAGCGGCGGCGAGCGCGGCCAGTGCGCCATCCTCGACACGCTGCGCCACCCGCCATCCTAGGTCGGCACTCAAGCGTCCTCTTCGCCACGGGCATCCTGCAGGATCTCGATGCCCCCTTTCAGGGCGATCGCCGCCACTGCGAGCCCCACGACGAGGTCGGGCCAGGCCCGCCCGGTCCACAGCACCAGTCCGCCACCCACGAGCACGCCTGCGTTGGCGATGAAATCGTTGGTGCTGAAGGTCGTCGCGGCACGCACGTTCACATTGGCCTGCCGGATTTTCTTGAGCAGCCACACGCATGTCGCGTTTACCAGGCCGGCCCCCAGCGCCATCACCATCATCGTCGTACCAATGGGCTCGGCGTCACCCAGGAACCGACGGCCCACGTCGACCAGGATCCCAGCGGCGAACAGGATCAGCAGCCAGCCGGACACTTTGGCCGCCGACCGTTTCCAGGCTTGTGAGCGACTGAGTGCGAGCAGGGTGATGATGTAGACGGCGCTGTCGGACGCATTGTCCAGTCCATTTGCGATCAGAGCGCTTGAGCCGGCGGCGACGCCCGTGACCCCGAACCCCGCGGCAAGCGCGAGGTTCAGGGCGAGGACGATCAACAGGATCCGGCGCTGGTGCGCGTCGTGTATCTCGATCTTCTCTTCACTCAACTCAGTGGGCCTCCAGTTGCGGCTTCGCTGCGTCGCCGCGATGCAGAAGACGGTAAAGGGTGGGCAGGACAAGCAGGGTGAGCAGCGTTGAAGACACGATCCCGCCGATCACGACGGTGGCGAGCGGACGCTGCACCTCCGCGCCCGCGCCGACATTGAGCGCCATGGGGACGAAGCCGAGCGACGCGACCAGGGCGGTCATCAGCACGGGCCGCAGCCGCCCGAGGGCGCCGTTGAAGACCGCGTCGTCCAGCGACTGGCCTTGTTCGCGCAGGTTGCGAATGAAGGCGATCATGACCAGGCCGTTGAGCACGGCCACGCCGGACAGCGCGATGAAGCCGACGCCTGCGGTGATCGACAACGGGATGCCGCGCAGTGCCAGTGCGGCCACACCGCCCGTCAGGGCCAGCGGCACCCCGCTGAACACGATCACCGCATCCCTGGCCGAACCGAACGCCATGAACAACAAGCCGAAGATGAGGACCAACGTCACCGGTACCACGACTGCGAGCCGTTGGCTGGCCGAGATCAACTGCTCGAACGTGCCGCCGTAGTCGATCCAGTAGCCCTCGGGCACGTCCACCTGCTGCCCGACGCGCTGCTGCAGCTCTTCGACAAAGCTACCCAAGTCGCGATCACGCACGTTGGCGGTGACCACCACCCGGCGCTTTCCATTCTCGCGGTTGATCTGGTTGGGCCCCAGCAGGCTTTCGATCTTCGCGACCTCCCGCAGCGGTACGGTCCGCGCGGTCGCCCAGCGTGGCTCCAGGCTCGACCGGTCCGCGTTCGCAACGTCGGGCAAGGGGATCGGCAGATCCTGAAGGGCAGTCGGATCGACACGCATCTGTTCCGGCAACCGGACCACGATGTCGAAGCGGCGGTCGCCCTCGAACAGCTGGCTGGCAACCTGACCACCGACCGCGGTGGCAATGGTCTGCTGCACGATCCCCGGATTCAGGCCAAAGCGCGCCAGCGCCGCACGATCCGGGACGATCGTCAGCAGTGGCAAGCCGGTCGCCTGTTCGGTCTTGACGTCCGCCGCGCCATCGACCTGCCTGGCAACCGCCTCGACCTGTTCGGCGACCTCGATCAGCATGTCCAGATCATCGCCGAACACCTTGACCGCCACGTCCGCACGCACGCCGGAGATCAGCTCGTTGGTCCGCATCTCGATCGGCTGCGTGAACTCGTAGTTGTTGCCTGGAAGCGTCGCCACCGCCGCCTCGATCTCCTCGAGCAGCACGTCCTTGGGCTTGCTCGGGTCGGGCCACTGCGCGCGTGGCTTCATCATCAAGAAGGTGTCCGCCACGTTCGGCGGCATCGGGTCGGTGGCCACCTCCGCCGTGCCGATCTTGCTGAAGACCCGCTCCACTTCAGGAACCTGCTGCAGGCGCTCCTCAACGGCGAGCTGCATCTTCACCGACTGCTCCAGGCCCGTGCCTGGGATACGGATCGCGTGCATGGCGATGTCGCCCTCGTCCAGGCTGGGAATGAACTCGCTGCCCAGGCGCGTGGCGACCAGCAGGGACACGGCAACCAGGGCGAGTGCCCCGCCAAGGACCCAGTTCTGCCGGCGGAGCGACCAGGCAAGCAAGGGCTCATAGCGGCCTCGCGTCCACTGGACCAGCCGGTTCTCCTTCTCCTGGACGCGATTGCCCATGAAGATCGCGATCGACGCGGGAACGAAGGTCAGCGACAGCACCATGGCGCCGGTGAGGGCCAGCACCACCGTGATCGCCATGGGATGGAACATCTTTCCCTCGATCCCGGTCAGGGCGAAGATCGGCAGGTACACCGCGGCGATGATGAACATGCCGAACAGGCTGGGCCGGATGACCTCGACCGTGGCGGTAGCCGTCAGGTCGTTGCGTTCTTCACGTGTCAGCGTCCGGCCAAGCCGATGCTGCATCTCGCCAAACCGGCGCAGGACGTTCTCGATGATGATGACCGCGCCATCGACGATCAGCCCGAAGTCGAGTGCACCCAGGCTCATCAGGTTGCCCGAGACGCCTCCGCGCACCATTCCGGTGATCGTGAACAGCATGGCCAGGGGGATGACGGCTGCGGTGATCAGCGCGGCGCGGAAGTTCCCCAGTAGCAGGAACAGGACCACGATCACCAGCAGGGCGCCCTCGACCAGGTTCTTCGAGATCGTCTGCATGGTGCGTTCGACCAGCCCGGTGCGGTTGTAGACCGCCGTTGCGATAACGCCTTCTGGCAGGCTCGCGTTCGCGTCCTGCAGCTTCGCCGCCGCGGCCTGCGCGACGCTGCGGCTGTTGGAGCCGACCAGCATCGACACGGTGCCCAGCACGACCTCTTCGCCGTTCTGGGTGGCCGCGCCCGTACGAAGCTCCGGGCCTTCACCCACCTGCGCCACGTCGGCAACCCGGATCGGCAGGCCTTCGCGCCGGTCCAGCACGATGTTGCGGATCTCGTCGATCCCGCCGACCTGGCCGGGCACGCGCACCAGGTACTGCTGGCCGTTGCGCTCGATGTAACCGGCGCCCATGTTCTGGTTGTTGGCCGCCACCGCGTCGACGATGTCATGCAGCGTGAAGCCGAGTGCGACCAGCCTGGACGGGTCCGGCGTGATGTGGATCTGCCGCTCGAAGCCGCCCATCGTGTTGACTTCGGTCACGCCCGGGGTGTTGCGCATCTGCGGCCGGATCACCCAATCCTGCAGGGTGCGCAGGTCGGTGGCGGTCCACGGCGTGCCGTCCGGTTTGACCGCCTCGGGCGCGGCATCGATGGTGTACATGAAGATCTCGCCCAACCCGGTCGAGATCGGCCCCATTTCGGGTTCCAGTCCCTCTGGGATCTGCGAGCGGATCTGCTGCAGGCGCTCGGCCACCTGCTGCCTGGCGAAGTACAGGTCGGTGCCGTCCTCGAACACCACGGTGACCTGCGACAAGCCGTAGCGCGACAGCGAGCGCGTGTAGTCGAGCCGGGGCAAGCCGGCGAGTGCCGTCTCGATCGGATAGGTGACCCGCTGCTCGGACTCCAGCGGAGAGTAGCCGGGCGCCTCGGTGTTGATCTGCACCTGGACGTTCGTGATGTCCGGCGTTGCATCGATCGGGAGCCGGGTGAAGCTCCAGATGCCTACTCCGATCAGCCCGAGGGTCAGCACCAGCATCATCCAGCGATGCCGGATCGAGAACCGGACGATCCGCTCCAGCAGGCCCGGCTGGCGGCCTATGGCGTCAGTGGTCATGCGCCGCGCCTTCCTTGCCGATGTCCGCCTTGATCAGGTAGCTCTCCGCGACGACCACCTCCTCGCCTTCACTCAGGCCCGAGAGGATCTGCACCTGCGTGGCATCGCGGGCACCGAGTTCGACGTGTCGGGTCAGGTACGTCTCGCCCTCACGTACGAACACGGACTCCTGGCCATCCATCGACTGCAGCGCGGTCAGCGGCACCATCAGGTCCACCGGTTCCTGTGCGACCGTGATCCGCGCCTTGACTGCTGTGCCCGGCCGCCATTGGTTGTCGGCGTTGTCGATCGTCGCGCGTGCCACCGTGCTCTGGCTGGCGGTGGCCATGCCCGGCAGCACGCGTTCGAGCGTGGTTCGGACGGTCTCGCCATCGCTCATGCGGGTGACCGCCACCGGCACGCCGGGCTGGATGTGCTGGGCGTCCGCGCCAAAGATGTGGAGGTCGACCCAGAGCTGCGAAAGATCGGCGATTTCGAACAGGGGCGCACCTTCGCTGGCCAGGCCGCCGACCGAGGCACTGCGCTCGACGACCACGCCGGAGATCGGCGCGGCGACGCTGTAGGTGCTCAGGCTCAGGTTGCTCTCGATCGTCGCCAGCACCTGGCCGGCGCGGACCGGGTCGCCGACGTTGGCGCGCAGCGAACGGATCGGGCCCGGGAAACGGGCGGTGACCTGCGCAACGCGACCCTCGACCGGGGTCAGCAGGCCTTGCACCTCATGCTCGTCGGCGATCACGCCGGGGCCGACGGGCCGCGTCTGGATACCGGACTTTTCGGCAATTTCGGCAGGGATGACCGTGCTGGCGATTTCACCCGCTTCATGACCGTGTTCGTCGGCCTCGGTGCCGTGGTCGGCGGCCTCGTCAGCATGGGCGTCGTTTGCCGGCTGGCTAGGCTGGTCCGGCTCACCACTGCAAGCCGCCAGGCTCAAGGCCAGCGCCAATGCCGGGATCAGGTGGACAGGCTTCATGGGGTTGCTCCTTGGTTGTCTTGCGGGCCCGGGCCGGCGACGAATGCCTGGCCGGTCAGCCGCTGGATCTCGATCAGGGCGCGCTGGGCTTCCAGCGCAGCTGCCAGCTGTTGCTGCCGTGCGGCGGCGCGCTCCGCCTGCAGGCTCGACCACTCCAGATAACTGGCGGCGCCTGCGCGGTACGCGGTGGCGGCCGCTGCTTCGGCCTTGGCCAGACGTGGAAGCACGTCCTCACCCAGCCGCTGTGCTTCCAGGCGGGCCACCCCGAAGCGGCCATGCGCCTCAGCGAGGGTGGAGTAGAGCGACAGCCCCACGGCCTCCCGTTCGATTTCCAGCGCTGTCAACTCGGCGCGTGCGGCACGGATGCCCGGTTGTGCCCGGCGGGTGGTGCCCAGCGGGATCGAGACACTGCCGACCAAGCCGAAGTCATCGCCGTCCGCCATCCGTCGCACGCCCACCTGCCAGTCGAAGTCCGGGGTCGCTTCGCTGCGTGCCAGCTGCAGGCGTGCCTCGCCAATGCGCTGCTGATCGACGAACTGCGCGAGCTCGGGAGTGCGTTGCAACCAGTCGGCGAGTACCGCGAAGTCCGCGATCTGGGGCACGGCGAGCAGATCGCCCCCGAGGATCTCGAATGCGGGATTTCGCTCGCCCCACAGGGCCGCGAGATGCTGGCGGGCGGCCGCCTGACGTTGCCGGGCGCGAGCGCGATCCAGTTCCGACCGCGCGAGGGCGGCCTGGGCGGTGAGTACGACCGATTCCGGCGAAGCGCCGGCCTCGTGACGCCGGCGCGCCGCAGCAACGGTGCGTTCGCGCTGGTCGACGTCCAACTGCGCAAGCTCGCCTTCGCGTTGCGCACCGACGACCGCCAGGTAGCGGCGGGCCACTTCGGCCAGGAGATCCAACCGCTGCGCCTCGCGCTCGATGGCCAGCGCGTCGATCCGGCTTTGCGCGAGCGTGCGGCGGGCATCGAGCTTGCCGCCGCGCTCCAGCACGGAGGCGAGGCTCAGCGTGATCTCGGCGCCATCCAGGCCGCTGGCCGGGCCGGTACCGAGCACGTTCTCGACCTCGGCTCCAGCGACCAGCGCCGGGCGCAACGAGGAGCGATCCAGTTCGGCTTTCAGGGCCTCATGGCGGGCACCAAACAAGCGTAGATCGGGATGGGCGTCGGCAACGCGAAGGAAAGCGTCGTCCAGGGTGAGGGGGTCGGCGGCGTGCGTGGGGAATGTCACGGCACACACGGCGACGAACGCGGCCAGGGCCGCTGATCGCAAACGCATGGGGGTTGCTCCGATGAATCGAATTGACGGGAGTCGGCATCAGGCCGACGGCGCGGTCATCCGAAGATCGGAGGCTTGAATGGGCTCGGCAGACGCAAGGCGGCCGGGGGCGATGCTTTTTCGACCCCCATTCGACCGGCGACCGGTCGAGTAGAAAATGAATCCAGGACCGGCAACACGGCCGCGGCTGAACCACAGCAATGGGCGAAATCCAGTAACAGGTGCAACGTCTCCGATCCGTCTTGATCGTGCGCGTCCGCCGCGGCGAACTCCGCGCCCGGATCGTTGGCATGCGGGCCGTGGCTGTGCGCGCCCGACGGATCGTGCGCGAGCTCATGCATTTCGCCAGCGGCTGTCATCACCGGTTGGAATGCCAACCCCAACGCAAGCACACCCAGCACGACGACGCGCAGGAGCGGCAACAAGAAGCGGGGATGCAGGCGGGTCATGGCCGCGCAGGGTACCTGCGGATGATGGGGTTATACAATTCCGCTGAATGCGTCGAGAGGGCTACAGGGAAAAGGCGCGTTCCAGTTGTCGGCCATGGCACCGCTTGTACTTGTTTCCGCTGCCGCACTGGCACGGCTGGTGATCGCGCAGCCCCGACGACAGTGCGTGTCCAGGAACTGGTGCGCCTGCTGCAGCGGTTCGATTTCATGCGCGGGGACACTGACCTCGCCGGGAGCCGCCGGGATGCCCCGGCTCAGTCTCTTCCTGGGGGCTCTTGCCGTTGCATGGGCTGCTAGCCCTTCGATGGCAGACAGCAATACCCGGACTGCGCTCTACGAGGTCATGCGGTCGGGCTTGGCTGCCTGAGTGATCCGTGGGACGAAGTGGTGCGCGATGTTCCAACGAGACGTCCGCTTTGGGTCGAAAGGAGCCATCCGCCCTACCCCCGATAACCAGCCCTAATCTGCAGCAAGGTCTGCCCCGGCCACTTCCAGCGTTGAGGTAAAGGCCTCCGAATTGGTCGAACCAGCTGTTGGACCAGCAAGGACCAGGACGGGGCCCCGCTGATGGCGGCATCAGCGGCACAGCCGTACTTTTGAACGCATGAAGTCCAGACCATCCCGCACCGCCGGTCGCATCCGGGCCCTGACCTGGCCGCTGGCCGGCGTGCTGCTCTGGTTGGTTGCGCCTCCACACAGCCGGCAAGCCGGCATGCCGGCGCTGCGTCGGCCGCGTCATCTGACGAGGTGCCGCTGCAGGCAGTGACCAGCGGCCTGTTTACCTCCGGCCAGCCCGCGCCTTCCCAGTGGGCTTCGATCCGCTCAAGCGGGGTTACTACCGTCATCAACTTGCGTCTCGACGAGGAAATGGCCGGGCGCGATGAAGCATCCGAAGTCGTCTCCGCCGGCATGGCCTACCGCCAACTTGATGTCGGTGGGGTCCAGGAAATCACCGATGCGAACGCTGCGCAGGTACAAGCCTGGATCGACGAGGCACCGGGTCCTGTGCTGCTGCACTGGGCTTCCGGCAATCGCGCCGGCGCGCTGCTGGCGATGGTGGCCGCACGCAACGGCGCGCCACCGGAAGAGGCCCTGGAGCTGGGGCGCCGTGGCATGACAAGTTTGCAGGAACCGGTGCGTGCCCTGCTTGACCTTAAAATGGTGGACACCCCTTAATCAGGCCAGCAGCAAAGAGGCGCGCCTTGCGCCACCGGGCTGGAGCAGTGCCGCACGGGGAATTGGCGATCCAACTGCCGATGCTCGAGAACGCCCCGGCGACGTGGAAGTTCTGATTGGCCCGGGTGCGATCGGCGACGCGGCTGCGTTTCCGGTGCATTCATCCAGCGTTTAGATCCGAACGTATAATTGGGCGCATGTCTTTGCGTGCGCTCCTGATGCGGGTGTTCCTGATCGTTGCCCTGTTGGCCAACGGTCCGGGCATTGCTGGGGCGGCCATGCATATGGATCATCTGAGAGACTCCGCGGGCGACGTGACCTCCGTGGCCGCGGCGCAGACACGAAGCGAGGCCATGGCTGCCTGCCACGGCACAACGACCCCGCCGGTGGCCTACGATCACAGTCACCCGCGGCCCGCTGAGCTGGCCGAGGCGAAATCGCCGTTGGGCGATTGCTGCCAGGCGGGCGATTGCTGTGCGTGCATGCACCATTGTTTTGCGGCACTCGTCGGTTCAACACTCGGCAACGTCTCCGTCCTGTATCGGCAAACCGCCGAGCCCTTCCTGTCGGTGCACGCGTCCGCTGCCCTGACCAATCTGTTCCGACCTCCGATCGGCTAAGTGTCGCTGCACGCCTCTTGAGGCGTTGATGGACCCTGTCCGCTGTTCCGCACCGACAGGGCAAGGCTCGCCCCGCGAGCCTTCGACCTTTCCCGGAGTTCCCATGTCATCCGATTCTTTCGGCCGTGCCGAGGGGCTGTCTGCCCCGTCGCGCCGCCGCTTCGTGCAAGGCCTTGCCGCCGGTGGCGCCGTTGCAGCCTTGGGCCTCTGGCCGCGTTCCAGTTGGGCCGTCCAGGCTGAGGGCGTACCCAACGTGCTCTCGGGCACCGAATTCGACCTGACCATCGGCGAGACGCCGATGAACTTCACCGGCGCCACGCGCCCCGCGATCACGGTCAACGGATCCGTTCCGGCGCCCCTGCTGCGTTGGCGCGAGGGCACGACTGTCAACCTGCGGGTCCGCAATGCCCTGCCCCCCGGTTCCATCCATGGCGACCAGGCGTCGATCCATTGGCACGGCATCCTGCTGCCGGCCGACATGGACGGCGTGCCCGGGCTGAGCTTCAACGGCATCAACCGTGGCGAGACCTACCAGTACCGCTTCAACGTCGTGCAAGGCGGCACCTACTGGTACCACAGCCATTCCGGTTTCCAGGAGCAGGCCGGTCTTTACGGGCCGCTGGTGATCGAGCCGCTGGAACCCGAGCCCTTCGCCTATGACCGCGATTACGTGGTCATGCTCACCGACTGGACCGACCTCGATCCGAAGCGCCTGTTCACCCGGCTCAAGAAGCGGTCGGACTTCGACAACTTCTCCAAGCAGACGGTCGGCGATTTCTTCGACGACGTGAAGCAACACGGCCTGGCCGCCACGGTCGAGGACCGCAAGATGTGGGGTCAGATGCGGATGACGCCGACCGACCTGTCGGATGTCAACGGCAACACCTATACGTTCCTCATGAACGGCACGACGTCGCTCGGCAACTGGACCGGGCTGTTCCGGTCGGGCGAGAAGGTTCGCCTGCGCTTCATCAACGGGTCGGCGATGACGTACTTCGACGTGCGCATCCCGGGTCTGAAAATGACCGTGGTCGCGGCCGACGGGCAGTACGTGCATCCGGTCACGGTCGACGAGTTCCGCATCGCAACCGCCGAAACGTTTGACGTCATCGTTGAACCGACGGGGCAGGATGCGTTCACCATTTTCGCGCAGGACAGCGGCCGCACCGGCTACATCAGCGGCACGCTCGCCGTCAGGGAAGGCTTGCGGGCGCCCGTGCCCGACGTCGACCCCAAGCCGCTCCTCACCATGGACGATATGGGCCACGGCGGAATGGGCGGCGGCGGCCACGACATGTCCTCGATGTCGCACGGTGCGATGGCCGGCGGCTCGATGGCTGGCATGGGCCACAGCGGCCACGACATGTCGTCGATGGCCGGAGGCGCCATGGCCGGCGGAAGCATGGCCGGGATGGATCATGGTGCCGGCGGGATGCAGGAACACCCTGCCAGCGAAACCGGAAACCCCCTCGTCGACATGCAGACGATGGCACCCGCGCCCAAGCTGGATGATCCGGGCATCGGCCTGCGCGACAACGGTCGCCGCGTGCTGACCTACGCCGATCTGCGGAGCACCTTCCGCGATCCCGACGGGCGCGAACCCGGCCGCACGGTCGAGTTGCACCTGACGGGCCACATGGAGCGCTTCGCGTGGTCCTTCGACGGAGTGAAGTTCGCTGACGCGGAGCCCCTGCGCCTGAACTACGGCGAGCGCCTGCGGATCGTGCTGGTCAACGACACGATGATGTCGCATCCGATCCACCTCCACGGCATGTGGAGCGATCTCGAGGACGAGGCCGGCAACTTCATGGTGCGCAAGCACACCATCGACATGCCCCCGGGCACCCGACGCAGTTACCGGGTGCGTGCCGACGCACTGGGCCGCTGGGCCTACCACTGCCACCTGCTCTACCACATGGAAGCCGGCATGTTCCGCGAAGTGCGGGTGGAGGAATGAGCGCCATGATCCGTTCCAGCCGCCATCCCCTGGCCATCGGCCTGGCCTCCGCACTGTCTCTTGCCGCCGGGTTCGCGCCGGCTTGGGCGCAGCAGACGGACCACACCGCGCACCACCCGGAAGCGAAGCCGGCTGCAACCCAGCCGCCGGCCAAGCCTGTTGACCCGCACGCCGACCATGAGCCGACTCCGCCAGACAAGAGTTCCCATGATCACGGGAGCATGGACCACGGAGACATGGACCACGGCGCCATGAAACATGGGGCTGCGGACACTCCCCGCAGCGACCACTCCACGATGGACCACTCCACGATGGATCACTCCACGATGGATCACTCCACCATGGACCACTCCCAGATGGATCATTCCGGGATGGATTACTCCGGAATGGATCACTCCGGAATGGATCACGCGTCCATGGGCCATCAGCCTGGTGCCAGCCAGGATCTCCCACCCACGGCCGAGCCGCACGTGCCCATCCCGGTTGTCACGCCGGCAGATCGGGCCGCGGCGTTCCAGGACCTCGACGCGCACGTGGTGCACGGCGAATCGATCAACTCCTATTGGGCGCTTGATCGGCTCGAGGCGTGGGACGCGGATGAGCACGGGACCGGCATGGCCTGGGAAGCGAAGGGCTGGATCGGATCCGACTTGAACAAGGTCTGGCTTCGCAGCGGGGGCGAGCGTGCGGGCGGCTCCACCGAGTCGGCGGACGTGGAAGTCCTGTACGGCCGTGCGATCGCACCATGGTGGGACGCGGTCGCTGGTGTCCGCCATGACTTCGGCTTTGGCGGCAGCCCGTCGCGCACCTATGCCGCGCTCGGCGTCATCGGCCTTGCCCCGTACAAGTTCGAAGTCGAAGCCACGGCCTACCTGGGCGAGTCGGGCCAGGTCGGGCTCGCCGCGGAAGCCGAGTACGAAATGCTGTTCACCAACCGGCTGATCGGCCAGTGGCTGATCGAGGGCGAAGCCTGGAGCAAGGACGATCCGGCGGCGGGAATCGGCAGCGGACTGAGCACGATCGAAGCCGGCTTCCGCCTGCGCTACGAGTTCCGTCGGCAGTTCGCCCCCTATGTCGGCGTGGTCTGGGAGCGCGCTTACGGCGGGACGGCGGACCAGCGTAGCGCGCAGTCCGGAGACATCGACGACACCCGGATCGTGGCCGGTGTTCGAATCTGGTTCTGACCAGGAACTGGACATTGAAACCAGGCACCCCGAAGCACGCCTGTGTGATCGGCGTTGCCGCAGGACAAACACACACCCACTGATTCCCTGGAGTCCATGCATGAAAGCGCTAGCAACCTCCTTCACCCTCTCCCTGGCGCTGGCCGTCGTGTCGCCGGCCATGGCACAGGCGTCACAGTCGCATGCCCATCACCCCACCGCCGCACCATCCCCGGACGTGGACGTCCCCGCTGCCGCAGAAGCCGCGGTCGCTGTGGCGGAACGATTCAATACCGCGCTGTCCAGCGGCGACCTGACCACGGTCGAAGCCCTGCTCGCTGCGGACGTGCTTATCCTGGAGTCCGGAGGCGCCGAGCGCAGCCGTGAGGAATACATGGGCCATCACGCCGCCAGCGATGCGGCGTTCCTCAAGGGCGCCCACCGCCAACTGCTCCGTCAGCGCGCACGCACCGCTGGCGAGTTCGCATGGGTCGGAACCGAAAGCGAGTTGCATGCCCAGAAGGACGGAAAGCCGCTCACCGTCCAGAGCGCCGAGACGATGGTCCTCAAGCAGACCACGGACGGCTGGCGAATCGTCCACATCCACTGGTCCTCGCGGACCAAACGCTGAGCGGAGAACCCGGAATGCACGCTTTCAGATTGAACCGCCTCACGTGGCTGGGTCTTGCCGTGATCGGCCTGGGTGCTTGTTCCCAGGCCGCTTCACCCGCGCAATCCGCCACCACTGCGCCAGCCGCACAGGCTGCCGTGGGAGCGACCGACGCGGCTCCCACGGCGCTGCCCCGCATGACCGTCCACAAAACCCCGACCTGCGGCTGCTGCAGTGCTTGGATCGAGCACGTGCAGAAAGCCGGCTTCACGGTCGACGTGCACGACATGGATGACCTCGGCCCGGTCAAGCAACGCCTGGGTGTCCCTTATGCGAAGGGTTCATGCCACACCGCCGAGATCGGCGGATACCTCATCGAAGGCCATGTTCCGGCCACGGACATCAAGCGCCTCTTGGAGGAAAAGCCGGACGCACGCGGCCTGGTCCTACCGGGAATGCCGCTTGGTTCTCCGGGCATGGAAGTCCCGGATGGGCGCCAGCAGCCGTACACGGTCGAACTGGTCCGTCACGACGGAACCACCGAACCGTTCGCACAGCACTGATCCGTCAGAGCAGCAGGGGGCGGTGTTGCGGGCGCGCCGATTCTCGCCCGCGAGGAAGAAGGAGAACCACATGACTCATCATTCCGCGGCCCACCGGTCCCAGGCCATGAACGAATGCATCGACAACTGCACGCAGTGCCATGCGATCTGCCTGGAGACCATCAACTACTGCCTGACCAAAGGAGGTGCCCACGCAGCGCCGGAACACATCGCCCTGCTGGCGACGTGTGCCGATATCTGCGCAACCAGTGCCGACGCGATGCTGCGCGGTGCCAGCGTTCACGAGGTCGTTTGCGGTGCCTGCGCGGAGATCTGCCGCCGGTGCGCCGAGGCATGCGAGGCCATGAACGATCCTGAGATGACACGCTGCGCCGAAGCCTGTCGCCGCTGCGCGGACAGCTGTAGCGCTATGGCGGCCTGATACGCCGCAGGGATCCCGCTGGAAACGGCGGGATTCTCCCCTCGCGAAACCGGAAACATCAGAAGGCGACCCATCGTGGTTTCGCGGACAGCCCAACATGTAACGCTTATCGGATCCAACACAGCACGGCCCCGCGAACAGGGCTTTGCATCACATTCGCAATGAGGATTTATCCTTATGAAGTCGTCAAACCTCCTTCGCTCCCTTGCGCTCGTCCTTGCGATTGCGGCAGGGCAGTTTTCGCTGCAGGTCGCGCACGGCCACGCCGCGCTGCAGCAGTCCACACCGGCGGCAAACGCGGTGGTGGCCTCGCCAGGCCAGATTGATCTCGTGTTCAACGAAACATTGATTCCGCGGGCGTCGCGTCTCAAGTTGCTCATGAAGCACGGCAGTTCCGCCATGCCGATCGAGAACTTCACGACCGAGATCGTCAGCAACGGCAAGACCCTGCGTGCCAAGTTGCCTGGACAGCTGGCTCCGGGCGTCTATACGGTGGAATACCGGGCCGTCGGTGGTGACAACCACCCCATGGCGGGCAGCTTCAGCTTCACGGTGCGCTGAGGAGTCGCGAATGGTCGACCTGTCGGCTTATGCACTGAGATTCCTGGAATACCTTGTCCTCATGGTTCTTTTCGGGGTTCCACTCTTCGGTTGGTACGGTTCGCATCGATCGGCACTCGCCGACGCCTTGGCCGGGTGGCCACTCATGGGCGTTCTATTGGCGAGTGCCGTGGCTGGTCTCGTGCTCACTGGGCTCGATGTCTTCTTCAAGACCGCGGGCATCATGGGAATGCCGCTTGCCGACGTTGATCGCGCATCCCTTGGCTGGTATCTGCTCGAGACGTCCGGGGGCCGGGCAACGATGGTGAGAGCCGCGCTGCTGGTCGCCCTGATGTTTGTGCTCGGATGGCATCGTCGCCGCGGGAAGGTGGAGTCCGCCTTCCCGCTGGCGGCGACGCTGGCGGGCGGCGCACTCGCTTCGCTGGCATGGAACGGCCACGCCGCCGCTGGCGAGGGCGTGGCAGGCGCGGTCCGGCTTGCTGCAGGCATCGTCCATCTTCTCGCGGCAGGCGGCTGGATCGCAGCGGTCCTGATGTTCCTGGGGATGCTGCTGCGCGCCAACGAGGCTACCGGCAGCAGACGTCTGCGATCAACGCATGCCTTCCTGCATGGATTTTCGACGCTGGGAACGATTTTCGTTGCTGCGCTCATCGTGTCCGGCATCGCGCACTACGGGGATCTCACCGCGTGGTCGTTCTCGGCCCTGTTCCAGAGCACCTACGGGAAGTTGCTGCTGTTCAAACTGGCCCTGTTCGCTGGAATGCTGGGTTTTGGAGCGCTGCACCGATGGACGCTGGTGCCGCGCTTGGAACGAGCGCTGACCAGCGGAGATCCCGCGCAGGAGGTGCGGGCTTTGCGGCAGAGTGTTACGGCGGAGGCCGCGCTGGTCATGTTGATCCTAATTGTTGTTTCAGTGCTCGGGACACTCAGCCCCGAATAGCTTTTTAACCCGCAATGGCACACTGCCTTGGCAGTCCATCCTCTCTAAAGCGAGCATCGGCATGAACTCACCGTCGTCCCATGACCATCACCATTCCGCAGGCGAAGCCTCTGTCGAGACTGCGGATGGACGGGTAACCGACCCGGTCTGTGGCATGCAGGTCGATCCCGCCACCACGCCGCATCATGCGGACCACGCCGGCGCCCATTTTCACTTCTGCTCGGAGCGATGCCGCGCGAGGTTCGTGGCTGATCCCGAGCGCTACCTGACGTCCCGGGATGAGCCCGAGGTGGCCCAGCCCGGCGCCATCTACACCTGCCCGATGCACCCTGAAGTCCGGCAACAGGGTCCCGGCAACTGTCCTTTCTGCGGCATGGCGCTGGAGCCGGAAATGCCCAGCCTGGAGGACGATGACAATCCGGAACTTCGCGACTTCTCGCGCCGGTTCTGGTGGACGCTTCCGCTGACGGTGGTGACCCTGGTCCTGGCCATGTTCGGCCGACATCTCCCGCGGCTCGAGCTGGGCGGCGTCGAGATCCTGCCGCTGTCGATCGACGTGCAGACCTGGATCGAGCTGGTGCTGACCACGCCGGTCGTTCTGTGGGCCGGCTGGCCGTTCTTCGAGCGCTGCGTGCAGTCGATCCGCAACCGCAGCCCGAACATGTTCACCCTCATCGGGATTGGCGTTGCGGCTGCCTTCGGCTACAGCCTGGTCGCCACGCTGGCACCGGGACTGTTCCCGCCTTCGTTTACCGAGCACGGGCGCGTCGGTGTCTATTACGAGGCGGCGGCGGTGATCGTGTCGCTCACCCTGCTCGGCCAGATACTTGAGCTGCGGGCGCGCTCAAAAACGTCCGCGGCGATCAAGGGCCTGCTTGGCCTGGCGCCCAAGGAAGCCCGGCGGGTCAATGCCGACGGCACCGAGGAGGACATCCCGCTGACCCACGTGCATGTCGGCGATCACCTGCGCGTGCGTCCCGGCGAGAAGGTACCGGTGGATGGCGAAGTGGTGGAAGGCCGCTCCAGCGTCGACGAGTCGATGCTCACGGGGGAACCGATCCCGGTCGAGAAGACCGCGGGCGACCAGGTCATCGGCGCGACCCAGAACGGCACCGGTGCACTGGTGATCCGCGCCGCCAAGGTGGGTTCCGACACGGTGCTCTCGCAGATCGTGCAGCTGGTCGCGCAGTCGCAGCGCTCTCGCGCGCCGATGCAGCGGATGGCCGACACCGTCGCCTACTGGTTCGTGCTTGCGGTGCTGGCGATCGCGGTGGCGACCCTCTTCATCTGGGGCTTCTTCGGCCCGGACCCGTCCTGGACCTACGCGATACTCAACGCGGTCTCGGTGCTCATCATCGCCTGCCCCTGCGCGCTGGGCCTGGCCACGCCGATGTCGATCATGGTCGCCACGGGCAAGGCGGCACAGGTGGGCGTGTTGTTCCGCGATGCCGAGGCCATCGAGCACATGCGCCGCATCGACACCCTGATCGTCGACAAGACCGGCACCCTCACCGAAGGACGCCCCGCGTTCAAGGAAGCCGTGGCCTTCGAGGGCTTCGATGCCGACCGGGTCCTGCACCTGGCGGCCAGCCTGGACCAGGGCAGCGAGCATCCGCTGGCCGACGCCATCGTCGCCGAGGCCCGGCGCCGGAACTTCGAGTTCGACCGCGTGGAGGGCTTCGACTCGGTGACCGGCATGGGGGTGCGCGGAACCGTGGCGGGCCACGAACTGGCGCTGGGCAATACCGCACTCATGGAGGATCTTGGCGCGAACCCAGGTGCGCATGTGGATGTTGCGGAGCGGATGCGTCGCGAGGGTGCGAGCGCAATGTTCCTCGCCGTCGACGGTCGCCTGGCCGGACTGATCGCGGTCGCCGACCCGATCAAGGCCTCGGCCGCGGCCGCCATCAAAGAGCTTCACGCCGCCGGGCTGCGCATCATCATGGCCACCGGTGACGGGCTCACCACCGCACGGGCCGTAGCCACGGAGCTGGGCCTGGACGAAGTGCATGGCGAGGTCCGCCCCGAAGACAAGGCCGAACTGGTGCAGCGCCTCAAGCGCGAAGGCCGGCGGGTGGCGATGGCGGGCGACGGGATCAACGATGCTCCCGCGCTGGCCGCGGCCGACGTCGGCATCGCCATGGGCACGGGCACCGACGTCGCGATGTCGAGCGCGCAGATCACCCTAGTCAAGGGCGACCTGCGCGGCATCCTGCGCGCACGGAAGATCTCCCAGGCCACCGTGGCCAATATGAAGCAGAACCTCACTTTCGCCTTCATCTACAACGCACTGGGGGTTCCAGTCGCGGCCGGGGTGCTCTATCCCGCGTTCGGGATCCTGCTGAGCCCGATGGTCGCGGCGCTGGCCATGAGCCTTAGCTCTGTATCGGTGGTGGCCAATGCACTTCGCCTCGCCAAGTCGGCCGCCGTACCGCCCTCGCCGAAAACACCTCCGGCAGACCGGGCCGTTGGTCTGGCCACCGACTGATCTGGATCAGTTGCATCGAACCACCCAAGGGGTAAGCTCACTTCATGGTCCGCCTCCGCCATCGGAACGTGTTCCAGCGCACCGCCCTCCTCGCGATGGCGGCCCTGCTCTGGTCCCAGTTCGCGCTCGCAGGCCACGGCGAGTGCCTGGATCTCCCAGGCACGCCGGCGGCGTTTGTCGCTGCCGCCACCGACACCCGGCACGACCATGGCCACGGGTGCGATGCTGAGCTCCCCTCGGCTAGCAAGTCACTGTGCGACGCGCACTGCACCGAGGGTGACATCTCGGCGGACAGTGGGCGCATCCCTTCGATTCCGCCGCTGCTGGCCGAAGTCTGGTTCTCCTGGCTTGCGATCGCCGCGATTGCGGATGCTGCGCCAGGTGTCACGGCGACATGGGTGGATTCGCCGCCCAGACCCGCGTGGCACCGACCTACCGCCCATCCAGCGGCGCTCCTGCTGATCTGATGCCCGGACGCTGACCGCTCCGCACGTCCGTGCGGCGCAGTCCTGTGCGTTCGCGCCGTGGCTGCGTCACGGCATGTGTTCCTGCCCTCGTCCGAGCGACCTGCGTCGCGCCGGCCAAAGGACACTGATATGGCATCCCCGCTCCACCGACTGCAGGCCAGGCGCCTGCACCCTCGCCCCTTGTTCCGCCGTCGACCACCGGTCCGGCACCTCCTTTCCTGCGTGCTCGCCGGCGCCCTGTGGACGTTGGCGCTGCCCGTGGCCGCAAGCGGGCCCGTCCCGGGGCACAGCCTCGAGTCGATCCGCGCCTGGGTTCTCGAACACAACCCAGAGCTGCGGGCCATGGACTTCGAGGCCCAGGCCGCCGAAGCCCGGATCCTGCCGGCGGGCGCCTTGCCCGACCCGACGGCCTCGGTGGGATTCCGCGGCCTCGATCCGGACAAACCCTGGCGCACCGTCGGTGCCGACCGCGAAATCGACTACGCGCTGCGCCAGCGTTTCCCCCTCTGGGGCAAGCGCGGCCTGGCGCGCATTGCGGCCAGCCAGGACGCGGTCGCGGCCGGGCTCGACCGACTGACCACCGCGCGCGATCTGCTGGCAGAGGCGGAGACGGCCTACGCTCGCTACTGGCATGCCGATCAGGCCGTGGCCGTACTCGATCGCCGCATCGCCCTGCTCCGCCAGGTCGAAGAGATGGCCGGCGTGCGCTACGCCCTGGGCCGCGCGGCGCAGCAGGATGCCATCCGCGCCCAGGTCGAGCAGACCAGCCTCCAGCGCGAGCGGATCGAACGCCTTGCGACCAAGCAGGAGGCGGCGGCCACGTTGAACGCGGTACTGGGGCGGCGTTCCGATGCACCGCTGGCGACTCCCGGTGAGGCACTGCGCCTCGTCGTCCACAGTGCCTCGCTCGCCGAGGCACTGGATGGCGCCGATGCGCACCCCGCGGTCCGCTCGCAGCAGGCCCGCGCCGAGGCTGCGCACACCAACGTGGTGTTGGAGCGTCGCAACCGCTTTCCGGACATCACTGTGGGGGTGGGGGCGATGCAGCTCGGCAACGGCCTCGAAAGCACTGAGCTGATGCTGGAGGTCGAGATCCCGTTCCAGCAACGGGCCCGCCGCGAACGCGAGCGCGAATCGCGCCTGCTCGAAGACGCGGCGCTGGCCCGCAGGGATGCCACGCTGCGCGCCGTCGAGGAGCGCGCTGGCTTCGCCTGGGCGCAGTGGACCAGCGCACGCGAGCGCCGCGGGCTGATCGAGAACACGCTGCTGCCGCAGGCCGACGCCACCTGGCAGTCCGCACTGGCCAGCTACCAGGTCGGCGAAGTCGACTTCGGGACGCTGCTCGAAGCACTCAATGAATGGCAGGGCGCCGACCTCGCACGGGTCGATGCATTGCGTGACGAACTGTTGGGCGCCGCCGCCGTGCGCGCCATCGAAGGAGAGATCCGATGACCCGTGTCCAAACCTTGTCGCTCGCCGTCGGCGTTGCACTCGCCGCCCTCGCCGTCGGCTGGATGGCCGGCCGCGCGACGACCGATTCCCCGACCGCAGCCACGTCCGCCGAGGCGCCGGTCGCGGAACGCAAGGTGCTCTACTACCGCAATCCCATGGGCCTTCCGGACACCTCACCGGTGCCGAAGAAGGACCCGATGGGCATGGACTACGTCCCGGTCTACGCCGGCGACGCGTCTGCCGCGACACCGGGAACGGTGGTGATGCCACCCGACAAGGTGCAGGCGCTGGGCGTGCGCACCGAGGCGGTCAGGCGTGCAGTCCTGGCTGCAACCGTGCGCACCAGCGGCACCGTCGAGGTCGACGAGACCCGGCAGTACGCGATCGCCCCGCGCTTCGAAGGCTGGGTGGAGCGGCTGTACGCGAACCAGACCGGCATGCGGGTCCGCGCGGGGCAACCGTTGTTGTCCGTCTACAGCCCGCAGCTGGCCGCGGCGCAGCAGGAATACCGGCTGGCCGACGAGACCGCCCGCAGGCTGGCGGCGTCCGACCCCGCGAGCGCGGCGTCGATGGTCCGGCTGCGCGATGCCGCCCGCACCCGCCTGCGCAACTGGGAAATCAGCGACGCGCAGCTCGGCAAAACGGGACTGGTGCTCACCGCACCCGCGAACGCGGTCGTGATCGAGAAGCCGGTGGTCCAGGGCGCGCGCTTCGAGCCGGGCGAAACCATCCTGCGCCTGGCCGACCTGTCGACGGTGTGGGTGATCGCCAAGGTCCCGGCGGCGCAGGCCGCAGGCATCAGGGTCGGGCAGCCGGCCCGCTTCGAAACCGTGGCCCTGCCTGGCCAAGTGGCCGAGGGCGAGGTCACCTTCGTGCAGCCCGTCATCGATCCGATGACGCGCACCGTGGACGTGCGCATCGCCCTGCCCAACCCTGTCGGCGACCTGCGTCCAGGACTCTACGGAACGGTGCTGCTCGAGGAGCCGGGGGTCGGGCCTGTCCTGAGTGTCCCGCGCTCGGCCGTGCTCGACAGCGGCACCCGCCAGGTGGTGCTGGTCGAGACCGGCCCCGGCCGCTTCGCGCCGCGGGATGTCACCCTGGGGCGGCGCGGCGGCGATCGCATCGAGATCCTCGACGGACTGTCAGAGGGCGAGCAGGTCGTGGTCTCCGCCAACTTCCTGATCGATGCCGAAAGCAACCTGCAGTCCGCGCTCGAAGGCTTGGCCGGTCATGCGGGCCACGGTTCGCCCTCGGACGCCAGTGAGGATCCGCACGCAGGGCACGACGATGCCACGGCCGATCCACATGTCGGCCACGCCATGCCGGCCACGCCGGAGTCGACGCTGTCCCCCGACAGCGGCGACCGCGCACATGACGACCAGAGGAGCGACCACGGGACCGTAAGCGACCACGACGCTCCCGCGACCGGCCACGAGGGGCACTGACATGCTTGCCCGCCTCATCGAATGGTCGGTCCGCAACGTCTTCCTGGTTCTGGTGATGACACTGGCGATCGTCGCCGGTGGCATCTACGCACTGATGAATACGCCGCTGGATGCCCAGCCGGACCTGTCGGACGTGCAGGTGATCGTGTTCACCGAGTATCCGGGGCAGGCGCCCCAGGTGGTCGAAGACCAGGTCACCTATCCGCTGACCAGCGCCCTGCTCGCGGTGCCGAAATCAAAGGACGTCCGCGGCTTCTCGTTCTTCGGTGCCTCCTTCATCTACGTCATCTTCGACGAGGGCACGGACCTGTACTGGGCGCGCTCGCGCGTGCTCGAAAACCTCAACGTCGCGTCGAAGAACCTGCCGGCTGGCGTGGCACCGGCGCTGGGCCCCGATGCGTCAGGCGTGGGCTGGGTCTACCAGTACGTGCTGCAAAGCGACCGCCATTCGCTGGATGAACTGCGCGCCCTGCAGGACTGGTACCTGCGCTACCAGCTCACCACCGCGCCCGGCGTGGCCGAGGTCGCCAGCGTCGGCGGCTTCGTGCGCCAGTACTCGATCACCGTCGACCCCGTGCGCCTGCGCGAGTTCGACATCCCGATCTCACGGGTGTCCGAAGTGATCGCCGCGAGCAACCGCGACGTCGGCGGCCGCGTGATCGAAATGGCCGAGACCGAGTACATGGTCCGGGGGCGTGGCTACCTGCGCGGCATCGAGGACATCGAGAGCCTGGTGCTGCGCGCCGAAGGCGGCGCACCGGTGCTGGTCGGCGACGTCGCCCGGGTCGAACTGGTACCGGACGAGCGCCGCGGCATCGCCGACCTGGACGGCGAAGGCGATGTTGTGGCCGGGATCGTCATTGCACGATTCGGCGAAAACGCCCTGGCCGTGATCGGCGGGGTGAAGGACAAGATCGCGGAACTTGCACGCGGCCTGCCGGAAGGCGTCAGCGTCCAGGCGGTCTACGACCGGTCCAACCTCATCGTTCGTGCGATCAAGACCCTGCGCACGACATTGCTCGAGGAGAGCCTGATCGTCGCGCTGGTGTGCCTGGTGTTCCTGTTCCACGCCCGCAGCGCGCTGGTCGCGATCGTCATGCTGCCGGTCGGCGTGCTGATCGCGGTGATCGCGATGCGTGCGCTGGGCATGAACTCCAACATCATGAGCCTGGGCGGCATCGCGATCTCGATCGGCGTGATGGTCGATGCGGCGATCGTGATGATCGAAAACGCGCACAAGCACATCGAACGTTCCGACGGCTCCCGCAGCCGGGCCCAGCTGATCATCGACGCCTGCAGGGAGGTCGGGCCGGCACTGTTCTTCAGCCTGATGATCATCACGGTCTCCTTCCTTCCGGTGTTCGCGCTGGAGGCGCAGGAAGGACGCCTGTTCAAGCCGCTGGCCTTCACCAAGACCTTCGCCATGGCCGGCGGCGCGCTGTTGTCGGTGACCCTGGTGCCGGTGCTCATGCTGCTGTTCGTGCGCGGCAAGATCGTGCCCGAGCAGAAGAATCCGGTGAACCGGTTCCTGGTCGCGGCCTACCGGCCCGTGATCAACGTGGTCCTGCGCTACCGGATGGCCACGATCGCGATCGCGCTGGTCGCCCTGTTCGCCAGCCTGTGGCCGGCATCGCGCCTGGGCAGCGAGTTCATGCCCACGCTCAACGAGGGCACGCTGCTGTACATGCCCACCTCCCTCCCGGGCATGTCGGTGACCAAGGCCTCGGAGCTGCTGCAGCAGCAGGACCGGATCATCAAGGGCTTCCCCGAAGTGGAATCCGTCTTCGGCAAGGCCGGGCGCGCCCTGACCGCGACCGACCCGGCGCCCCTGGAGATGTTCGAAACGACCATCAACCTCAAGCCCGAGGACGAATGGCGGGATGGCATGACCACCGACAAGCTGATCGCCGAGATGGACGAGGCGCTGAAGTTCCCGGGTGTCGCCAACTCGTGGACGATGCCGATCAAGGCGCGCACCGACATGCTGGCCACCGGCATCCGCACGCCTGTGGGGATCAAGCTCTTCGGCACCGACCTCGAGCAGCTCGACGCCCTGGCGACCGAGATCGAAGCGGTCGTGCGCGAAGTGCCGGGGACGACCAGCGCGTTCGCCGAACGCCTGACTGGCGCCTACTACCTCGACATCACCCCGGACCTGCCCAGCCTGGCGCAGTACGGCGTGACCCTTGGCGAGGTGCAGGACGTGGTGGCGGCCGCCCTGGGCGGCGAGATCGTCACCACCATCCTGCAGGGGCGCGAGCGATTCAGCGCGATCGTGCGCTATCCGCGCGAGTTGCGCGACGACCCGCACCGCATCGGGACGCAGGTCCTGGTGCCCGTGCCCGGCGGCGCCCAGGTGCCCTTGGGCGAGCTCACACGCATCGAAGTCACCATGGGTGCGCCCAGCATCCGCACCGAGAACGCGATGCTGGCGGCCTACATCTACGTGGATACGCGCGAAAGCGACCTGGGCCGCTACGTGGAGGCGGCCCAGGAGGCTGTTGCCTCGCAGGTGGAGTTCCCGCCTGGCTACTACGTGACCTGGAGCGGGCAGTACGAATACATGCAGCGCGCCGCCGAAAAGATGCGCGTCGTCGTCCCCGTGACGCTGGCACTGATCTTCCTGCTGCTGTATCTCAACTTCCGCCGTGTCACCGAGTCGCTGATCGTGATGTTGTCGGTGCCGTTTGCGCTGGTCGGCGGAGTCTGGCTGATGTGGATGCTCGACTACAACGTCAGCGTCGCGGTGATCGTGGGCTTCATCGCACTAGCCGGCGTCGCCGCGGAAACCGGCGTGGTGATGCTGATCTACCTTGACCACGCGCTCGAGGCACGTGCCGCGCAGCGGCAGGCCGAAGGCCGCTCGCTGGACGCCGGCGACCTGCGCGACGCGATCATCGCAGGCGCGGTCGACCGCGTGCGCCCGAAGATGATGACGGTGGTCGCGATCATGGCCGGCCTGCTGCCGATCATGTGGAGCAGCGGCACGGGTTCCGAGGTCATGCGCCGCATCGCCGCGCCGATGGTGGGAGGCATGGTCTCGTCCACGGTGCTGACACTGGTGGTGATCCCGGCGCTGTACTCGCTGATCAAGCAATGGCAGCTGGCCATCAAGCGGTCGACACCCGCCGCGCTGCCCGTCGAAGTGCAGTGATGCGTCAGAATCTCAAGGCGTCTGACCAAGGCGGTCCGCTTACGCGCGGGACCAAGAGGTGCTATCGCCGCCGACGCATCGAGTGTCTTGTCATTGATCGCATCGCGTGAGTCAAGGTTGATCTGTGTGCGGGATACAGGTCAAGCGTGGTCAATTTTTCTGGGTCACCACCACACCGCGAGCTGGCTGAGATCGACGCTTACCTCGTTGTAGCCCAGGCACAACCCGGGGGCCGCTTGGCCGATGATCACTCGTCGATCAGTGGCGTCGTGAGCACCGCTGCGAATCCACCACCAGGGGTGCGCATGTTCGTGGTCTGGCCCTGGTACAACCTGGCCGCGAACAACAGCACACCCGCCTCGGACGCGAAGCAACGTACATCCGCCTTGAGGGACTGGCCCCCATGCACGATCCGCATGCTCGGTGGCGCGAAGGCCTGTGCGATGTAGGTCGCCGACGCCATCGACTCCCACGTCCGCCGGGTGAGCTTGTCGCCCCGATAACTCCCGCGACTGCCGAACCCTGCTGCAGGCTTGAAGAAGTAGCCATTGCGCGCGGCCCACAGCGCATCCCGGTTCCCGGGCACGACTTCAACCGTGGGCGGGATCACCTGTGCCAACAGGGCCGCCGAACCCGCCTCGCCCCCGAACCGGCCAAGCAGGACAGGGTCTCCCAGCACCGCGAGGTTGCGCTTGTCGGCGAACAGCGCGTGCGCACGCGGATGCGGTGTCAGCGCGACTTCCCCGGCCAGGTAAGCCTGACGAAGGTCTGTATGCGAGGCTTCCTCAAGCGCGAAATCGGTCAACCGGTTGTAGACCATGTCGATCCGGCCGTGCGCATCTGCAAGCCCATCCGGACCAAGCTTCAGTTCCTCGGGTGCGCGTATCACGCAATCCACGCCATGTTCCCGGAATGCGTCCGCGTACAGCTCGAATTCGGGATAAAGGAACTGCTCCCGCGGGACGCTGTCCACGATGGCCAGACGCGACGGCACGTGGCCCGACTGCTGCCGGGCATCGTCAAGCCAGGCGGCGACAGCCGCGTTGCGCGCTCGTGCCGCCGTTGTCCAAGTGGTCCACGCAGCCGGCGCGCAGGACCGCACGGCATCGAGCAGCACTGCATTGAGGAGCAGCCCGCCCGGATTGGTGTTGATCTCGATCAACCGCGGGCCGTCGACGGTCAAGTGAAAGTCCAGCCCCAAGACACCACCCGCCGAACGTGGCTGATGACTGGCGATCTGCGGCGCCCATTGCATGACCTGCTGGCGGTAACCCGAATTTCCCTCTACTTCGAAGACCGCCGCCGCAACTCTCCCCATGGCGTCCAGCGTCGCCCGGTCAACGAACAGGGCGTAGGGTGAAAACAGGTGCGCGTGCACGGCTGGATCTAGCCTGACCTCCGGAAAGGTGGACTGGATCGACTCGTGCAGACGGAGGACGTCGACCACTTCGCATGCGCACCGCTGGTTGAGCGGCGCACCCATCGAGGTGGCACAGTCGCGATCGCAGCCTGCGTGAGCAGTCATCATCGGAGTTCGGTCAACCACAACATGAGTTGTGCTGCTGGATCGGCGGACATGGCACTGTTCCGAACGAGCAGAACACACAGCAGTCGCCTTGATTTGGCCGCAAGACCACTCCACAGCCCGTGCACTCGTAGAAAAATTGGCACGCTGTGACTGGCATTGTCTCGGTCGCCCGATGGCCGCACTCCGGGCAGGTCAAGATGCTTTCTAGCTCGACGTCACTCACCGCCAGCCCGCGCCTTGGCCGGGAAGCCTGCTCCTGTGACTGCGCGCGCGATTGCGGACGTATCTGTTCGGCTCGAATCGAACGTGACCGTGACTGTTTCTGCCCGGGTGTCTACCTTCGTATCGGTGACGCCAGGCACCTTCTCCAGCGCCTTCCTGATGGTGATGCCACAGGCGGGACAGGTCATGTTCTCGGCATCGAGCACCACGGTCGCGGGCGTCGCCGCCAGAGCGGCACCGACCGAAAGAGCAGCCACGAGGGCCAGTATCCACTTGCGCATCACGCGCCTCCTACAGAATCCAGACGATGTAATAGGGAAACAGCAGCAACAGGACGATGAGAGCTGTCGCCAACCAGAGCCAACGCCGCCTGCTTCGCAGCGTGGCCGGCTCGACGCAACTGCCATCCACACCGCACTGTGACGCCGGCCGATACAGCATCCAGAACGCCACCGCCAAGGACACTACGGCGGCGGCACTGAACCAAGGCCTCAGGGGATCCAGGGCCGTAAGGGTGCTGATCCAAGCGCCGCTGATCCCCATGAACATCAGTACCAGTGGCACGACGCAACAGACGGACGCGCCAATCGCGGCGATGCTCGCGCCAACGATGGCCGGAACAGAAGATTTAGCGGGAGTTGTTTGCATCAGGGCATACTAATCTCCGTACCCGGGTACGGAGTCAAGCTATGCGTCCAAACACGTTCACGATCAGCCGCTTGGCAGCGGCTGCCGATGTGCACGTCGAAACCGTGCGCTACTACCAGCGCCGCAAGCTGCTGCATCAGCCCGCGCGACCGAGCGGAGGCGTGCGTCGCTACGACGAAAGCGACGTGAATCGGCTTCGGTTCATACGGCACGCTCAGATGATGGGATTCAGCCTCGACGAGATCGCTGGCCTACTACAGATTCCGGGCGAGCATTCTTGCGAGCAGACCCGCCAGTTGACCGAGCGAAAGCTCGTCGATATCCGCCTACGAATCCGCGAACTGCGGAATCTGGAGAGGGACCTCGAACAAAAGGTAGCGCGGTGCGCCCAAGTTCCGGCGGGAGAGTGCTGCCCGACGCTTAATTTTCTGACGATGGAAAATCCTTACACGGCAGCGAGTTAGCTCACTTCTGGCTGTTCTACGCGAGTTCCGCCGCCCCTCAACCCACCATCTGCCTGGCGGGTGAAGGCCGCGCATCCTGACGATCGTTGGCAGCCCAATGGGTTCCGTCAACCGCCCAGAGAGACCAGCAGCGGGCAGCGCCGCACACGTTTGCGACGTTTAATATGGGCTCTTTGCGCTGAGTAAATCGGACGAGACGCCCGCGCCGCCGCCACCGTATCCCGACGGCGGCTTTCTTGAGGCGATGTACATTAGCCCCGATAACGCACCCTAATCCCCTGCCCCGCATGTCTGCTTTCGGCCAGAACCGGCCATTGGCGAGCGGTCAATCCGCTCCGGCCCAGGTTCCCTCCTTAATCACGTGCCAGCGTCGCCCCATTTCATAGTCCGGCGCTTCGGAAGATCAGCACTGGGCAATGGTGTCGAGCCGGGTTCGGCGGCGCCGCCGCAGAGGCCCCGGCCCCAACTCATACAGCTACCACCCGTCGAACTGGTCGCGCCCATGTTGCCGAGCCTGAGCGAAGATTCAGTGAGATATAGCGAATCCAGAGACATGCACTGCAGGCGACAGGGCAAAAGAAGCGCGCAGGTCACGTACTTCTTCAACCGGGGTTCGCCCGAAGAACCGTTTGAACTCACGACTGAACTGCGAGGGGCTTTCATAGCCGACGCGAGCTGAGGCAGCGGCTGCGGTAACGCCATCGCGAATCATCAGCAGCCGGGCCTGATGCAGACGCGTCGACTTGATGTACTGGATCGGCGAGGTCTGTGTAACAGTCTTAAAATGCGCGTGAAAGGCCGGCACGCTCATGCCGGCCTCGCCCGCCAGGTGGGCGACGTCGAGGGCCTGCGCATAGTCGGCGTGGATGCGCCGTAGTGCCTTGGCGACCTTACCGAATTGCCCCTGGTGCGCCAAAGCCGCCCGCATGGCGCCGCCCTGTTCCCCGACGAGCACACGGAAACAGATTTCCCGCACGATCGCCGGCCCGAGGATCTGCGCTTCGAGCGGGGAGGCGAGGACCTCAAGCAGACGCAGCGTTGCATCGGCCAGAACTTCCCCGAGTGGAGTCGAAACCATGCCACGTGGCGCAACGTTTGTGTGGTCCCGCGACTGGCCGATGGCCAGTACCAGGTCCGCCACTGCCGTCAGATCCAGGCGCAGGGAGACGGCCAGCATCGGCTGGGCTTCGCTGGCTTCGGTTTCCGTGGAGAAAGGCAGCGGGACCGACAGCACCAGGTAATGCTGGGCATCGTAGAGATAGATCTCATCTCCCAGGAAGCCGCGTTTGCGACCCTGGCAAACGATCACGATGCTCGGCTCGTAGAGCACAGGCGTACGTCCCAAGGGACGATCGGAGCGCATGAAGCGGACGCCGTCGAGTGCAGACAAGGTGTAACCCTCGTTCGGCGCGAGTTCTGTCAGCAGGTTGGTCATGCGTCGGGAGACGGCGACGTCGGCGGCAGGCATGCTTGGTTCACTCGGTTCAAGAGGGGTCGCGCGATAGGAATTGTCCAGCAGCGTCCGGAAATTGTCGATCGAGATCGTTGCTCGCTATAGCAATAGGCAATAGCCACAGAGTTGTGGGTATTCGCACGACGTAGCGTCGTTCCTAGCATGGACATCTGCGGAATGCCTCCGCAAGAGGGGAGCCGACGTGTCCAAAACCATAGAGCCCAAAGTCATTCTCATCACGGGAGCCAGCAGCGGCATCGGCGAAGCCACCGCTCGCCTTCTTGCTGCCCAGGGGCATCACCTCGTCATCGGCGCGCGCCGGACAGATCGGCTGGCTGCATTGGCCGACGAGTTCCAGGCCAGTGGTGGCTCAGTACGATACCGCGCGCTGGACGTCACCTCTTTGAAAGATATGAACGCCTTCGCCGGGTTCGCCATGGACGCGTTCGGACGGATCGAAGTCATCGTCAACAACGCGGGTGTCATGCCGCTGTCGCCACTGGCCGCGCTCAAGGTGGAGGAATGGAATCGCATGATCGACGTGAATATTCGCGGCGTGCTGCATGGCATGGCGGCGGTGTTGCCACGCATGCAGACACAGGGTTACGGCCAGGTGATCAACATGTCTTCCATTGGCGGATTGGCCGTATCGCCCACCGCAGCCGTGTACTGCGCAACGAAATTCGCGGTGCGCGCCATCTCGGACGGTCTTCGCCAGGAGAGCGACAGGATCCGTGTGACGGTGATCTGCCCTGGCGTAGTCGAATCCGAGTTGGCCGATGCGATCTCCGACGATACAGCCCGCAGTGCCATGCGCGAATTCCGCCGTATAGCGCTGTCCCCCGACGCCATCGCACGTGCAATTTCCTATGCGATCGAGCAGCCGGCGGGAGTGGATGTGAGTGAAATCGTGGTGCGGCCAACAGCGAGCCCCTATTGATTGCCAGTCCAGGCAAAAGAAGAACGAACATGACATCCAGCACATCAAATAGTGAAGCGACATTCGACGGCAAGGTCGCCATCGTGACAGGTGCTGCAAGTGGTATCGGGCTTGCGACGACGGAGCTTCTGCACGCGCGAGGCGCAAGGGTCATCGCGGTGGGAAGGAGTTCAAACGTCGACAAGCTGGCTCGTCCTGGCATCGTTCCGCTGGTTGCCGACGTGGCATACGAAGAGAGTGCGGTACGCGCGGTGACCCTGGCTAGAGACACCTTCGGAAAGCTCGATGTTCTCGTGAACAACGCCGGCATCATCATCAACAAGCCGGTCGTGGAGATGACACTCGACGAGTGGCCTCGGACAAAGCCAGCTACCTCGTCGGGTCTGTTGTCATGGCCGACGGCGGCATGAGCGTAGCCCTCAAATAACCGCACACAACCGCAAAGGCCATACCATGAATGCAATTCAGAAAACCTGGTTCATTACAGGCGCAGCAAAAGGCATCGGCTATGCGTTGGCGCGCCAGCTGCTGGAACGTGGCGACCGCGTCGCTGCGACTTCGAGGTCGCTCGGGTCACTCGAAGCCGCGCTCGGTCCGCCCTCGGAGCGCTTGCTGCCGCTGCAGGTGGACCTGACTGACGAACGCAGCGTCCAATGCGCTATCGAACGAACAGTCGCCACATTTGGCCAGCTCGACGTCGTCGTTAACAACGCCGGCTATGGGCAGCAGGGAGCGATCGAGGCGCTGTCGGATACAGAGTTGCGCCAGAACTTCGAAGTGAATCTCTTCGCGCCAGTGAACGTGTTGCGCCATGCGTTGCCGCATCTCCGGCGCCAGCGGTCGGGCCACATCTTCAACGTCGCGTCGATCGTCGGCTTTCAGGGGGGCTACGCGGGCTGGGGCAGCTATGTGTCGAGCAAGTTCGCTCTGGCCGGCTTGACCGAGTCGCTGGCGGCCGAGGTTGGCGAACTGGGCATCAAGGCTACCGTGCTGTATCCCGGACCCGTGCGCACCGACTTCCTGTCACCCGGATCGCTGGTTGTGGCCGAACGTCAAATTGGCGAGTACACGGAGGCGCAGGTGTCGCTGGATCTGCACCTGGGAACCTACGCCGGCAATCAGTCCGGCGATCCCGCGAGGCTGGCTTTGTTGATCATCCAGGCCGCTGATCACGCCAAGCCGCCGCTTCATCTGTTTGCCGGCCATATCGCTAACGAACTGGCGGTACAGAAGATGAAAGCGATAGGTGAGGAGATGGAGATCTGGAAGGGCTCATCCGAAGCGACGGACTTTCCTGTCTGAGTAAATGCACGCTGCGCGCTGCCTATGCTCACAGCAGCACGTCGAGATTCATGCACTCTGGCCGCAGACGCGCCATTTGCGGCCGAAAGTGCGCCACGTGGTGGACGAGTTGGCGAAGCTGGCGGCGCGAGAAACGTTCGATTGACGAATCCCCCTTAAGGGCCGCTTTGGGTCGGAAGGTGCCCTTCCCTACCCGCGATAAACCTTCCTAATCCACTACTATGCCAACGTCTGCTCTCGGCCAGAGGTTGACATTGATAAGCAGATGCCGACGCATAGCTCCTCGCCGAAGCATCGTCCCCTAATCGACCCTGACCGCCTGCTGGTCTCTGTCACCCTGATGGAGGATCAGCGACGTGGGCTGGCCCGCATCGTCCACGACGAACGTGATCTGCGCGTCCACCGCTTCCAGGAAGAAGCGGACTTCTGATTCCGGGAACAGCGGAAACTGGGGCTGGTCGCCCAGCCGGAGTTGAAGCTGACCATGGTCGAGGGTGATGTCGAACAGCATTCCGGGTGTCAGCTCGTACTTGCCGATGTATCGCGACAGGACTGCGGGCGCCACCTCTGCTTTGACACGCTTGTTGGCGACACGATCAAGCTGCGCAAACACCCGCTCGACTCGGCCCGGCGAAACGTTTCTGCGATCGGGCAACGGCCAGGCATACTCGTTGGCCACGCTTGCGACGATCAAGGACGCCAAAGCCTGGCCGGCTTCCGCATTGGTCATGATGACAATGCCCTGGCCGGTATCGGCAAGCATCTCGAAATGAGCGAAGTAGCCGGGGTTGCCACCCGAGTGTGCGAAGTAGCCGTACGCACCGTCCCCACGAACAACGAAGCCCAGTCCCATCCCGTCCCCCTGCGGCGACAGCATCTGGCGCGCCATGTCGTGGGAGAGCAGGCGGCCACTACCGTCGCGCTTCGAGCGTGCCACGTCGAGAACCAACGTTGCCAGATCGGTTGGCGTTGTCCACAGGCCGGCGGCCGCCAGCTCCGGGTACACCCGCCAGCCGCCGTCCACGCCCGCTCCGATGCCGAGATGGCCCCTTGCCGCGCGTTCCACATCCGCGTGGGAAAGAACCTGGTCGAAAGAACTGTCATGGAGTGCGAGGGGGCGTAGCACGCTGTCCTGCAGGATCGATTCGAATGGTTGTTCCAGACGCTCTTCCAGCGCGAGTTGGAGCAGGGAATATCCCAGCCCGCTGTAGGCAACTTCGGAGCCGGGCTTTGCCAGGACACGGGCCGCAGGGTTGGTGGCCGGGGCCGCGCCTTCCAGAATCTGCGTGATTCCGGGTAGCGGCTCCGTGCGTGCATATCCCTGGAAACCCCCGGGTGTAATACCACCGGTGTGGGCCAGAAGACGCCGGATCGTGACTGTCTCACCAGCCTGCAGCTCGCCTTCCGGCAAGCGCCACGACTGCAGGTAGCCGTTGATATCGGCGTCCAGCTCAAACGTGCCGCGCTCGACGTGGTGCAACACGGCCAGAGCGGCCACTGGCTTGGCGATGGACGCCGCTTGGAAGATCGTGTCCGGCGTGATCGGGGAGCCCAGCGGCCCGGGCGTAGTGACGCCGTATGCCTTTGCCCAGACGATGCGGTTGTCATCGATGACCGCGATGCTGACGCCGGGTACAGCCAGCGCCTCCATCCACCCGGTCAATGAGCGCCGCTCCGTCCTGTCGCCCTGCGTTACCGCCGGAAGTCCCGTTTCGACCCGCTCCGCGGAGGCCTTGGAATCGCGCTGGTCGACCCTGGGACCACTCTTCGCCTGCGGCATCAACTCAAGGCAGGCAACCAGTGCAATGCCCGCGAGGAGCAGTGAATGTCTCATCATGTCATCTCGAACCCGGCGTCCCTAGGACCCAGATTGGCGACGTCAACCCAAGCGATCAAGCCGCACCGCGATTGGTGGGCACTGGCCACGCTTTTTCGGGACCAATGTTCGCTATGGGTCGGAAGGTGCCCTTCCCTACCCCTGATAAATCTTCGCAATCGCTTGTGTGGCTTCAGCAAGATGGTTGTCAGCGGCAACGACGCATACCTTGGACGGTTCCCCAGCCTTCCAGGCAATCCCAGTGCCTTGGGCCCGCCCCGGGATGGCGAGGCTGCTGGCTCCTTTTCGACGGCGGGACTTGTAGCGACCGGTGCCTCGATCGCCTTACTACCCTCTCTACCGGGTCGCCGGCCGCCATCCGGCGTGTGCGGCTTCGTCCGCTGTGCAGAACCATCGCTCCCCTGCGGCGGGTGTCGATCCGCGTGCGCTCGTAGTACGGCCTAACCGAGCCCTGTCGCCCTGATCAGGGCCGCCACCGCCGCACCGACGATGACCACGCCCAGGAAGGGCACGCCTAACCTCAGCGCTACCCCCGCCGCGACCAGCGCACCAATGCGCGCATCCAACGCCCACGCCTGCCCCGCACTGAAAGCGTTCATCGCCGTCAACGATGCCAGCAACCCGATGGTCAGCGTGCCAGCCACCCGGGTCATGCGGTCGTTCTCCAACCACCGCGGCGGCACCAGGTATCCTGCGAGCTTGGTCGCATACGCGGCCGCGCTGGCAAGCAGGATCGATCCCCACAGCGACATCAGCTGTTCTCCCTTGACGACGTCCCTGTGCCACCGCTCGCGTTATCGTCCACGGCCTGTCCAAACTCAGACGGGTCCACGTCCGGCTCCAGCCCCTCGTCCGCCGGGCCATGACTGAGCCAGCCCCACAAGGCGGCGACCAGCGCCGCCGCCAGTATCGGGACACCCGGCGGCGCAAGGGGCACTGTCAGCACCGTGACCAGACCGCAGGCCACGGCAATGGCCACCGGCTCGAAGGCGCGCAACCGCGGCCATAACAACCCGAGGAATGCGGCGACCGCCGCGCCGTCCAGTCCCCACTGCTTCGGGTCGCCGAGCGCGTCACCGATCACCGCGCCGACCGCGGTGAACAGGTTCCAGAGCACGAACACCCCCAGTCCGGCCGTCCAGAAACCGCGCTGCTGCTCGTTCGGCTCGGTCTGGCCGACGGCCGTGGCTGCGGATTCATCGATGGTGATCTGCGCGGCGATCAGCTTGCGCCAGCCGGCGGGCCTGAGCATGCGGTTCATCTGCATGCCATAGACGGCGTTGCGCACGCCCAGCAGCGCCGCCGCACCGAACGCGGCCGAGCCGGTGCCACCGCCCGCCACCATCCCGATAAAAGCGAACTGCGAGCCGCCGGTAAACATCAGCAGGCTCAGCGCCACCGTCTGCCAGACGCTGAGTCCGGAGGCAACGCCGAGCGCACCAAACGAGATTCCGTACAGGCCGGTCGCGACGGCAATGGAGAGACCGATCCTGACGGCAGCGGAGTGGCGCATGTTCATGCACCCATTCTGCCTGCGTCGCCCCGAAGGACACGAGATAACCGCACGATCGCCCCGCACAGCGCTCAGGAAGTCACTCGCGCGGTTTGCGCTGGCAGCTGGCGGCCAGAATCGGACGTGGGCTGCTAGAACCTGATTGGAGCGCCCATTGTCTTTGGCCAGAACTGGCTGCTAACCGGCAGCAGGCGCGTCGCAGGATCCGGTTGCCCAGACCCCGGACGAACCGGGTCCCACGCGTCAGTCCAATTTCGAGACGAGCCGGATTGCGTTGACCACTGCTTTCGGATCCTCGCGGTGGATGTTGTGCCCCGTGGCGAAGTAGATATGAGAGCCCTGGTTGAACTGGGCGAACAGTGCGGCGTGCTGCGTCTTCCACAACGCCTTGCCTTGCGCGGTCTCCTCAAACACGAACGGCTCATCAGCGACCCGCGTTGCTGTAAGCAATGCGACGGACACGTCAGGCATTGCGACGGGCCCGGTCGCGCCCAACCTGTCGAGCTGATCGACCAGCAACTGGTAGTCGGCGGCCATCGTGGGAGGCAACATTTTCAGCAGAGCCGCGTCGTCCTCCAGCACGCGGGCGCGGTCGGCCTGCAGGAAGTCGCGGCGCTGACCCAGCGTGGCGGGATCGACCAAGACAAGTCCCCGCACTCGGCTGGGATGCCGGCGCGCGAACTCGGTGGCTAGCAATCCACCGTAGGAGTGCCCTACCAGTACAACCTCTTGCCCTGGCGCCAACGTGTCGATCACTGCTGCGAGATCGGTCAGATGCGCTTCTATGGTTTTGGGTGCGCTGTCGGTGCCGGAGTCGCCTAGCCCGGCACGGGAGTAGGAGACGCAGCTGCACTCTTCGCCGAGACCTGCAATGACTTCCCTCCAGACGCTGGATCCTTGACCAAAACCGGCTTCAAACACCACCGCCAGTTCGCCTTGGCCGTCCTGCTGAGCCTTGAGCGTGTAAGCGCCTCGATCGATAGGCACATCGACCGCCTGCGCCGTGGCGGTGAGAAGCATGGCCGCAGCCATCACGAATGTCTGGACTCCAATGCGCATGTGGACCTCTCCGGGCGGTATCTTGGTACCGTACTGCTGTATTTCACCAGCACACATGTGCCGTAGGTAATGCTCTGTCCCGCGGCGGTGAGTGGTTGGGGCTCTGCACAACCGTCACTGCATCCGCTGAGAACTGCGGATCCGTGCACCACGACGCCACCGCCATAGCAGCGCTACCGCGATCAGCACGAGTGCTCCGAGCATCCCGACTGCGCCCAATACCGCTCCTTTGCCGATGCCCAACGTCTGCATCAGCAAGCCCGGCTTTCCTTGTGCCATGACTGGAGGCGGCACTACCAGCTCCGTGATGCTTACGCCGCGCCCTGCAAGGAATCCGGCAACCTCCCCGGCAATGTCCGGATCACCCAACCACAGTTCGTCGTCATGGCTGGCGCCGCGCACGAGGAGATGGGCGGCAACGCCGAAGCCGGGCAGCAGCGCCTCCGCATTCGCTGGTGGGGTGCGCCCATCGAGCGTGCCGCTGACAAACAACGTCGGGACATCGCTCCGCAGCGGCGCACGGTAGCCCTCGCCCAGAACCTTCAGCCCCAGGCCATCACCGATCATCGGAAACGGAAAGTTCAAGGCATCGCCGAAAAGACTCTCTTTTGCCTGCGTTTCGGCCAATGCACGTCGCTGGCGGCTCTGCCCGGATGCCACGTCCATCGCCAGCGGCATGGCGTGGAACTCGCCGAGGTGCTCGCGCACCGCCAGCACCAGGGTCGCCAGCAGATCGTAATCGCCCGCGTCGGCATCGTGCAGGGCCAAGGGCAGCATCTGCTGGGTGGATCGACGTCCCAGGGCGGCCGCGATCGCCAGCTGCGCGTCATAGGCGCCCAGGGTCACTACCCTGCCCCGGTGCATGAAGCTGCGACCTTGGGCGGGCTGGTCGCGCAGCCTCGCCAGAACGCGCCGGGTCATCCCTGTCAGGTCTTCGAATCCCTGCTCCCGAGCGACCAGGGCGAGCTCCGAGAGCAGTGTGTCTGCCGCCAAGGGAAGTTTCAGCGTGTCGTCAGGGCCTTCGGCGCCGATCAGCACAACGCGTTCAATCCCCGCACCGTGCAGACGCAGGCTCGCCATGGCCAGGTGAGTGCCGTAACTCATGCCCCACAGGCTGATCTTCGGCACGCCCAGCGCCCGCCGCAGGTCCTCGAGATCGGCGGCGCTCTCGGCGGTGGTATAAGCCGCCAGGTCGACGCCCTCCTCCCGCCAATGGGTGATGCATCTTGCGGCCGTCTGACTCAGCGTCGTCAGCGCAGATGCGCGGTCCAGGGGCCGCGTATCGTCGAACTGCCGGACGTAAGGACACGGCGGCGGAGGCTCGGACAATCCCGTGCCCCGCTGGTCGAACAGCAGGACGTCGGTTTCGCGCTGCACCTGTTCGAACACCGGCCAGCGCGGCCCGCGTGCCGTTCCAACGCCGGAGCCGCCGGGACCCCCGGCCAGATAGACCACCGGCGCTGCCTTGCCGTCGCCACCCGTGGCCGGCAGGCGCACGACGCGCAGCTGCATGCGCAGGCCGTCCTGCTCGTCGCGGCGACGCGGCACGTCCAGGAACGCGACTTGGGCGTCGATGGTGCCGTGTCGCTGGGTCTCGAATGCGTAAGGCGCGAACGCCAGCGATGGATCAACGTCGACGCCTGTCGCATCCGCTGGCAGCATCATTGCGAACAGCGTGCAGGCCACCGTCAAACGAAGGGGCAGCGCGAACGATCCGCCGCTGGATGTGGAGATCTCGAACAAGACATGGGGCATGGCGGGTTCCGGATGTCAGCAGGGAAAGGCGTCCCACCAGCATCCGCCCTGCCCCGTGGGTCATGGCGTTTGCAACCGCCCAACGTCTCCAGCTGCGGGGCCAATGTCTCCAGGTCACCAGTACGATATGGCGCATGAGGATCACAAACGTCCTGGCCGCACCTCTGGTGCTGGTGCTGCTGGTCGCCGCCTGGCTCCTGGCGACATCGCACGGTCCCGCGGCCGGACAGGTACTGTCCGCCGAAATGGCGCCGGCCTTGATGCCGATGTCAGGACCGATGCCCGAACAGCCTCCGGATGAACTCGACTGGCAGCCGCTTGATCCCGGCATGCTGGCCGCTTGGCAGGATCCCTACTGGTTGCGCTGGCGCGTGGCTTCCCCGGCGGACCATGCCGGCCGCCTGCTGCACCTGTCCCTGCGTGCCGCCAGCCAGACTTACTGGAACGGGCAGCCGCTGGCCGCCAACGGCATCGTCGGGCGCAGCGAGGACGAGGAACATCCCGGGCTGATCGATATCGTCCGCGTGCTGCCACCGTCCACGCACATCGGAGCCGATGAGCTGGTCGTTCTTGCGTCGAGCCAACACCAGTGGCTGCGCATGGGCACCACCGATGCGGGGTTGCGGATCGTACCGGTCGGGGCGCCTGTCCTGGACGGCGCTGGCTCATGGCTGATCGTCGCGTTTGCCACAGGCGCGCTTGGAGCCGCGTGGCTGTACCTGCTTGCCGTGCAGCGCTGGCAGCCCCGAGCGCATGGCGCACCGCTGCTGCTGACGCTGGGCGCCGTTGGCCTGGCGCTGCCGGTGCTTGAAGCCTGGCGGCCACTGCTCGGCTATCCCTATCCATGGCACGGCCTGCGCATGTTCGCGCTGCTGGCAATGCACGCGGCGGCAGCTGTGCTGCTGCCGGCCTACCTTGCGCGGCGTTTCGACGTGGCCGTGCCGCGGGCTGCATGCATCGCCTATATTGCGACGCTGGCGGGTGTGGTGGCCTTCCTGCCAAGTTTCGATGGTCGCGGCGCCACTCTCCTGCTGCTGAGCCTGCTGGCCTCGGTATGGCTGCTGCGGCGCGCAGAGCGCGAACACGGGGAACGCGGGCCGATCCTTGTCCTCATGCTGGTCGGTGCACTGACGATGCCGGTCGCCGGCGGTGCATTCCTCGACGGCCCCTACTTCCTCCTGCTGGCCGTGCTCATGGGCTTCCTGCTGCTGCGCCATGCGGAGCGGCTGCGCGCCATGGCCCGTCACAACGCGCGGCTTCGCGAAGAACGCGCGCAGCTGTCGCTGCAGCTGTTGCAGCGTGGCATACAGCCGCACTGGCTGATGAACACGCTGACCTGCCTGCAGGAGCTGATCGAACAGGCACCGCCGCGGGCCAGCCGTCTTGTCGAATCGCTGGCCGAGCAGTTCGACCGCCTGCGCGAGAGCAGTGGCCAGGCACTGGTTCCGCTGGACGACGAACTGGCGCTCTGCCGCAACCACCTGGACATCGTCAGCCTGGCACTCGGGCAGCCGATTGGCCTGGAGGTCGATGCCGACGATACCGATCTGCTTCTGCCACCGGGGGTGCTCCACGCCCAGGTCGAGAACGCACTCACCCACGCCGGTACACGCGCCTGCACACAACATCCCTTCCGCCTGCGCGTGACACGGCAGAACGGACACCGGATCCTCGAACTGCGCAGTGCCCTTGGCACTGCGGCGCATCGTGGCCTGGGCACGGGCACGCGCTACATCGAGGCCAGCCTCGCTGCCTCCTTCCCGGGCCGCTGGCGCTTCACCCAGGGCCCCGACAATGCGGGCTGGTGCGGCCGGATCGAGCTGGCATGCGCATCCTGATCGTCGAGGACGAACCGCTCATCCGAGAGCGCCTGCTGCGCATGTGCAGTGAACTGGCGGGCGGACGCGCACGCTTCGACGCCGTCGCCGACCTCGACCTGGCTGGCGACCGACTGCAGCGAAGCCTTTATGACGGCTTGCTGCTGGACCTGAACCTCGGCGGCGAGGACGGCTTCGACCTGCTGCGGCAGGCGGTCGCCGGTCGCGACCACTGCGTGGTCGTGTCGGCCCATCGCGAGCGCGCCCTGCAGGCGTTCGAACATGGCGTGCTGGATTTCGTGCCCAAGCCATTCACGCGCGAGCGCCTCGGCCTGGCCCTGGATCGCCTGCTTGACGCCGCCCGCTATCGGCCAGGGCGCGCACGCTATCTCGGCATATGGCGCGCGAGCGGCACAGCGCTGGTCGAGTTGGCCGACGTACTCTGGATCCGTGCCGATGGCGACTACAGCGAGGTGCGGCTGCTTGATGGCCGCAGCGAGCTGCACGACAAATCCCTGACGGCGCTGACCGCCGTGCTGCCGCCCGACTTCGTGCGCTGCCACCGCTCCTGCCTGGTCAACCTGCGCCATGTCCGCTCACTCCATGCCGGTTCGGGCAGTCGCTATTGGTTGGTCATGGCGAATGGAAAGGAGCTGGCCGTGGGCCGCGCCCATGTGTCCGCTTTGCGACAGGCGCTTGGCATCGACTGAAGGACGTGCGGTCGCCACCGTCCACGAAGGGCGAGACGTCGATGGGCTTGATGCCCGCTACCGTGCTCATTTCCATCAGGATCGGCCAGCCCCTGGATGCCGTGGCGGCAAGGGCGCGGTGGAGGCCGGGTTGCTTGCGTCGTCGAGCGCTTCCAGTGCGGACGGCGGCAACGAAAGGTCGGCGGCTTTCATGATGTCGTCCAGCTGTTGCAGGCTGGTGGCGCTTGCGATCGGCGCGGTCAGGTTCGGTCGCGTCATCAGCCAGGCCAGCGCGACCTGCGCCGGAGTGGCCTTCGCCTCATCGGCGACCTTGCGCAGGACATCGAGCAGCTTGAGGCCACGTTCGTCGAAGTATCCCTGCAGGAAACCTCCGCGCGCCGCGCCTTTCAGGTCGTCCACGCTGCGGTACTTTCCGGTGAGGAAACCGCTGGCCAGCGAGAAGTAGCCGACCACGCCCAGCCCGTGTTCCGCGGCCACGCCGGCCAGCTCCGACTCGAAGCTGCGGTCGTACAGGTTGTACGCCGGCTGGATGACTTCGTAGCGCGGCAGGCCCTCCTGCTGCGAGACCGCCAGCGCCTCCCGCAGCCGGCCCGCGCTGTAGTTGGATGCGCCGAGCGTGCGCACCTTGCCGGCCCCCACCAGCTTGCCGAACGCGCCCAGCGTTTCGGCAAGCGGCACGTCGGCATCGTCCTCATGGGCGAAATAGACGTCGAGGTAATCCGTCTGCAGCCGGCGCAGCGAATCCTCCACCGCCGCCTCGATGTTGGCCGCCGACAGCCCCTTGCGCGGTGCCCACTTGGCGACCTTGGTCATCAGCACGAGGTCGTCGCGGCGACCGCGTTTGGCGAGCCAGTTGCCGATGACGGTCTCGGATTCTCCGCCCGACAGGCCCGGGCCCCAGGAGGAATAGACGTCGGCGGTGTCGATGGCGTTGAAGCCACGCTCGACGAAGCGGTCGAGCAGCTTGAACGAGGTGGCCTCGTCGGCGGTCCAGCCGAAGACGTTGCCGCCGAAAACGAGCGGTGCGATGTCAGGCCCGCTGCGGCCGAGTTTGCGCATCTGCACGGTGTATTGCTCCCTGGAGTCCTGGAGGCCCTGCCCCGCGTCGCGCGGTTGAAGCCGGATGGGGGTGAACGAGGCCGGGAAGGCCTGGGTCAGGCGATGGTTTCCACGGTGCCGCCGTCGACGCGCAGCGCGGAACCGGTGGTGGCGCTGGCCTGCGGCGAGGCCACGTAGACGCTCAGGTTCGCGACTTCTTCAGGTTCCGCGAAATGCCCGAGCAGGTTGGACGGACGGTTCTCGGCCAGGAACAGGCCTTCCATCTCGACCGGGGTCACGCCGCGCTCTGCGGCCAGGCCGGCCATCATCTTCACCGAACCGCTGGTGCGGGTCGGGCCCGGCAGGATCGTGTTGACCGTGACGCCGGTACCGGCAAGCACCTTGGCCAGTCCGCGCGAGAGGCCCTGAACCGCGGCCTTGCTGACACCGTAGTGCACCATCTCGGTGGGGATGTTGAGCGCGGATTCGCTGGAGACGAACTGGATGCGGCCCCATCCGCGCTCGCGCATCCCACGGGCGTAGTGGCGCGCCAGGCGCACGCCGGTCATCACGTTGACCTGCCAGAACTCGTCCCACAGCGCGTCATCGATGTCGAAGAACTCGCGCGCGCCATAGATGCCGAGGTTGTTGACGAAGATGTCGGCGTCAGGCCGCGCGGCGGTGAGCGCGGCACAGCCTTCGGCGGTGCCGACATCGGCGACCACGCCGCCGGCGTCGTCGCGGCCCGAGGCCTTGCGGACGTCGGCCACGGCGGCGTCCACGCGCTCCTGCTCGCGGCCGACGACGGTGACGGTAGCGCCCGCCCTGGCCAGGCCGGTGGCGATGGCCAGGCCGATGCCGCCGGTGGACCCGGTGATGACAGCGGACTTGCCGGAAAGATCGATCTTCATGGGAATGGTCTCCTGGTTCGGGGCTGGGGCTGGATCAGCCGAAGCGGAATGCGGACAGCGTGGTCTTCATCACTTCCTCGGAATAGACCTTGCGGCCCTCGGAACCGGTGCCTGCGCCGGCGGCAACCAGCAGCGGCAGCAGGTGCTCCTCGGCGCCCGGCGGATGGCTGTCGCGGGCGTGGGGCGCGTTCGCCCACTCGCGCAGCATGGCCTCGCGCTGTTCCGGCGCGCGCTCTACCGCCGCGGTCAGCCATTCGTCGAACCTTGCCGAAAGCGGTGTGTAGCGCGGGTCACCGTAGCCGCGCATGTTGTGGAAGCTCATGCCGCTGCCGACGATCAGCACGCCCTCGTCGCGCAGCCCGGCAAGGGCACGGCCGGCTTCGATATGTGCCGCCGGATCCATGTCGCGGCGCAGCGAGAGCTGCACCACCGGCACGTCGGCACGGGGGAACATCAGTTTGAGCGGAATGAAGACGCCGTGGTCGTAGCCGCGCTGCGGATCGATGCGCGTCGGCGTGCCTGCCTCGTCCAGCAGCTGCACGATGCGGTCGGCCAGCGCCGGGTCGCCGGGGGCCGGATACGTCAGTTCGTAGGTGTGGGCCGGGAAGCCGCTGTAGTCGTAGATCAGCGGCGGCCGGGGGTGACCGGTGACGCTGAAGCCGGTCTCCAGCCAATGACCGGACACCAGCACGATCGCGCGCGGCGCCTGCGGCAGGGTTGCGGCCGCCCCCGTGAGGAAGGAGGCCATGCGGTCCCATGTCCCGGGCGGGTTCCAGTCCATGAAGAAGCAGGGACCGGCACCGTGGGGAACGAAGAGGACAGGCATGCGCGTGGCGCTGCCAGTGGCGGGTTGGGAAGGCTGAATCGTCATGGCAGCCATTGTCGGCTCCTTCCCTGACAGCGTGAACCTGGCGATCGAGGCCAGCAGTTCGCACCAGTAGTGTTAGATTGGCGGCATGGACCGGATCACCAGCATGCGGGTGTTCGTGCGCGCCGCTACGGACGGCAGCCTGTCTGCCGCCGCCCGCCACCTGGGCATGTCCCCGGCCATGGCGACCAAGCACGTCAACGCGCTGGAGGCGCGATTGGGCGTGAAGCTCTTCCATCGCACCACCCGCCAGCTGGCACTGACCGAGCCCGGCAGCGACTACCTTGAGGCCTGCCTGCGCATCCTGCCCGAGATCGACGAGGCCGAGGCTGCCGCCACCTCGCAGCGCACCAAGGCCAGCGGCCTGCTGCGCATGAATGTGCCGCTGTCATTCGGACGCTGCTTCATCGCGCCGCTGATCCCGGAGTTCTGCCAACGGCATCCCGAAGTGACCGTGGAGCTGGGCCTGTCGGATGCGGAACTCGACCTGATCGCCGGCAGCTGGGACCTGGGGATCCGCATCGGCCGACTCGGCGACAGCCCGCTGCAGGCGCGCAGGTTGGGCGACAGCCCCATGCGTGTCTGCGCCGCGCCCGCATATCTGGACGCACGCGGTGTGCCACGCCGGGTCGCCGAGCTGGTCCAGCACAACTGCCTGGGCTACACCCTGTCGGCGTCGCAGGGGCGCGGACACTGGGCGTTCGGCGCCAAAGGCGAAATACGCGTCCCCGTCGGCGGCAACCTGCTGGCCAACAACGGCGATGCCCTGCTGGCGGCGGCGGTGCGGGGCCAGGGGATCATCTACCAGCCGCAGTTCATCGTCGGCGGCGCGATCGAGCGTGGCGAACTGGTCACGCTGGAACTGGACAAGGCCCCGGTGGAACTCGGCGGCATCCACGTCCTCTACCCGCCCGACCGGCGACCGCCGGCCAAGGTGCGGGTGATGATCGATTACCTGGTGGAGGCTTTCGCCGCGGCGGACTAGCGCGTGGCTGTCTTCGAGTGAGCCTTGGTTACTTCCAGATCGCCGCGAATCCGTTGGGATGCTGGCCCGGGTTGGCATAGGAGAAGGTTTCGAGCTGGCCGGCGGTCATGGTGGTGATGCCCGGACGCGCGGGATCGCCGACGATGAAGTTGCCGTTGCCGTCCAGGCCGGCGACGTAGATGAAGTGTCCGCCGCCGCCGGGCAGGCCGCCGTTGAGGATCACGGTCTGGCCGGACTCGAGCGCACTGCGCACCGATGCGGCGGAGCCGCTGGGATTGAAGCTGGCCTGCAGGCCGGCCTTGCGCGCACCGGCTGCGATCAGCGAGGCGTCACCCGGCACGCCGTGGCCCCAGCTCTGCCCGATCAGGCCCACCGCCTCATTGCGCGTGGTCATGTTGTTCGGGCGCACGCCCCAGGCGGCCAGCGCCATGGTCAGCGAGGCCGGGCCGCAGGACCAGCCATCGGGCTGCTGCAGGTAGAAGCTGCTGCGGTCGGTGCTGGCACCTCCAGGACCCGGCACCGGGTTCGGCATCGGTGCCACATCGCCGCCACCGGGCACCGTCAGCGTCTGGCCGACATGGATCAGGTTCGGATTGGCCAGGCCGTTGAGCTGTGCCAGCGCCTGCCAGCTGGTGTTGAACTGGCCGGCGATGCCCGACAGCGTCTCGCCCGCGCGCACGGTATGCGTACCGGTTTCCGGGACCGGTGCCGGCGTCGGCGCGGGTGCGGGCGCCGCGCCGCCGCCCGGCGTCCTCAACACCTGGCCCGGGAAGATCATGTTGGGATCCCCCAGGCCGTTGAGCCGCGCCAGGGTCTGCCAGTCGGTGTTGTTGGCCGCGGCGATCGTCGACAGGTTTTCCCCTGACTGCACGGTGTGCGTGCCCGTCGCCGGCGGCGAGGCGTCGCCGCCGCCCGGGGTCCTCAGCACCTGTCCCGGATAGATCATGTTCGGGTCGCCCAGGCCGTTCAGGCGCGACAGCGTCTGCCAGTTGGTACCCAGTCGACTGGCGATGCCCGAAAGGGTGTCGCCGTTACGGACGGTATAGGAGCCCGGATCGGCCTGGGCTCCACCCGGCAGCTGCAGCACCTGGCCGGGATGGATGGTGTTGGCGTCGCGCAGGCCGTTGAGCTGGGCCAGGGTCTGCCAGTCGGTGTTGTTGGCATTGGCGATCGCCCACAGCGAGTCACCGGACTGCACGGTGTAGGTGTTTCCGCCCGGTGCGGGCGTTGGCGTTGGCGTTGGCGTGGGGTTCGGGCCGGGCGCGGGCCCCGGATTGGCGACGTTGCCACCCGGCGGCGGCAGGTCCGTCGCGGCCTGCTGGCGCACGCGGCTGGTCGCCTCGCCGGAGGTGATGCGGCCGTCGTTGTTGAAGTCCAGCCCCGCGTTCTGGGTGTAGGCCAGGCCGTCGCCGGTATCGAACAGCGTGGCGTTGGGATCGGTGATCGGCCGCCCGGCGAGCACGGTGGTGTACAGGCCCTCCAGCGTGCCCAGCCGCTCGCCCTTGTACGTACCGAAGTACTTCTCGACGTAGTCCAGCTGTTCGATCGCAGTCATCTGCGAAAGCGCGTAGGTCGAAGTGCCGAGTCCCTGCGCGGTCGGCACGATGAACTGGATCAGCCCGGTGGCACCACTGAGCGGATTCTTCACGTCCGGGCGGAAGCTCTGGCCGGATTCGAAGCTCATCACCGCCATCAGGTACTCGGGCTTGGTGCCGATGCGCGCCGAGATGGCTTCCACCTTGTCGATGAAGGCCTGGGTGACATGCGGATTGCCGCGCACGCCCATGATGTCGTTGTAGTCATAGCCGCTGGGGCTGATGAAATCGCCCGGCCGGTCGACGAACGCGGCGTTGGCGGCGTGGGACGGTGATGCGGCGATGGAATCGAAGGTCATGGCGTGTGCGTCCTTTCAGCGATACCCCGGACATTCCTGCAACCAGACGCGACAGACAACCTAGGGAGGCCCCTAAGTCATTGTCGTGCTTCACGTTTCCGGGCCGTGCAGGCTTGTGTAAGCTGCCCGCGATGATTTCCGTCGAACTCCACGGCTCCCTGGAATTCCACCGCACGCTGGTGCTGGTGCTGGACCTGTGCGGCACGTTCGCGTTCGCCGTCAGCGGCGCCACCGCGGCGGTGCGCAGGCGGCTGGACCTGTTCGGCGTGCTGGTGGTGTCGTTCGCGGCCTCCACCTTCGGCGGCATCAGCCGCGACGTGCTGATCGGCGCGACGCCGCCGGCCGCGTTCCAGGACTGGCGTTATCTTGCGGTCGCCATGGCGGCGGGCGTGCTCACGTTCTACTGGTCAGCCATGGTCGAACGGCTGCGCAACCCCGTGCGCATGCTTGATGCCGTCGGCCTGGCTTTCTTCGCCATCGCCGGCACGCACAAGGCCCTGGTGTTCGGACTCAACCCGGTGATGGCCGCGCTGATGGGCGTGCTGACCGGCATCGGCGGCGGCATGGCGCGGGACATCCTGCTGGCCGAGGTTCCGGTGGTGCTGCGCTCGGATCTCTACGCGGTGGCCGCACTGGCCGGCAGCGGCATCGTCGTGGCGGGGACCCTGGTCGAGGCGCCGGTGCTGGTGTCGGCCAGCGTGGGCGGACTGGTCTGCTTCGGCCTGCGCATGGCGGCCGTGCGATGGGGCTGGCAGCTGCCCATGTCGCGCGGCTCGCAGCCGCCAGGCGGAGACGGGACGCGCTAGACTGGCGGCACTGTGCGCGCGTATGCCCTGCCCCTGCAGATTCTGCTTGCCATTGCCCTGGTCCTGAACGGGATCGGTGGCGCCATGGCCGGTGTGCTTGTCGGAATGCCGATGCCGGTCATGCCGCCGGCCGTGGCCGGGGCCGTGGCGGACGACGCGCTGCCCGTCATGCCCGGCGACTGCGCCAGCCATGGCGAAGCCGTGGCCCCGGCGCCCGAGCCCGCGGCGGACTGCCACGCCGCCGGCGGGTCCGATTGCGGCGACAGTCCCGAGTGCCGCCAGGCCTGCATGCATGCATCGCTGGCGGTGGCGCCGTCCCTGCTGGTCGACGTGGCGCGGCCGCGGGCGGATGCGAACCTGCACCGTCTTGCCGCGGGCCATCCGGCACCGCCGTTGCCGAGCCCCATCCGCCCTCCGATCGCCTGACCGGGGCGCCACCAGGCGCCAGCCACAGGCCGTCGCCCGGCACTGCCCGGGCGGTGATCCACTGAACCTCGATGTCGCGGCAAGGCCCGTGGCGTTGCAGCGTGATCCGGAGATTCCATGCACCACCTTCTTCCGCCCCCTGGCGCGAGCATTCCCCGACGTCGTTTCGTGCAGGGCCTGGCCGCGGGCGGGGCGATGGCCGTACTCGGCCTCGCACCGCGGGCCGGCCAGACCGCGCCGCATCCGCAAATGCCCATCCTTGCCGGCAGCCGGTTCGATCTGTCAATCGGCCGGTCCCCGGTCGACTTCACCGGGCGGCCACGCTTGGCGACGACGGTCAACGGCAGCCTTCCCGGCCCCCTCCTGCGCTTCCGCGAAGGCGACACCGTCACCCTGCGGGTGGCCAACCGCCTGCGTGATGCCTGGTCCTCGATCCACTGGCACGGCCTGATCCTGCCGGCGAACATGGACGGGGTGCCGGGCCTGAGCTTCGACGGCATCGCGCCCGGTGAAACCTGGCAGTACCGCTTCCAGGTCAACCAGTCGGGCACGTACTGGTACCACAGCCACTCGATGTTCCAGGAGCAGGCCGGACTGTACGGCGCGATCGTCATCGATCCGCTGCAGCCGCCGCCCTACCACTACGACCGCGAACACGTGCTGCTGCTGTCGGACTGGACCGACATGGATCCCGAAGCGCTGTTCCGGCGGATGAAGAAGGATTCCGCCTACGACAACTACTACCAGCGCACCGTGGGCGACTTCGTCCGCGACGCGCGTGCCGATGGCCTTGCAGCCACGCTGCGCGACCGCGCGATGTGGGGGCGGATGCGGATGACGCCGACCGACATCTCCGACATCAACGGCCACACCTACACCTACCTGCTCAACGGCGCCGCGCCGGCGGGCAACTGGACCGGCCTGTTCCAGCCCGGCGAGAAGGTGCTGCTGCGTTTCATCAATGGTTCGGCGATGACCTACTTCGACGTGCGCATCCCCGGCCTGAAGATGACCGTGGTCGCGGCCGACGGGCAGTACATCCACCCGGTCACGGTGGACGAGTTCCGGATCGCGACTGCCGAGACCTTCGACGTGCTGGTTGAACCGCGTGGCCAGGATGCGTACGCGATCTTTGCCCAGGACAGCGGCCGCACCGGCTATGCCCGCGGCACGCTGGCCGTGCGCCACGGCCTGGCGCCGCCGGTACCGGCGCTGGACCCGCGTCCGCTGCTGACCATGGACGACATGGGCCACGGCGGGATGGATCACGGGGCAATGGATCATGGCGCAATGGATCATGGCGCGATGGCTCATGGCGCGATGAACCACGCGGCCATGGACCAGTCCGCGCACGCCGGCCACGGTACGCAGCCGATGGCGGTCATGGACCATGGCCCCGGCGGCATGCAGCAACACCCGGCCAGCGAAGACGGCAATCCGCTGATCGACATGCAGGCGATGTCGCTGGCGCCGAAGCTCGATGATCCCGGCGTCGGCCTGCGCGGCAACGGCCGCGACGTGCTGACCTATGGCGCGATGCGCAGCCTGTTCGACGACCCGGACGGCCGGGATCCCGGTCGCGAGGTGGAGCTGCACCTGACCGGACACATGGAGAAGTTCGCCTGGTCGTTCAATGGAAAGAAGTTCATGGACGCCGAGCCGCTGCGCATGACCTACGGCGAACGCCTTCGGATCGTGCTGGTCAACGACACCATGATGTCGCACCCGATCCACCTGCACGGCATGTGGAGCGACATTGAAGACGCGGACGGGAATTTCCAGCTCCGCAAGCACACCGTGGACATGCCGCCAGGCACCAGGCGCAGCTTCCGCGTGCGCGCCGATGCGCTCGGCCGCTGGGCCTTCCACTGCCACCTGCTGTACCACATGGAGGCGGGCATGATGCGCGAAGTGCGTGTGGAGGAGCAGGCATGAGCGGCATGCATGCCACCGTGCTTTCGTTGGCCATCGTGCTGGGCACGGGTGCGATCGGCCAGGTGCAGGCGCAGGTGCAGGCGCAGGACCATGCCGGACATCACGGACACGAGGGGCACGCAGAGCAGGCCACCAGACCGGCTAAGGCGCACGCTGTGATGGATCACGCGAAGGTGGATCATTCCGGGATGGATCACGCGACGATGGACCAATCGCGGATGGACCATTCCACGATGGACCACTCGACCATGGACCACTCGACCATGGACCACTCGACCATGGACCACTCGACCATGGACCACGCCGGTCATGCCAGCCCATCAGGCTCCCCGGCCCCCGTCACCCCGGTCCCGACACTCACCGACGCCGATCGCGCGGCCGCCTTCCCGAAGCTCGAGCGACACATGAAGCACGCGTCGGCGATCAACAGCTATCTGCTGTTCAACCGCTTCGAGGCCTGGGACGCCGACCCCGGCAGCGGCCAGGCCTGGGAAGCGCAAGGCTGGTTCGGCACCGACCTGCGTCGGCTGTGGCTGCGCACGGAGGGCGAACGCAGTGGCGGCACGACGGAGTCTGCCGACCTCGAGCTGCTCTACGGGCGCAGCGTCTCGGCCTGGTGGGACGTGGTTGCCGGCTTGAAGCACGACTTCGCCCCCGACGACGCGCAGACCTGGGCGGCGTTCGGCGTGCAGGGACTCGCGCCTCATATGTTCGAGGTCTCGGTGACCGGCTACGTGGGCGAATCAGGCCGCACGGCGCTGGTCGCGGAAGCCGAGTACGAACTGTTGCTCAGCAATCGCCTGATCCTGCAGCCTGTGCTCGAAGCCACCCTGTTCGGCAAGGATGACCAGGCGCGCGGCGTGGGTTCGGGACTGTCCTCGATGGAAGCAGGCCTGCGCCTGCGCTACGAGTTCAACCGCCACTTCGCGCCGTACATCGGCGTGGTCCATGAGCGGACGTTCGGCGGCACCAGCCGTTTGCGTCGCGGCGACGGCGGGTCGACCCGCGACACACGCGCAGTTATCGGCCTCAGATTCTGGTTTTGAAACAGTCACATGAAGGATATTTGCAATGAATGACATCAACAAGAGTTTCGCCGTGGTGCTGGCGGGTATCTTCGGCCTGCTTGCGGCCTGCACGGCCGACAGCAGCACCCCGGCTGCGCCCGTGGCCCCGCGGTCCGTGCCTGCGCACAGTCCCGTTGCGCCGGCGAACACTGCCGACTCGTCGCTGCTGGTGGTGCACAAGAGCCCCAGCTGCGGCTGCTGCGTGGCCTGGATCGAGCACATGCGCGACGCCGGCTTCGCCATCGAAATCCACGACCACGACGATATGGGTCCGATCAAGCAGCGGGCCGGCGTGCCCTACGCCAAGGGCTCCTGCCACACCGCCGAGATCGACGGCTATTTCGTCGAAGGCCATGTCCCCGCGGAGGACGTCAAACGCCTGCTGGCCGAACGTCCGGATGCCCGCGGCCTGACGGTGCCCGGGATGCCGGCCGGATCACCGGGGATGGAGCTGCCCGACGGCACGGTCCATCCCTATGCGGTCGAGCTGGTCCAGCACGATGGCAGCACGACCGAATACGCCCGCCACGGCGACTGAGCGGATGCGGGCGCCCGGCCCGGGCGCCCCTGGCGGGCCGCGGCCGGATCAGTCGCGGCGGGGTTTGATCTGGCCGACGACGCTGCGGAGCTCGTCGAAGCTGTCGACGTTGCCGCTCGCCTCGATCTTGAAGTGGTCGGCCCCGGTGACGCTGTACGTGCCGTATTTCCCGGCGCTGTTCCACTCTTCGCTGAAGAGCTGGCCGTCACGGCTGTAGCTACGTTCGAAGCCGTCGCTGGTCTCGGTGCTCTCCTCGACGCCGAAGGCGCTGGCCATCGCCATCATCGAGCCCATGGCCGCAAGGTCGACGATCTCGACCTGGATCTCGCCGGAACCGTCGCCAGATGCATACGTGGCCGATGCCTGGCTGATCTCCATGCCCATGCCGCTGTTGCGGCTGGCGGAAATGGCGGTGCGGGCCCTGTTGCCAAGCCTGTCAGGCAGCAGCGCACGGAGCGCTTCGGGTGCAAGCGCCGGCACCGGCTCGCCGTCCGCGCCGGTGCTGCCGGACATGGCACCCATCATCGCGCCAAGCGCCTTGGCCTGCGCAGCGCCGTCGCCGCTGGCCTTGGCCGCTTCAACGTCGCGGGCAGCGGCTTCCATCCGCTTGCCCATCCGCTCCAGCTGGCCGAGCCGGCTGTCCTCGTGGAAGGCCACGTCGCTGCCGCTGCTCCCGTCCAGTGCCCCGGTGGCAAGCGCGCCCGCGCCGGTGATCCCGGCCAGGATCGCGCCCAGGATCAGGCTCAGCACGAAGGTGATGACCACGCTGACCGCCGTGTAGCCCAGCGATTTCTCCGGCGGGCATTTCATGGTGTGCGGCAGGCCGAGGTACAACAGGTAGATGCTGTACGCGGCACCGGCCAGGGCGATCAGCCAACCGAGCCAGGGGATGACCATCCCGATGCCGGCCACCCATGCCGCCGTCCATGCGTAGCCGACCGCCTTGAGCGCCTGCACCTGGTCCTTGCGGCCGCCGAACGACGGCGCCAGCGCGTTGACGATCATCGCCACGACGTACAGCACCACCAGGCCAAGCACATAGCCAAGCACCATGCCGAACAGGCCCATCAGGATCGGCGTGCTCACGTTGACGCCGAGCATGCTGTGCCCGATCAGGCTGCCCTTGAGGAAGCCGAACACCGCCGGGATGGCGGCAAGGATCATGATGTAGCGCGTGTAGAGCCCCTTGATGCTCGCGTCTTCGGCGGCGATCACCGGCCACTCCGTGCGCGGCGACGTCAGGATCGCCTGGACCCTGGCAACCAGGGATGCAGTGTCGGTCGAGGGGCGGCTGGGGAACTGCGGGTCGGTTTCCATGGGGATCCTTTGCAAGCGTAGGGCGATGACTGTCCCTATGATGTACGCCGCCCGCCTGCTGCACAGGACATCGAGGCCCAACGCGACAACATGTGTTGACGGAACGATTTCCCGCCCCTACAATTTCGGGCTCAGCAACGTGGGGCCATAGCTCAGCTGGGAGAGCGCCTGCATGGCATGCAGGAGGTCGGCGGTTCGATCCCGCCTGGCTCCACCACTCATCGACCCGGGCCGGTCGTGAGTGTGGACAGTTTCAAGTCCCCATCGTCTAGAGGCCTAGGACACCACCCTTTCACGGTGGACACCGGGGTTCGAATCCCCGTGGGGACGCCAACACAAAAAAAAGCCCGCCTTCATGGCGGGCTTTTTCTTTGCGATGCAGCGGCGGCTGCGCGTCGCTCAGTCGTTGCCTTCGCGCGCCGCGATCTCCGGCCAGTCGATTTCCACGCCCTTGCGATGTCCCTTCTCGACCAGTTTCAGACCCGTCGGGTCGATGGTGAGGGTGTAGGCCTTGTCGCCGATCTGCACTTCGCGCTTGAGCGGCTTGTCGAGCTTCGTCGTCATGGGTTCACCTTGTGCTGTCGGGGGAACTGCGGCCCGAAGATAGCACTGCGGCAGGCGCCGGGCATGAAGCCACCGGCGCGAGCGTGGCCACCCCGTGCCCGCTTTCGGCCAGGTACTGCAGCCACTTGCCGAGGAAGGTGTTCATCCGCATCCGGTGCCCGAGCAGCTGCGCCGGCGGTGGGAACATCCCGATCGCGTCCTGCCAGCGGCGCCCGACGTAGCAGTGGGTCGCCTCCACCTGGCGCGCGTCGCGGTACAGCCGCAGGAACGCGGAAGGGTCCGGTTGGCCGGTGACCGGATCGGGCAGTGCCCCGTAGGCCATGCGCAGTTCGCTGGTGTAGGCGTGGCGTTCGATCACGTCCAGGCGGAGGTCGAGGCCATCGCCGATGCTGGACACGTAAGCGCCAACGGCCAGGTCGCCCGCTTCGAACAGGCGCACAAGGCGCGCATGGTTTTCCGCATAGAGCGCCATCAGCCAACCGAGGCGGCTGAGGCCGGGGACATGCAGGCGACGGGCGACGAGTTGCGACATGCCACCGATGCTACACGGTCGACTAGAACATGCCGCGGCGGATGCCCAGGGTGGACATCACCTTGCTGGAGATTTCTTCGATCGATGTGTGGGTGGTGCTCAGCACCGGGATCCGCTCGGCGCGGAACAGCGATTCCGCCGCCGCCACTTCGCGCTTGCAGGTCTCGAGCTCGGCGTACTTCGAGTTCGGGCGCCGCTCCTGGCGGATCTGCTGCAGGCGCACGGGATCGATGGTCAGCCCGAACAGCTTGGCGCGGTGGGCGCGCAGCCGCGGCGGCAGGCGGTCGTGCTCCAGGTCCTCCTCGGTCAGCGGGTAGTTGGCCGCGGAAATCCCGTGGTGCAGCGCCAGGTAGACGCAGGTCGGCGTCTTTCCGGCCCTCGATACCGCCACCAGGATCACGTCGGCGGCGTCGTAGTTGATCGACATGCCGTCGTCGTGGGTCAGCGCGTAGTTCATGGCGTTGATGCGCTTGTGATAGGTGTCGAAATCCACCATGCCGTGCGCCTGGCCCACGCGTGGCTGCCGCTGTTCGCCCAACTCGGCCTCCAGCAGGCTCATGAAAGGTTCGAACACGTCCAGCACCATCGCGCCGCTGGCCGCGAGCGCGGAGGTGAAGTCGACGTTGACGCAGGAGCTCACCACGACCGGGCGCACGCCCGCGGCCTCCCCCGCCGCGCGGATGCGGACGGCGATCTCCGCGGCGCGCTCCACGCTGTCGACGAAGGGAATGCGTTCGGCCGCGAACGCGGTGTCCCTGAACTGGGTCAGGAGGCTGTGGCCGATGGTTTCGGCGGTGATTCCGGTGCCATCGGAGACGTAAAAGACCGGGCGCGGCGTCGACATGCGTTTTTCCTGCTGCGCCGCGGGCCCCGCGGCGGGATGGCTTGCTAAAATACCCGGACTCGACGCCCGGTGCCGCTGGCCGGCCGCCTTTCCCACCGTTCCACCGATTTCCCTCCGGAGTCCGCCTTGAGCGCCAACATCCTGTGGCTTGACGACCTTCGCCTGACCGACCTCGCACAGGTCGGTGGCAAGAATTCCTCGCTTGGCGAGATGATCGGCAACCTGGCCCGGCTCGGCGTGTCCGTGCCCGGCGGCTTCGCCACCACCTCCGAGGCCTTCAAGGATTTTGTTGCCCACAACAACCTGCACCAGCGGATCTTCGACAGGCTCGCCACGCTCGACGTCGAGGACGTGCCCGCGCTGGCGCGCGCCGGCGGAGAGATCCGCGGCTGGGTGATCGACGCGCCGCTGCATCCCGCGCTCGAGTCCGACATCCGTGCCGCCTACGCCAAGCTCTGCGCCGACAACGGCGGCCAGGACGTGGCCGTCGCCGTGCGCTCCTCGGCCACCGCCGAAGACCTGCCCGACGCGAGCTTCGCCGGCCAGCAGGAAACATTCCTCAACGTCACCGGCGTGGAAGACGTGGTGGTCAAGGTCAAGGAGGTGTTCGCCAGCCTCTACAACGACCGCGCCATTGCCTACCGCGTGCACCACGGCTTCAAGCACGAGGACGTGTTCCTGTCCGCGGGCGTGCAGCTGATGGTGCGTTCGGACTGCGGAAGTTCGGGCGTGCTGTTCACCCTCGACACCGAATCCGGCTTCCGCGACGTGGTGTTCATCACTTCAAGCTATGGCCTGGGCGAGAACGTCGTGCAGGGTGCGGTCAACCCGGACGAGTTCTACGTCTACAAGCCCACGCTGCGCCAGGGCCGTCCCGCCATCCTGCGCCGCTCGCTGGGCGCCAAGCAGATCCGCATGGTCTATTCCGCCCAGCCGGGCGAGCGCGTGCGCAACGAGGACACGCCCGATGCCCTGCGCTCGAAGTTCTCGATCAGCGACGAGGACGTGCACGAACTCGCCCGCCAGGCCCTGACCATCGAGCAGCACTACGAGCGCCCGATGGATATCGAGTGGGCCAAGGACGGCGTGACCGGCAAGCTGTTCATCGTCCAGGCGCGCCCGGAAACAGTGAAGTCGCGCGCCAAGGCCACCCAGATCGAGCGCTTCATGCTCGGCAGCCGCGGCGACGTGGTCTGCGAGGGTCGCGCCATCGGCCAGAAGATCGGCAGCGGCGTGGCGCGCGTGGTGCGCACGCTGGACGACATGCATCGCGTGCAGCCGGGCGACGTGCTGGTGGCCGACATGACCGACCCCGACTGGGAGCCGGTGATGAAGCGCGCCGCCGCCATCGTCACCAACCGCGGCGGCCGCACCTGCCACGCCGCCATCATCGCCCGCGAGCTGGGCGTGCCGGCCGTGGTCGGCACCGGCAACGCACTGGACACGATCGAGGACGGCGCCACCGTCACCATCAGCTGCGCCGAGGGCGATACCGGCTTCATCTACGCGGGTGCCCTGCCCTTCGAGCGCATCACCACCGACCTGACCTCGATGCCCGAGGCGCCGCTCAAGATCATGATGAACGTCGCCAACCCCGAGCGCGCGTTCGACTTCGGCCAGCTGCCCAACGCCGGCATCGGCCTGGCGCGCCTGGAGATGATCATCGCCGCCCACATCGGCGTGCATCCCAACGCGCTGTTGCAGTACGACGCGCAGGATGCGGAAACGAAGAAGAAGATCGACGAGCGCGCGGCCGGCTACGCCGACCCGGTGAGCTTCTACGTCGACCGCCTGGCCGAGGGCATCGCCACGCTGACCGCGTCGGTGGCGCCGAACCCTGTGATCGTGCGCATGTCGGACTTCAAGTCCAACGAGTACGCCAACCTCATCGGCGGGTCGCGCTACGAGCCCGAGGAAGAGAACCCGATGATCGGCTTCCGCGGCGCCAGCCGCTACGTCGACAAGGCCTTCGCGGACGCGTTTGCCCTGGAATGCCGCGCGGTGCTCAAGGTGCGCGAGACCATGGGCCTGGACAACCTCTGGGTGATGATCCCGTTCGTGCGTACGCTTGACGAAGGCCGTCGCGTACTCGAGGTGCTCGCCGCCAACGGCCTGCGCCGCGGCGTCAACGGGCTCAAGGTCATCATGATGTGCGAGGTGCCGTCGAATGCGCTGATGGCCGAAGAGTTCCTCGAGATGTTCGACGGCTTCTCGATCGGCTCCAACGACCTCACCCAGCTGACGCTTGGCCTGGACCGTGACTCCGCGGTGGTCGCGCACCTGTTCGACGAGCGCGATCCTGCGGTGAAGAAGCTGCTGTCGATGGCGATCCAGACCGCCAAGGCCAAGGGCAAGTACATCGGCATCTGCGGCCAGGGCCCGAGCGACCACCCGGACCTCGCCGAATGGTTGATGCAGCAGGGCATCGAGTCGGTCTCGCTCAACCCCGACACCGTGGTCGACACCTGGCTGAAGCTCGCCAAGTCCAAGGCCAAGGCCACCGGCTGAGCGCCAGCGCCGCTCCCCTGTGGGAGCGGCCATGGCCGCGATCACCGCGGCAGCAAAACCGAAAGGCCGGGCTTCGCAGCCTGGCCTTTCTCTTTGCCACGGATGAAGCGGATCCGCAGGAATGCTACGCCGGGTCGCAGCTGTAGCTGCTCCTACAACAGGAGCACAACGTTATTTGTGCGGGGCGAACGTACCCATTGCGCCGCGGTAGTGGCGCAGTTCGGCGATCGAGTCGTGGACGTCGCTCAGTGCGGTGTGGGCGGCCTGCTTGCGGATGCCCGCCAGCACGTCGGGCGCCCAGCGGCGTGCCAGCTCCTTGATCGTGCTGACGTCCAGGTTGCGGTAATGGAAGAAGCGCTCGAGCTGCGGCATGCAGCGGTGCAGGAAACGGCGGTCCTGGCAGATCGAGTTGCCGCAGATCGGCGACTCGTTGGGCTTGATCCAGCGACCCAGGAACTCCAGCGTGCGCGTCTCGGCCTCGGCCATCGTGACGCCCTCCTCCAGCACCCGCCGCCACAGGCCGGACTTGCCGTGCTGGTTGCGGTTCCAGTCGTCCATGGCCTCGAGCCGTGCCAGCGGATGTGCGATGGCAAGCTCGGGGCCTTCGGCCAGTATGTTGAGGTCGGCGTCTGTCACCACCGTGGCGATCTCCAGGATGGAGTCGTGGTCGGTGTCCAGGCCGGTCATTTCGAGGTCGATCCACGCCAGGCGGTTGCTGCTTTCGCTCACGTCGTTCCTTTGTCGGGTGTCGGTTCGCGGCGGGCATGCGGGCCCCGGCGCTGCAATCCCACATCATAACGTGGCGCCTGCAGCTGTCTCAGCCTGCGGCGCGCCCGCGCTTGCGCCGGAAGTAGTCGCGCAGACGGGTCCCGGCCTCCACGGCAAGCACGCCGCCGCTCACCTCGACGCGGTGGTTGTGGCGCGCATCGGCCAGCAGGTCGAAGACGCTGCCTGCGGCGCCGGTCTTGGGATCGGCGGCACCGTAGACCACGCGTGCGATGCGGGCGTGGACCATCGCCATCGCGCACATCGCGCAGGGCTCCAGCGTCACGTACAGCGTGCAGCCGATGAGCCGGTGGTTGCCCAGCGCCTGGCCGGCCTTGCGCATGGCCACGATTTCGGCGTGCGCGCTGGGGTCGTGCTCGCCGATGTTCCGGTTCCAGCCCTCGGCCACGACCTCGCCTTCCGGCCCCACCAGCACCGCGCCCACCGGGATCTCGTCGAACTCGCGCTCGGCGCGGTCGGCCAGCCCCAGTGCATGGCGCATCCAGGCCTGGTCGCGTTCGTCGGCGCTGGTGGCGTCATCCGGGTGCATCCCGCACATTCTAGATGGCCCGGACCTGACCGGCATCAGCGGCACCCGCCGCCGCGGGGCCTAGAATCAGCGGATGGACACAGGCAACGCACCCGCGCCGTCCGGGCATGGCGGACAGGCACCACTGCGGCCAATGCAGGTCGACGTCGTCTCGGTGCAGTCGCAGGTCGTCTATGGCCAGGTCGGCAACACCATCGCGGTGCCGACGCTGCAGGCGCTGGGCCTGCGCGTGGCCGCCGTGCCGACGGTGGTGCTGAGCAATACGCCGCACCATCCGACGATCCATGGCGGCGCGATCCCGCTGGAGTGGTTCGAAGGCTACCTGGCGGACCTGCACGCGCGCGACTCCCTGCGGCGCCTGAAGGCCGTGGTCGTGGGTTACCTCGGCGGTCCCGCCCAGGCCAAGGCGCTTGCACGCTGGATCGAGGCCTTGGTGCACGAACGCCCGGGCATCCAGGTCTTCATCGATCCGGTGATCGGCGATGAGGACGTCGGCGTGTACGTCGACCCGGGCATGGTCGAGGCCTATCGCACCCATCTCCTGCCGCTGGCCGACGGCCTGGTGCCCAACGGCTTCGAGCTCGGGCTCTTGGCCGGTCGGCCGGTGGCAAGCGTCGACGAGGTCGTGGATGCGGCGCGCGCCCTGCTCGCCGGACGAACCCGCTGCGTGGTCGCCACCAGCGCGGCGCCGGCCAGCTGGCGGGCCGGCACGATGCGGGTAGCCGTGGCGACCCGTGAGTCCGTCGAAGTCATCGAGCACCCGCGCCTGGACAGCACCCCCAAGGGAACCGGGGACCTGTTCAGCGCGACCCTCGCCGGACACCGGCTTGCCGGATGCGGCGTTGCCGATGCAGCCAGGCGCGCCTGCGATCGCGTGCTTGAAGTCCTGGCCACCACCCGCGCCGCCGGCAGCGCCGAAATGCTGGTCTTCCCCGACCCGGCGCCGGATGCCTGATCCACGCGCGTGCGGTGTCGGATCAGCCCGTGCCCTGCCTGCGATGCATCAACACCCCTGCGACACTCACGCCCGCCGCGACCAGCACGACGATGATCGTGGCCAGCGCGTTGATCTCCGGTGTCACGCCGAGCTTGACCTTGGAATAGATCACCATCGGCATCGTGCTTGCGCCAGGGCCGGAGGTGAAGCTGGCGATCACCAGGTCGTCCAGCGACAGCGTGAACGCAAGCAGCCAGCCTGCCAGCAGCGCCGGTGCGATCAGCGGCAGGGTAATCACGAAGAACACCCGCCAGGGCTTCGCGCCCAGGTCCATGGCCGCTTCTTCCAGGCTGTCGTCCATGCCCGCCATGCGCGAGCGCACCACCACGGTGACGTAGCAGGCGGTGAGCGTGATGTGCGCGAGCGTGATCGTGACCATGCCGCGGTCGGGCCAGCCGAAGGCCTGCTGCAGGGTCACGAACAGCAGCAGCGAGCTCAGGCCCATCATCACGTCGGGCATGACCATCGGCGCCGAGTTCATCAGGCTCAGCAGGCCGCGCCCCGGGAAACGGCCGAAGCGCGACAGCGCCAGGCCGCAGGCGGTGCCCAGGAACACGGCGGCGGTCGCGGTGATCGCGGCGATCAGGAAGCTGCGCTGCACCGCATCCAGCAGCTGGTCATTGGCCAGCAGCGCGCTGTACCAGCGCGTCGAGAAGCCGCCCCACACGGTCGCCACCCGCGAGGCATTGAACGAGTACGCCACCACCGAGAGGATCGGGATGTACAGGAAGGCATAGCCCAGCACCATGGCGGTGTAGAGCAGGAACGGATTGCGCTTCATGCCTCCGCCTCGCGTTCGCTGCGCTGGTTCTCGAAGTATTCGAACAGCAGCGTCGGCAACACGATCATCACCAGCATGGCGATGGTCACCGCGGCCGCCAGCGGCCAGTCGCGGTTGGTGAAGAACTCGATCCACAGCACCCGGCCGATGGTCAGCGCGTCGGGGCCGCCGAGGATGTCGGGGATCACGAACTCGCCGACCGCGGGGATGAACACCAGCAGGGAGCCGGCGATGATGCCCGGCATCGACAGCGGCAGCGTCACCCGCAGGAAGGCGTGCCACGGCTTCGCGCCGAGGTCTTCGGCGGCTTCCAGCAGGGTGAAGTCCAGCCGCATGAGCGTGGCGGTCAGCGGCAGGATCATGAACGGCAGGTAGTTGTAGACGATGCCGATGTAGACCGCGATGTCGGTATGCAGCAGCGCGAAGTCGGGGCTCGCCAGCCCAACCGCCATCAGCGCCTGGGCCAGCAGTCCATTGGCCTTCAGGATGCCGATCAGCGCATAGGTGCGCAGCAGCGAGCTGGTCCAGAACGGCAGGATCACCAGCACCAGCAGCAGCAGGCGCATCACCGGCGTGGCGCGTGCGATGCCATACGCGATCGGATAGCCCAGCAGCAGGCAGAACACGGTGGACACCGACGCGAACAGCAGCGACTTGAGATAGGCCGACACGTACAGCGGGTCGGACAGCAGCATCGCGTAGTTGGAGACGTGCAGGCGCAGCGAGGCCGCGCCGTCGGCCGCGGTCTCGACCAGGGCCGTGTACGGCGGTGCCTGCCCGAACACCGCCTGCGCGAAGCTGATCTTGAGCACGATCAGGAACGGCACCAGGAAGAACAGGCCCAGCCACAGCATCGGCAGCGCAGTGACCAGGAAGCGGCCGCGGCGGGTGCGGAATTCGTGCCCGACCGCGCGGAACCAGCCGAACAGGTTGCGCACCACGTCGAACCAGAAGTCCCACAGCCCCGCGTTGCGGACCTGGCTCATGCCGTCAGCACCACCGCGCTGGCCGCTTCCCAGCTGAGCCACAGGGTGTCGTCCCAGTCGTAGTGCGGCTCGGAGCTGCGGGCCACGTGGGTCTCCTGCACGCGCACGATGGCGCCGGCTTCGGTCTCGACCTGGTAGATAGAAACGTCGCCCAGATAGGCGATGTCGCGCACCTTGCCGACCACCACGTTCTCGGTGGCCACGCTGCCGCGCGGCGGCGGCGCCTCGTGCACGTCGATCTTCTCCGGGCGCACGGCCACGCTCACTGCCGTGCCTTCCGGCAGCGGATCGGTGTGGCGTGCAAGCAGCTCGGCGTCGAGCGCGTCGCACTGGATGCGCGCCTGGCCCGTGGCCTCCTCGCTGTCCAGCACGCGGCCTTCGAAGATGTTGATGCCACCGATGAATTCGGCCACGAAGCGCGTGGCCGGGTACTCGTACAGCACCGCCGGCGTCGACACCTGCACGATGCGCCCGGTGTCCATCACCGCGATGCGCGACGACATCGTCATCGCTTCTTCCTGGTCGTGGGTGACCATGATGAAGGTGGTGCCGACGCGCTCCTGGATGTTCACCAGTTCGAACTGGGTGTGCTCGCGCAGGCGCCGGTCCAGTGCGCCCAGCGGTTCGTCCAGCAGCAGCAGCTTGGGTTGCTTGGCCAGCGCGCGTGCAAGCGCCACGCGCTGGCGCTGTCCGCCCGACAGCTGGTGCGGCTTGCGGTTGGCCAGCTGCGGCATGCGCACCAGCTCCAGCATCGCCTGCACGCGGTCGCGGATCTCGCTTGCGGGCAGCCGGTCCTGGCGCAGGCCGAAGGCGATGTTCTGGGCCACGCTCATGTGCGGGAACAGCGCATAGCTCTGGAACATCATGTTGACCGGCCGCTGGTACGGCGGCAGGTCGGTCACGTCCAGGCCGTCGATCAGGATGCGTCCCTGGTCGGGCGCCTCCAGCCCGGCCAGGATCCGCAGCAGGGTGCTCTTGCCGGAGCCCGAGCCGCCCAGCAGCGCGAAGAACTCGCCCCGGTAGATGTCCAGCGTGACGTCGTCGCAGGCGTAGACCTTGCCGAAGGTCCTGGTGACCCCCTCGATGCGCACGAATGGCTGTGCAGCCGGGTCGCGCCAGGGCTCGGAAGCAAGGCTCCGCACGGGGGCCGCCATCGCCTAGCGGCCGCTCTTGATGCCGGTCCAGGCGCGCACGCGCTGGCGCTGCACGGCTTCGGGCAGCGAGGTCGGGTCCACCAGCTTGGCGCGCACGCCTTCGGGCGGATACACGCCCGCGTCGCCGGCGATCTCCGGATCGATCAGCGCCGTGGCCGCCTGGTTGGCGTTGGCGTAGGCAACATGATCGGTGATCGCGGCGATCACCCCGGGCTCCATCAGGTAGTTGACGAAGGCGTGGGCGTTGCCCGGGTGGCGCGCATCGGTAGGGATCGCGACCAGGTCGGTCCAGCGGATCGCGCCCTCCTTCGGGATCACGTAGCGGATGTCGGGGACCGGCTTGCCGGTGGCCGTGGCGGCCTCGGCGGCGACGTCGCGCGCCTGGCCGATGTCGCCGGAATAGCCCATCACAAGGCAGGCATCGCCGTTGGCCAGCGCGTCCTTGTATTCGGCGTTGTTGAAGGTGCGGATATACGGACGGATCGCGGCGTAGACCTGCTTGACCGCGTCGATCTCGTCGGCGGCGCCGGCGTTCGGATCGCGGCCCAGCCACAGCAGCGCCGCGCCGAAGGCCTCCTGGTCGTCGTCGAGCACGTGGATGCCGCAGGAGGCCAGCTTCGCGGCGTTCTCGGGATCGAACAGCAGGCCCCAGGAATCCAGTGGCGCCGCCTCGCCCAGCGCTGCGCGCACCCGCTCGACGCTGATGCCCAGGCCGGTGGTGCCCCACATGTACGGCACCGCGTGCGCGTTGCCCGGGTCGATGTCCCGCAGGCCCTTCATGATCGCCGGGTCCATGTGCTGCAGGTTGGGCAGCTTCGACTTGTCGAGCTCCGAATACAGCCCGGCCGCGATCTGGCGCTGCGCGAACGGTCGCGCCGAGGGGAAGACCACGTCATAGCCGGAGCCGCCGGCGGTGAGCTTGGTTTCCAGCGTCTCGTTCTCGGCGTAGACGTCGTAGTTGACCTTGATGCCCGTGGCCGCCTCGAAGTTCGCGATGGTGTCGTCGGCCACGTAGTCCGACCAGTTGTAGACGTTGAGTACCTTCTCCTCCGCCCCCTGGGCGCCGGCGTCGGTGGACCCGGACTGGCCGCCACATGCGGCAAGGACCAGGGCGCAGGCAAGCGGTGCGAGGCGCAGGGACACGGCGGTTCTCCGGAACGGGGGCAAGACGGTCATGTTCCGAGGGGGATCGGGCAGTGTCAACGTGGATTTACCCCGGCACCGCGCCGGTGTATCGTCCCGCGCCTCGCCCGCTCACGGGTCCGGAGTTCCAGCCATGACCAAGTTGTCTCTCGCCGCCGCGCTGGCGGCCCTGCTCGCCACCGCCCTGCCCGCCTATGCGCAGGAAGCCGGTGACGACGCTGCCTGGTCGGTCGGCGGCGAAGTGGTCGCGGCCAGCGACTATGTCTGGCGCGGCGTCTCCCAGACCATGGAGGATCCGGCCCTGCAGCTGGAGGCATACGTCGAGCACCAGAGCGGCTTCTACGTCGGTGCCTTCGCCTCGACCGTCGACTTCGGCGACCCGGAAGACGGCATCGACCACGAGCGCGAACTCTACGTGGGCTGGAGCGGTGACCTGGGCGCCGGCACCGAGCTGGACGTGTTCGTTTCCCACGTGGCCTACCCCGGCCACAACGGGGCCGACTACGACATCGACTACACAGAGGTCCAGGCGGTGCTGGGCTTCGCCGGGTACTACAACGTGGGCGTGGCCTACTCGCCCGATATCTTCAACCTCGGCGGCAAGGGCTGGTACTACACCGCCGGCGCGGCCTTCCCGCTCGGCGGGACCGGCCTCACCCTGGGCCTGCAGGCCGGCCACTACGACCTCGACGCCGCCGCCGGCGACAGCTACAGCGACTGGCTGGTCTCGCTTGACCGCGACTTCGGGCCGATCAACGCGAAGCTGCAGTACACCGACACCTCCGGCTACAGCGAACTGCTGGCGGAATCGGTCGGCGACTCGCGCCTGGCCGACGGCCGTGCGGCGCTGCTGCTGACCTGGGCGTTCTGAGGGGCGGTACGCGGCCTGATCAGAACAGGTAGGTCCAGTTCTGGCCCTCGCCACCATGGCTGCGCACGCGCCAGACCGAGCGTGACAGGCGCTCCGTGCCGCGGCTGCGGCTGACCAGGACCTCGCCCATCTTCATCGTGGTGACGCTTTCCACCGTCGCGTTGCGGCGTCCGGGCTCGATGCGGATCGAACGCACGTCCACAGTGACATCGAAAGTCAGCAGGCCGCGGCTCCGCCTGCCCAGGTTGCGCATCCCCTCCAGCATTTCCCGGGTCATGCGGCAGGTGCTTTCGCCGTCATATGCGGCCTCGCCCGTGCGCCGGCCATCGACGTACGAGGTGACGCTGATACTGAAATCGCCTGCGATGTCCTTGCACATCGACTCATGGTCGAAGCTGCGCATCGCATCCATCTGCCGCGCGTAGTAGCGCTGCACATGCGATTCGTCGATCCGCCAGCCGTTGTCCCAGGCAAGCGCGGCCACCGCCGCCAACACGGCGAGCACAAGCAGTCTCACGACCATCGGTCTCTCCCTCCCCGGAGCATCCCATGGAAACGCCGGCTTGTCGGCCGGCGCCGCTGTCACTTCCGTTCGATCATCGCCGGAAACACCAGGCCAGGGCGCAAGGCGTCCTGCCGTGGCCGGCGGAGTCCAGCAGCAAGCCCTACTCCCACTCGATCGTCGCCGGCGGCTTGCCGCTGATGTCGTAGACCACGCGCGACACGCCGCGCACCTCGTTGATGATGCGGTTCGAGACCCGTCCGAGGAAGTCGTAAGGCAGGTGCGCCCAATGCGCGGTCATGAAGTCGATGGTCTCGACCGCACGCAGCGCGATCACCCATTCGTAGGCGCGCGCGTCACCGACCACGCCCACCGACTTCACCGGCAGGAACACCGCGAACGCCTGGCTGGTCCTGTCGTACAGGCCGGCCGAACGCAGCTCTTCGATGAACACCGCATCCGCCCGCGCAAGAATATCGGCGTACTCGGGCCTGACCTCGCCCAGGATGCGCACGCCCAGGCCCGGGCCCGGGAACGGATGGCGGTAGACCATCTCGTGCGGCAGGCCCAGCGCCACGCCGATGCGCCGCACTTCGTCCTTGAACAGCTCGCGCAGCGGCTCCACCAGGCCCATCTTCATGTGCTCGGGCAGGCCGCCGACGTTGTGGTGGCTCTTGATCACGTGCGCCTTGCCGGTCTTGCTGCCGGCCGACTCGATCACGTCGGGGTAGATCGTGCCCTGTGCCAGCCACTTGGCATTGGCCAGCTTGCCGGCCTCCTCGTCGAAGATCTCGATGAACAGCCCACCGATGATCTTGCGCTTGGCCTCGGGATCGGTGACCCCGGCCAGCGCGCTGAAGTAGCGATCGCGTGCATCGACCCGGATCACCCGGATGCCGAGCCCATGCGCGTCGGACGCATCGGCGAAGGTCGCCATCACCTGGTTGCCCTCCTGCCAGCGCAGCAGGCCGGTGTCGACGAATACGCAGGTGAGCTGGTCGCCGATCGCACGGTGCAGCAGCGCGGCCACGACGGAGGAATCGACGCCACCAGAGAGACCCAGGATCACATCGTCGGTACCGACGGTTTCGCGCACGCGCGCGACCTGGTCCTCGATGATGTGCTCGGCCGTCCACAGGGTCTCGCTGCCGCAGACGTCGACCACGAAGCGGCGCAGCAGCGCCTGGCCCGAGGTCGTGTGCGTGACCTCGGGGTGGAACTGCACGCCGTACCAGCGCCTGTCCTCGTTGGCGAAGGCCGCGACCGGCACGCGCGAGGTGCTTGCGGTGACCGTGAAGCCGGGCGGTGCCTTCGAGACGTGGTCGCCGTGGCTCATCCACACGTCCAGGCGCGGCGGTTCGCTGCCGTGGTCGTTGAGCTCGCCGAACAGGCGGTCGCGCGCCATCAGCGTGACTTCCGCGTGGCCGTATTCGCGCGCGTCGGCGGCCTCGGTCTCGCCACCGAGCTGCTTGGCCATGGTCTGCATGCCGTAGCAGATGCCGAGCAGCGGCAGGCCGCTGTCGAACACCTCCTGCGGCGCACGCGGGCACCCTTCGACCGTGGTCGATTCCGGCCCGCCCGACAGGATGATGCCGCGGGCGCCGAAGGCCGCGATCTCGGACGGGTCGTGGTCCCAGGCCCAGATCTCGCAGTACACGCCCAGTTCGCGCACGCGGCGCGCGATCAGCTGCGTGTACTGCGCGCCGAAATCGATGATGAGGATCTTGTCGCGGTGCAGGTCGGTCATGGCGTCGGATCGGGGGCCGTCTGTTCGGGGAGCGGGAGGCGGAAGGTGCACTGCTCGAGCTCCGCATTCCACTCGCCGGCGTTGCCGGTGCAGGAATCACGCAGCTGCCAGTCGCGGTACCAGGCGTAGCCGTAGAGGCCGGCCGAGACCAGCAGCGCCAGCACGAGTCCGCGCAGCAGGATGCGGCGCGCGGGCGAATGCGTGCGGGACGGACGCGCGCGGCGCATCAGCCCGCCCGGTAGTTCGGCGGTTCCTTGGTGATCTGCACGTCGTGGACGTGGCTCTCACGCTGGCCGGCACCGGTGATCTTCACCATCTGCGGCTTGCTGCGCATGTCCTCGACCGTGCCGCAGCCGACGTAGCCCATCGTGGCGCGAAGGCCACCGATCAGCTGGTGGATCACGCCGCTGAGCGGGCCGCGATACGGCACCCGGCCCTCGATGCCTTCCGGCACCAGCTTGTCGGCGCTCGCGGCTTCCTGGAAGTAGCGGTCGCTGGAGCCCTTCTCCATTGCCGCCAGGCTGCCCATGCCGCGATAGCTCTTGTAGCTGCGGCCCTGGTAGAGCTCTGTCTCGCCGGGGGTTTCCTCGGTGCCGGCGAACAGGCCGCCGATCATCACCGAGGACGCGCCGGCGGCCAGCGCCTTGCCGATGTCGCCCGAGTAGCGGATGCCGCCGTCGGCGATCAGCGGGATGCGGTCCTGCAGGGCCGACGCCACCATGTCGATGGCGGTGATCTGCGGCACGCCCACGCCCGCAACCACGCGCGTGGTGCAGATCGAACCCGGGCCCACGCCGACCTTGACCGCGTCGGCGCCGGCGTCCATCAGCGAGAGCGCCGCGTCGCCGGTGACGATGTTGCCGCCGACCACCTGCAGCTGCGGGTAGCGCTTCTTGGCCCACGCCACCCGGTCGATGACGCCCTGCGAATGACCGTGCGCGGTGTCGACGATGATGACATCGACGCCGGCGGCAGCCAGGCGCTCGATGCGCTCCTCGGTATCGCCGCCCACGCCCACCGCGGCGCCGACCAGCAGGCTCTCGGACAGGTCCTTGGCGGCGTTCGGGTTGTCCTGCGCCTTCTGGATGTCCTTGACGGTGATGAGGCCGCGCAGCTGGAACTCGTCGTTGACCACCAGCACCTTCTCGATCCGGTGGCGGTGCAGCAGCTCGATCACTTCGCTGTCGCTGGCGCCTTCCTTCACCGTGACCAGCTTGTCCTTGCGGGTCATGATGTTGCGCACCGGATCATCGAGCTTCTTCTCGAAGCGCATGTCGCGCCCGGTGACTATGCCCACCAGCTGGTCGCCATCGACCACCGGCACGCCGGAGATGTTGCGCGCGCGGGTGAGCCGCAGCACCTCGCCGATCGAGGTCTGCGGGCCGACGGTGAACGGTTCGCGGATCACCCCGGCCTCGAAATTCTTGACCTGCAGCACGTGCGCGGCCTGGCGTTCGGCGCTCATGTTCTTGTGCACGATGCCGATGCCGCCGAGCTGGGCCATGGCGATGGCCAGGCGGGCCTCGGTGACGGTGTCCATGGCGGCGGACACGATCGGCATGTTCAGGCGCAGGTCGCGCGTGAGCCGTGTGGCGAGGGAGACGTCCTTGGGGAGGACCGTGGAATGCGCCGGGACGAGCGAGACGTCGTCGAAGGTGAGCGCTTCAGCCTGGATGCGCAGCATGGGCGTGCCGGTGGTGGTGAAGCACGACATTGTACCCGCCGCAGCCGGCTGGAGCGCGGGCGGTGGCGGAATGACGCGTCCCGCAGAACCGCGTGGCGCGGGACCGGTCCGGCGCTCAGGCGCCGGACGCAGCGGCGTCGGCAGCCTCCGCGGCTTCCAGCGTGTTCTGCATCAGGGTGGCTACCGTCATCGGCCCGACGCCGCCGGGCACCGGCGTGATCCAGCTTGCGCGCGCGGCCGCTGCGGCAAAGCCGACGTCGCCCACCAGGCGGCCGTCGTCCAGGCGGTTGATGCCGACGTCGATCACCACCGCGCCGGGCTTCACCCACTCGCCCGGCACCAGGTCGGGCTTGCCCACAGCCACCACCAGGATGTCGGCCTCGCCCACGTGCCGGCGCACCACGTCGCGGGGCGTGAACTTGTGGCAGCTGGTGACCGTGCAGCCGGCGATCAGCAGCTCCAGCGCCATCGGCCGGCCGACGTGGTTGCTGACGCCGACGATCGTCGCGCTCTGCCCGCGCACCGGGCGGTCGGTCCAGGCCAGCAGCGTGGTGATGCCGCGCGGCGTGCAGGGCCGCAGGCCGAACTGGCGCAGTGCCAGATGGCCGACGTTCTCGGGATGGAAGCCGTCGACGTCCTTGCGCGGATCAATGCGGTGGATCAGGCGCGTGGCGTCGGGAATGCCCGGCAGCGGCAGCTGCACCAGGATGCCGTGCACGCTCGGGTCGGCGTTGAGGCGGTCGATCAGCGCCAGCAGCTCGGCCTCGGTGGTGCCTTCGGGCAGGTCGAAGTCCAGCGCACGGATGCCGACGATGCCTGCCGCGCGCCGCTTGTTGCGCACGTAGGAGCGCGACGCCGGGTTGTCGCCGACCAGCACCACGGCCAGGCCGGGCGGCGCGTGGCCGGACGCGGTGCGCACCTCGACCCGCAGCCTGAGAGTGTCGAGGAGTTCATCGGCGATGCGCTTGCCGTCGAGGATCCGGGCCTGGGGAGCGATATCTGGCATGCCTGTGGGTCGCGTGCGTGAGGCGTCCATTGTCGCCGATCGGCAGCGCATGGCGCGAGCCACGTGACGGGGCATGGCCTCAATCCACAGGCACCGGCCCCGTGGCCGGGCAGCGCGGCACGCCCGCTCCCAGCACGCAGTGCACGCAGCACTGCGGCGTTGTCGCGGCCGGTCCCGGGCCCGCCATGGGCGGCGCCGGCGCGAGCCGCGCGAGTTCGCCCTGCGGACGCAGCTGCAGCAGTGCCGCCCAGTCCTGCCGGTTGGCGCTGCAGGCCGATGACTGGTCCGGGCTGCATTCCACGCCATCATCGCCGCGCGACGGCAGGTCCTCGAACCGGCCGCCGTCGGTGAGCGGCAGCAGCCGCATGGTGACGCCATCGAACACGTTGCCGCCGACCAGCCGCGCCGTGCGGTCGGCCGCCTCGCCGGCCGACACCACGATGTCGCAATGCATGCCCAGGCCGCTGTCCTGCGTGCTGAGCAGGGTCGCCAGGCCGCTGAAGCCGTAGTTCCTGCCCGGCACCCGGACATAGCAGAGAAGGTCGCCACGGGCCGGACGCGCCGCATGCGGATCGACGATGCGGTAGGGACTGCCGTCTGGATCGCGGTAGGCCGCGCGCACGTAGTCGACGTGGCTGGCCGAAGCGCCGAAGCCCGGTAGCGCGGCGCGTCGCATCACCCAGGACACGAAGGCGGCCGACCAGGGCGTGTCGACCACGAAGCCGCGGCAGCCCGGCGACGGGTACGCGTCGCGGGCGGCCGCGCAGTCGGCGGCCCCGGCGCGCTGCTGCACCTGCCACAGCAGGCCGCTGTCGCGCCAGTACCCGGCCACCCGCAGCCAGGCGGACTGGCCATTGGCGAGGCGCGATGCTTCGGCTTCGCGCACGGCGGAGCCCACAAGGCGACCTTCGCGGTCGATGAAGCCGCGATACCAGGCCTGGTGCTCGTCGCAGGCCGTGGCCGCGATCCGGGTGGCCGTGTCCGGCGCTGCCTGTTGCGCACGCAGCAGCGGACAGGGGTCGGCGGCGTGCGCGAGCGGCGGTGCCAGCGCGGCGCACGCGGCCAGGAGGACTGCAAGAGCGGCGTGCCGCCACGATCCGTACGCCATGTGGAGTTCCCGCGGAGTAGTGTCGCCGGAGCCTAGCGCGTCGCCAGCCCCGCGGTGCTCACGCACGGGCGACGCGAGCTCAGCCCGCGCAGAAGGCCTCGTAATCGATGTAGCCGGGAAACGCCGCGCCCGGGGCGCACAGCGGACAGGCCGGGTCCGGCGTCAGCAGGGTCTCGCGGAAGCGCATGCCGAGCGCATCGAAGTGCAGCAGGCGCCCGCGCAGCGGCTCGCCCACGTGCAGCAACAGCTTCAGCGCCTCGGTGGCCTGCAGCATGCCGACCACCCCGGGCAGTACGCCAAGCACCCCGGCCTCGCTGCAGTTGGGCGCGGCCCCGGCCGGCGGCGGCTCGGGGAACAGACAGCGGTAACACGGTGCCTCGCCGCGGTGGCGTCCGGCGTCGAACACGCTCACCTGGCCCTCGAAACGGTGCACCGCGCCGTACACCAGCGGTACGCCCAGCCGCACGCACGCGTCGTTGAGCAGGTAGCGCACGGCGAAGTTGTCGGCGCCGTCAACCACCACGTCGACGCCCTCCAGCAGCTGCTCGACGTTCGCCGAGGTCAGGCGCTCGGGCACCGCATCGATCTTCATCCGCGGGTTGAGGGCCGACAGCCGGACCTCGGCGGAATCGACCTTGCGCAGGCCGATGTCGGCATCGGCGTGCAGGATCTGCCGCTGCAGGTTGCTGCGCTCGACCACGTCGTCGTCGACGATGCGCAGCTCGCCCACGCCGGCCGCTGCCAGGTAGAACGCCGCAGGCGAACCAAGGCCGCCGGCACCGAGCATCAGCACGCGCGCCATCGCCAGGCGCTTCTGCCCGCGCATGCCGATCTCGGGCAGCAGCAGGTGGCGCGAATAGCGCTCGTGGAAATCCTCGTCGCGCGGCTGCGCGGGCGCCTCGGGGCGCGCCATGGGCAGGCCTTCGGTGGCCCACAGCAGGGTGCCGCCACGCACCGAGTGCACGTTGCGGTATCCCTGCCGCAGCAGGCTCTCGGCCGCCAGCATCGAGCGCCCGCCGCTCTGGCAGATGAGCAGGAGCTCCGCGTCGCGGTCGTGGAAGTGGAATCCGGGCTCGGCCTCGAGTTCGTCGCGGGGGATCCCCCGCGCACCTTCGGCCATGCCCAGTTCGCGCTCGTGGTCCTCGCGAACGTCGACGAGGATGGCGCCCGAGGTGGCGACGCGCCGCAGCGCCTCGCGTGGTGTGATGTCGATGACCGGCATGCCGCGATTATCCTGCATGGGTCCGCTGCCGCCGACTGTGGCGAGCCCGGATTGCGCCCTACCCTACGCCATGGCAGGACGGCGCGCCGGACCGGTGGCGGGATGCATCGTTCAGGCCGGTGGGAAGCCCGCGGCGGCAAGGTCGGCCGGGGTGTTCAGGTTTCCAAAACGCAGTCCGGCGAATCGCACCGCGACCATGCCCAGCCGCCCCTGCAGGCCGTGGACCGAGAGCTCGCCCGAGGCGAGTGCGCCGGGCAGCGCGGCACGCAGGGACGCGGTGCGCCACAGCGCGACCAGCGGCTGCCTGCCGTCGTCGTCCTCGGCCCAGGCACCATCGCCACCGGCGGCGCGCAGGCTGCGCAGCAGGCAGTCGTTGACCGACACCAGGTCGACCGGGAGCGTCAGCAGCCAGGGGGTCGTGCAGGCGTCGGCCAGCGCGTCCAGGCCACCCAGCGGGCCGAGGCCGGCGCGTCGGTCGGCGACCGCCAGCAGCCCGTGCCCGGCGTAGCGCTCCGGGCTGCGGTTGGCGGACACCAGCACCGCGTCCACCTCGCCCTGCACGCGTCGCGCCAGGCGCAGCACCTGCGGCTCGCCGCCCTTCTCCAGCCAGGCCTTGTCGGCGCCGTCCAGGCGCGTTGCGCGTCCGCCCGCCAGCAGCCCCAGCGTGGTCGCGGCGAGCGCGCTCACTTGCGGCGCTTGACGTGCCGGACCAGGCGCTTGCGCTTCGCCACCTGGCGCTCGCTGAGCACGTTCTTGCGGTCCTTGTAGGGGTTTTCGCCCTCGCGGAACACGAAGCGCACCGGCGTTCCAACCAGCTTGAAGCGCTTGCGGAAGAAGTTCTCCAGATAGCGCCGGTAGCTGTCCGGCAAGGTGCGCAGGCGCGTGCCGTGGACCACGATGGTCGGCGGGCTGTCGCCACCGGGGTGCGCGAAGCGCAGCTTGGCGGCGTGGCCGCGGACCACCGGCGGCGGATTGGATTCGGCCGCCATTTCGATCGCGCGGGTCACTTCGGCGGTGCTGAAGATCCGCGTGGCCGAGCCGTGGGCGCGATGGACCGCGCCGAACAGCTCGCGCAGCCCCGAGCCGTGCAGCGCGCTGATGCGCACCGCCTCGGCCCAGGGCACGAAGGCGAGCTTGCGCGACAGCAACGCCTCGACCTGCTCGCGCTGGTAGGTATCCAGCCCGTCCCACTTGTTGACCGCGACCACCAGGGCGCGGCCGGCATCCAGAACCGCGCCCAGCACGCTGGCGTCCTGGTCGGTCACGCCCTCGCGCGCATCGATCAGCACCACCGCCACCTGGCACTGCTCGATCGACTGCAGGGTCTTGATGATGGAGAAGGTCTCGACCGCCTCGTCGACCCGCGACTTGCGGCGGATGCCGGCGGTATCGACCAGCCGGTACAGGCGGCCGTCGCGCTCCAGGTCGGCGGCGATCGAATCGCGCGTGGTCCCGGCCACGTCGGAGGCGATCATCCGCTCCTCGCCCAGGATGCGGTTGACCAGGGTCGACTTGCCCACGTTGGGGCGTCCGATGAAGGCGAGGCGGATGCGCTTGGGATCATCGTCCAGGGCCTCGGAGGCGCCTTCGTCCGGCAGCCGCCCGCGGATCTCGTCGATCAGGTCGTCGATGCCCTGGCGGTGCGCCGAAGACACCGCCAGCACGTCCTTGAAGCCGTAGTGCGCGAACTCCGCCACGGCCGCGCGGGCGTCCATGCCGTCGGTCTTGTTGACCACGAGGAAGGTCGGCCGCGCGGACTTGCGCAGCCACGCCAGGATCTCGTCGTCCACCGTGGACGGGCCTTCGCGGCCATCGACCACGAACAGCACCAGGTCGGCCTCGTCGGCGCCGGCGCGGGCCTGGCGCGCGGTGGCGCCGGCCAGGTCGCCGGTGAGCAGGTGCACGCCGCCATCGGCGATGCCGCCGGTATCGACCAGCGCGAATGGACGCTCGCCATCGATGCGGCACACGCCGTAGTGGCGGTCGCGGGTGACGCCCGGCTGGTCGTGCACCAGGGCGTCGCGCGTCCGCGTCAGCGCGTTGAAGAGCGTCGACTTGCCGACGTTGGGGCGGCCCACGAGGGCGACTAGGGGAAGCATGCGATGTCGTGCCTTGGTGCGGTGTGGGGCGCAAACGCGCGGCCCCGGGCAGCGAGACTACCCGGGGCCGCGGCGATCCGCCATTTTATCGGGCTCAGTCGATGCGCCAGGCGCTGAGGTCGCCGTCGGTGTTCTGGACCACGAGGACGCCGTCGGCCACCGCCGGGCGCCCGGCGATTGGCGAGCGGCCGGCGCGTTCGCGCGCCGCGAACTCGCCGTCGGACAGGCGCATCCAGTGCAGGTAGCCGTCGAAGTCGCCGACCACCGCGTAGTCGCCATGCACCGCCGCCGGGCCCAGGTTGCGCCGCGCCAGCGCGGGCTGCTGCCAGTAGGCGGTGCCCACGTACTTGTCGATGGCCCAGACGGTGCCGGCGGCATCGCTCACCACCACCCGGTCGTCGGCCATGCCGATGCCGCCCGCGCCACCGCTTTCAGCGGCCCAGAGCGGGCGCCCGGACGGCCCTTCGAAGGCCATGCTGGTGCCCTTGTAGCTGCTGGCGAACACCACGCTGCCGTCGACCACGGGTGCGCCGTCGACATCGGCCATGCGCTCCAGCTCGGTGCGGCCGTCGGCCACGCCGACCGGCTGCTCCCACACCAGGCGCCCGTCCGCAAGCGACAGCGCGGCAAGATGCCCTTCATCGGTGCCGATGAACGCCAGGCCCGGCGCCAGGGTGACCGGGGCGTTGCCGCGGACGGTCAGCGACGGCAGTTCGCGCGCCCAGAACCAGCGGCGCTCGCCGCTGGCCGCGTCGAAGGCGGTGACGCGGCCATCGTTGGAGCGCACCACCACCAGGCCCTGGCCCACGGCCGGGCGCGCGATCACTTCGTTGGGAACCTGTGCGGTCCAGCGCAGGGCGCCGGTCGCGGCATCCAGCGCCACCACGTCGCCATCCAGCGAACCCGCGGCCACCAGGCCATCGCCGGCGGCCGGCCCGCCCGACAGGCGCAGGTCCGTGTCGTAATGCCAGAGCCTGCCGCCGCCCTGCAGGTCGAATGCACGGACCCCTCCCTTCACCGACGCCGCGTAGACGCGCCCGTCGGCGATCGTGGCCGACTGCGCCACGCCGGTGCCGCCATCGCCCTTGCCGGCGCTGGCTGTCCAGATGCGCTTGGGCGAGGCGGACGGCTGGAAATCGACGAGCTCGGCGGGGTCGGTGTTGGCCTTGTCGTCGTCGCCGCCGAACCAGCCCCTGACGGTGCTGCAGCCGGTCGCCATGGCGATGCAGGCGAGCACGGCCAGGGCACGACCGGCGGGCCGCGCAAGGCGGTGCGGCTGCGTGTACGCGAACGTGGTCATGGGGTGTCCTCTTCGGTGGCGGCTGGCGTGCCGCCAACGTCGGCCAGTTTGATCTCGAGCAGCTGGCGCTGGGTCGTGGCCGCTTCGTCCAGCGTGGTGAGCGCCGCCAGATAGGCCTCGCGGGCCTGCTCCGGGCGGCCCGCGGCGTGTTCGGCATCGCCGCGGATCTCGAGGCTGCCGGCGTCGTTGGCGTCGCCGAGCACCGCCAGCGCCTCGTCGGTCTTGCCGGCATCGACCAGCAGCACCGCGCGCCGGCGCGCCACCACCGGGGCCAGCGCCGGATCGACCGCGCCGATGCCGGCCAAAGTTTCGATCGCCGCCGCCTGGTCACCCGCGCGCACCTGCGCCGCCGCGAGGTCGAGTGCCACCAGGGTGCCGTAGATGCCGTCGTCCAGCGCGGCGCCTTCGGCGAGCGTGCGCGCCTGCTCCAGGTCGCCAGCGGCGATGCTGTCGTTGATCGCGGCGTAGGTCTCGCCCGTGGCTATGCGCTTGGCCAGCAGGTGGTCCTGCCACTTCCCGTATCCGTAGACCAGGGCCAGCGCGACCGCGATGCCTGCGATGACCCCGAAGGCGTTCTGGCGGATCCACTCGCGTACGCGTTCGCCCTGTTCGTGCTCATCGAGCAACTCGTCTACTGCCATGTCCGTCCGATCGTGCTGGGCACCGCACCGCCAAGGAGCGGGCAGGCACCGGAAAGGGAACGGCCCGCGTACGGGCCGCCGGTTTCATGCGTGGGGCCCCGCTGGGCCGCCGCATCCGCTGCGCACCGTGCTCAGTGTTGCGCGGGCGCCAGCGAACCGTCAGAGGATACCGTAAAGCGGGCCACGTTCGCCCGCAGGTACGGGGAGAGATCCTGGTCCACGCCGCCGCGGAGCACGTCAACGGCGCTGGCGTTGCCCAGCACCATGCCGCCCACCTCGCCCGCCGCGTAGCTGCGCACATCGCCGGCGCGAAGCAGCGTCTGCTCGACGAGGCTGCCGTCGGGAGCGGTGATTTCGACCCAGCTGTCCGCGTCCAGACGCAGTTCGAGGCCGTCGGCATCCGCGGGCACCGGCGCCGACACGGCGGGGGCAGGCCTCTGCGCCACGGGCGCCATCGAGGCCACCAGCGGCCTGGGTGCCTGCGTGGCCGACGGCGACGGCGTGGAGACCGGCATGTCCAGCGATCCGGACACGGGCTCCTGGGGCGACAGGTGCAGCCAGACCGGCAGCGCGATGGCCGCGGTGATCACCACGTACACCAGGCGGCGCGCGGCCTGTTCGAACACGATGCGCATGCGCGGCACGTAGGTGCGCGGCGTGAGCTCGACCGGCTGCACGGCCGCGACGCCGGCGGCGGCATGCACGGTATCGGTGGCGAGGCCCAGCAGGCGGCCGTAGCTGCGCAGCTGCCCGCGGATGAACACCGGGGCGCCGAGGCGGCTCCAGTCCTCGTCCTCGAGCGATTCGACTACGCGCACCGGCATTTTCAGCCGGCTCGCGACGTCCTGCACGGTCAGGCCCGCGGCTTCGCGCGCGGTACGGAGGCGTTGGCCGCAGCCCTGGTGGGCATCGGCCGTGTTGTGGTCTGGCGGCATCATCGTGAACTGCTGTCCCCGGGCAGCGCTGCCTGCGCTTGCGGAAATTCCGTCCGCAGGCGCTGAACATAACGAGCGGCGGCAGCCTTGTCGCCGAGCATTTCTTCGATCTGTGACGCAAGTAGTAACGCGCCGGGCGTGGCCGGCCCCGCATCAAGGCGCCGCTGCGAAAACGCCCGCGCCTCGAAGTGTTCCCCCTGCCCGTAAAGATGACGCGCAAGTGCTTCGAGCGCAACCGCGTTCACCGGGTCCAGCCGCAGCGCGGCGCGCAGGTCGCGCTCCGCGCGTGCCGGTTGCCCACCGTCCACGGCGCAGGCGCCGGCGTTGGCCAGCGCGGATTCGGGGTTCGCATAGCTGCGGTCGGCCAGCGCCCGGTCGAACCAGTCCAGCGATTCCGGCGCACGGCCGTTCAGACACAGCCAGCTGCCGTAGTTGTTGAGCGCCGGCCCCGAGGCCGGCGCCAGCTCCGCGGCTCGCGCGTAGTGCCTGCCGGCATCGGCGGCCTTGCCCTGGCGCTCAAGCGCCAGCGCCATCAGCGTGTGCGCCAGCGGGTTGCCATCGTCGATGCCCAGCGCCTTCGCGGCATGCCCGCCGGCGTCGGCGACGCGCCCTTCGTGCAGCGCCCGCTCCCCGCGAAGCAGCTCCGCGCGTGCCTCCCCGGCGCCCTTCCGGTCGCGCTTGCCGTCGCTGAAGTCATACGTCCGCGCGACCTGCTCGGAGTCGCCGCGCGCCGCGCTGGGTTTGACGAAACTCAGCCGCGAGCAGCCCGTGGCAAGCACCAGCAGCGCGAGCGCAAGCACGGCCGCCGTGCGGTCAGGACGACGCATGGCTGTCCTTCCCGGCCTCGAGGCTGCGGCGGAAATCCGCCTGGCGCCGGGTGCGATCGGCGACCTGGCCCTTGAGCTGGCCGCAGGCGGCGTCGATGTCGTCGCCGCGGGTGCGCCGCACCGGCGCGATCATGCCGGCGCTGTTGAGAAGCTTCTGGAACGTCCTGATCGCCGCTTCGTCGGGGCGCTCGTAACGCGTGCCCGGGAAGGGGTTGAACGGGATCAGGTTGATCTTGGCGGCGTCCTTCATCTGCACCGCGCGGTCGAACGCGCGCAGCAGCTGCACCAGCTCGAGCGCGTGTTCGGGCTGGTCGTTGACGCCCTTCATCAGGGTGTATTCGAAGGTCACGGACTCGCCCCTCTTGCGCAGCGCATAGCGCACGCAAGCGTCCATCAGCTGGGCGATCGGGTACTTCTTGTTGAGCGGCACCAGCTTCGTGCGCAGCTCGTCATTGGGCGCGTGCAGGGACACGGCGAGCGACACGTCGCTCTCTTCGGCCAGGCGGTCGATCATCGGCACCATGCCGGCGGTCGAGAGGGTCACGCGCTTGTTGGCCAGGCCGTAGCCCAGGTCGTCGCGCATCACGCTCATCGCGCGCACGACATTGTCGAAATTGGCCAGCGGCTCGCCCATGCCCATCATCACCACGTTGGTCAGCTTGCGCTGCTTGTGCGGGATGTTGCCGAGGTGCTTCGCGGCCACCCAGACCTGGCCGATGATCTCGGCGGTGGACAGGTTGCGGTTGAAGCCCTGGGTCGCGGTCGAGCAGAAGGTGCAGTTGAGCGCGCAGCCCACCTGCGAGGACACGCACAGCGTGCCGCGCCCCTTGTCGGGGATGTAGACGGCCTCGATCGCGTTCTTGCCGTCCATGCCCAGCAGCCACTTGTGGGTGCCGTCTTCGGACGCCTTGTCGAAGTGGACCTGGGGAACGATGACCTCGGCGCGCTCCTGCAGCTTGGCGCGCAGCGCCTTGCCGAGGTCGGTCATCTCGTCGAAGTCGGTGACGTGGCGGTGGTGGATCCACTTCATGACCTGGTGCGCGCGGAAACGCTTCTCGCCGAGTTGATCGGCGAAAAAGTCCTCCAGCCCCGCGCGATCGAGGTCCAGGAGATTCTGCTTGGTGGTTGCTTCGGTCACGGGCCTTCAGGGGTCAGTAGCATTGCCACGGATTACGCGGATCAAGAGCACATTCACGCGGATGGTGCAGGGAGCAGCTGAATAGTGGAGATGTCGTCCCACCCGCCCCTTGTCCTGCTTTATCCGCGTCCATCCACGTAGATCCGTGGCAAAAAAAGATCAACGCGCGTAGACGTCCGTCGCCGGGAAGAAGTACGCGATCTCGACGGCGGCGGTCTCGGCGGCGTCGGAGCCGTGGACCGCGTTGGCGTCGATCGAGTCGGCGAAGTCGGCGCGGATGGTGCCGGCGGCAGCGTCCTTCGGGTTGGTGGCGCCCATCAGGTCGCGGTGCTTGAGCACGGCGTTCTCGCCTTCCAGGACCTGGATCATCACCGGGCCGCTGATCATGAACTCGACCAGCGCGTTGAAGAAAGGACGCTCGCGGTGCACGGCGTAGAAGCCTTCGGCCTCGGCGCGCGACAGCTGCTTCATCTTCGAGGCGGCGATCTTCAGGCCGGCCTTTTCGAAGCGGGAATAGATTTCGCCGATGACGTTCTTTGCGACGGCATCGGGCTTGATGATGGACAGTGTGCGCTCCAGCGCCATGGGAGGTCTCCGGTAAAACGGGCCGGCCATCCTTGGGCAGACCCGAAAGGTAACAGAAAAACCCACGCCGGGGCGCGGGTTTAGCCGACAAGGCTGGAGTGATTCTAACGGATCGGATACGCCCTCTGCACGCGGTTTCGCGATGCTTCCCGGTTGACCCCGCGATCGCCGCGCGCCTAGTATCCAAACAAGCGTTTGATTCACGCAGGACCTTTCCCGCACCAATGGCCAGCACCCAGTTTTCCACCAAGGACCGGATCCTCGGCGCCGCCGAAGAGCTGTTCGCCCAGCATGGCTTCAGCGGCACGTCCCTGCGCCAGGTGACCGGCCGCGCGGACGTCAACATCGCCGCGGTGAACTACCATTTCGGCAGCAAGGAGAACCTGATCAACGAGGTGTTCCGCAGGCGCATGGACGACATGAGCCGGCAGCGCCTTGCGATGCTGGCCGAGGCCCGGGCGTCGCGTCCGGGCGAGCTGGCGCCGGTCCTGGCTGCGTTCGTCGAGCCGGCCCTGGCGCTGGCCCGGGACCGCCAGGGCGGCGGCGCCTTCATTCGCGTCATCGCGCGCGCCTACGCCGAGAAGAACGACGGCCTGCGCAAGTTCCTGTCCGAGCAGTACGGCCACGTGCTGCGCGAGTTCGCACGGGCGATCGCCGAATGCGTGCCCGAGCTGGACAAGGAGCAGCTGTACTGGCGCCTGGACTTCCTGTCCGGCGCGCTGACCTACGCAATGTCAGATTTCGGGCTGATCAAGCGCCCCACCGGGGTCGCTGAAATCGCCCACCGCAAGCGTGCCGCGGAAGAGCTGATCCGCTTCGCGGTCGCCGGAATCAAGAGCTGAATCTCCCTTGCATCAAGGAGTTGCATAACATGTCTGAGAAATTGCTTGTGCGCCGGGCCGCAGTACTCGGCGCCGGCGTGATGGGGGCCCAGATCGCCGCCCATCTCACCAATGCCGGTGTCGACACGGTGCTGTTCGACCTTCCGGCCAAGGAAGGCGAAGCCAACGGCATCGTCAACCGCGCCATCGCCAGCCTGGGCAAACTCAGCCCCGCCCCGCTGGCGTCGAAATCCCTGGCCGCGGCGATCGTGCCGGCCAACTACGAGCTGGGCCTGCAGCGTCTCAAGGACTGCGACCTGGTGATCGAGGCGATCGCCGAACGCATGGACTGGAAACAGGACCTGTACGCGAAGATCGCGCCGTTCATCGCCGATCACGCCGTCCTCGCCAGCAATACCTCGGGCCTGGGCATCAACAAACTGGCCGAAGTCCTGCCCGAGAAGCTGCGGCCGCGCTTCTGCGGCGTGCATTTCTTCAATCCGCCGCGCTACATGCACCTGGCCGAGCTGATCCCGGCCAAGGGCACCGACAAGGCCGTGCTGCAGGGACTGGAAACCTTCCTGACCACCACGCTCGGCAAGGGCGTGGTCTACGCGCGCGACACGCCCAACTTCATCGGCAACCGGATCGGCGTGTTCTCGATCCTCGCCACCATCCACCACACCGTCGAGGGCGGCCTGGGCTTCGACGAGGTCGACGCCCTGACCGGCCCGCTGGTCGGGCGCCCGAAGTCGGCGACTTACCGCACCTCCGACGTCGTCGGCCTGGACACCATGGGGCATGTCATCAAGACCATGGCCGACACCCTGCCCGACGACCCTTGGCACAAGTACTTCAAGTCGCCGAAGTGGCTGGCCGCGCTGGTCGAAAAGGGCGCGCTGGGCCAGAAGGCCGGCGCCGGCATCTTCCGCAAGGTCGGCAAGGACATCATGGTCCTGGACCTTGAGAAGCAGGACTACCGCCCGGCCGACCGCAAGGCCGCCGACGAGGTGGTCGAAATCCTGAAGACGAAGGATCCGGTGGCAAAGTTCGCCGCCCTGCGCGCCAGCGAGCACCCGCAGGCGAAGTTCCTGTGGGCGGTGTTCCGCGACCTGTTCCACTACTCCGCCTACCACCTGGCCGACATCGCCGAGACCGCGCGCGACGTCGACCTCGCGATCCGCTGGGGGTACGGCTGGAGCCTGGGGCCGTTCGAGACCTGGCAGGCCGCAGGCTGGAAGCAGGTTGCGCAGTGGATCGCCGACGACATCGTGGCCGGCAAGGCCATGAGCGATGCGCCGCTGCCCGACTGGGTCTTCGACGGCCGCGAGGGCGTGCATTCCGCGGAAGGCAGCTACAGCCCGGGCAAGAACGCCCGCCTGCCCCGCTCCACGCTGCCCGTCTACAAGCGCCAGCGCTTCCCGGATCCACTGCTGGGAGAGACGTTCTCCACCGGCGAGACCGTCTTCGAGAACGACGGCATCCGCATGTGGACCGATGGCGACGACATCGCCGTGGCATCGTTCAAGACCAAGATGCACACCGTTTCGGACCGCGTCCTGGATGGCCTCCAGGAGGCCGTCGCACGTGCCGAACGCGACTTCGCGGGCCTGGTCGTCTGGCAGCCGAAGGAGCCGTTTTCAGCCGGTGCGGACCTCGCGGGTGCGCTCGGCCTGCTTCAGGCCGGCAAGGTCGATGCCTTCGAGGCGATGGTCGCCAACTTCCAGGCCACCAGCCAGCGCATCAAGTACTCGCTGGTGCCTGTGGTGGCTGCGGTGCGCGGCCTGGCCCTGGGCGGCGGCTGCGAGTTCCAGATGCACTCGGCGCGCACCGTCGCCCATCTCGAGAGCTACATCGGCCTGGTCGAGGCCGGCGTCGGCCTGCTGCCGGCGGGCGGCGGCCTGAAGGAGTTCGCGGTACGCGCCTCCGATGCGGCCGGCCCGAACGGCGATGTGTTCGCCGAACTCAAGGGCTGGTTCGAATCGGTGGCCATGGCCAAGGTGTCCGCCTCGGCGATGGAAGCCAAGGAACTCGGCCTGCTGCGCCAGGAAGACAAGGTCGTCTTCCACGCCCACGAGCTGCTGTACATCGCCAAGCAGGAAGCGCGCGGCCTGGCCGAAACCGGCTACCGCCCGCCCCTGCCCGCCCGCCGCGTCCGCGTGGCCGGCGACGTCGGCGTCGCGACCTTCCGCATGCTGCTGGAGAACATGCTCGAGGGCCGCTTCATCAGCGAGTACGACTACGAGATCGCACAGCGCATCGCGACCGTGGTCAGCGGCGGCGACGTCGACCGCAACTCGGTGGTCGACGAGGACTGGCTGCTGCGACTGGAGCGCCAACACTTCGTCGAGCTCGCGCAGCAGGAAAAGACCCAGGCCCGCATCGCGCACATGCTCAAGACCGGCAAGCCGCTGCGCAACTAGGACGTGCGTGTGGGAGCGGCGACAGCCGCGAATTCCCCACGGCCCGTCAGCTGATCGCGGCCATGGCCGCTCCCATGAAAGCTGCAGCCTTTGAATTCCAGAGAGAACAGTCTATGACCCGTCAAATCCAGGACGCCTACATCGTCGCCGCCACCCGCACCCCGGTGGGCAAGGCGCCCAAGGGCGTGTTCCGCAACACCCGGCCCGACGACATGCTGGCGCACGTGTTGAAGAGCGTTGTCTCACAGGCGCCAGGCATCGACGTCAACCGCATCGACGATGCGATCATCGGCTGCGCCATGCCCGAGGGCGAGCAGGGCATGAACGTGGCGCGCATCGGCGTGCTGCTGGCCGGCCTGCCCGACACCGTGGCCGCGCAGACCATCAACCGCTTCTGCTCGTCGGGCCTGCAGGCCGTGGCGCTGGCGGCCGACCAGATCCGCCTGGGCCACGCCGACCTGGTGCTGGCCGGCGGCACCGAGTCGATGAGCATGGTGCCGATGATGGGCAACAAGGTCGCGCTGTCACCGGCGGTGTTCCGCGACGACCACGTGGCCATCGCCTACGGCATGGGCATCACCGCCGAGAAGGTGGCCGAGGAGTGGAAGGTCTCGCGCGAGGACCAGGACGCGTTCGCGCTGGCGTCGCACCAGAAGGCACTGGCGGCGCAGAAGGCCAGCGAGTTCCGCGACGAGATCTCGTCGCTGGAGATCATCTCGCGCCAGCCCGACCTGGGCGGCGGCAGCGTGCGGCTCAGGAAGCTGCTGGTCGAGCACGACGAGGGCCCGCGCCCCGACACCTCGCTTGAAGGACTCGCAAAGCTCCGCTCGGTGTTCCGCAACGGGCAGTTCGGCGGCACGGTGACCGCGGGCAACTCATCGCAGATGAGCGATGGTGCCGGTGCGGTGCTGGTCGCCTCGGAGCAGGCGATCAAGGATTACGGCCTGACCCCGCTTGCGCGCTTCGTGTCGTTCTCGGTCGCAGGCGTGCGTCCCGAGGTGATGGGCATCGGCCCGATCGCGGCGATCCCGAAGGCGCTGAAGCAGGCCGGCCTGACGAAGGACCAGCTGGACTGGATCGAACTCAACGAAGCGTTCGCCGCGCAGGCACTTGCGGTCATCCGCGACTCGGAGCTTGACCCCGACAAGGTCAACCCGCTGGGCGGCGCGATCGCCCTCGGGCACCCGCTGGGCGCGACCGGCGCCGTGCGAACCGCGACGATCGTCCATGGCATGCGCCGCCGCAACCAGAAGTACGGCATGGTCACGATGTGCATCGGCACCGGCATGGGCGCCGCGGGCATCTTCGAGGCGCTGTAACAACGGGACAGGGGCGCCACCGGCGCCCCTTCTTCCTGCCCGCACGCGCCCCGGGGCGGCCAGGCGCCGGCGCCTCAGCGCCCCCGGCCGTAGATCTCCACGCGCGTGCTGCCGTCGGCATTCCTGCTGCGCGAGACCACCGAGTTCGGCATGCGGCTGCCGACGCTGGACATGTACATCAGGATCCAGTCCTCGGCCTTGCTGGCGGTTTCGAACTGCCCGTCGATGCGGCACGTGCTGCTGCGGCAGTCCACGCTCAGCTGCTGCGGCTCGGCCTCGGCCACGGCGAACGACGGATCGCTCGCGACGCTGGTGAGCTCCTCGATCTTCGCCGGAGCCCAGGCGGGATCGACCTGCTCGCTCGCGAAGCGCTGCGCGGACTCCTCCCGCAGGGCCTTGATCCGCGCCTGCTGGCTTTCGCGCATCTCCTTGCGTCGCTCCACGTGCCCGAGCGCGCTTTCGTCCGGCGAGGTCGCGGCCTGAGCGGCGCGCACGGGCGCGGCACCGGCCGGCACCGCGTCGCCGGTAGCGTCCGCGATCGGCGCTCCAGCCACCGGCTGCGCCTCCGGAGGGTCCAGGACCGTGTCGCGTCCGCGCAGGACGAAGGTGCCGGCAACCACCGCAAGCACGACCACGCCCGCGACGATGAGGGGAATCCTGTTGCTTGGTTTCATGTGATCGGTACTGCCTGTTTGTGCCGGGTGCGTGCAAGTGTGGGCGATTGCCGGGCCCAAAAAAAGGGTGCCGGTAACCCGGCACCCTCCAGATGTCGCGTGGAACGGACTCTGCCGGCGATCAGACCGGAGCGCCGGACTCCCAGAACACGTAGGTGTCGTTGATGCCGACGCCGGCGGGCAGCTGGCAGCTGATGGCGACCAGACCGGTCTCCATGCCGCCACCCGCGAAGTCATCGTCGTACCAGAACAGGTTCGCGTCTTCGCCGCCGCCGCCAGCGGCGACCTCGACGTCGAACGACACGTACTCGTTCTCGGCGCCCGCGTAGCCGGTCACGGCGGTGCAGGCCACGGTCACGGCGGCGTCGGTATTGTTGGTGAAGTAGGTGTCGACCAGGAACGCCGAGTTGTTGATGGCATCGGTGGAGTCGAACTCGAAGCCGCAGGTCACGTAGCTGGCCCGGTCGCCTTCGTTCTGGATGGCCAGCGGACGCTTGCGGATCGCCGTTTCAAAGGCGGGCAGCGCGCCCTGGCAGCGCGCGACGGCCTGCGAGGAGTTGCCGTGGAGGGTCTGCGCGGTGGCCGGAATGCTGTAGGTGGCTGCGACGGCGAGCGTCAGGCCAGCAATGGTTGTTGCAAGCTTCATGAAGCGTTCTCTCCCTTGGTGGTGTGCTGTCAAGCGATCAGGTGCACATTTGTGGTGCCCTTCCTGACCGCCTGAATATAACCCCGCCCCGACGACAATGTCACCCGTCCCGGGCAGCGATTCAGGAATCGACCACTCCCAGTTCCGCCAGCGCGTCCCGCATGAAGCCCTGCGCCGATTCACTGAGCTTTTCGTGGTCGAGGGCATGCCGGATGGTGGCTTCGATCAGGCCGAGGTGGGTGCCGCAGTCGAATCGCGTGCCCTGGAAGCGATAGGCCAGCACGCGGTCTTCGGCCAGCAGCGCGGATATCGCGTCGGTCAGCTGGATTTCGCCCCCGGCGCCAGGCCGGGTCGTCTCGAGCAGCGCGAAGATGCGCGGAGACAGCACGTAGCGCCCGACCACCGCGAGGTTGCTGGGCGCATCCGCAGGCGCGGGCTTCTCGACGATCGCCGTCACCGGTCCCTTGCGGTCACTGAATTCGCCGGTGGCGACGATGCCATAGCTGGACACCTGCTCCGGCGCCACGGCCTGGGTGGCGATCACGCTGGCGCCGCTGGCCTCCGCCAGGTCGGCCATCTGCCGCAGTGCACCCGGGCCGCCCCGGTTCCAGATCAGGTCGTCGGGCAGCAACACCGCGAAGGGCTCGTCGCCCACCACCGATTTCGCGCACAGCACGGCGTGGCCCAGGCCGAGGGCCTCGCGCTGGGTCACGAAGATCGCCTGGACCCCGGACGGCAGGACGTTGCGCACGACCTCCAGCAGCTCCTGCTTGCCGGATGCCTCCAGCTTCTGCTCCAGCTCGTAGGCCTTGTCGAAGTAATCCGCCACCGCGTGCTTGTAGCGGTTGGTGACGAACACCAGCGTGTCGCAGCCGGCGTCGATCGCCTCGTCCACCGCGTACTGGATCAGCGGTCGATCGACGATCGGCAGCATCTCCTTGGGAACGGTCTTGGTGGCGGGCAGGAAGCGGGTGCCCAGGCCCGCCACGGGGAATACGGCCTTGCGGATGCGTTGCGTCATGTCCTTCTTGCGTTCCTTGCTGGGAATGCGACCACGGTGGCCGCCTGTGGTGTCGCGCCCGCTGCGAGCGGCGCGAATTCGGGCACCGCCTCGCGCAGCACCTTGCCAAGCGCGTCCACGTCATAGCTCGCCACTGCGTCGTGAAGCTTCGCGATCGCGGATTCGATGCGGTCGGCGGCCACGCCGCGCGCCTCGGCCTGCAGGATCTTGGGGTGTGCGGTGGGCCGGTAGCGCTCTTCGGAATGGAACAGGGTCTCGTGCAGCTTCTCGCCCGGGCGCAGGCCGGTGTAGACGATGGCGATGTCGCGGCCCGGCTGCTTGCCCGCCAGGGTGATCATCTGTTCGGCGAGCAGGCGGATCGAGACCGCCTCGCCCATGTCCAGGGTGTAGACGGCCTGCAGCGAACCGATCGAGACCGCCTGGAGGATCAGCTGGCAGGCCTCCGGGATGGTCATGAAATAGCGCGTGACCTCCGGGTCGGTCACCGTGACCGGCCCGCCCTGGCGGATCTGCGCGCGGAACAGCGGCACCACGCTGCCCGCGGAGTCGAGCACGTTGCCAAATCGCACCGTGACGAAGCGCGTGCCCCCGATCCCGGTCATCGCCTGGCAGACCATCTCTGCAAGGCGCTTGGTCGCGCCCAGCACGTTCACCGGGTCGACGGCCTTGTCGGTGGAGATCAGCACGAAGGTGCCCACCCCTGCCGCGTTCGCTTCGCGGGCGACGGTGGCGGTGGCCAGGACGTTGTTGCGCACGGCCTCGCGCAGCTGGCCCTCGAGCACAGGCACCTGCTTGTACGCGGCCGCGTGGAACACCGCTTCCGGCAACGACAGCGACAGCGCGTGGCGGATGACCGCAGGATCGCCGCAGTCGCCAAGCACGGGCAGGCACTCGATCTGCGGGAAGTCGCGGCGCAGCTCACCCTGGGTTGTCGCCAGGGCCAGTTCGTCGAGCTCGATCAGTGTGATCCGCCGCGCGCCGTGCCGCGCGCACTGGCGGCACAGTTCGGCACCGATCGATCCACCGGCGCCGGTCACCAGCACGCTGCGGCCACCCAGCCAGTCGCGGATCGCCTTCCAGTCGGGGGTGACCGGCTTTCGGCCCAGGAGATCCTCGATCGCCACCTCCTTGAGTTCGCCGGGCAGCGAGCGCCCCTCGAGCAGGTCGTTCAGGCGCGGCACCGTGCGAAACGGCAGGCCGGTACGCTCGCAGGCGGCCACCACGCGGCGCATGGCGGTCGCGTCCAGCGACGGCATCGCGATCACCAGCAGCTTGGCTGCGGTCTCGGGCGCGATGCGGACCACGTCGTCCACGCGGCCCAGCACCGGCAGACCCTGCAGGTAGCTTCCGCGAAGCTTGGCGGCGTCATCCAGGAAGCCGACCGGCTGGTAGGCGCCCACCCGCCGCAGGTCGCGGACCAGGGCCTCGCCGGCCTGCCCCGCACCCAGGATCAGCACCCGCAGCGCGGCCTTGTCGGTCCGCTCGTTGCCGTGGTCCTTCCAGGCGCGGTACAGCAGCCGCGGCATGCCCAGCAGCGCCGAAAGCACCACCGGATAGGCCAGCATCACCGTGCGCGAGACCTGGCCGGCGCGGTCGAAGACGAAGAACAGCAGCGGCAGGATCGCCAGCAGCCCGAACAGGCTGGCCTTGATGATGTTGACCAGGTCGGGAATGCTGGCAAAGCGCCAGACGCCCCGATACAGGCCCACCTGCCAGAAGATCAGCCCCTGCACGATCAGGATGAGCAGCATCTCCGGCGAAAGCAGCGGTGCCACCGCGGCGTGGTCCAGCGCGGAGTGGCGGAAATAGTTGAGCCCTGCCCAGGTCGCCCAGACCATGAACAGGTCGTGCACCACCACCGAGGCGCGCGGCAGGCCCGTCCTGACACGGTCGCTCAAGCTGATCATCTAACGGGCCTTCCTTTTCTTGATGTGGCCGGCATCCGTGATGGCATGCCAGGCCAGCGTGGCGGCCGCGACGCAGGCCGCCGCCAGCGCGACGGCCACGCCGGTCGCGACCCCGAGCTTCGCCGCCATGCCGGCCAGGGCGACGGTGGCGAGGCTCCACGCACCATAAAGCAAGGTCACCGGCACGTGCGACCCGCGCCGGGCCGCCAGGCGCTGGTAGGCGTGCCCGACGTGCGCGGACCACCATCGCTCGCGGCGCACGATGCGCCTTCCCAGTGTCAACGCCGCGTCAACCAGGAAGGCCGAGAGCGGGAGGAAGACCAGGGCGACCAGGGCCGCGCTCTTTCCCGCGTGGCTGCCAAGCAGCAGCAGGACCCCGAGGAACGCCAGCGCGAAGCCCAGCACGCCGCTGCCGACGTCGCCAAGGAAGATCCGCGCGCGGGGGAAGTTGAACGGCAGGAAGCCGAAGCACGCGGCGGCCAGCGCCAGCGCGGCGAGCGCCGTCGCGGGCCCGTCCGACATCAGTGCGAACCCGACCGCCGCCAGCGCGGCCTGGCTGGCGGCCAGACCGTCGATCCCGTCCATGAAGTTCCAGACGTTGACCAGGACCGGCACGGCCACGAAGGCCGCGACCACGAGCCAGGCCGGCGCCCCGGCGGCGGCCAGCCCCGCCGCCAACGCAAGGCCCGCGGCCACGTGCGCCGCGAGACGCCACCAGGGCGACACCGGTCGGTGGTCATCGACATAGCCGGCGCCGCCCACGAGCACCACCCCGGTCACGGCTGTGGCCGCCAGGGGCCAGGCCAGGCGCCCGTCCAGCGCCAGCGCCACGCAGGCCAGCGCCCAGGCCACGGCGATACCGATGCCGCCTCCGCGAGGGGTCGGCACGCCATGGCTGCGGCGCTCGCCAGGCATGTCGATCAGGCCGTGGCGCAGCGCATGGCGCCGCGCCACCCAGGCCCCGGCCGCTGCCAGCGCCGCGGCCATCGCCAGCCACGGCAGGGTGCTTGTCCAGTCGATTGACACCATCAGACCACGGCGTAGTTCAGCAACGGCTTGATGCTGCCCCATTCCTTGCAGGACGGGCATTGCCAGTGGTGGCTGCGCGCGCCGAAGCCACAGCGGTTGCAGCGGTACGCGGGGTTGCGCACGAGCAGCTGGTCGGTGATGTGGCGAAGGTCCTGCAGCGTGGTGGCCTCGTGGCCACCCTCGGCCAGGGTCAGGTCGATCAGGGCGGCCTCGCCGCGCACCGACGGACGGTCCTTGAGCTGTTCGGCCAGGAAACGGCGCGCCGCCGGCACGCCCTCCTCCGCCTCGACCAGCCGGGTCAGCGCGAGCACGGGGGCCACGCCCCGGTAGTGCTCGCTCATTTCAGTGAGGAACGCGCGCGCGCCGGGGGAATCGCCGACCCGCTCGTAGGCCGAGCGCAGTGGCGCGAGGATCTCGGGAAGGTAGTCGGGGTCGTGGCGCGCCGCGCGCTCATAGGCGCGGATGGCCGCGGCGTCGTTCCCGGCATCGATCTCGAGCCGCCCCTCCAGCATGCCGGCGCGCACCGACGTCGAGTCCGCGGCATAGGCGCGCGCGACCGCCTGGCGGGCGCCGTCACGGTCGCCACCGGCGCGCAGGCGCTCGGCCAGCTCGCATTCGAACTGTCCGATCAGCTTGCCCATCGGCTCGCCGGTCACCTGTTCGTAGCGAGTGGCGTTCTCGATCGCCTTCGGCCAGTCGCGCTCGGCCTGGTAGATGTCAATCAGGTGGCGCAGAGCCTGCGGCGCACGCTGGTCGATCGCGGCCAGCTCGGTGAACACGGTCTCGGCGCGATCGAGCAGGCCGGAGCGCATGTAGTCTTCGCCCAGCGCCAGGAGCGCTTGCACCTTCTGCTGGTCGCTGAGGTCGGGGCGCTGCACCAGGCCCTGGTGCAGGCGGATGGCACGGTCGACCTCGCCGCGGCGGCGGAACAGGTGGCCCAGCGCGACCTGGGTCTCGAAGGTTTCCTTGTCGAGCTCGGCGATGTGCAGGAACAGCTCGATCGCCTTGTCCGGCTGCTCGTTGAGCAGGTAGTTCAGGCCGCGGAAATAGGTGGTGGACAGCTTGCTGACCTGGCTGTCGCTGTGGCGCTCGCCGCCGCGACGGCCGATCACCCATCCGCTGAGCGCGGCGATCGGCAGCAGCAGGAAGAACCAGAACCACTCGGTGACGAAAGCCATGTCAGTTCGCGTCCGTTGCGTTGCGGCGGGCGGCTTCGGGGCGACGACGCTGGCGCAGCGGCAGGACCACCGAGACCAGGATCGCCAGCCCGCCGGCGATGACGCCCAGCAGCAGGGTTGCCAGGAGGGCCACGCCAAGCGTCGGGCGCAGCACAACGAGGCCGAGGTCGACCTGGACCACCTGGGGATTGAGTGCGCCGGCTGCCACGCCCGTAGCCAGGCACAGCATGGCGATGAGGATGCGGATAGGTCGCATGGGCGGCTAGCTTAGCCGAGCCCGCGCCCCGCAGTCAGCAAATGCTTCAGTCTTCGGCCGGCAGCGGCATGACGTCGCTGACGCGCTCGCGAAGCTCCTTGCCAGGCTTGAAATGGGGAACGTGCTTGCCCGGCAGCGCGACGGCCTCGCCGGTCTTGGGATTGCGGCCCGTGCGGGGCGGGCGGTAATGCAGCGAAAAGCTGCCAAAACCGCGGACTTCGATGCGTTCGCCGTTGGCCAGCGCGCCTCCCATCACCTCCAGCAGCGACTTCACCGCGAGGTCGACGTCGTCGGCCTTCAGGTGCCCCTGGCGCTGGGCGAGGATTTCGATGAGTTCGGACTTGGTCATGGTGCCCTGGCTGGCGTCGGACAGCCGAGGGCGGCCTGGCTTGCACCAGGCCGCCGCCGGATACTGCGGGTATTACTCGGACTTGCCGTCCAGCTGCTCGCGCAGCAGCGCGCCCAGCTTGGTGGTGCCGCTGGAAGCGTCGGCCGAAGCACGGTTGTACTCGGCCAGGGTCTCGGCCACCTCGGCCTCGTCCTTCGCCTTGATCGACAGCTGCAGCGTGCGGCCCTTGCGATCCATGCCGGTGAACTTGGCTTCGATCGAATCGCCGACCTTCAGGTGCTGGCTGGCGTCGTCGACGCGCTCGTCGGCGATGTCGCGGGCCATCACGTAGCCCTCGACGCCGTCGGCGAGTTCGATCGTCGCACCCTTGGCGTCCACTTCCTTCACCGTGCCGGTGACCTTGGAGCCACGCGGGTTGGCGGCCATGAACTGGCCGAATGGATCCTGCTCGAGCTGCTTGACGCCCAGGCTGATGCGCTCGCGCTCCGGGTCGACCGCAAGCACGACGGCTTCCAGCGTGTCGCCCTTCTTCAGCTCGCGCGCCACGTCTTCGCCGCTGGTGTTCCAGCTCATGTCGGAGAGGTGGATCAGGCCGTCGATGCCGCCGTCCAGGCCGATGAAGATGCCGAAGTCGGTGATCGACTTGATCTGGCCGTCGACCTTGTCGCCCTTCTTGTGGATGGCCGCGAAGGTCTCCCACGGGTTGGACGTGACCTGCTTGATGCCCAGCGAGATGCGGCGACGCTCTTCGTCGACGTCCAGCACCATGACCTCGAGCTCGTCACCGACCTGCACGACCTTCTGCGGGTTGACGTTCTTGTTGGTCCAGTCCATCTCGGACACGTGCACCAGGCCTTCGACGCCCGGCTCGATCTCGACGAACGCGCCGTAATCGGTGACGTTGGAGACCTTGCCGAACACGCGGGTGTTGGACGGGTAGCGGCGGGCGATGTTGTCCCACGGATCCTCGCCCAGCTGCTTCAGGCCCAGGCTGACGCGGTTGCGCTCGCGGTCGTACTTGAGCACGCGGACGTCGAGCTCGGCGCCCACTTCAACGACTTCGGACGGATGGCGCACGCGCTTCCAGGCCATGTCGGTGATGTGCAGCAGGCCGTCGATGCCGCCCAGGTCCACGAACGCGCCGTAGTCGGTGAGGTTCTTGACCACGCCCTTCAGCACGGCGCCCTCGACCAGCTTCTCCATCAGCTGCTCGCGCTCTTCCGAATGCTCGCTCTCGACCACCGCACGGCGGGAGACGACCACGTTGTTGCGCTTGCGGTCGAGCTTGATGAGCTTGAATTCCAGCTCCTTGCCTTCCAGGTACACCGGGTCGCGCACGGGGCGCACATCGACCAGCGAACCCGGCAGGAACGCGCGGACGTCCTTGATGTCGACGGTGAAGCCGCCCTTGACCTTGCCGCTGATGCGGCCGGTGACGGTTTCGTTCTTCTCGAGGGCTTCCTCGAGCTCGTCCCACACCATGGCGCGCTTGGCCTTCTCGCGCGACAGCACGGTCTCGCCGAAGCCGTTCTCGAGGGAGTCGAGCGCGACCTTGACGATGTCGCCCTCGGCGACGTCGATCTCGCCGGCGTCGTTACGGAACTGCTCGATCGGCACGATGCCTTCGGACTTGAGGCCGGCGTTGATGACGACAACGTCGGTGCGCACCTGGATCACGGTGCCGGTGACGATGGAGCCCGGCTTCAGCTTGGCCAGGTGGGCCTCGCTCTGTTCGAACAGTTCTGCGAATGATTCGGTCATTGGAAAAATACTCGGTTGATGAAACAGACCGGGGCCGCGTGCGCGGGCCATCGGTCCACCCGTTGTCGGCGTGCGCGGGATTGCGCCTTGCCGTGAGTGCTGTTGGAAAAGGAAAATCCGCGCGGCGGATGCTGCGCGGGGCCACCTGCTACGGAAGGTCAGGCCGCGCCACCGGGCACCAGGGCCAGGACGCGTGCGACCACGGCATCGATGCCTTGGGCGGTGGTGTCGATGCGGACGGCGCCTTCGGCCGGTCGCAGCGGTGCCACCGCGCGGCTGGCATCGCGCGCGTCGCGGGCAAGAATCTCCCGCAGCAGACCGGCCAATGTAACGGAAACCCCCTTGTCCTTCAACTGTTTATAGCGCCTTTCCGCGCGCTCCTCGGCGCTTGCGGTGAGGAACACCTTGGTCGCGGCATCGGGGAAGATCACCGTGCCCATGTCGCGGCCGTCGGCCACCAGGCCCGGCGCCCGGCGGAAGGCCCTCTGGCGCTCCGTCAGCGCCGAGCGCACCTCGGGGATGGCGGCGATCGCCGAGGCGGCGGCCCCCGCGGTCTCGGTGCGCAGTTCGTCGGTGGCATCATTGCCGTTGACCAGCACCCGCGGCTCGCCGTCGGCGCTGTCCCGGAAGCCGATCTCGGTGTCGAAGGCGCAGCGGACCAGGGCTCCGGCGTCGTCCAGGTCGAGGTCGGCCCAGCCTGCGGCCACGCCGACCGCGCGATACAGCGCGCCGGAGTCCAGGTAGTTCCAGCCCAGCCGCCTGGCCACCGCGCGGCTGATCGTGCCCTTGCCCGAGCCTGAGGGGCCATCGATGGTGAGTACGGGAATGGCGGCGTCGGTCATGGCGGGCTCCGGGAGGGGGTGGCCATTCTAGACCGGCCAGCGCCCCCGGGCCCGCAAGCACTTGATCCGCGACGTTGTTGCCCGCTAGAATTGTCGGCTTGCTCTGTCCCAACCATTTTTCGAGGTTTGTCATGAAGGTCCTGTCCTCCCTGAAGTCGGCGAAGGCCCGTCACCGCGACTGCAAGGTCGTTCGTCGTCGCGGCAAGATCTTCGTGATCTGCAAGTCGAACCCGCGCTTCAAGGCTCGCCAGCGCTGAGCTGCGCGCCAGGGCGACCGGCGTGCGCTGCATGCCACGTTCGTCCGAACGCCCTGGAAGGCCGCAGCAATGCGGCCTTTCGCGTTTCCGGTCCGCCAGCGGCGTGACCGCCCGCCCGCTTCGTCGCCCGTGCTCGCTGCAGGCACGCGTGATCTGCTAAAACCGCTGCGGCTGCAGCCTGCAGCGTCACCGGGGAGATCCGACATGCGCCTGTTCCTTGCACTGACCACCTTCGCCCTGCTCGCCGCCGCAGGCGGCGCCAGCGCCGACACCCTGCTGATCGATCGCGTCCAGCATGAAGCCGGCGTCGCACTGCCCACCCGCGGCATGGCGATGTCAGCGGTCGAAGCCCGCTTCGGCGCCCCGGCCGAACGCCTCGACCCGCGCGGCGGCCAGAAGAGCCAGTGGCCGACCATCAACCGCTGGGTCTATCCCGCGTTCACCGTCTACTTCGAGAACAGCCGGGTGATCGACGCCGTCGCCAACCAGGCCACCGCGGGCGAGACCGGGCCCAAGCCGCCGATCCGCTGAACCGATGACCCAGAAGACCCTGCGTTTCCCCGCGGAGTGGGAGCCCCAGTCCGCGATCCTGCTGGCGTGGCCGCACGCCGACACCGACTGGGCCGAGCGCCTGGGCGACGTGGAGGAAACCTACATCGCCCACGTGGCCGCGATCACCCGCTTCCAGCAGGTGATCATCTGCGTGGCCGATGACGATATCGAGGCCTACGCCCGCGCCAGGCTGGCCTCCAACCGCATCGACATGGCGCGGGTCGGCTTCATCACCCTGCCCTACAACGACACCTGGCTGCGCGACACCGGCCCGGTCACGCTACGCGCCGGTAATGCCTTCACCCTGCTCGACTTCCGGTTCACCGGCTGGGGCGGGAAGTTCGAGGCCGCCGAGGACGACCGCCTGGTGCAGCGCCTGCACGAAGCTGGAATCTTTGTTGAGAGTTCACTGCAAGTTATTGATTTTGCGCTCGAAGGCGGCGCCATCGAAACCGATGGCCAAGGCAGCCTGCTGACCACCTGGCGCTGCTTGCACGAGCGCCACCCGCAGGCCTCCCGCGACGAACTGGACGCGGGGCTGCGCGACTGGCTGCACCAGGACCGCGTGCTCTGGGTCGAGCACGGCTACCTCGAGGGCGACGATACCGACGCCCACGTCGACACCCTGGCCCGGTTTGCGCCCGGCGACGCCATCGTCTTCCAGGCCTGCGACGACCCCGCCGACCCTCACCACGCCGAACTCTCGGCGATGGGGGCCGAGCTCGCCGCGCTGCGCACCGCCGACGGTCGCCCCTACCGGCTGTTCCCGCTGCCCTGGCCGCAGCCCGTGCTGGACGGTGGCCGCCGCCTTGCCGCCAGCTATGCCAACTACCTGGTGATCAACGACGCCGTGCTGATGCCCGCCTACGAAGATCCTGCCGACGATCTCGCCGCCGCGGTGCTGGCCGAGGCCCATCCGGGTCGCGAAGTGGTGCAGGTGCCCTGCCGCGCACTGATCTGGCAGAACGGCAGCCTGCACTGCATTTCCATGCAGCTGCCGGACGGCCTCATCTAGCGGACAGCAGCGCCGGCCTACAATGGCCGGCCCACGAAACACCGCTGCAGGCCTGCACTCGATGAAGAAGACCAACACGCTCCCCGTCGCGCTCGTCCAGGAACGCAACCACGGCGGTGCCGCGGAAAACCTCGAGGTGATCGAAGCGCGCGTCGGCGAAGCCGCGCGCCAGGGCGCGAAGCTGGTCGTGCTGCAGGAGCTGCACAACGGGTCGTATTTCTGCCAGCACGAGTCGGTCGATGAGTTCGACCTCGCCGAGACGATTCCCGGGCCCAGCACCGGGCGGCTCTCCGCGCTCGCGAAGCAGCACGGCGTGGTCCTGGTCAGCTCGCTGTTCGAGAAGCGCGCCACCGGCCTGTACCACAACACCGCGGTGGTGCTCGACGCCGACGGCAGCATCGCCGGCAAGTACCGCAAGATGCACATTCCCGACGATCCCGGCTTCCACGAAAAGTTCTACTTCACGCCCGGCGACCTCGGATTCGAGCCGATCGATACCTCGGTCGGTCGCCTGGGCGTGCTGGTGTGCTGGGACCAGTGGTATCCGGAAGCCGCGCGGTTGATGGCGCTTGCGGGAGCCGAACTGCTGCTCTACCCGACCGCCATCGGCTGGGATCCCACCGACGACCAGGACGAGAAGCAGCGCCAGCGCGACGCCTGGATCCTCAGCCATCGCGGCCACGCGGTCGCCAACGGGCTGCCGGTGCTGTCCTGCAACCGTGTCGGCCACGAGCCGTCGCCGCATGCTTCCGACAATCGCACCGGCGCTTCCGGCATCGACTTCTGGGGCAACAGCCACGTGCTCGGCCCGCAGGGAGAATTCATCGCCGAGGCCGGCGGCGACGCTACCGTGCTGAGCTGCGAAGTCGACCTGGGGCGCAGCGAGGACGTGCGGCGCATCTGGCCCTTCCTCCGCGACCGCCGCATCGACGCCTATGGCGACCTGCTGCGCCGCTACCGCGACTGACTGACTGAAGCGCGAGCCGCAGCCGCGGCCGCAGCTCCGCCCCACCCGGATTCCCATGACTGAAACCACCACCCCGGCCACCAGCGGGATCGATCCCGCCGATGCGGCCGCCAGCGCCTTCGACCTCGCCAGCCAGCCGCATGCCATCGTCGAGCGCGACGGCGTGCGCTACACGCTGCTCGGCACCGCGCACGTATCGCGCGCCAGCGTCGACGCCGTGCGTGCGGCGATCGCCACCGGCGACTACGACGCGATCGCCGTCGAACTCGACGCCCAGCGCCTGACGGCGATGAGCGATCCCAAGACGCTCGGGAGCCTGGACCTGGTGAAGGTGCTGCGCGAGGGCAAGACCCCGCTGTTCGCTGCGAACCTCGCGCTGGCCGCCTACCAGCGCCGCCTGGCCGAGCAGATGGGCGTGGAGCCCGGCGCCGAACTCAAGGCCGCGGCCGCCGACGCCAATGCGCGCGGGCTGCCGCTGCAGCTCATCGATCGCGACGTTGGCCTGACCTTCAAGCGCGCGATGCAGAGTCTGGGCTGGTGGGGACGCGCCAAGGTCAGCGCCAGCCTGCTGATGGGGCTGCTGTCGAGCGATGAAGTGGGCGCGGAGGACATCGAACGGCTGAAGCAGGGCGACGTGCTTGAATCCAGCTTCACCGAGTTTGCCGGCCAGACGCCGGAGCTCTACGAGGCGATCATCGCCGAACGCGATCGCTACATGGCCGCGAACCTGCGCGACGCGCCAGCCGATGCCCGCAATGTGCTGGCGGTGGTCGGCGCGGGCCACCTCAAGGGGCTGGCCATACACCTGCGCGACGACACCGCACCACCGTCCGAGATCCGTGGAGCGCTGGAACAGGTGAAGCCGAAGTCCCGCATCCCGTGGATGGAACTGGTCATCGGCACGGTCGTGATCGGCGGCTTCGCCTGGGGCTTCTGGCGCGGCGGCTTCGACGTCGGCACCGACCTGGTGCTGCAGTGGGTGCTGGTCACAGGCGGTCTGGGCGCGCTGGGCTGCGCGATCGCGGGCGGCCACCCGCTGAGCATCCTGTCGGCGTTCATCGCATCGCCGCTGACGCCGCTGCACCCGGCGCTGGCATCTGGCACCGTCAGCGCCGTGGTCGAGGCCGCGTTGCGCAAGCCGACCTACGACGATTTCATGGCCCTGCGCGAAGACGTCAACACCGCGCGCGGCTGGTGGCGCAACCGCGTGGCACGGGTGCTGCTGAACTTCTTCCTCACCAGTCTCGGCACCGCCATCGGCGTGTGGACAGGCGGGCTGCGCATGCTCGGAAAACTGTTCGGCTGACCGCCCGTCGCTCGCGGCTATGGCCGCTCCCACAGTGGGCGCGGCTCCAGCTGCGATCGGACCAACCGGCAACCCCGATCGCGGCCATGGCCGCTCCCACAGTGGGAGCAGCTATAGCTGCGATCGCATCAACCGGTGACGCCAGTCGCGGCCGTGGCCGCTCCGACAAGCCGGTAACGCAGCTGAAGCTGCTGCCATCACCGCGACCGCCGTCACTCAGGCAGCCGCGACCTCCGCTTCGTCGCGCCGCCGCCGCGCCCGGCGCAGCAGCCGGGACGTGCCGCCCGCCATGTCATCCAGAATCGCGTAGATCGTCGGCAGGAACAGCAGGCTGACCACCGTCGAGAACGCCAGCCCGCCGGCCACCGCGCGCGCCATCGGCGAGTACGCCAGGCCACCCAGGACCACCGTCTCGCTGAGCGAGATCGGCACCATCGCCAAGATCGCGGTGCCCATCGTCATCAGGATCGGGCGCAGGCGTTCGCGGCTGCCCTCGACCAGGGCGTCGGTGCGGTTCATGCCCCGGCGGCGCAGGTTGTTGATGTGCTCGACCATCACGATGCCGTTGTTCACCACCACGCCCATCAGCACCAGGATGCCGATGAAGGCCATCACCGTGAACGAAGTTCCGGTGAGCCAGAACAGCCAGAACACGCCCAGGATCGAAAACAGCACGCAGCTCATGATCGCCGACGGGAACAGCAGTGACTCGAACACCGCGGCCATCACCACGTAGATCATCACCAGCGCCAGCACGAAGTTGAACAGCATCTGGTTCATCGCCTGCTCGTCCTCCTCGAAGCCGCTCCCCGAGAAGGTGTGTCCGTAGCCGGCCGGCAGCGACACCGCGCCCAGCACGTCCTCCATGCCCTTGCGCGCCTCCTCCATCGTCGCCTCGCCCTCGAGGTTGGCCTGGATGCCGAGCGCGGTCTGGCGATCGTGGCGCGAGATCTGCGCCGCAGACGCGGCCACCTCCATGTCGACCATCGCCGAGAGCGGCACCTGGCGGCCGTCGGGCGAGCGCACCATGAACGAGGCGACGTTGGCGGGACCGTAGTCCTGCGCGCCACTGAAGCGGACCCACACCGGCACTTCGCTTTCGCCGCGCCGGTATTCACGCAGCTGCGTGCCGCGCAGCGCCATCGACACGAACGACGACACCTGTTCCGCGCTGAAACCGAACGCCGCCGCGCGCTCGCGGTCGACGCGCACGGCCAGCTCGTCGTTGCGGTTGCCGTCGTCCACGCGAACGTCGCGCAGCTCGGGCCGCGCCTCGAGCATCGGCACCACGTCGGCGGCGAGTTCGCGGAGTACGGCTGCGCTGTCGCCCACCAGCTGCACGCTGACGTTCTGGCCCATGCCGCCGCCACCGCCGCCCTGCCCGCCCGGGCCCGACACGCCGATCTCGGCGCGCGCGGACCTGGGCAGCGCCTTGCTGATCGCCTCGGAAAGCGGCTTGAGGTCGGCGATGCCGTCCTCGAAGGTGATCATCGTGCCGGCGTCGTCGCCCTCGCTGAAGTAGGAGTAGATCTGGGTGATCCGGAACTGCTTCCGGTTCGCCTGCAGGAAGGCCTCGACGCGCTGCACTTCGTCGGACATCTGCGGCAGCGTGTAGCCGCCGTTCCATTTGTAGTAGAGCTGGATCTCGCCCTGTTCGCCGCCACCGAACATGTCGAAGGTGGTCCGGGTCGCGGGCACCATGCTCAGTGCTACCACCAGGATGATCCCGAAGACGCTCCAGCCGCGGTGCGCCAGCGACCAGCGCAGCATGCGCGCGTAGCGGTCCTGCAGGCGGCGGATGGCGCCACCCTTCGCGGCGACCGCCGGCGGCGTGCGCATCCGCGCCGACAGCATCGGGATCAGGCTGACCGCGACCAGCCACGAGGCCAGCAGCGACACCGAGATCGTGATCGCGATCTGCGCCATGAAGATGCTGATGTCGTTGGTTTCACCCAGCAGGTTGGGCAGGAACACGATGCAGTGGCACAGCGTGCCGGCCGAGAGCGCGATCGCGACATGCTTCGTGCCGTTGAGCGACGCCCGCACCGGATTGCCCGGGTCGCGCTCGCGCTCCTGGTAGATGCTCTCGACCACCACCACGGCGTTGTCGACCAGCATGCCAACCGCCAGCAGCAGGCCCATCAGGCTCAGCACGTTGAGCGTGACCCCGAAGAAGTGCATGAAGCCCAGGGTCATGATGAAACAGATCGGGATCGCCAGCGTCACCATCAGCGTCGAGGGCCAGTGGCGCAGGAAGAAGAACAGCACCACGATCGACAGCAGCAGGCCGATGCCGCCGGCCTCGGCCAGCTCTATGAGTGAACTCGTCACCTCCTCGCCCATGTCATGCATGATCTTGAAGTCGATGCCCTCAAGCCCCGGCTCGCTTGCGGCCGCGCGCGCCTCGGCCAGCACCGTGGTCGAGACCTCGACCAGGTTGGCGTCGCGCTCCTTGTAGACCTCGAGGCCCACCGCGCTGCGGCCGTCCAGGCGGCGCGCATAGTCCATGCGTTCGGGCTTGAGGTGGACCTCGGCGATGTCGCCCAGGCGCAGCCCGCTGGGATCGATGACAAGTTCGCGCAGCTGGTCCAGCGCGGTGATCTCGCCCTGCGGCTGCACGCGCAGGCGCACGCCGCCGTCCTCGATCATCCCGGCCGAGACCGAGAAATTCACCGTCTGCAGCCGCTGGGCCAGCGTGTTCAGGGCAACGCCGTGGGCGTTGAGCCGATCGGGGTCGATGGCGATTTCGACTTCGTTGGCCGGCGCACCGTTGATCTCGACCCGCGCCACCCCGGGCACCCGCTCGAGCCTGCGCTTGAGCAGGCGGTCCAGCAGGTCGTACGACGACGACAGGTCGACGTCACCGGCCAGGCGCACGCGCAGGATCGCCTGGTCGCCGCTTGACCACTTGAAGACGAAGTAGCGGCGGAAGTCGTCGGGCAGCTCGTCGCGGATCGCGTCCAGGCGCTCGCGGGCTTCGGACGCGGTAATCGCGATGTCGCGCTCCCAGTCGCGGAACTCCAGGAAGATGCCGGCGCCGTTGGCTTTCGCCTGCCCGCGCATGCGCTTGATCCCGGTCATCGTCGCCAGCGCTTCTTCCGCCGGCCGCAAGAGGTTCCGCTCCACTTCCTCCGGACTCGAGCCTTCGTACGGCAGCTGCACGAACAGGAACGGCGCCGACACGTCGGGCAGCGCTTCCAGCGGCAGGCGAAACGCCGAGATCAACCCGACCACCACCAGCGATATGAACACCATCACCGTGGTCACCGGGCGCCGCAGGCTGAACTCGGCGACGCTCACGCCGGCAGCCCCCGTCCACCGCCTTCGCCGTCGCCGTCGCCACCTGAAGCGAGTCGCGCGCGGCGCCCGCGCTCCAGGTACCAGGCATCGCCACGACGATCGACCAGGTCGTAGACCACCGGGATCACCAGCAGGGTGAGCAGGGTCGACACCAGCAGGCCGCCGATCACCGTCACCGCCATCGGCGAACGGACCTCGGCGCCCTCGCCGAAGGCCAGGGCCAGCGGCATGAAGCCGAACAGCGTCGACAGCGTGGTCATCACGATCGGGCGCAGGCGCGAGCGCGCGCCCTCCACCAGGGCCTCGCGCTTGGCCACCCCGGCCTCGCGCAGCTGGTTGACCTTGTCGATCAGGATGATCGCGTTCTTCACCACCAGGCCGACCATCAGGATCAGGCCGATGAATACCACCACCGAGATCGTGTTGCCGGTCAGCAGCAGCGCCAGCACCGCGCCCACCATCGCCAGCGGGATGGTGAACAGGATCACGAAGGGATGCAGCAGCGACTCGAACTGGGATGCCATCACCAGATAGACCATGAAGATCGCCAGGCCGAAGGCGAACAGCAGCGACGACAGCGACTCCGCGAGCTCCTCGCCCTGGCCGCCGATGTGCATGCCGATGCCCGCGCCCAGCGGGTTGGCCGCCACCAGGTCGCGCACCTCGTCGACCGCGGCGCCGAGGTCGATGTCGCGCAGGTTGGCCGACACCACCGCCACGCGCCCCAGGTCCGCGCGATGGATCTCGCTCGGGCCGGTGGTGGCCACGACGTCGGCGACCGCGGACAGGCGCACCGGCTGCGCCGAGGCCGGGTTCACGATCAGATCGCGGATCGCGCGCACCGAATCACGTTCCGACTCGCGGGCCCGCACCAGCACGTCGATCTTGCGGTCGCGGAAATCGTAGCGCGTGGCCACTTCGCCGCGCACCGAGTTGACCACTGCATCGGCCACCTGGCGGGTGGTAAGGCCCATGGCCCCGGCGCGCTCCTGGTCGAAGACGATGCGGATCTCGGGCGCGCCCTGCTCCACCGTCGACTTCACGTCGGCGTAGTGCGGGCTGCCGCGCAGCAGCGCAGCCAGGCGGCTGCCGGCGGCTGCGAGCTGGTCCAGGTCATGGCCGCGCAGTTCGATCTCCAGCGGGCTGGAGAAACTGAAGAGCGCGGGCCGGCTGAAGTCGACCTGCACCCCAGCTTCGCCCTGCATGGTGTCGCGCAGGCCGCGGGTCAGCCGTTCCTCGACCTCGGCGCTGCCCCCGCCATCCATCACGATGGACAGGCGGCCGATGTTCTCGCCGCTGTCGGTGGGGTTCGCGTCCAGCCGGGTTCCGGTGCCGCTGACGCCGAACAGCACCGACGTGCCTTCGTCATCCACGTGCGCCTGCTGCACCCGGCGCATCAGCGCGTCGGTCTCGCGCAGCGGCGTGCCCGGCGGCAGCCGCATGGTCATTTCAAACCGGTCCTGCGCCAGCTGCGGGATCAGGTCGGTGCCCAGGGTCGGCACGATCGCCATGCTTGCCGCAAAGGCCAGTACGGCCACGGCCAGCACCAGCCGGGGCCGCGCGAGCGCACCCGGCAGCACGCGCATGTAGCCGCGCTCGGCACGGTCGTAGGGCGCCATGGCCAAGCGGCTCGCAGCACCCATCGGACGACCCACCACCGCCGACAGCAAGCGGCCCGCACGGATCGCCACCCACGCGATGCCGAATGCCACCGCGCGGAAGATCCTGCCCGCCCAGCGCGCCAGGAACGCGAACGGCCGCTGCCAGGCGGAAGTCGGCCGCCACTCGGGATGCGGCGCCTCCTCCGGGAAGGCCATCGGCGCCTCCGACTTCAGCGCGCTGAGCATCGGGATCAGGGTCATCGCCACCACCAGGGAAATGCCCACGGCCAGCGCGATGGTCAGCGCCTGGTCGCGGAACAGCTGGCCGGCGATGCCTTCCACGAACACCAGCGGCAGGAACACCGCGATGATCGTCAGCGTCGAGGCCACGACTGCCATGCTCACCTCGCGGGTGCCGGCAATCGCCGCGTCGAGGACGCCCAGCCCGCGCTCGCGCGCCTTGGCGATGCTTTCCAGGACCACGATCGAGTCGTCCACCACCAAGCCCGTGGCCAGCGCCAGGCCGCCCAGCGACATGACGTTGAGGCTGAGCCCCATCTGGTCCATGAAGAAGAACGTGGTGATGATCGAGACCGGCAGCGACACGCCGATCACGAAGGTGCTCCAGCCGCTGCGCAAGAACAGGAAGATGATCAGGATTGCCAGCGTGCCGCCGAGCACGGCGTCGGTGCGCACGTCGGATATCGCCGCGCGGATGAAGCGTGCCTGGTCGTCGACCACGTCCAGGCGCACGCCCTCGGGCAGCTCCTTGCGGATGCGCTGCAGCCGCTCTTCGACCGCCGCGGCGGTGGCGACGGTGTTGGCGTCGCCCTCCTTGTAGATCGCCAGCTCCACCGCTTCGCGTGCATCGAGGCGGATGATCGCCTCGCGCTCCTTGTAGCCCTGGCGGACTTCGGCCACGTCGCCCAGGCGCACCGCGCGACCGTCGGCGACGGCGCGGTTGGACGCGGCCGCGGCGCTCTGCGCGGACATCGCGGCGGCCAGCACCGACGCGTCGCCGGACGCGGCCGCGATGCGCGCCACCTCGTCGGCGCCACCGCCACCGGACCCGCCCGCCTGCGTGGCGACCAGCATCCCGCGGATCTCGTCGACGCTCGCGAACTGGTTGACCGTGCGCACCAGGTAGCGCTGCGTGCCCTGCTCCAGGCGCCCGCCCGACAGGTTGATGTTCTCTTCGCGCAGGCGCTGCACGACCGCGTCCACCGACAGGCCGATGCGTGCGAGCGCCTGCACGTCCAGTTCCACCTGGACCTCGTCCTCGAGCCCGCCGCCGACCTTGACCGCGGCCACGCCCGGCACCGGTTCGACCTTCTTCTTCAAGTCGTCGTCGGCGTAGCGCCGCAGCAGGGTGAGCTGGCGGATCGCGTCGCCGTCGCCGTCGCCGGCGCTCAGCGCCAGGCGCAGGATCGGCTCGGTGGAGGGGTTGAAGCGCAGCAGCACCGGCGGCTCGACCTCAAGCGGCAGCGCCAGGGTGTCGAGCTTGTCGCGCACCTCCAGGCTGGCCTGGTCCATGTCGGTGCCCCAGGCGAACTGCAGCACCACGTCGCTCTGCCCCGTGCGCGAGACCGAGCGCAGCTTGCGCACGCCCTTGACCACGCCCAGCGCCTCTTCCACCGGTTCGCTGACCAGGGTCTCGATTTCCTGCGGCGCGGCGCCGGTGTACTCGGTGCGCACCGTCAGCGTCGGGTAGCTGATGTCGGGCAGCAGGTTGACCTTGAGGTTGCCCAGCGCGATCAGGCCGAACAGCAGCAGGCTGACCGTCACCATCGCCACCGTCACCCGGCGCCGCACCGAGAAACCGACCAGGCCGTCCGCGCGCAGCGTGCCGTCCACGCCGTCGTGTCCCCTCCCCTGGTCGCTCATTACTGCGTCCCGTCGGTCGCGTCGTCGCCGGCAGCGGCAGCGGACACCTCGACCGGCGCGTCGCCGATCACCTGCACCGCGCTGCCGTCGCGCAGCGCGATCTTGCCCGCGGTGATGACGCGATCACCCTCGACAAGCCCGTCGCGGACCTCGATGAAGCCGCCGTCCACGTAGCCGGTCTTGATCGCGGTACGCACCGCCTTGCCATCGCGGACCAGGAACACCGCCGGCTCGCCGTCGTCCTCGAGCAGCGCGCCGCGCGGGATCGCCAGCGCCGCGGCGCGGTTGTCGTAGTCGATGCCGATGCGCGCGAACATGCCCGGCTGCAGCGCGCCGTCGTGCGGATCGAATGCGCAGACCACGCGGAAGGTGCCGCTGCCGGCATCCACCACCGGAGCGATCCGGTCGACCACGCCCACGAACTGGCGACCCGACAAGGCATCGACCTGCATTCGCACCGGCAGGCCCTCGCGCAGCGTGGTCAGGTCGCGCTCCGGCACGTTGAGCGTGGCTTCGAGCCGCGAGTTGTCGACGATGCGGATGATCGGCGTGTTGATCTGCACGAAGTTGCCCGGCTTGATCGAGCGCGAGGCGACCACGCCGGAGATCGGCGCGGTGACGTTGGTGTACGAGAGCTCCAGCTGCGCCAGGCGCCAGGTGGCACGCGCGTTCTCGAGGTCGTAGCGCAGCTGGTCGTGGTCGCCCACGCTGACCATCTGCTGTTTCACGAGCTCGCTGGCGCGCCGGAAGTTGGCTTCCAACTTCTTCACCTGCGCATCGACCTGCGCGAGGTTGAGGCGCGCTCGATCGGCGTCGATGCGCACCAGGACCTGGCCCGCGCGCACCACGTCGCCTTCTTCCACCAGCACCTGGAGCGCGACGCCGGAGGTCTTGGCGACCACCTGGGCCTCGGCGCGCGCCTCCAGCGACGCGCTGCCGCTGTAGCTCGCGGCCATCGCGCGCGGTGCTGCCGCCACCGCTTCCACGGTGACCGGCGGCGGCTCGTCGCCCTCCTTCGCCGCCTCGTTTTCCGCACGGCTCCCACAGCCGGCGAGGAGGAGCGTTGCGGCCAGCAGGGCGACGGCGGTGCCGGCGAAGGAACGTCGGACAGGAGGGCGGATTGCGGACATGGAAGACAGGCCAGAATGGTGTGGTAGGAATGTACATCACTGGGACAGGCAGCTGAATCCGCCGAAGGTCATGCATGCCTATGGCATGTGACGGGCCTCGCGTCGCCCCGGGGAACGAACGTCTTTAACAGCGCTTCGCTCCGTCGCTATACTGCGGCGATGGTCGACGACGGGGGAATCGTCGCCGGCCCCCATCCTTCAACTTTTACAGGACGCGGAACACGACATGATGCGACCGTTGCCGATCGCCGCCTGCCTTGCCCTTGCCTTCGCCGTACATGCACCCGCCGCGCTCGCGCAGCAGGTCGTCGCCGAGGGCACGCCCGATGCAGGCCGCGTGCTCACTTATACCTGCGTGGGCTGCCACGGCATCGAAGGCTACAAGAATGCCTATCCGCATTACCACGTGCCCAGGATCGGCGGACAGTCCAGCGAATACCTGGTCAACGCGCTTACCGAGTACCGCAACGGCACTCGCAAGCATCCGACCATGGAGGTCCAGGCGCAGAGCTTCTCCGACCAGGACATCGCCGACATCGCCGCCTTCCTCTCGGGCCTGACGCAGTGAGCCGCGCCATGAAGACTTCCGCACTTGCCGTCGCCCTAGGCACCAGCCTCCTCCTCGTCGCCTGCGGTGGCGCACCGGCGGAACCGGGCCTGGTGCAGGCCACCTCGGTCAACTCCCTTCCCGTGGGCCGCATCGCCGAAGGCGAGGCGCGCGCCAACGTCAAGGGCGAAGCCACGGGCCAGACCTGCATCGACTGCCACGGCGCCGATGGCAACGCGCCACTGGACGCGACCTATCCCAAGATCGGCGGCCAGTACAACGACTACCTGGCGCATGCGCTGCAGGCCTACCGCAGCGGCGAGCGGGACCATCCGCTGATGTCCAACCAGGCGCGCGACCTCGACGATCAGCAGATCGCCGACCTGGCTGCCTATTTCGCATCGCGTCCGGCGCAGGTCCGCGACCTCCACGGCGTGCACAGCATCAACTGAGGTCCACGCCCGGCAAGCCGTCCACGAAGCCCGCCATGCGCGGGCTTCGTGCCGTCCGGGGTATCCACCGCCACGCGGCGGGACCTTCGCTCAGGGCTGCGGCGGCGGGCCCAGGCTGTCCTGGTCTTCCTGCAGCTCCCGCTTGAAGGGGATGTCCGGCGGCGGGCGGGCCGCGGCCGGCTGTTCCTGCAGGTTCGGATCGACGATGTCGCAGCCTCCGCCGAGCGCGAGCATGACGGTGACGCAGCGGATCGTCTTGGTGGTGCCGGGGATGGGGATCCGGACCTCGGTGACGCTGCGCCGTACCCATTCCTCAAGCAGGCTTTCGCTGGGCATCCAGAAGCGGTCGAACGACGTCGGCTCGTAGTCATAGGGCGGGCGCTTCAACCAGGTGCCGTGGCGATCGATGTTCTCGAAGTCCTCGGTGATGGTGCCAGGCGGCAAGCCGCCGCCGACGCGGTCACCGGCGGCAAGGCGCGGGCTGCCGTCGGCGTTGAACAGGCCCGAGGCGCCCGGCGTGCCGGCCTGCCGGCCGGGCACGTTTCGCGTGGAGTCGCCCCAGTCGTCGCTCGTGCCGGCGGATGGCACCGTTCCCGGCGGCCGTCCCGCCTGCTGGCCCGCGCCCGGCGCCGGCGCCCCGCTGGCGCGCGCACCGGGGCCTGCGGCCGGTCGACCGCCGGCGGCGGCGCTTCGCCCGTCCGCAGCATCCGTGCCGGTGGCACGATCCGACGCGGATGCCGACGCACGCCCGCGATCGGCGGCGGAGGCGCCCTCGCCCGCGGCCGGTTCCGCGGGCATCGGCACCCCGCGTTCGCGCACCGCCGGCGCGGTGGCGGTCATGCCCGTCGTGCGGATGGGCGCGAGCCCGGTCGACGCACGCAGCGTGACGCCGGGCGCCTCGGCGAGCTCGATTTCGCGCTCGGCCATCGCCACGCCGCGCGGCGAGGACTGCGGCACGGCCACGTCGACCGCGCGCGTCACGGGATTGCGTGGCACCTCCACCGTGGCAGGCGCCTGGACCTCGATGTCGCGGCTGCGCACGGCCACGTCGGGCGCCGGGGCGGCGGGCGCCTGCACGGACAGCTCGCGCGGCGGCGGCAGGACGAAGTCGCTGTCCGGCACCTCGACCTCGGTGACCTGGAGCACGTCGGGCGTGGCGACCGTCGGCGGGGCCATCTCCGGAAGGTCAAGGACGATCTCGCGCTCCGGCAGCGGGGGCGGCGCGACCGGCGCCTCCTCGGCCGGCAGATCCGGCGGCGTCTCCGCCGGCGCGACCTCCCGCGGCGTCGCGCGTGCGACCCGGGCCGATGCGGCGGGCGCGGGTTCGACGGCCTGCTCGATCGGCGCGACCGCCGCCCCGCCGCCCGCTTCAACCGGTGCGTTCTCGCCGATGTACTCCACCTGCAGCACGTGCTCCTGGCCCTCGCGTGCATCGTCGACGGAACCGGGGACGTGGAAGCTTGCGAACATCAGCCAGACCAGCGCCACCACGAACAGCAGGTGCAGCAACAGGCTTCCGGAGGTCGCGGCGATCCGCGTCCAGCGCTCGTCGCGGCTGGCCGGCTGCCAGTCCTGGCGCCACAGCGTGGTGAATGCGCGCCACCGTCCCAGGCGCTCCACGCTGCCCGGTGGCAGCGCCGGTTCACGCGCGGACAGGACCGCGAGCAGTTCGTCCGCGCTGGCCCCGACCACGGGCCCCGGACGCGCCGCCATGCTGGCAAACCAGTCGCGCCAGGCCGGCGGGAACTCGCCGGGCGGCGGCAGCGGGCGCAGGGAGCGCCGCATACGCCGGCGCAGGGCTTCGATCAGTTCGGCGGAAGTGAACATCCGTCGGCGTCGAAGCGGGTCGCGCGATCAGGCCGAAGCGCGCGGGATGTACGGCGCCGCACCGGTGTCATGGTCGGTCGCGTCGCGCACCGCGGTCACCCCCGGCACCTGTTCGAGCAGGGTTTTCTCGATGCCCTGCTTGAGAGTGACGTCCGCCATGCCACAGCCGTGGCAGCCGCCGCCGAAGCTGAGGATGACCACGCCCTCCGCGCTGACTTCCTGCACGCTGACATGGCCGCCGTGCGAAGCGAGCTGCGGATTGACCACGTGCTCGATGGTCCAGCGCACGCGCTCGACCAGGGACGCTTCGTCATCGGGCCTCACGCCCTTGATGCGGGGCGCGCGGATCTGCAGCTGGCCGCCGGTGGCCAGCGTGGTGTAGTCGATCTCGGCGCCTTCCAGGAAGGGCACGCTCCCGGCATCGAGCCAGAGCGTGAAGCCGGTGCAGTCCACCGCCCATTCGTCGCCGCTCAGTTCGTCGGGGGCCGCGAACTCGAGGCGCACGTCGGCCTGCGGCGTGCCGGCGCGCATCGCCGCCAGGCGCACGCCCATGCCGGGCACGGCCTCGCGTTCGATCAGCTTGCGGAAATGGGTCTGTGCGGAATCGGAGATCTGGATCATGCGGGTATTCTATCCGTCCTGTCCGGGTTTGCCGGCGATGCCGGCCGGCCGCATGTTGGCCGGCACCGCCCGTTCAGCCCCGGGCCGCCTTCCCAGGAGCCGACCATGTCCGACCCGACCCCACTTGCCCGCGCCCACTGCGTGCCGCGCCGCGGCCCCGGGCACCGCCTGTCCGAGGCCAGGATCCGCGAACTGCTGCCAGACGTGCCCGGCTGGACCCTGGCCGAGGACGGCACGGCGCTGGTGCGGACCTTCCGCTTCCCCGACTACCGCCACACCATGTCGTTCGTGAACGCGCTGGCGCACATGGCCAACCGCGAGGACCACCATCCCGACCTCGGCGTGCATTACGACCGCTGCGAGGTGCGCTGGTCCACCCACGACGTCGGCGGGCTGAGCGAGAACGATTTCATCTGCGCCGCACGCAGCGACGAACTGGCGGCCTGAGCGGTACCGCGGCCCGGGCGGCGGGTGTCAGCCCAGCCGGTCCAGGGCTTCGACCAGGTCCGGCGCCAGCGGCGCGCTGAGCACGTAGGGTGCCTGGCCGCCATCGAGCGCGAACTCCAGGGAAGCTGCGTGCAGGAACAGCCTGCGCAGGCCGACCTTGTCGCGCAGGCGGCGGTTCGCCTCGGCATCGCCGTACTTGTCGTCGCCGGCCACCGCGTGGCCGATATGCCGGGCGTGCACGCGGATCTGGTGGGTGCGCCCGGTTTCGATCCGCACCTCGCAGTAGGACTGCCCCCCGCGGCGCTCGAGCACGCGGAAATGGCTGAGCGACGGCTTGCCGGCCGGATCGACCTGGACATGGCGCTCGCCGCCCTGGCGCAGGCCGACGTGCAGCGGCGCGTCAACGCTCATCACGCCGTCCGGCATCCGCCCCAGCAGCAGGGCCAGATAGCGCTTGCGCAGCCCGGTGCCGCTGCCTTCGCGCAACAGGGCCTGCAGCTCCGACATCGCCGAACGCTTCTTGGCCACGACCATCAGCCCCGAGGTGTCGCGGTCGAGCCTGTGCACCAGCTCCAGCTCCTGGTTGGGACGCAGGGCGCGCAGGGTCTCGATGACCCCGAAGCTGATCCCGCTGCCGCCATGGCTGGCGATGCCCGACGGCTTGTTGATCGCAAGCAGGCGCGCGTCCTCGAACACGATGCTGCCGGCCATGGCTTCGAGCAGGCCCGGCGCGGGGCTGCCCTTCTCCGCCGGATCCTCGATCCGGACCGGCGGGATTCGGACTTCATCGCCCCCTTCCAGGCGCCGGTCGGCGCGCACGCGGCCCCCGTTCACGCGCACCTGGCCGCTGCGCACGATCTTGTAGACCAGCGAGCGCGGAGCGCCCTTGAGGTAGGCGAGGAGGAAGTTGTCGAGGCGCTGGCCGTCGCGGTCCTCGGAAATGCGGACCTGGCGTACGCCACCGGTTGCTGGGGTCTTGCCTGGATCGGTCATGCGCGGGTTCCCTGGGGCTGCTGGAAGCGCCCTCGGAGGGCGTCTCGCCTGAATTCTTTTCTGCTACACTCGCCGGGCGAGATAAGGTCCTGATTTCGCTGGAAGTTCCCCGGCCAAAAGCCGGCCTTCCGCGAGTTCCACCAGAGCGCGGCCACTGCCCTCGGGGCAGCCATGTTAGCGGCTGGACGGCAGTCCCTGTGATCGCCCGGTGCACGCACCGGCGCTGAACATGTCCCGCGCGGCGCGCAGGCTTGCCCCAGAGGGGCGTTCCTGCGCAGCCGCCGGCCCAAAAAGAGCATCATGGAACAAGCGCTCCCGCGGCCCGCCGTGGTGTGCAGCGCTGGAAGCAACCAGGGTCGCCAGGCGCTCGCGCGCCGGCGACAGGCCACATCCAGGCGAAACGCCCGGCGTTCCGCGTGCGAGAGCGCGTAAGGAACGCAACAATGAAGCGCATGCTGATCAACGCGACGCAGGCAGAGGAACTGCGCGTCGCCATCGTCGATGGCCAGACCCTGTACGACATCGACATCGAGCAACCCTCCCAGGAACAGAAAAAGTCCAACATCTACAAGGGCCGCATCACCCGCATCGAGCCCTCGCTTGAAGCCGCCTTCATCGAATACGGTGCGGATCGCCACGGCTTCCTGCCGCTGAAGGAAATCTCCCGCGACTACTTCGCCTCCGGCGTCGACCACAACAAGGCCGGCATCAAGGAGCTCCTGCGCGAAGGCCAGGAAGTCGTGGTCCAAGTGGACAAGGACGAGCGCGGCAACAAGGGTGCGGCGCTCACCACGTTCATCTCGCTGGCCGGCCGCTACATGGTGCTGATGCCGAACTCGCCGACCGCGGGCGGGGTCTCGCGCCGCATCGAGGGCGACGACCGCGCCGAGCTGAAGAAGGCGATGGACGCGTTGGCGATCCCCGACGACATGGGCGTGATCATCCGCACCGCCGGCGTCGGTCGCGACGCCGAAGAGCTGCAGTGGGACCTCGACTACCTGCTGTCGATCTGGAAGGCGGTGGCCGAGGCCGCGCTTTCGAAGCCTGCGCCGTTCCTGATCTACCAGGAATCGCGCCTGATCATCCGTGCGCTGCGCGACTACATGCGCGCCGACGTCGGCGAGATCCTGGTGGACACGCCGGAGATGTACGAAGAGGCGAAGGAATTCGTCGAACTGGTGATGCCGCACAACCTGCGCAAGCTCAAGCATTACACCGACGACGTCCCGCTGTTCAATCGCTACCAGATCGAATCGCAGATCGAGAACGCGTACGAGCGCACCATCCGCCTGCCCTCCGGCGGTGCACTGGTGATCGACCAGACCGAGGCGCTGACCGCGGTCGACGTCAACTCGGCGCGCGCCACCAAGGGCGGCGACATCGAGGAGACCGCGTTCCATACCAACCTCGAGGCGGCCGAAGAGGTGGCGCGCCAGCTGCGCCTGCGCGACCTGGGCGGCCTGGTGGTGATCGACTTCATCGACATGTCCTCCAACAAGCACCAGCGAGAGGTCGAGAACCGCCTGCAGGGTGCGTTGAAGTACGACCGTGCACGCGTGCAGCTGGGCCGCATCTCGCGCTTCGGTCTGCTTGAGATGAGCCGGCAGCGCCTGCGCCCGAGCCTGGGCGAGTCCAGCCAGATCGTGTGCCCGCGCTGCGAGGGCCATGGCCGCATGCGCAGCGTCGAATCGCTGGCGCTGGCGATCATCCGCCTGGCCGAAGAGCATGCGATGAAGGACAACACCGGACAGGTCCTGGTCCAGGCCCCGGTGGAAATCGCCAACTACCTGCTCAACGAAAAGCGCAGCGCCTTGCGCGAGATCGAGAAGCGCCACGACGCGCCGATCGTGATCGTCGCCGACGAGCAGCTGCATACGCCGCATTACGAAGTCACCCGCCTGCGTACCAGCGAGCTCGACGACGAGTCCGCGAAGCCGAGCTACCGTCGCGGCACGCCGCGCAAGGTGGCGACCATCGCGCTGACCAAGGCCAACCTCAACGTGCCCGCGGCCGCAGTCACCAAGGTCCAGCATTCGCGCCCGGCACCTGTGCGCGAGCCGCGCCCGGCGCCCGAGGCGGCGCCGGCACCCGCTCCTGCACCCGCGCCCGCCGCGGCCGCCCCCCTGCCGGCGATCGCCGCCAGCGGCGGCATCGTCGGCTGGCTGAAGGCCCTGTTCGTGGGCCAGCCCGAAGCCGACGCGCGCAAGCCGGCGGTGGAGAAGTCCGGCGGCCAGCGCCGCGGCGAACGCGGCCAGCGGCAGGAGCGTGACGGAGGGCGCGACGCCGAGCGCGAGGGACGCGATGGTCGCGGTGGCAAGGGCGGCGCTCGCCGTGACGGCCGCCGTGGCAATGGCGGCCAGGGAGCCGGCAGGCAGCAGAAGGCGTCGGCCCAGGGCAACCAGGACGGCAATGACGCACTGGACAGCCAGGCCGCCTCGGCGCAGAAGCCGCCGCGCGAGAGGGCGGCGCGCGAGAAGCGCAGCGACCGGCCGGAGGGCGAGCGTGCCAGCCAGGGCCGCAGGCGTCGCAGCGAAGAGGCGCAGGCCCCCGCGGCCGGCGGCAGCACCGCACAGGATGATGCGGACAAGGCCGTGATCCACGCAGCGGCCGCACCGGCAGCCGCTGCCGCGATCGAAGCAACCGCGCCGCAGGCAGCTGCCGCCGGGTCCGGCACGCAGGGCGAAAGCACGCGCCGCAGCCGCGCACCCGCGGCAGCCATCGGCGATGAGACCCCGGCTGTCGACGCGGTTGACGGCGGCGACGCCGTGAACACCCCAGCAGCACCCGGCGAGTCCACTGACGAGTCCGGCCAGGCCGCGCAGAAGCGCCGCCGCGGACGTCGCGGTGGCCGCCGTCGCCGTCGCGGCGCGGGCGAAGAGAGCAGCGGTGACGATGCCGGCGGCATCGACATCGCAGCCGGCGAGGACGCCTCCGAAGTTCCGGTTGCGCGCAGCTCGCAGCCGGAGTTCGACTTCGAAGACGATGCGCCGGCGGCGAAGTCCGTCCAGCGCCCCGCGCCCGTGGCAACCCGGGTCGCTCCGGCTCCGGCAAGCCCGGACAGTCCGGTGACTTCGGCTCCGGCTCCGGCTCCGGCCGCGCCTGCGCCCGCGGCCCCCGCGAGCGTCGCGCCCGCGGCGACTCCCGCGGCCGTGGCCGCCACCGCAGTCGCAGCGGTGGCCGTGCAACAGGTTCCGGAACATCAGGCTCCGGAGCAACAGACTCCGGAACATCGGGACACCGCGCACGCCCAGCCTGCGGACGCAGGTGCGCACTCGGCGTCCACGGCGGGCACTGGCGTCACTCCGGCACGTGACACGGGCGAGACCACGCCTGCGGCCGGCACGGACCCGCTCGGGACGCACGCGGTCGAAACCCGGGTGACCGGGGAAACGGCCACCAGTGCCGCCGCTCCCGGTGGAGTCGAGGCGGCGGCAACGACGCCGGCCACGATCGAGCCGGCCGCAACATCGCAGCCGCGCGGCCTCTTCGACGCCCTCGAGCCCACCCCGGACGCCGGCGTCCCGGCCACCCCTGCAGCCGCAGGCCACGCGCGCGTCGAGCCCGTGGCCGAGACGGTGGCCCCGGCCATCGACGCGACAGCAGAGGCCAATGATGTGGCCGCACCCGCGGATGCCGCTGCCGATGCCGTGGCCGCGTCGGATTCCGATGCCGCCGTGGACGCCGACGAGACCGGTGCCGCAGCCAACGCGGAAACCGCCGGCGAAGGGACCGGAACGGCGAAGCCCGCCACGCCGGACACGCCGCAGGATGCGGTGGCCGGCGCGGCTGGCGACGACGACGACGATCAGGCGCCCGCTGGCGCCTGATCCAACGCCACCCCGCGTACGCTAGACGATGGCGTGCGCGGGGTCGGCCATGCCGTACTGGCTGGCCAGGCGCGCAAGCGCGATGCTGTCGTGCACCCGCAACTTTTCGAACAGCCGCGTCTTGTGCGTGTTGATGGTCTTGGCGCTCAGGCTCAGGCGACGCGCGATTTCCTCCTGGCGCATGCCCTGGATCAGCAGCATCGCAACCTCGGTCTCGCGCGGCGAGAGGGCATCGAAGGGCGATTCCTCTGCGTCGAGCCCGGACAGCGCGAGCGACTGCGCCACCCTGCTCGCCAGGAACCGCCGACCCGACGCGACCTCGCGTACGGCGCGCAGCAATTCCTGCGCGTCGCCGCCCTTGCCGACGTAACCCGCGGCGCCCGCGGCGATCATCCGCTTGGGCATGGGCCCGTCCTCGAGCACAGACACCACGATCACCCGTGGCCCGTATTCGCCCCGGACGATGCGCTCGGTGACCTCCAGCCCGCTGACGCCGGGCAGGTGCAGGTCGCAGAGCACGATGTCGGGCTTCAGCGCCCGGATCTGCGGCAGGGCGTCCTCGCCGCATTCGGCTTCGCCCACCACTTCGATGTCGGGCTCTGCCGACAGAATCATGCGCATCCCGGCGCGTACCAGTGCGTGGTCATCCACCACGTAGACCCTGATGGTCATCCTTGTCCCCTCGCAACGCTTAATGAACCCCTGCCGCGAGGCTAGCGCCGGCGGCGGAGTGCCGCAAGCGGAAGTACGACCCAGTACCGGCCCCAGTGTGATGCGGACCGCAGGCTGCGCTCGAAACCGGCGCGAAACACGCGTGAGGTGGCGGAAGAGGTGGGATTCGAACCCACGAATGGTTTCCCATTGCCGGTTTTCAAGACCGGTGCCTTCAACCGCTCGGCCACTCTTCCGTTACAGCTTGACGGCATCGCCCGAGGGCACGCCGGGCGCTTATCCGATGCCTGGCGATGCCGCGACGCGATTGTCGCATGCCGCGGCGCGCGCGCCCGCCCCCGTCTCCGCTCAGGCAGCGGCGGCCGACGCCTCCGTGCCTGCACTCCGGGGGCCGCAGCTCTCGCAGTCCAGGCGCGAGCCCTCGATCAGCGGCGGCAGTTTCTCGGCAAGGAAGTCGATGAACACCCGCACCGCCGGCAGCAGGCCGCGGCGCGACGCGAACACCAGGTGCGCGATGCCCTGCGGCAGGCGCCACTCGGGCAGCACCACTTCCAGCTCGCCGTTGCGGACGGCTTCGGCACACAGGGTTTCGGGAAGCATCGTGATGCCCAGCCCCTGGCGGGCCAGCGACATCAGCATCGGGAAATCGCCGCCCGCCACGCGCGGCTTGAGGTCGATGCGCCGGACTTCGCCGTCGCTGCCCTGGAGCTCCCAGCGCTGGCGAACCTCGTCCTCGCTCATGCTCATGGTCGTGTGGTCGTTGAGCTCTTCCGGCGTGGCCGGGCGGCCGGCACGGTCCAGGTAGGTCGGACTGGCGACCAGCAGCTCCTGGATCTGGCCGAAACTGCGCATCACCAGGCTGCCATCGTCATCGAGCTTGTTGCGCACGCGGATGGCGACGTCGAAGCCTTCGTTGATGACGTCGACGCGACGGTTGTTGACGTGCATCTGCACGCGCACCTGCGGATAGCGCGCCAGGAATTCGGGCAGCAGCTTCGGCAGCTGCTGCTGCGCCAGGCTGACCGGCACGCTGGCGCGGACGATCCCGCGTGGCTCGGCGCTGAGGCGGTCCACGACCTCGCGTGCGGCAGTGGCTTCGGCCAGCATCGACTGGGTGTGGCGATAGACGCTCTGGCCGACGTCGGTCACGGCGAAGCGGCGCGTGGAGCGCTGCAGCAGGCGGACGCCGAGTTCCGTTTCCAGCTGGCTGATGCGTCGCGACAGCCGCGACTTGGGAATTCCAAGCGCGCGCTCGGCAGCGGCGAAACCGCCGTGGTCGACGACCATGGCGAAGTAGTAAAGGTCGTTCAGATCCTGCATTGCACGCACCTCACCGGGACAATTGATGGTATTCCACCACAATCGTCCCATTCATGCAACGAACCCGCGACGCCGACGCGCGGCGTCCCGGATCAGGAAATCGCCTCCACCCCGCCCATGTAGGGGCGCAACGCCTCGGGAATGCTGATCGACCCGTCGGCCTGCTGGCCGTTCTCCACCACCGCCACCAGGGCCCGGCCCACCGCCACGCCGGAACCGTTAAGCGTATGCACCGGCTCGGGCTTGCCAGTCGCATCGCTGCGCCAGCGCGCCAGCATGCGGCGGGCCTGGAAGTCGCCGCAGTTGGAGCACGAGGAGATCTCGCGCCAGGTGCCCTGCGACGGCAGCCAGACCTCGAGGTCGTAGGTCTTGCGCGCGGCGAAGCCCATGTCGCCAGAGCACAGCAGCATCCGGCGGTAAGGCAGGTCGAGGCGCTCGAGCACCACTTCCGCGCAGCGCGTCATGCGTTCGTGTTCGGCATCGCTGTCCTCGGGGCGCGTGATCGACACCAGTTCGACCTTCTCGAACTGGTGCTGGCGGATCATGCCCCGGGTGTCGCGCCCGTGGCTGCCGGCCTCGGCGCGGAAGCACATCGAGTGTGCGGCCATGCGCAGCGGCAGCGCCGCGGACTCGAGGATCGTGTCCGCGACCAGGTTGGTCAGCGGCACTTCGGCGGTGGGGATGAGATAGCGCTTCGACGCCGCCTCGCCCTCGCCCACCATGGTCGCGAACAGGTCGTCCTCGAACTTGGGCAGCTGCCCGGTGCCGCGCATGGCATCGCCGTTGACCAGCACCGGCACGCTGGTTTCCGCGTAGCCGTGCGCGTCGACGTGCAGGTCCAGCATGAACTGCGCCAGCGCGCGGTGCAGGCGCGCGAACTGCCCGCGCAGCACGGTGAAGCGCGCGCCGGACAGGCGGGCGGCGGCGTCGCCGTCGAGCCAGCCATGGCGGGCGCCGAGGTCGACGTGGTCGCGGACCTCGAAATCGAAAATGCGCGGCGTACCCCAGCGGTGCTGCTCGACGTTGCCCGACTCGTCGCTGCCGGCGGGCACGCTCGGGTCGGGAAGGTTGGGGATGCCCAGTGCGATGGATTCCAGATCGACGCGCAGGCGTTCCAGCTGGAGCTCCGACGCTTTCAGCTCGTCGCCGAAGCCGGCCACCTCCGCCTTGATCTCCTCCGCCCTGGCCAGGGCCTCCGCGGCCTGTCCGGCGTCCCCGCCCGCCTTGAGGCGTGCGATCGACCCCATCAGCATGCCGATCTCCTTGCTGCGGGTATTGCGCAGGTTCTGCAGCTCCTGGGTGCGCACCTGCAGGGCCTTGCGCCCGGACTCGAGGCCTTCGAGCGCGGCCGCATCGAGTTCGAAGCCACGGGCCTCGCGCAGGCGCAGGGCGACCGCGGCGGGGTCCTGGCGCAGAAGATTGGGATCGAGCATCGCGTCGCTTCATGAAGTGGCGGGCCGGTGATTATCGCGTGTCGCGACCGCATGTGCTCCGCGGGGCCGTGTCAGAATCGGGACGGACGCGATCGCAGGACCCCGTATGCCAGCCCCCACGACACGCAATTCCCTGCCCCTGCCGACCGGCCGCGGCTGGTGGCTGGTCGCCGCCGGCATCGCGGCGGGCCTGGCCATCTTCCTCGCCCTGTGGATCGCGCAGCGCAGCGATCGCGACCCGTACCGGGCCGACGTGCAGCCGCCCGCCGCCGCCACGCAGGTGTTCCAGCCACTGCCCACGCCGCCGCGAACGGGTCCTGCGATGGGTGCCGGCATCCCGGAGCCGCCCGCATCGGGCGACCGCCTGGAGGAGCCCGCGGCGACCAGGCCTCCGCCCGTCGCCGCCAACCCCGTGCCTGGCGAGGCAATGCCGGCGACCGGCCCGATCGAACTTTCCGCCAGCTCGCCCGTGCCGATCAGCTCGCCCGGGCCGGCCTATCCCCCGCGCGCGCTCCGCCGCGGCGAGTCGGGCGAAGTCATGCTGCGCATCCAGGTCGATGCCCGCGGTGTCCCGGCGCAGGTCGACATCGCGGCGAGCAGCGGCTCCCGCGACCTTGACCGGGCCGCCCAGCGCGCGGCGCGGCGCTGGCGCTTCCGCCCGGCGATGCAGGACGGCAGCCCCGTCGCGGGCACCGTGACCGTCCCGATCAGGTTCGACAGCGGGCGCTGATCGCGCGCGGCCATGCACGCGGCCGCGACCGCGCCTGTGGAACGCTCCAGCCACCTGCACGCGCAGGCAAGGAGCCGTCCATGACCGACCCGAACCGGAACCCCGACACCTCCCCGCCTCCCCCGCAGCCCCCCGCGGTGGAACCGGAGCGCAGGACCGCAGCGCCGCTGCTCTGGATCGTGCTGCTGCTGGCCCTGCTCGCCTTCGGCTGGTTCATCTACAGCCAGCGCGCAGGCGTTACGCCCGCGCCCGACGCGTTGCCGCCACCGGCCATCGGCGTCGACGATGGGCAGGACGCCGCCGCCGAGCGCGAACGCGCCGCCGACGATGCCCGTCGCCAGGCGCGGGACGACGCGCCACCCGCTGCGCCGGCCGTGGCTCCCGACCGCGACGCGGAGCCCCTGACCCGCGTGCAGCCGGTGTATCCACCCGCCGCCTACCGCGACCGCGCGGAAGGCACCGTGCTGGTGGGCGCAGTGATCGGTACCGATGGCAGGCCCGGCGAGGTCGACATCGTGCGCCGCAGCGGTTCGCGTGAACTCGACCGCGCCGCCGTGGACGCGGTGCGCAAGTGGACGTTCCAGCCCGCCATCCGCGCTGGCGACGCCGTCTCCAGCACGGTCGAAGTGCCGGTGACCTTCCGCTTGGACGACGAGTAGCGCGCCCGTCAGCGCTGCTGCAGGCCGAAGCCCGCGGCCTGCGCCATCGCCTCGAACCCGGGGAACGACGTCGCGACGTTCGCGACGTCCCTGATCACAAGCTCTCCGTCGGCCAGTTGCGCCGCGACCGCGAAGGCCATCGCGATGCGATGGTCGCCAGCGCTGTCGACGCAACCACCGCGCAGCGACCCGCCGTCGACCTCCATGCCATCGGGTCGCTCGCGCACCTCGATTCCGAGCGCCGCCAGGCCCACGGCCATCGCATGGATGCGGTCGGACTCCTTGACCCTGAGTTCGGCGGCGCCGCTCACCCGCGTGGTCCCACGCGCGCAGGCCGCGGCGACGGCGAACGCAGGAAACTCGTCGATCATGTCGGCCACCAGGGCCTCGGGGAGCTCGATGCCGCGCAGGCTCGCATGGCGCACCGCGATGTCCGCGACTGGGCCGCAGGCGCCGGGGCGGCGGTCGATCTCGCGGATGTCCGCGCCCATCGCGCGCAGCGCGTCCAGCAGCCCGGTGCGCCGGGGATCCACGCCGACCGAACGCAGCAGCAGCGACGAGCCAGGCACCAGGGTCGCGGCCACGATGAAGAAGGCCGCCGACGAGAAATCGCCGGGCACGTCGATCGTGCGCGCCTGCAGCCGGTGACCGCCCGACAGCCGCACCACACCGCCCGACGTGTCCACCGGCCAGCCGAACGCGGCCAGCATGCGTTCGCTGTAGTCGCGCGTCGGCCGCGGTTCGCGGACGGTCGTCGTGCCATCGGCATACAGGCCAGCCAGCAGTACCGCCGACTTCACCTGGGCGCTGGCCACCGGCGGCTCGTACGCGATCCCCCGCAGGGGCCTGCCGCCGCTGATACGGAGCGGCGGCCGCTCGCCGTCGTCGGAGGCGATCGCCGCACCCATCGCCTTCAGCGGCGCCATCACCCGCTGCATGGGACGGCGCGACAGCGAGGCGTCGCCCGCAAGCACGCTGTCGAAGCGCTGGCCGGCCAGCAGCCCGGCCAGGAGGCGCATCGCGGTCCCGGAATTGCCGCAGTCCAGCGTGGTGGCCGGCGCCTGCAGGCCGTCGATACCGACGCCGTGCACCAGGCGGCACGCCGGCGAAGGCGCTTCGATGCGGACGCCCATCGCGGCGAAGATGGCTGCGGTGGCGCGCGTGTCCTCGCCCTCCAGGAATCCGTCGATGCGCGAGTTGCCGTCGGCGAGCGCGGCGAACATCACCGCACGATGCGAAATCGACTTGTCGCCCGGCACGGCGAATTCGCCCGACAGCGCCCTGCCGCGCGATGCCACCCAGCCCGGCGGGCTCGCGCTCATCGCCGCTCTGCCGGCGCTCACGGCACGGCGACCGGGTACGAGCCCAGCACCCGCACGTCGCCGGCGAATGCGTCGATCTCGGCCAGCGCATCCTTCAGCGGCGACTCCTCGGCGTGTCCACCGACGTCGATGAAGAACGCGTATTCCCACAGCGCGCCGTGGGAGGGCCGCGATTCGATGCGGTTCATGCTGATGCCGTGCCGCGCCAGCGGCTCGAGGATCCTGTACAGCGCGCCCGGCTGGTCGCGGATCGACACCATCAGCGAGGTGCGGTCGTGTCCCGACGACGGGAACGCGGCGCGCCCGATCACGAGGAAGCGCGTGGTGTTGTCGCTGCGGTCCTCGATCGGGCCCGCGACCGTCTTCAGCCCGTAAACCCGGCCCGCGCTTTCACCGGCGATGGCCGCCGCGTCGTCGGCGTTGCGCGCGCGCCGCGCACCCTCGGCGTTGCTGGACACCGGGAATTTCTCCGCCAGGGGCAGGTGCTGCCGCAGCCAATTCTTGCTTTGCGCCAGCGACAGACCGTGGGAATAGATCCGCTCGACATCCCCGATCCGCCCCGTGCGCGACATCAGGTACTGGTGGATGCGCAGCTCGACTTCGCCGCAGATCATCAGCGGCGAGGTGAGGAACATGTCGAGCGTCGACTGGATCGTGCCCTGCCCCGAGTTCTCCACCGGCACCACGCCAAAATCGGCGGCGCCCGAAGCAACCTCGTCAAAGACCTCTTCGACGCTGGCCAGCGGCAGGCCCAGCGCCGAGTGCCCGAAGTGCTTCTGCACCGCCTGCTGCGAGAACGTGCCCTCGGGGCCGAGATAGCCGATCTTCAACGGCTCCTGCTGCGCAAGGCAGGCGGACATGATTTCGCGGAACAGGCGCAGCAGCACGTCGTCGGCCAGCGGGCCGTCGTTGCGGTCCACCACGCGCCGCAGCACCTGCGCCTCGCGCTCGGGCCGGTAGTAGTCGATGGCGGCGGCAAGCCTGCCCTTGGCGCGGCCGACCTGGCGGGCGAAGAATGCGCGCTCCGCGATCAGCGCCTGGATCTCACGGTCGATGCCGTCGATCTGGGCACGCACCGCGGCGAGGTCCGGCTTCGCCGCCGACCCGCCGCCCTCACCCTGGTCGTCCCTGCTAGCCATGTCGACGCTGGAAATCCGCCATGTGATCGACCAGCGCCTGCACCCCGGCCAGCGGCATCGGGTTGTAAATGGATGCGCGCATGCCGCCGACCACGCGATGTCCCTTGAGGCCGATCAGGCCAGCCTCGCGCGCTTCGACAAGGAAGGCCTCGTCGAGCGCGGGGTCGGGCAGGAAGAACGGCACGTTCATGCGCGAGCGCACGGCCGGCTCGACCTGGTTGCGGTACCAGCCGCCGGAACCATCGATGGCCGCATACAGCAGCTTCGCCTTCTCTTCGCTGCGGCGCGCGAATTCCTCCACCCCGCCCTGTTCGAGCATCCAGCGGAAGGTCAGGCCCGCGACGTACCAGTTCCAGGTCGGCGGCGTGTTGAGCATGGAATCCGCGGCCAGCTGCAGCCGGTAGTCGAAGATGTCGGCGCGCGGCTGGCCGGCGCGTTCCAGCAGGTCGCGGCGCACGATCACCACGCCGATGCCGACCGGGCCGAGGTTCTTCTGCGCCCCGGCATAGATCGCGCCGAAGCGCGAGACATCGATCGGCTCGGACGCGATGCTGGAACTGAAGTCCGCGAACAGCGGCACGTTGCCGGTATCCGGATAGGCGTGGCCTCCCGCCACCGGCGGACGGAATTCGACGCCGTGGATGGTCTCGTTGGCGGTGACGTGCACATAGGCCGCGTCTTCGGAGAGGCGCCAGCCCGCGGCCGGCGGGATGCTGCGGTAGCCATCAGGCTCGCTGCTCGCGGCCACGTTCAGGTCGACATAGGGCGCGGCCTGGCGGGTGGCGATCGCGCCCCAGTGGCCGGTGAGCACATAGTCGGCGCGCTGCCCGGGGGCGGCGAAGTTCAGCGGCAGCAGCGCCTGCTGAGCCGTGGCGCCGCCCGGGAGGAACAGCACCGCGTAGTCGGCTGGAATGCCGATCAGCTGGCGCAGGTCGGCCTCGGCGCGGGCGGCGATCTCGATGAATTCAGGCCCGCGATGGCTGATTTCAACGATCGAGGCGCCGGCCTCGCCATATTCGAGCATCGTGTCCCGGGCCTGGAGCAGCACCGGCTCCGGCAGCATGGCGGGACCGGGACTGAAGTTGTAGGCGCGCGACATGGCTGGACCTCGGGGTACGGATGGACGATCCAGTATGCCGCAATGCAGCACCGCGGCATCACCTGGCCGGCGTTAGGATTGGCCCTCCCCCAGGGCGAGATGCGGACATGGCCCGCTACCAGTGCGCGCGACTTCCCGGCGAGCCACTCACCGACGAGGACGTCTACCGCGACCGGCGCCGATTGCTGCAGATGCTTGCGCTGTCGCCCGCCCTGCTCGCGGCAGGCTGCCGCGGCGCCGAGCCGCCACCACCGGTCGACGTGCCGCGCGCCGCCGGCACAGGCGCTCGCACCGGTTTCAACACCGACGAGCCGCTGACCCGCTACGAAGACGCCACGAGCTACAACAACTTTTACGAATATGGCAGCGGCAAGGCCGACCCGTCGCGCGCAGCGAAGACGCTCGTGACATCGCCGTGGTCGGTGGCGGTCTCGGGCGAATGCGCCCGCCCCGGCACGGTGCCGCTGGAAACCCTGCTGAAGGGCCTGGTGCCGGAAGAGCGCGTCTACCGCATGCGCTGCGTCGAAGGCTGGTCGATGGTGATCCCCTGGCTCGGCGTGCCGCTGGGCGAGGTCCTCAAGCGTTTCCAGCCGACTTCGGACGCCAAGTACGTGGCCTTCACCAGCCTCGCCGACCCGCGGCAGATGCCGGGCGTGCGCGCGCCGATCATCGACTGGCCCTACCGCGAGGGCCTGCGCATCGACGAGGCCATGCATCCGCTCACGCTGCTGGCCACGGGCATGTACGGCAAGCCCCTGCCGCAGCAGAACGGTGCGCCGCTGCGCCTGGTGGTGCCGTGGAAGTACGGCTTCAAAGGCATCAAATCGATCGTCGCGATCGAGTTCACCCGCAAGGCGCCAAGCACCGCCTGGAACGACATGCAGCCGCGCGAGTACGGCTTCTTCGCCAACGTGAATCCGGCCGTCGACCACCCGCGCTGGAGCCAGGCGAGCGAGCGGCGGATCGCCGGCGACGGCAACCGGCTGTTCGCCGACCGCATGGCCACGCGCCCCTTCAACGGCTACGCCGAACAGGTCGCTTCGCTGTACCAGGGCATGGACCTGGCACGCTGGTATTGAACGCGCCGGTTGGAGCGCGGAATGCTCCGCGCAGCGGCCGTGGCCTGGTCGCTGCCAAGGCCGCCGTCCACGCGCTCGCGCTGACGCCGCTGGCGCTGCTCGGCTGGCAGGCCTGGCAGGTGGGCAGCGGCGCCGATATCGACGCACTGGGTGCCGAACCGGTGGCCGCGATCGAACACGAGCTCGGGCTGTGGGCGCTGCGCCTGCTGCTCGCCACGCTGGCGGTGACGCCCCTGCGCCAGCTCCTGCAGCAACCGCTGCTGCTGCGCTTCCGGCGCATGCTCGGGCTGTACGCCTTCGCCTATGCCAGCCTGCACTTGAGTGCGTACCTGGTGCTCGACCTGCGTGGCTGGTGGGCACAGGTGCTGGTGGAAATCGTCGAGCAGCCCTACATCACGGTGGGCTTTGCGGCCTGGCTGCTGCTGGTGCCCTTGGCGCTGACCTCGACCCGCGGCTGGATGCGGCGGCTGGGCAGGAATTGGGGGCGGCTGCATCGCCTGATATACGTCATAGCGACGCTTGCGGTGCTGCATTTCTGGTGGGTGGTGAAGTCGGACGTCCGCGAACCGCTGCTGTACGCGGCCATTCTCGCGGCGCTGCTTGCCTGGCGGTTGCCCTGGCGGCGCCGGCGCACGGCCTCGCCACCGCGCGCCCCGGTCTCAGCCGGTACCGAACAGCAGCAGTAGCGCCAGCAGTCCCGCCAGCACCACGGCCGTGACCAGCAGCCATGGCAGGCGCATGGCCCCGCCGCGCTTGCCCGTCACCGGTGCCTCGGCGGTCGCCACCCCGGTCCCGGCCTCCCGCGCTGCGCCCGAAGGCGCCTCGAGCACGAAGCGATGGTGAGCGTCGAACACGACCTGGTCGCCCGGGCGCAGCACCGCGTCGCGCACCGGCTCGCCGTTGACCTGGCTGCCTTCGGCTGAACCGAGGTCGCGCAGCACCACTTCGCCACCCAGCATCTCCAGGCGGGCGTGGCGTTCGGCGAACGCGGCCTCGTCGATGCGGATGTCGGCCTCGGGCGCACGCCCGACCAGCCGCGGACGCTCCAGGGTGAAGCTGCGCCCGTGGTAGTGGCCACCCACGCCGCGCAGGACGGTTCGCACGTCGCCGGCCTCTCCCGTGCTGTCGCCGAAACCGGCGGCCGGCTGCCGTGGGGGGTGCGGTGCGACCAGGCGCATGCCGCTGCCATCCACGAACACCGCATCACCCACGCGCAGCATGGCCATGCGCTGCACCGGGCGGCCGTTGACGTGCACGCCGCGCGTGCCTTCGGGGACGGTCAGCCAGACGCCGCGGCGGTCGACGCAGAAATTCACGATGGCGGCGTCCTGCACCGGGCCGAGCGTGGCGTCGCCACCGGTACGCCCGATGCCGTGCACGCCGACGGCCAGCGGGTAGTCGTCGCCGGTGGGATCGAAGCGCAGCCTGAGAGTGTCCATGCGCGGTGGAATCTATCACGCGCCACCCTTGGATCGCGCCGCCGTCGCATCCAGAATGTCGGCCCAGACACACGGAGTACGGCATGGCCGACATCGACATCCACCACCCACACCAGCTGTCCATGGAGAGCGCGCGCGACGCGGTGCAGCAGGTGGCCGACAAGCTGGTCGAGCGCTTCGGGGTGGACTGCCGGTGGCAGGGCGACGTGCTGGGCTTCAGCCGCGCGGGCGTGGACGGCACCATCGCGCTGCATCCGGGCGTAGTCCATGTCACCGCGCAGCTCGGCTTCCTGTTCGCGGCGATGCAGGGCCCCATCGAGTCGGAAATCCGCCGCGTGCTCGGCAAGCACTTCGGCTGAGGACGCGCGCACAGCCGCCAACCGGGGCGCGCATCCGTCTATCCTTGGCGCTCCGGGACAGGGGCGGAACACATGTTGAAGTGGCTGTTTGCAATCGTCGTCGTGCTCGCCATCGGCGTGGCCGCCACCTGGCTGGCACATGGCCCGCTGCGCCGGCGCGATGAAACCGCCGCCGGAATCGCCGCACTATCCGCGATGTCCTGGCGCGAGTTCATCCGCATCGTGCTCGAGGCCCTGTCGCGTCGCGGCTACCACCGCGTGGTGGATCGCGAGGCCCCGTCCGGGGACAGTGACCACACCCTGGTCCGCAACGGCGACCACTGGCTGCTGTCGACCAAGCACGGCAGCGCGTTCGTGCTCGGGCGCGCCGCCGTCAACGAGCTGACCGCGGCCATGGGCCTGGCCGGTGCCGTGGGCGGACTGCTGGTCACGCAGGGGCGCATCGACGACGACGCCCGCCGGACCGCGCGCGGCCAGGCCGTCGAGCTGCTGGACGGTGCGACGCTGTGGCCGGAACTCCGTCCCCTGGTGCCCGCAGCAGCGCTGGCGCCGATCGAAAAGGCATCCGCAAAGCGCGCGCGTGAGCGCAGCCTGGCGGGCTGGCTGATGGCCCTGATCACCGGCGTGGCCATCTTTGCGCTGCTGCCCGCGCCGCAGCCGCCCGCCGCCGCGGCGGCCAGCCCGGCGGATACGCCAGCCGATTCGACGGCCTTGGAGCAGGCGGCCATGGCGATGGTCGAACCCGATGCCGCCGCGCTCCAGGCGCAGCGCAGGGAACTGGCCGCGACGGTTGCCACGCTACCGGGCATGAGCAGGGCGCTGTGGACCAGCAGTTCCACGCTCGAGGTCTTCGTGGCGGGTGCCGAAAGCGACCCGTTCCCTGCGATCTGCTCGCTGGTGGAGCGCTATCCGGCGCTGGCTTCTTCTCGGATCCAGGTGACATCGCCGGTGGAAAGTGGCCGGGCGGTCCGCTTCCGGCAGTGCCGCAGCTACTGAGGCCGCCGCCGTCGAGGAATGTCACGGGACCGTAATCGGCCCGACATCATCGGGTCACCGCGCAACGTTCAAATGACGCCAAGGCCTGCACCCGGCCGCGTCGCCATCGCGATACAGCCTGCCACGCCTCTCCTCCCCAGACAATTGCGCTGCTTTTCGGGCCCCTTGGGCCCGCTCTTTTTTGCGGCGCCCGGCAGCTGCGTTCAGGTCCGGGGGGCAGTCGTCATGAAGCTGTCACAAAAACATCATCCAATGTGCGTACGCCTCACACGGCGCCTGCCCACAACGGAAATTCCACCATGACTCCTTCCAAGCTGCGTCTCGCCTCTCTTGCGCTCGCCTCGGCCCTGCTCGTTGCCGCCTGTCAGCCTTCCGGCAGCGCACCTGCGGCCGGCGGCAACAGCGGCGCCAACCAGGTCTCCGGTGCCGGCGCGTCCTTCATCTATCCGCTGGTATCGAAATGGTCGGCCGACTACAACGCCGCCACAGGCAACCAGGTCAACTACCAGTCCATCGGTTCCGGCGGCGGCATCGCCCAGGTCAAGCAGGGCACCGTGGACTTCGGCTCCAGCGACAAGCCACTGTCCACCGAGGAACTGGCCGAAGCCGACCTGGTCCAGTTTCCCTCGGCGATCGGCGGCGTGGTGCCGGTGGTCAACGTCGACGGCCTCGCGCCGGGCGAGCTGAAGCTCACCGGCCCGCTGCTGGCGGACATCTTCCTGGGCAAGGTCGCGAACTGGAACGCCGCCGAAATCGCCGCGGTCAACCCGGGCCTGGCCCTGCCGGACGCCAAGATCAGCATCGTCCACCGCTCCGACGGATCGGGCACCAGCTTCAACTTCACCAACTATCTGTCCAAGGTCAGCCCCGAGTGGCAGCAGCAGGTCGGCGAAGGCACCTCGGTCGCCTGGCCGCTGGGCGTTGGCGGCAAGGGCAACGAAGGCGTCGCGTCCTACGTGCAGCAGATCAAGGGCGCGATCGGCTATGTCGAGCTTGCCTACGCGCTGCAGAACACCATGCCTTACGCTTCGATGCAGAACGCGGCCGGCAACTTCGTCGAGCCCGGCGCGGAAAGCTTCGCCGCCGCTGCGCGCACCGCCGACTGGGCTTCGGCCAGCGACTTCAACCTGGTGATCACCGACGCCCCGGGCGCGGATGCATGGCCGATCACCGCCACCAACTTCATGCTGATGCCCAGGCAGCCGGCGGATCCGGCGCGCAGCCAAGCGACCCGTGACTTCTTCAAGTGGGCCTTCGAATCCGGCCAGGTGCAGGCCAGCGAGCTGCACTACGTGCCCCTGCCGGCAGAGCTCGTGGCCCAGGTCGAGGCGTACTGGGCCGCCAAGTTCAACTGAGGCCTTCGTGCCCGCCGCTGCTGCGGCGGGCGCCCCACAGCTCCGGGACGTAGATGAACGCTTCCACCCTCCCAGCCACCAGCTCCGGCCAACGCGACCTGCGCGACGCGCGCGCCGACCGCTGGTTCCGCTACGCCCTCGTCGGCACCGTGGCCTTCGTGCTGCTGGCACTCGCCAGCGCGGCGCTGTCGATGCTCTGGGGCGGCCGCGAAGCCCTGCAGTCGCAGGGCCTGTCGTTCTTCCTCTCGGCGGAGTGGAACCCGGTCGAAAACCGCTACGGTGCGCTGGCCCCGATCTACGGCACGGTCGTCACCGCCATCATCGCGATGCTGCTCGCGGTGCCCATCAGCTTCGGCATCGCGGTATTCCTGACCGAGGTTGCGCCGCGCTGGCTGCGCGGGCCGGTGAGCGCGGCGATCGAACTGCTGGCCGGCATCCCCTCGATCATCTACGGCATGTGGGGCCTGTTCGTGTTGGTGCCGGTGATGACGACGCACGTCACGCCCTGGCTCAACGAGCACCTCGGCAACGTGCCGGGCCTGGGCATGCTGTTCCGCGGCCCGCCACTGGGCATCGGCATCCTCACCGCGGGCCTGGTGCTGGCGATCATGGTGGTGCCCTTCATCACCTCGGTGATGCGCGAAGTGTTCCTGACCGTGCCCACGCGGCTCAAGGAGTCGGCGTACGCGCTCGGCTCCACGCGCTGGGAAGTGTGCTGGGACATCGTCCTGCCCTATACGCGCTCCGCGGTGATCGGCGGCATCTTCCTGGGCCTGGGCCGCGCGCTGGGCGAGACCATGGCCGTCGCCTTCGTGGTCGGCAACAGCGTGCGCCTGACGCCGTCGCTGCTGGAGCCCGGCACCACCATCGCCGCGCTGATCGCCAACGACTTCGGCGAGGCCACCGATACCTACCGCTCCGCGCTGCTGCTGCTTGGCTTCGTGCTGTTCATCGTCACCTTCGTGGTGCTGACGCTGGCGCGGCTGATGCTGGCCCGGCTGGCACGCAGGGAGGGCAACTGATGGCCGCCGCAAGCCCCATGCCGCGCGGCGCGCGCCAGCTCTACCTCCGCCGCCGCATCATCAACGCGGTCACGCTCTCGCTGTCCTGCGTCGCGGCGGTGATTGGCCTGGTGTTCCTGGCCTGGATCCTGTGGACCCTGGTCTCCAAGGGCATCAGCGGCATCAATGTCAGCCTGTTCACCCGCGACACCCCGCCGCCGATGGCCGAGGGCGGCCTGCGCAACGCGCTGTTCGGTTCGGCGGTGATGTGCGGGCTGGCGATCCTGATCGGCGCGCCGCTCGGCGTGGCCGCGGGCACCTGGCTTGCCGAATACGGCGCCAACAGCCGCACCGCCACGGTCGTGCGCTTCGTCAACGACATCCTCCTGTCGGCGCCATCGATCGTGCTCGGCCTGTTCGTCTACACCCTGCTGGTGATGTACGGCGGCGGCGGATTCTCGGCGCTGGCGGGTTCGGTGGCGCTGGCCTTCATCGTGCTGCCGGTGGTCCTGCGCACCACCGACGAGATGCTGCGGCTGGTGCCGACGCAGATGCGCGAGGCTGCGCTTTCGCTCGGCGTGCCGCAGTGGAAAGTGACCGTGCAGGTGCTCTATCGCAGCGCCTCGGCGGGCATCGTCACCGGCATCCTGCTGGCCCTGGCCCGGATCAGCGGCGAGACCGCGCCGCTGCTGTTCACCGCCTTCGGCAACCTGTACTGGAACAGCGACATCATGCAGCCGATGGCCAGCGTGCCGGTGGTGATGTACCAGTTCGCCGGCAGTCCCTACGAGAGCTGGCAGGACCTGGCCTGGGCCGGCGCCCTTGTCCTCACCGCCTTCGTGCTGCTGATCAGCCTCGGCGCGCGCGCGGTGCTGGCGCGGAACCGCATCACCAATGACTGACCCGATGATTTCGACTCCTTCCCGGACCCCGCCGATGAATGCCATCCACGTCCCCGCAGGGCACGGACGCCCCACGCTGTCCACCTCGCCCATGCATCGTGCCACCGCCGCGCCTGCGCCCGTGAAGCTGTCGGTGCGCGACCTCGACTTCCACTACGGCAAGTTCCACGCGATCAAGGGCGTGGCGATGGATATCCCGGAGAAGCGCGTGACCGCGCTGATCGGACCCTCGGGCTGCGGCAAGTCGACGCTCCTGCGCGTGTTCAACCGCATCTACGCGCTGTATCCGGGCCAGGTGGCCAGCGGCAGCATCCTGCTCGACGGCGAGGACATCCTGTCGCCGAAGTACGCGATGAACCGCCTGCGCTCGAAGGTCGGCATGGTGTTCCAGAAGCCCGTGCCGTTCCCGATGACCATCTACGAGAACATCGCCTATGCGATCCGCCACCACGAGAAGGTGTCGAAGGCGGACATGGACGGGCGCGTGGAAGCCGCGCTGCGCCAGGGCGCGCTCTGGGACGAGGTCAAGGACAAGCTCGGGCAGAGTGCGCTCGGCCTGTCCGGCGGCCAGCAGCAGCGCCTGTGCATCGCCCGCGCAGTTGCGCTGCGCCCGGAGGTGCTGCTGCTCGACGAGCCGACCTCCGCGCTGGACCCGATCTCGACCAGCCGCATCGAGCAGCTGATCGAAGAGCTGAAGCTCGACTACACCATCGTGATCGTGACCCACAACATGCAGCAGGCCGCGCGGGTCTCGGACTACACGGCCTTCATGTACCTCGGTGACCTGGTCGAACACGACAGCACCGAGGCCATCTTCTCCAATCCCTCGAAGCGCCAGACCGAGGACTACATCACCGGACGGTTCGGATGAACAACCAGCCCCATGACCATATCGTTCGCAGCCACGATGAAGAGCGCGAGCGCCTGATCGGCGAGATCCTGCGCATGGGCGAGCTCTCGGTCGCGCAGCTCGAGGCCGCGCTCGACGTGGTCGAGCGCCGCGACGACCGCGCGGCCGGCCATATCGTCGCCAACGACCAGGCCATCGACGACATCGAGCGCGTGGTCAGCCAGGACGTCATGAAGCTTTCGCTGCGCGGCCCGCTGGCGCGCGACCTGCGCGAAGTGCTGGCGGCCCTGCGCATCGTCTCCGACATCGAACGCATCGGCGACTACGCGGCCAACATCGCCAAGCGCTCGATCGCGCTCAACCAGGCGCCGGCGCTGCCGGTCGCCGGTGGCCTCGCCCACCTCGGCGCGCTGGCCGTGCGCCAGGTGCGCCGGGTGCTCGAGGCCTACCGCACCCACGACCCCGAGGCGGCGCAGTTGGTCCGCGACACCGACGCCGCGCTTGATGCCGAATACACCCGCCTGTTCCGCGAACTGCTGACCTACATGATGGAAGACGCACGCGCGATCACCGGCTGCACCCACCTGCTGTTCATGGCCAAGAACCTCGAGCGCATCGGCGACCACGCCACCAACATCGCCGAGAACATCTGGTTCATGGCCTATGGCGACGACAACCTGCCGCCGCGCGAAAAGGCCGACCACACCAACACCCAGACCTGAATTCGGCACCCGCAACGCTGCTGCACTGCACCGTGCGCGCTGCGGCATACTTGGCGCCCCCGCGGCCTCCCGCCGCGGAACAGGAGAACGCCAGCATGTCCAAGTCCCCTGCAAAGCCCGTCGCCCTTGCCGTAGCCGCCACGCTTGGCGGCCTCGCGCTGTCCGGCGCTGCGTTCGCGATGACCCCGCTCGCCAGCGGCTACATGCTGTCCGGCGCTGCAGTCAGCCAGGACGCGGCCGCCACTGAAGCCGCCACCGACGCCAAGGCCGACGCCAAATCCGGGGAGGGCCGCTGCGGCATGTCCCACGCCGACAGCGACGGCGACGGCCGGATCTCCGCCGAGGAGTTCGCCGCCAGCCATCCGGAAAAGGACGCCTCCTACTTCACCGCGATGGACGGCAACGGCGACGGCTTCGTCGACAAGGCCGAGCACGGCGCCCACCACGCCGCGAAAAAGGCCGGCTCCGACGAAGACGCCGCTAACGACAAGGCCGCCCAGGAGGGCAAGTGCGGCGAAGGCAAGTGCGGCGGCTCCGGTGCCTGCGGCGGCGTGGCCTGACCCAATGGGTGATACGGATGCGTGGCCACCCGCCGCGCACCCGCCAGCCATGAACGCTCCGCTGCATCCGCGCGCCGTCGGCCTCGGCCTGCGCCGCGCCCTGCTGCCCGGGCTGCGCGCCGCGCCGCCGGGCAGCTTCGATTTCCTCGAAGCCGCGCCCGAGAACTGGATCGGCGTCGGCGGCGCGCCGGGCGAGGCGTTCGCCGAGCTCGCTTCGCGCCATCCGCTCGCATGCCACGGCCTGTCGCTGTCGCTCGGCGGCCCCGCGCCGCTGGACGAGCCTTTCCTGCACCAGCTGCGCGATTTCCTCGATGCGCATCGCGCGCCGCTCTACAGCGAGCACCTCAGCGCCTGCGGCGACAGCCTCGGCCAGCTCTACGACCTGCTGCCCCTGCCCTTCAGCGACGAAGCAGTACGGCACGTGGCCGCGCGCATCCGCCGTGCCCAGGACATCCTCGGCCGGCGCATCGCCGTGGAGAACATCTCGTACTACGCGAGAATTCCCCCGGGTGCCGGAACACGGCCACTGACCGAGCTCGAGTTCGTCAACGCCGTGCTTGCGGAAGCCGACTGCGACCTGTTGCTGGACGTAAACAACATCGTGGTGAATGCCACCAACCACGGCTACGACGCGCTGACGTTCCTGCGCGGGCTGCCGGGTGACCGGATCGCCTGTGTCCACGTCGCCGGCCATCGTGACGAAGCGCCCGGACTCAAGATCGATACCCATGGCGCGGCCGTGGCCGACCCGGTCTGGGCGCTGCTGTCGGAGGCCTATGCCCTGTTCGGCCCGCGGCCCACGCTGCTCGAGCGTGATTTCGACTTCCCGCCCTTCGACGAGCTGCTGGGCGAACTCGACATCGTGCGTGGACACCTTTCCGCCATACCGGCGATCCGTCGTGTCGCCTGACCACACCGCCCACGGCAAGGCGGGGCCCGGCGCCGCAGAGGGGACGGGTCCAGGCGGCCTGGCCGCCTGCGACGCGCTGCGCGCGCAGCAGGACGCCTTCACCGCCCATATCCGCGATCCCGACCGCCATCCAGCGCCGCCCGGCATCGACGCACGCAGGATGCAGGTCTATCGCGATCTGTTCTTCAACAACGTCTCGCGTCTGCTGGCAGGAAATTTCCCGGTGATCCGCCGCATCCGCGGCGACGCCTGGCCGGCGCTGGTGCGCGAGTTCTACCGCGACCACGGTTGTCGCACCCCGCTGTTCCCGGAGCTTCCGCGGGAATTCCTGCGCTACCTGGAAACCAGCGGCGGGCGCGAGCCCTGGCTGCCGGAGCTGGCGCATTACGAGTGGATCGAGCTGGCCTTGCAGATCAGCGAGTCGCGCGTCAGCGACATCGCCCACGACCCGCTTGACGCACCCGGTACCGACGTCGCGGCCGCGCTCCTGGCCGGCCGCCCCCTGCTTTCCCCGCTCGCGTGGCCGCTGGCCTATGCCTGGCCGGTGCACCGCATCGGGCCCGACATGCTCCCGGCCGAAGCGCCACCCGAGCCGACGCTGCTGCTGCTCCATCGCGGCGCCGACGGCCGCGTGCGCTTCCACGCGCCCAGCCCGCTGGCCTGGCGGCTGCTGCAGCGCCTGGACGAGGCGCCCGGGCTGGACGGGCGTGCCCAGCTGGAGGCGCTGGCGGCAGAAGCCGGCAGCTCCGCGGACGCCGCCTTCATCGACCAGGGCCGCGCGATGCTCCTGCGCTGGCACGGCGAGGGCATCGTCGCCGGCGTGCGCAGCTGAACCCGCCACCGGGCCGGCTGCCCGCACTCGGATAGACTAGCGCCGGTGACCACCCTGCCCACGCCACCGCCCCAGCCCTCCGGGGCCGCCCCCACCTTCGCCCCCATGTCGTCCCGCTTCCGCGGCTACCTGCCCGTTGTGGTCGACGTGGAGACCGGCGGCTTCGACTGGAACCGCCACGCGCTGCTCGAGATCGCGGTGATGCCGATCGACCTGGACGACCAAGGCCGTTACGTGCTGGGTGAAGGCGCCAGCGCGCACGTCGTACCGGCACCGGGCACCGACATCGATCCCAAATCGCTGCAGATCACCGGCATCGACCTCGACCATCCGTTCCGCCTCGCCAAGCAGGAACGCGACGCGCTGGACCACGTCTTCGCCGCCGTGCGCACCGCGGTGCGCAAGCACGGCTGCCAGCGCGCGATCCTTGTGGGGCACAACGCCCACTTCGACCTCAACTTCGTCAACGCCGCGGTCGCCCGCAGCGAACACAAGCGCAATCCCTTCCACCCCTTCAGCGTGTTCGACACCGTGACCATGGCCGGCCTGGCCTACGGGCAAACGGTACTGGCGCGCGCGGTGCAGGCCGCGGGCATGGAATGGAACAGCGACGAAGCGCACTCGGCCGTCTACGACACCGAACGCACCGCCCAGCTCTTCTGCACGATCGCCAACGGCTGGGGCCGCCACGCCACTTCGCCGCCCGACAATTCTCCCGCGCCCGCTCCGCTGTAGGCGCGGCTCGCACTGCATTTGCTACGGATCAGCGCGAAAAAAGCGGAAAATAAAAGCTCTTTGTCAAGTCAGGCCCGCAGCCCTCAGAGTCGCTGGCGCACCGCTTCGAACAGACAGACGCCCGCGGCCACGGAGACGTTGAGGCTGTCGACGCCGGCCTCGGTCGCGCCCGGCATCGGCAAAGCGACCAGCTGGTCGCAGTGTTCGCGCGTCAGGCGGCGCAGGCCCTCGCCTTCGCCGCCAAGGACCAGCGCGACGTTGCCGCGCAGGTCGATGCCGTACAGCGATGCGCCGGCGTCGCCGGCCAGGCCGTAGATCCAGACGCCCTGCTTCTGCAGCTCGCGCAGCGTGCGGGAGAGGTTGGTCACGCGCACCACCGCGATGCTGTCGGCGGCGCCGGCGGAGGTCTTGCGCACCGTGGCGTTGACCTGCACCGCCTTGTCCCTGGGGATGACCACCGCGGTGACCCCCGCGGCCGCGGCGCTGCGCAGGCAGGCGCCCAGGTTGTGCGGGTCCTGCACGCCGTCGAGCACCAGCAACAGCGCGCGGCCTTCGGCGGCCTCGACCAGGCCTGGCAGGTCGTCCTCGTCGAAGGTCTTCGCCGCGGCATAGCGCGCGACCGCACCCTGGTGGCGCAGGCCGCCGGCAACGCCGTCCAGCGCATTCTGCGCGACGCGACGCACTTCGATGCCCCGGCGACGGGCCTCTTCCTCGATCGTGCCGATGCGCGGATTCTTCGCACCGGCCTCGAGCAGGACTTCACGCACGTTGTCGGCATCGTGTTCCACGGCCGATGCGACGGCGTTGATGCCCACGATCCACTGGTTCTGCTTGCTGGCCATCGGGCCTTCGTCCTCAGTACTTTTTCTTGGTCCGCTTCGCGGGCTGCCCGCGCGGGGCGGGTGGAACCGGAGCGCCCTGCCGGCCGCCCTCTTCCACCAGGCGGAAGTCGATCTTCAATTCCTCGACGCTGGCCTTGAGCACCACGATGCGCACCGCATCGCCGAGCCGGTACTCGCGCTCGGAGCGCTGGCCGGTCAGCGTCTTGCGGATCGGATCGAAGTTGTAGAAGTCATTCGGCAGCTGGGTCACGTGCACCAGGCCGTTGACCTTGGATTCGGTCGGCTCGACGAACAGGCCGAAGCTGGTGACGCCGCTGACCACGCCGTCGAACTCGCGGCCCACGTGCTCTTCCATCCACGCCGCGCGATAGCGCTCGTCGACCTCGCGTTGCGCTTCGTCGGCGCGGCGCGAGCGCTCCGAGCACTGCAGCGACAGCGTCGCCATCTCGTGCGCCGAGTACTTGTATTGCGCAGCGTTGCCACCGGCCAGCGAATGCTTGATCGCCCGGTGCACCAGCAGGTCGGCGTAGCGGCGGATGGGCGACGTGAAGTGCGCGTACGCCTCCAGCGCCAGCCCGAAATGGCCGATGTTGTCCGGCGAGTACACCGCCAGCGACTGGCTGCGCAGCAGGACCGACTCCAGCAGCGCCGCGTCGGGCCGCTCGCGCACCGTTTCCAGCAGCTTGCGGAAATCCTTGGGATGAACCTTCTGCCAGGTCGGCAGGCGCAGCTGGAACTCCTTCAGGAACTCCAGCAGGTCGGCGTATTTCCCTTCGGGCGGGCGGTCGTGGTCGCGGAACGGCGCCGGGATGCCGGAGGCGAGCAGCGCATGCGCGGCCGCCACGTTCGCCGCGATCATGCATTCCTCGATCAGCTTGTGGGCGTCGTTGCGCTGGATCATGCCGGCCTGCGTGACCTCCCCCTGCGGCCCGAGCACGAAGCGCACCTCGGAGGTCTCAAAGTCGATCGCGCCACGCTGCTTGCGCGCCTTCTCGAACACCCTGTACAGCTGGTGCAACTGCAGCACCTGTTGCATCTGCGGGCCGATGAAGGCCTGCGCGGCATCGCGGTCCGCATCGGGAATGCCGTCGCCCACGGCGTTCCAGACCTGGTTGTAGGTCAGGCGCGCGTGCGAATGCATCACCGCCTCGTGGAACTCGTACGAGACCACGTTGCCGCGGCGGTCGACCTGCATGTCGCAGGCGAAGCACAGGCGGTCCTCGCGCGGCTTCAGCGAGCAGATGCCGTTGGACAGGGTCTCCGGCAGCATCGGCACCACGAAGCCGGGGAAGTACACCGAAGTCGCGCGCTTCTGCGCTTCGACGTCGAGCGGCTCGCCGGGGCGCACGTAATGCGACACGTCGGCGATGGCCACGATCAGGCGGAAGCCGTCGCGGTTGGGTTCGCAGTACACCGCGTCGTCGAAGTCCTTGGCGTCCTCGCCGTCGATGGTGACCAGCGGCAGCTTGCGCAGGTCCAGGCGACGGTTGGCGCTGGCGGCGTCGACCTCGACCGGCACCGCGGCCGCAGCGTCGAGCACCTCGGAGGGGAACTCGTGCGGGATGTCATGGCCGTGGATCGCGGCCTCGACCGCGATCGACGCGGTCAACCTGTCGCCGAGCACCGCCAGCACGCGACCGATCGGCGGCCGGTGGTTGTCCGGCGGCGCGACGATTTCGCAGACCACCAGCTGGCCATCGCGCGCGTCCAGTCGCGCGTCCGCGGGAATCTGGACGTTGCGCTGGATACGGCGGTCGTCCGGGACCACGAAGCTGATCCCGGACTCGAGCGCGTAGCGCCCGATGAGCCGGCTGACGCGGCGCTCCAGCACCTCCACGATCACGCCTTCGCGGCGGCCACGGCGATCGACGCCGGTGACGCTGCCGAGCACGCGGTCGCCGTGCATCACCTTGCGCATCTCGAAGGGTGGCAGGAACAGGTCGTCGCCCACCCCGCTTTCGGGGCGCAGGAAGCCGAAGCCCTCGGGGTTGGCGATCACCGTGCCGGGAATGAGGTCGGCGCGCGCGGCGGGCACGAACCCGCGCCGGCGGTTCTTCAGCACCTGGCCGTCGCGCAGCATCGCCGCCAGGCGCTTGTCCAGGGCTTCGGCACGTTCCGGTTCGGTAAGACCCAGCGCCTCCTGGAGGGCCTCGGCGTCCAGCGGGCCGTCGGCATCGGACAGCACCTGGAGGATCGCCTCGCGGCTTGCGATGGGATTCTCGTAGCGTCCGGCCTCGCGCGCGGCCTGCGGGTCATCGAAGCCACCGCGGCCGATGCCGCCTTCCTTCGCACGCACAGGCGCGGCGGCCGCGGGCGCGACGGGCGCGTCCTGTCCGCGGGGCTTCATGGCGCGCAGCAGGCCGGGATCCGGCATCCAGCCCGGCTGGGCGGCCGGCTTCTTCGACGCGGCGCGCGCGGGTGCCGGGCCCTTCCCGGATCTGGCGGTGCCTTTCGCGCCCTTGGCCGGCGCGGCCTTGTCGCTGCCCGTGCGGGGGGATGTCCTGTCGCGGCCGCTGCCGCCCTTGCCTGCAGTTTTTGTCATGCGGCGATTGTACGCGGGCGCCGTGCAAGTCCCGTGCGCATCTTTTCGCGACATTCGCATGCAGACCGTTGACAGGATCGTCACCGCGCTGCACCATACGCGCCCACCTGCCCAGGTGGCGGAATTGGTAGACGCACTAGCTTCAGGTGCTAGCGGGGGCAACTCCGTGGAGGTTCGAGTCCTCTTCTGGGCACCATCATTAGGTTGATGACAGGAAACCCCGCGAAAGCGGGGTTTTTTGTTTGTCCCGCGCCGCGAACGGCAGCGCGTTGTGCGCATGGGTGGCGGCGATCGCCGCGTGCCCCACCGCCACCGAGATCTGGTTGAGCCCGCTGACCACGTCGCCGATCGCGTACAGCCCGGGCAGGCGCGTCTGCTGGTCGGCGTCGACGATGATCCCGCCCTCCTCCGTCAGCGCGGCACCCGCCGCCGCTGCGATGCCCGCGCTGGTGTCGGACCCCAGGTAGGCGTACACGGTGTCGAGCCTGACCGGGGCGCTTCCCGGGGGCTCGTAGCTGCAGGCTTCGCCATCGAAGGACAGGCGCCCGCCGCCCGGCAGCCACTGCGCGCCCCGTGCGCGCGACCTGCGCCCGGCCTCGCCACCATCGCCACCGTCGCTCGGCAGCACGTGGACCGAGTTCGAGTATCCGAGCAGGAACAGCGCGTGGCTGCCCACGGCCTCGGCCGGACCGTACACGCCGATCACGAGGTCGCTCGCTTCGTAGGCATCGCAGACGGAGCACAGCCGCAACGCGCCACTAGCTATGGCCGCCGCCACGCCGGGCATGTCCGGCAGGCGGTCGGTCACGCCGGTGGCGAGGATGACCTTGCGCGCGCGCCACCGGCCCTCGCCGGCACGCACCTCGAAGCCGCCATCCAGCGGCTGGATGCGATCGACCTCGGCCTGCCAGGTCGACAGCCCGACGTCGGCCGCCTGTTCGCGCATGCGCCGCAGCAGCTCACGTCCCGACACGCCGTGCGGGAAGCCGGGGCAGTTGTTGCTTTCAGGGATCCAGCGGGCGCGGCTCCGGCCCGCGTCCAGCACCAGGCACGCGCGGTGGAAGCGATGCAGGTAGGTGGCCGCGGTCAGCCCGGCCGGCCCGCCACCGACCACGATCACATCGATCACGCCAGCCGATCGCGGATCATTGGCGGCCGCTTCTGCGGACGGCGCGCGACATGCGGCGTGGATCACTCATCGCCCACGGCGCCGGGAGGCTCGGGCGTGGCGTCGCGCTGGGCGCCGCCGTCATGGCGCGGCATGCGGCCCTTGTCGCCGCTGGGCGTCCAGGCGTTGCGGTCGCCGCTTCCGTGGGGATAGGAGCGCTCCTCCCGTTCGGGCCTGCCTGTCTCGCGGCGCGTGTCGTCCCGGCCGTCGTCGTCCGGGCTGCTGTCGTGGGTCATGTCCGCCTCCGTGAATGCAAAAGGATGGGCGTGGCGACGATGCGCGCGCCCGCGGCAAGGCGATGTGAGGCCCGTGGAAGGCTTCATCGCGCAATCACCGCCCGGCAGTAGCGTTCGCACAATGGGCACCCCACGCAGCGCGCATCCCGCGGCCACGCAGGCATCCGACACGCCCACGCCGACGGACACGGCTGACAGGGCGGTGGCTACGGAAGCCGGGCTGCGCCACGTCAGCGACCGGGCGGCCGGCATCCGTCGCGTGCGCTGCGGGCGCGGATTCCGCTACGTCGACGCGGACGGGCGTAGCGTCAGCGATGCCGCGACCCTGGCGCGCATCCGCGCGCTGGCGATCCCGCCGGCCTACCAGGATGTCTGGATCTGCGCCTCGCCACGCGGCCACCTCCAGGCCACCGGACGCGATGCGCGCGGCAGGAAGCAGTACCGCTACCACGCCGACTGGCGCAGCTTCCGCGATACCGGCAAGTTCGAGCGCCTGCCCGACTTCGCCAAGGCGCTGCCGCGCCTGCGGCGCTCGCTGCGCAGCGACCTGGCGCAGCCTGGCTTCCCGCGCGACAAGGTGTTGGCCGTGGTGGTGCGGATCATGTCGGAGACGCTGCTGCGCGTGGGCAACGCCGGCTACGCCCGCGACAACGGGTCGTATGGCCTGACCACGCTGCGCAGCCGCCACGCCCGCTTCCCACCCGGGGCAATGCGGCTGCAGTTCAAAGGCAAGGGCGGCAGGCAGCTCGAGGTCGAGCTCGACGACCGCAGGCTCGCGCGCATGGTGCGCGCCATCCACCAGCTGCCGGGCCAGCACCTGTTCCAGTACCACGGCGACGGCGGGCCGCAGCCGGTGGACTCCAGCATGGTCAATGCCTACCTGCAGGCGAGTATGGGCGCGCCGTTCACCGCCAAGGACTTCCGCACCTGGGGCGCAACCCTGGCCGCGTTCCGCCTGCTAGCGGCCACGCCACCGCCGGACGATGCCAGCGAAGTCGCCCTGGCGCGGCTGCGGCAACAGGTCGTGGAAGAGGTCGCGCGCACGCTGGGCAACACGCCGGCGGTCTGCCGGAGCTCCTATATCGACCCCTGCGTGTTCGAAGGATGGGAGGACGGGAGCCTGGCGCGGGCGGCATCGCGCGCCCGCGGCGCGCGGCAGTGGGAAACCGCGGCGCTGCGCTTCCTCGCCCGCTCCCACCGGGCCGCCGCCCGGCCCCGGTCACGCGGAAACAACGCCGCCAAGGCTAAGAAGCCGATACCCCCCACACGACGAGGCCACCGATGAGCCGCGACCGCAAAGACCCGCCCCGGGACCATGACCGCAATGAACCGGAGACACCGCAGGACCGCACGCGCCGCAAGGACCGCGAGAGCGAGAACCAGGACGAGGCGCTGGAGGAAACCTTCCCCGCCAGCGACCCGACCTCGCCCTTCGTGCCGGCGAAAGTCCGCGACTGAGGATGGCCACGCCGGTACCGTCCGCGCTTCTGGTCGTGGACATGATCGGGCTGTTCGATTTCCCGGAAGCGGATCGGCTCGCCCCGGCCGCGCTGCGTGCAGCCCGCAACATCCACACGCTGCGCGAGCGCTTCAACGACCGCGGCTGGCCGGTCATCTTCGCCAATGACAACTTCGCCCGCTGGCAGTCGGATTTCCGCGAGCTGGTGGCGATGGCCTCGGCCACGCCAGGGCCGGCGGGGCGCATCGCGGCGTTGCTGCAGCCCCTGCCCGAAGACCATTTCGTCCTCAAGCCCAAGCATTCCGCCTTCCTGGCCACGGCCCTGCCGGTGCTGCTGGCCAAGCTTGGCGTGCGCCGGATCCTGCTGGCGGGCATGGCCCTGGAGAGCTGCGTCCTGGCCACGGCGATCGACGCCAACGCGCGCGAATACGAGGTCGCGGTGCTGCGCGACGGCGTGGCCGGGCGGCCGGAGCTGCGCGCCAGCACATTGAAGGTGCTGGAGGGCGCCGGAATCGCACGGGCCGTCGACAGCGCGCGCGCGATGGCGTGGAGTGCGCGGGGGACGCGAGGGCCCCCGGGGTAGCCGGGCCATCGCGCCGGACGGCGCGGCGCCGACCGGGAGGCACGGGCATGCGGCCGCTGCCGGCCTTGTAGAATCGGGGGTCCCCGAACGCCACAGCAGTCCAGATGAACGACCCGGTCCGCCCCGTCTTCCACGGTTTCGAACAGATCCCCCTGCGCGAGTACGCCGAGCGCGCCTACCTCGACTATTCGATGTACGTGGTGCTCGACCGCGCCCTGCCCTTCATCGGCGACGGGCTGAAGCCGGTGCAGCGGCGGATCATCTATGCGATGAGCGAGCTCGGGCTCAGCGCGACCTCGAAGCCCAAGAAGTCGGCGCGCACCGTCGGCGACGTGATCGGCAAGTTCCACCCGCACGGCGACAGCGCCTGCTACGAAGCCCTGGTGCTGATGGCCCAGCCCTTCAGCTATCGCTACCCGCTGATCGAAGGCCAGGGCAACTTCGGCTCGACCGACGATCCGAAGTCGTTCGCGGCGATGCGCTACACCGAATCCAAGCTCACGCCGATCGCCGAGGCGCTGCTGGGCGAACTCGCGCACGGCACCGTCGACTGGGCGCCCAACTTCGACGGCACGCTGGAGGAGCCGACCTGGCTGCCCGCGCGCCTGCCGCACCTGCTGCTCAACGGCACCACCGGCATCGCGGTCGGCATGGCCACCGACGTGCCGCCGCACAACCTCAACGAGGTGGTCAGTGCCTGCGTGCGCCTGCTCGACGACCCCGAGGCGAGCGTCGCCGACCTGTGCGAGCACGTGCGCGGGCCCGACTACCCCACCGCTGCCGAGATCATCACCCCGGCCGCCGACCTGCGCACGATCTACGAAACCGGCCACGGCAGCGTGCGCGCCCGCGCCACGTTCCTGAAGGAAGCGGCCAACATCGTCATCACCGCCCTGCCCTACCAGGTCAGCCCGGGCAAGGTGATCGAGCAGATCGCAGCGCAGATGCGCGCCAAGAAGCTGCCATGGCTGGAGGACATCCGCGACGAGTCCGACCACGCCAACCCGGTGCGCGTGGTGCTGATCCCGCGTTCCAACCGGATCGACGTGGACCAGCTGATGGGCCACCTGTTCGTGACCACCGATCTTGAGAAGAGCTACCGGGTCAACCTCAACATCATCGGCCTGGACGGCCGGCCGCAGGTCAAGGACCTGCGCACGCTGCTGCTGGAATGGCTGTCGTTCCGCAGCGACACCGTCACCCGTCGCCTGCAGCACCGCCTGGACAAGGTCGAGCGCCGCATGCACCTGCTGGAAGGCCTGCTGGTGGCCTTCCTCAACCTGGACGAGGTGATCCGGATCATCCGCAACGAGGACGAACCCCGCGCCGTGCTGCAGGCGCGTTTCGAGCTCAGCGACGACCAGGTCGACTACATCCTCGAGACCCGCCTGCGCCAGCTCGCCCGGCTCGAGGAAATGAAGATCCGCGGCGAGCAGGACGAGCTCGAGGCCGAGCGCGACCGCCTGATGGCGACCCTGGGCAGCAAGTCGAAGCTGCGCAAGCTGGTCAAGGACGAGCTGCTGGCCGACGCGAAGAAATTCGGCGACGAGCGGCGTTCGCCGCTGGTCGCGCGCGGCGCGGCGCAGGCCCTCGCCGAGACCGACCTCGTGGCCAGCGAGCCGGTGACGGTGGTACTCAGCCAGAAGGGCTGGGTGCGAGCTGCCAAGGGCCATGACGTCGATGCGTCCACGATGTCCTACCGCGAAGGCGACGCGCTGCTGGCCGCGGTGCGCGGGCGCAGCACGCAGCAGGTCGCGTTCCTGGATTCCACCGGCCGCGCCTACTCCACCCTGGCCCACGGCCTGCCGTCGGCACGCGGCAACGGCGAGCCGCTCACCGGGCGCTTCTCGCCCGCGGCCGGTGCCACCTTCGTGGCCATGGCCACCGGCGATGCCGGCGCCCGCCTGGCACTTGCCTCCTCCGCCGGCTACGGCTTCGTCACCCGCTTCGAGAACCTGGTGGGGCGGCAGAAGGCGGGCAAGGCCATGCTCAGCGTGCCCGAGGGCGCGCACGTGCTGCAGCCCTCGCCGGTCGCCGGCATGGAGACCGACCGCATCGTGGCGGTCACCAGCGCCGGGCACCTGTTGGCGTTCCCGGTCTCGGAGCTGCCCGAGCTCGAGCGCGGCAAGGGCAACAAGATCATCGAGATCCCCAAGGCCAAGCGCAGCACCGAGCGCGTGGTGGCCATCGCGGCGGTGCCGCAGGGCGGCACGCTCTCGGTCAGGTCCGGCGCGCGCACGATGTCGCTGTCGTACCGCGACCTGGAGCCCTATCTGGGCGCCCGCGGCAGCCGCGGCGGGCTGCTGCCGCGCGGCTGGCAGAAGGTCGACGGGCTGGCGGTCGACTGATGGAACCGGCGTTCTGGCACGAGCGCTGGCGTGACGGGCGGATCGGCTTCCACCAGTCGGCGGCCACGCCGCAGCTGGAACGCCACTGGGACGCGCTGGACCTGCCTGCGGGGAGCACCGTGTTCGTACCGCTCTGCGGCAAAAGCCTGGACATGCCGTGGCTGGCCGCCCGCGGCCACCGCGTGCTTGGCGTCGAGTTGTCGGAACTGGCCGTGCGGGATTTTTTCCGCGAGCGCGGCCTCGAGCCCGTGATTCACGAAACGGGATACGGCCTGCACTGCAGCGCGGGTCCGTTCGAGATCATCATCGGCGATGCCTTCGGGCTCGACCGCATGGCGCTGGCGGATTGTGCGGGCGTATTCGATCGCGCCGCGCTGGTCGCGCTGCCGCCCGAGCTGCGCCAGCGCTATGTCGAAACGACATGGGCCAGCCTGCCGGCCCACTGCCGCGCGCTGCTGGTGACGCTGGAGTATCCGCAAGCGGAAAAAGCAGGGCCGCCGTTCGCGGTCGAGGCCAGCGAAGTGCAGGCACTGTTCGGCGCGGCCTGGTCGCCCATCCTGCTCGAGCGCAGCGACAGCCTCGCCGACGAGCCGCGCTTCAGTGCCGATGGGGTCAGTACGCTCGCCACCGCCGCCTGGCGGCTCCAGCGCCAGCCGCGCGCATAGCGCGCACCGTCACCGGCCTGCGGCGGCGACACTGGCCGTGGCATGGAGCGCTCTACAATGCGGCAGGCTACAGGGGGAAACGCCATGCTTCGCTGGTCATTGCGCATCGTGCTGCTGCTCGCCCTGCTGGCCGCGGTCGCGACACTCGCCGCGTGGTGGGCGCTACGCGCCAGCCTGCCGACGCTCGACGGCACCGTGGCGCTGCCGGGCCTGTCGGCACCGGTGACGATCAGCCGCGATGCCATCGGCGTCGCCACCATCGATGCCGCGAGCGAGGCCGACGCGGTCCGCGCGCTCGGCTACCTGCACGCGCAGGAGCGCTACTTCGAGATGGACCTGATGCGGCGCACCGCCGCCGGCGAACTGTCCGCGCTGTTCGGCGCGGTCGCGCTGGACGCCGACCGCCGGCATCGTGTGCACCGGATGCGCGCCCGCGTGGACGCCGACATCGACGCGATCGCCGGCAGCAAGCGGCCGCTGCTGGACGCCTACGCCGCGGGCGCCAACGCCGGCCTCGCCGGCCTTGGCGCGCGGCCCTGGCCCTACCTGCTGCTGCGCCGGACGCCCGAGCCCTGGACGCCCGCCGACACAGCCCTGGCCGGCTACGCGATGTACTTCGACCTGCAGGACGCCGCCAACCAGCGGGAGCTGGCGCTCTGGACGCTGCGGCCACACCTGCCGCCGGCGCTGTTCACCCTGATCAGCCACGCCGGCTCGAGCTGGGATGCGCCGCTCCTGGGCCCCGCCACCGGCGATGCCGTGCTGCCCACGCCCGATGCCGTCGACCTGCGCCGGCTGCCCCTGCCCGATGACGCACAGCCGCTGGATTCGCCGCGCCCGCCCGCCCCCGGCAGCAACAACTTCGCGGTGTCGGGGCGTTTCACCGCCGACGGCCGCGCCATCGTTGCCGATGACATGCACCTGGGCCTGCGCGCACCCGGCATCTGGTTCCGGGCGCGCCTGCGCTGGCCCGATGCGCGCGCACCCGATGGCCGGGTCGACGTCTCCGGCTTCACCCTGCCCGGCCTGCCGGCGGTCGTGGTGGGCAGCAACGGCCACATCGCCTGGGGTTTCACCAACAGCTACGCCGACACCCTGGACTGGGCGCGGGTGACGCCCTGCGGCGAGAGCGACGACGGCGCCGACAGCGGCGGCGACTGCACGCCCGTCGAGCACTTCGTGGAACGCATCGATGTCGCCGATGACGACGCGGTCGACCTCGGAATCGACGAGGCGCCCTGGGGGCCGCTGCTGCATCGTCTCGATGGTGGCGACGCCCTGGCGCTGCGCTGGGTGGCGCACCAGCCGGGCGCGCTCAACCTCGGGCTGATGTCGATGGCCTGGGCGGGTGACCTCGACCGCGCGCTACTGCTGGCACGCGATATCGCGTTGCCGGCGCAGAACCTGGTGATCGGCGACCATCGCGGCCGGATCGCCTGGAGGCTGCTCGGGCCGCTGCCCCAGCGCGACGTGGCCTGCCCAGCCACTGACCTGGTGGCGGATGGCGATGCATGCGCACCGTGGAGCATCAGCGGCCGGAGCGCGCCGCACGTCGCCACGCCCACCGTCGACCGCGTCTGGACGGCGAACAACCGGGTCGTAGGCCCACCCTGGATCACGGCCATCGGCGACGGCGGCCATGTGAACGGCGCGCGCGCCAAGCAGATCCGCGACGCCCTGTTCGCCAGCGACCGCTTCGACGAACGCGCCCTGCTCGCGATCCAGCTCGATGACCGCGCGCTGTTCCTGCAGCGCTGGCACAACCTGCTGCAGTCGAGCGCCGGCAGCGCGGGCGCGCACGCGCCGGCGCTGCGTGCATTCGCCGACGCTGCCGGCGACTGGCAGGGTCGTGCGACGCCGGACTCCACGGGCTACCGACTGGTCCGCGCCTGGCGCAACGAGGTCCACGACCGGATCGCCGCCGGCCTGGTGGCGCCGGCGCGCGCGGCGCTGGGCGAGGATTTCGCGATGCCCGCGCTGCCGCAGCTGGAAGGCGTCGCATGGCCGCTGGCGTCCACGCAGCCGGCGCACCTGTTGCCCCGCCGCTACGACAGCTGGCAGGCGCTGTTCGAGGATGCCGCGCACGATGTCCGCAGCCAACTCGAAGCCGCGGGGCCGCTTGTCGAGCGCAGCTGGGGCGAGCGCAACACCGCGGCGATCTGCCACCCGCTGGCCGGTGCCATCCCGGTGCTGGGCAGGCGCATGCTCTGCATGCCTCCCGACCAGCTTGGCGGCGACACCGACATGCCGCTGGTGCAGGCCCCGGCGTTCGGTGCGTCCCAGCGCATGGTGGTGTCGCCGGGGCGCGAAGCCGACGGCATCGTGCACATGCCCGGCGGCCAGAGTGGCCATCCACTGTCGCCGTTCTGGGGCGCCGGCCATGACGACTGGGTGCACGGCCGGCCCTCGCCATTCCTTCCGGGGCCCGCCACCCACGCGCTGGTGCTGGAGCCGCGCTGACGCGGCGACATCACCGCAGGTTCATCGCAAACGTCCACAATCCACCGAGGTCCCCATCCAGGAGCAGCATCCATGGCCACGCACAATGGACTCCGCATCCTCGCGTTCGCCCTCGGCCTCGGCTTGGCCGCGAGCGCGTCCGCCCAGACCATCGGCTACAACACCCGGACCGGCGATGTCTGGGTCGATTCGCGCCTGGGCGAGATCAACGACTACGGCCGCCACCACCGCGATCCCTTCCTCGACGAGATGAGCGGGCACTACGGCGCGCCGCGCCCGCTGCTGGTCGACCTGCTCGACGGCCGCGGCTGGGCGCCTGGCGACGTCTACTACGCATGCGCCATCGCGCACGCCCTGGGCGTGCCCTGCAGCAACGTGGTCCGCGAATACGAGCGCAACCCCGGCCAGGGCTGGGGCGCCGTTGCCAAGCGCATGGGCATCAAGCCCGGCTCGGCGGCCTTCCACGCGCTCAAGCGCGGACAGGTCGACACCTACGGCCGGTGGGGGCAGTCGATCGTGGTCGACCGCCCGGTCCGCGTCGACTGGTCGCGCTCCGGGCCGGGCCAGGCCCGCGACGGAAAAGGCGCGCGCGGCAATGGCCAACGCAACGAGCGCGGCCGCGGCAATTCCGGCCATGGAGCCAAGCCCGCCAAGGGCAACAACGGCAACAACGGCAACAACGGCAACAACGGCAACAATGGGAATAATGGCAAGGGCAAGGGCAAGGGCAAGGGCCAGGACTAGGGCCAAGGCAACGGCACCGGCCAGCGCTCGTCCATACCGGCCACCGCGTCACGGTGAGGGCCCACGAGACCCACGGCGCTCGCCATCCGCAGCCGCGGCAGGCCGGCGCGCGGGTCAGCGCGGGAGCAGCCGCTCGATCAGCGCCAGGTAAAGATCGGGAAGCGCCTCCAGATCGGCGACGGAGACGTTCTCGTCGACCTTGTGGATGCTGGCGTTCACCGGCCCAACCTCGATGCATTGCGCGCCCAGCGGCGCGATGAAGCGCGCGTCCGAGGTGCCGCCGCCGGTGCTCTCTTCCGGCGACGCGCCGGCCACGCCGGCAAGCACGTCGCGGGCGGCGGCGCGCAGCGGCCCTTCCGGCGTGAAGAAGGGCTCGCCGCTGCGGTGCCAGCGAATCCCGAACTCCAGGCCGTGGCGCGCGAGCATCGACTCGATCTCCAACTCCAGCCGAGGCGCGTCCCAGTTCGGGTTGTAGCGGAGGTTGAAGTCCACGCGCAGGCTGCCGGGGATGACGTTGGTCGCTCCCGTGCCCGCGGCGATGTTGCTGACCTGAAGGCTGGTCGGCGGGAAGGTCTCGTAGCCATCGTCCCAGCGTCGGGCCACCAGCCCGGCCAGCGCCGGCAGGGCGTCGTGCACGGGATTTCGCGCCTTGTCCGGATAGGCGACGTGCCCTTGCACGCCGTGCACGGTGAGCGCGGCCGACAGCGAGCCGCGGCGGCCGACGCGCAGCAGGTCGCCCAGGCGATGCGTCGATGAAGGCTCGCCGGTGATGCACCAGTCGATGCGCTGGCCGCGTGCGCGAAACTCGTCGGCCACGCGGCGCACGCCGTCGATGGCATCGCCCTCCTCGTCCGAGGTCAGCAGCAGGGCGACCGTGCCCGCGTGGTCCGGGTTCGCGACCACGTATTGCTCCAGCGCGACCACGAACGCGGCCACGCTCCCCTTCATGTCGGCGGCGCCGCGCCCGTACAGCACGCCGTCGCGGACTTCGGGAACGAAAGGATCGCTGGCCCAGGCCTCGCGCGGGCCGGGCGGCACCACGTCGGTGTGGCCCAGCAGCACCAGCACGGGATCGCCACTGCCGTGGGTGGCCCAGAGGTTGTCGACCTCGCCGTAGCGAAGCGACTCGCAGGCGAAGCCGGCGCGCGCCAGGCGCCCGGCGATCAATGACTGGCAGCCGGCGTCATGGGGCGTCACCGAAGGCCGCGCCATCAGCTCACGGGCCAGCGCCAGCACCTCGCTCATTCGCCGGTACCGAAGCGCTTCTTGAAGCCCTTGTCGCTGAAGCCCTGGCTTACGACGCCGTCTTCGGTGACCACCACCGGCCGGCGGACCAGCTGCGGATACTCTCGCAGAAGCAGCTTCCACTCGGCGTCCGAACCGGCCGCCTTGCGGTTGTCCGGAAGCTGGCGCCAGGTCGTCGAGGACTTGTTGACCATGGCCTCGAAGCCGCCGAGCTTGCCGGCCCACTCGACCAGGGTTTCCGGCTCGGGCGTGTCGTCGCGGTAGTCGACGAATCCATGCTCGACGCCGAAGCGGTCCAGCCACTTCCGCGCCTTCCTGCAGGTGTCGCAGTTCTTCAGTCCATGCAGCGTCGTCATCATCCTCTCCCGGCTCAGAGCGCGTGCCCGCGCAGCAGTTCGTTGACCGAGGTCTTGGATCTGGTCTTCGCGTCCACCTGCTTCACGATCACCGCGCAGTACAGCGAGTGCGTGCCGTCGGCGGCCGGCAGCGAGCCCGCCACCACCACGCTGCCCGGCGGCACCACGCCATAGCTGGTCTCGCCGGTCATGCGGTTGTAGATGCGGGTCGACTGGCCCAGGAACACGCCCATCCCGATCACGCTGTGGTGGCCGACGATCACGCCCTCCACCACCTCCGAACGCGCGCCGATGAAGCAATGGTCCTCGATGATCGTGGGCGAAGCCTGCAGCGGCTCCAGCACGCCACCGATGCCGGCGCCGCCGGAGATGTGGCAGTGGCTGCCCACCTGTGCGCAGGAGCCGACCGTGGCCCAGGTGTCCACCATGGTGCCTTCGCCGATCCAGGCACCGATGTTCACGAAGGACGGCATCAGCACCACGTCACGGCCGACATGGGCGCCGCGACGGGCGATCGCACCGGGCAGCACGCGGGCGCCGAGCTTGCGGAACGCGGCTTCGTCGAAGTCGGCGAAGCGCATCGGGATCTTGTCCCAGTAGGGTGCCGGATACTGCTCGCCCGTTTCCATCTCCTGCACGCGGAAGTAGAGCAGCACGGCCTTCTTCAGCCATTCGTTGACGCGCCAGCCACCGTTGCCATCGGGCTCGGCCACGCGCAGGCGGCCCTCCTCCAGCCCTTCGATCGCTCGTTCGACCAGCGGCCGCGTGGAGCCTTCGACCTCTTCGGGCGTCAGGGTCGAGCGCCGGTGCCAGGCACTGTCGATCATGAAGGCGAGCTCCTGGTCGGGCCCATTCTCCGGCGCCGGGGCAGGAGCTCCGGCCCCGGCAACTTTGCCTGCCGCCGCCTTGCGCGCCGACGTCTTCTTCGCGATGGCGGGGACAACAGCAGCCTTCTTCGCCGCTGTCTTCTTCGAGGCAACCTTCTTCGAGGCAACCTTCTTTGTTGCGACCGTCTTCGACGCGACCTTTTTTGGCGCAACGCTCTCCGACGCAGCCTTCTTTGCTGCAGCCTTCTTCGCTGCAGTCTTCGACACCGCCTTCCTCGCCACCGGCTTCTTCACGGCGGGCTTCTTCCTGGTGCTCATCTACCTGCTTCTCCGTCGATCCTTGCCAGCAAGGCGCTGCGCAGTCGCGCGCACGCCGCCTCGTCCAGCGGTTGCTTGTCTTCGCCGGTCACCCGGAACACGTCCTCGGCGCGGGCTCCGAAGGTCGCGATGCGCGCGTCGTGCACGCGCAGGTCCTGGCTGCGCAGCACGTGCGCGACGTCGGCCAGCAGCCCCGGCCGGTCGGTGCACACCAGGCTCAGCACGGTGGCGGAGCCGTCGGTGCTGGGCGCGAATTCGACCTGGGGCACGATGCGGAAGTGGCGCAGGTGCCGCGGCAGGGTGCGCTGTGCCGGACGCACCCGGTCCAGCGGCCCCGCCAGCACTGCGGCCAGCTTGCGCGCCACCATCCGCGGCTCGCAGTCCGCGCGCGCGTCTTCCGGCAGGACCTGGAAGCTGTCGAACACCCCGCCACCCGGCCCGTCGATCGCTCGCGCCTGCTGGATCGCCAGGCCCAGCCGGTCGAGCGTGACCACGATCGCCGCGAACAGGCCATCGCGGTCCGCGTCGTGCACGAAGACCTCCATCGCGGGGCTGCCGGTGGCCACCCTCCGCGCCTGTACCACCGGCCGTCCAGTCTCCTCGCCATCCGCCGTGGACTCGTGCAGGGCCAGCGCCTGCCACGCGATCTGCTCGGCCCGCGCGCGCAGGAAACTGTTGGCCGGGAAGCGCCCCAGCAGCGCGTCGGCATCCGCGGGATCGATGCCCTTCCCGGCCAGGAGCGCCGCCGCCGCGGCACGCGTCCCGGCAATGCGCTCGGCGGCCGCGAACGGATGCTCCAGGCCCCGGCGCAGGGCCAGGCGCGTGGCGTTGCGCAGGTCGGCCAGCAGCCGGTCCTTCCACGCATTCCACAGCTTGGGCGAGGTGCCGGCGATGTCGGCGCAGGTCAGCAGGTACAGGTAGTCGAGGCGCTCGCGATCGGCGACTTCGCCGGCGAAGCGATGGATCACCGCCGGATCGGCGATGTCCTGCTTCTGCGCGGTCACCGACATCAGCAGGTGGCGCAGCACCAGCCACTCCACCAGCGCGGTGTCTGGCTCGTCCAGGCCATGGGCCTCGCAGAAGGCGCGCGCGTCCACGGCGCCGAGTTCGGAATGATCGCCGCCGCGGCCCTTGGCGATGTCGTGGAACAGGCCCGCCAGCAGCAGCAGCTCGGGCTTGTGCAAGGTCGGATACACCGCGTGCGCCTGCGAAAAGCGCTCGTCGGGCACGCCGGTCGCGAACGCGGCCAGGTTGCGCAGCACCGCCAGCGTGTGCTGGTCGACGGTATAGACATGGAAGAGATCGAACTGCATCCGCCCCGACACCTGCGCGAAGGCGGGGATCCAGCGCCCCAGCACGCCGAGGCGCGCCATGCGCTCGAGCGTGCGCACCGGCGACGGCCCGCGCAGCAGTTCCATGAACGCCTCGCGGTGCGCGGGTTCGGCAGCCGTGTACGCGGGCAGTGCGTCGAGCGCTTCGGCCAGGGCGCGGGCGGTGTGCGTATGCAGCCCGCGGAGTTCGCCCAGCCGCGCCCAGGCGGCGAACAGCGCGAACACTTCGCCCACGTCGCCATGCGGCCAGTCGTGGTCGCGCGCAGCCAGATAGCCGCGGCGCAGCTCGAAGTCCGAGTCGACCGGCTCCGGCACGGCGGCGCCGTCGAAATGCTCCTCGAAGCGCTGCTGCAGCCGGTCGCCGATGCGGCGCACCACCGCGGCGCTGCGGTAGAAGCCCTGCATCATCTGCTCGACGCCCAGGTTGCGGGCGTCGTCGGCGAAGCCCAGGCGCGCGGCCAGCGGCTTCTGGTGGTCGAAGCGCAGGCGGTCCTCGCCGCGACCGGCGACCAGGTGCAGGCCGTAGCGCAGCCGGGCCAGCGCACGGTGCTCGCGGTCGAGCGCGGCGGCCTCGTCTGCACCCACCTGGCCCAGCGCGACCAGCGGTTCGAGTTCGTGGGTGCCGAAGGCGCGGCGCGCCATCCAGCCAAGGGTCTGCAGGTCGCGAAGGCCGCCCGGGCCTTCCTTCAGGTTCGGTTCGAGGTTGTCGGAGGTGTCGCCGAAGCGCGCGTGGCGGCGATCCTTTTCTTCCGACTTGGCCACGAAGAAGTCGCGCGCGGGCCAGGCGCGGTCGGGCGCGATCGCCCGCGCCAGCGCCAGGCGCGCCTCGTCGCCGGCCACGAGCGGCCGCGCCTCGAGCAGTGCGGTCATCACGGAAATGTCGGCGGCCGCCGCGGTGCACTGCTCGGCCGTGCGCACCGAATGGCTCGCGGGCAGGCCGCAGTCCCAGAGCAGCGCGAAAAAGCGCGACAGCGCGGCGCCGCCGGCCGCATCCGTGTCGGGCTCCTCGCCCACCAGCACCAGCAGGTCGATGTCGGAGTGCGGGAACAGTGCACCGCGGCCATATCCGCCGACGGCGAACAGCGCCATGCCCGGCGCGTCCGATGACTCCGCTGCGTCCACCGCGCCTGGCACGCAGCGATGCCAGGCGTCGGCGACGGCCAGGTCGACCGCGCGCGCGCGCTCCGCGGCCAGGCGCACGGCGTCGGCGCCTGCGTCGAACCGTGCCGCCAGGGTCGTGTCGATCGCCAGCAGCGCGTCGCGGCGTTCCTGCGCCCAGCCCGCGTCCCCGGCGCCGCCCATGCGGCCGGGGGCGTCAGCTGGCGCGGTCGCATCCATGTCAGAAGTCGTTGTCGTCGCCGGGCAGGCGCGTGAGGATGTCGACGCCATCGGCGGTCACCGCGACCATGTGCTCCCACTGCGCCGAGAGCTTGCGGTCCTTGGTGACAACGGTCCAGCCGTCCGGCAGCAGGCGGGTGTGGCGCGCGCCCTCGTTGATCATCGGCTCGATGGTGAAGGTCATGCCCTCTTCCAGCACCAGGCCCTCGCCTGGGCGGCCGTAGTGCAGCACCTGCGGCTCCTCGTGGTACACGCGGCCGATGCCGTGGCCGCAGTATTCACGCACCACGCTGAAGCGCTCGGCCTCGGCGTAGGTCTGGATCGCATGCCCGACATCGCCGAGCGTGGCGCCCGGCTTCACCGCGCGGATGCCGCGGAACATGGCCTCGCGGGTCACCTCCACCAGGCGCCTGGCCATCACCGACGGCGTGCCGGCGAAGTACATGCGGCTGGTGTCGCCGTGCCAGCCGTCCTTGATCACGGTGACGTCGATGTTGACGATATCGCCGTCCTTGAGGATCTTGGCCTCGTTCGGGATGCCGTGGCAGATGACGTTGTTGACAGAGATGCAGGTGGCCTTGGGATAGCCGCGGTAACCGACGTTGGCCGGAGTACCCTGCTGCACGTTGACGATGTGCTCGTGGCAGATGCGGTCGAGCTCCTCTGTGCTGACGCCGGGCTTCACGTGCGGGGCGATCATCTGCAGGACCTCGGCGGCCAGGTGGCCGGCGACGCGCATCTTCTCGATCTGTTCTGGGGTCTTGGGAGTAATCATGGCCGCCAGTATCGCCGATCGCGCGCGCCGCCGCCCGAAACTTGCTCCGGAGGGCCCCGCGGGCTAGTATCAGCGGGTTCCCAAGGCCGGACTCCGGCCCGGAATCGCCCACGACGGGCGACACCGTCGAATACACACCTGCCGCAACAGCCCGTCCCGGGGTGTCCAGCACAGCAGGGCCGCAAGGCCCGCCGCGCCGGATTCGGAGACGGAAGCGGCAGGGAGGCCCAACCCCGGAACCCATCGCCTGCCATTGCGCAGGCAAGCCGCCCCTACCCTGTCCGGCGGCCGGGTTCCCCATCAGGAATCACCACAATGTCCCAGATCACCATGCGCCAGATGCTGGAAGCCGGCGTCCACTTCGGCCACCAGACGCGCTACTGGAACCCGAAGATGGCGCCGTACATCTTCGGCGCGCGCGGCAAGATCCACATCATCAACCTCGAGAAGACCGTCCCGCTGTTCTCGGACGCGATGAACTTCATCTCGGGCATCGCGCAGAAGCGCGGCATCATCCTGTTCCTCGGCACCAAGCGCAGCGCGCGCGAGCCGATGAAGGAAGAGGCCGAGCGCTGCGGCATGCCGTACATGACCCAGCGCTGGCTGGGCGGCACGCTGACCAACTTCCGCACCGTGAAGGGCTCGGTCTCGCGCCTGAAGACGCTGGAAGCCGGCGAGACCGACGGCAGCTTCGAAAAGCTGGTCAAGCACGAAGTGCTGGGCCTGCGCCGCGAGCGCGACAAGCTCGAGGCCTCGCTGGGCGGCATCAAGGAAATGAACCGCCTCCCCGACGCCCTGTTCGTGATCGACATCGGCCATGAAGACATCGCCATCAAGGAAGCCAAGAAGCTCGGCATCCCGGTGATCGCGGTCGTCGACACCAACTACGATCCGTCGCTGGTCGACTACGCCATCCCCGGCAACGACGACGCCATCCGCGCCGTGCAGCTGTACGCCCGCGCCGCGGCCGACGCCGTGCTCGAGGGCAAGGCCGCCGCGCCGAGCGCCGCGACCGTGCGCGAGGAAGAGTTCAGCGAAGGCGGCGAAGGCGAGAAGCCGCGTCGCGCGCCGGCCCGCAAGAAGGCCGAGGCCGCCGAGGCCAAGCCCGAAGCCGCCAAGCCCGAGGCCGCCAAGCCCGCGGACGCGAAGTCCGACGCCGCCGAAGGCAAGGCCGAAGCCGCCGAGTAACGCACCCGGCGTCACGCGCCTGACACGCGGCCGCGCCACCGTGCGCGGCCGCGCACTTTGAACACCCACAGATTCGAGGTCCCCAATGGAAATCACCGCTTCCCTGGTCAAGGAACTGCGCGAGCGCACCGGCGCCGGCATGATGGAGTGCAAGAAGGCGCTCACCGAGGCCGGCGGCAACATCGACGCCGCCGCCGAGGCGCTGCGCAAGTCGGGCCTGGCCAAGGCCGACAAGAAGGCCGACCGCGTCGCCGCCGAGGGCCGCGTCGCCTTCGCGCAGCAGGGCAACCGCGCCGCCGTGGTCGAGATCAACTGCGAAACCGACTTCGTCGGCAAGGACGAGAACTTCCTGGCGTTCTGCGAGGCCGTGGCCAACGCCGCCGTCGCCGTGGACGACGTGGACGCCCTCAAGGCCGCGACCATCGACGGCCGCACCGTCGAAGAGGCCCGCGCCGAGCTGATCGCCAAGGTCGGCGAGAACGTGCAGGTGCGCCGCATGGTCTCGATCGAGAGCAACGACACCGTTGCCGGCTACGTCCACGGCGGCCGCATCGGCGTTCTGGTCGAGCTGAAGGGCGGCGACGCCGAGCTCGCCCGCGGCCTGGCCATGCACGTGGCGGCGATGAACCCGCCGCACAACAAGGCCTCCGACGTGCCGGCCGACTTCCTCGCCAAGGAAAAGGAAATCGAGCTGGCGAAGATGAGCGACAAGGACCGCGCCAAGCCGGCCGAGATCCTCGAGAAGATCATCAGCGGCAAGATCGCCAAGATCGTCAACGAGGTCACGCTGTACGGCCAGCCCTACGTGCTCGACACCGACAAGAGCGTCGAGCAGGTGCTGAAGGCCGCCGGTGCCGAGGTCATCCGCTTCGAGCGCCTGGCCGTTGGCGAGGGCATCGAGAAGGTGGTCGAGGACTACGCCGCCGAAGTGATGAAGCAGGCCGGCCTGGCCTGACGCGCGCCGCGGCGACGCCGCGGACTGCGATGCACGCACGAAGGGCCGCGGAGCAATCCGCGGCCCTTCGTTTTTTTCCGCTAGAATTCCCGTGATTACCGCCGGAGATCCACCATGTCCCAACTCGCCTATCGCCGTGTCCTGCTCAAACTTTCCGGCGAAGCGCTGATGGGCGACGAGGACTACGGCATCGATCCGAAAGTCATCAATCGCCTCGCGGCCGAGGTCATCGAGGCGCAGGCGGCGGGCGCGGAAATCGCGCTGGTGATCGGCGGCGGCAACATCTTCCGCGGCGCGGGCCTGGCGGCCGGCGGCATGGACCGCGTGACCGGCGACCAGATGGGCATGCTGGCGACGGTGATCAACGCCCTGGCGATGCAGGACGCACTTGAGAAGCTCGGCGCCAAGGTCCGGGTGATGAGCGCGATCAAGATCAACGACGTCTGCGAGGACTACATCCGCCGCCGTGCGATCCGCCACCTGGAAAAGGGCCGGCTCACGATCTTCGCCGCCGGCACAGGCAATCCCTTCTTCACCACCGACTCGGGCGCTGCGCTGCGCGCGATCGAGATCGGCGCCGACCTGCTGCTCAAGGCGACGAAGGTCGATGGCGTCTACGACTCCGACCCGAAGAAGAATCCCGAAGCGGTGCGCTTCGACCGCCTGAGCTACGACGAGGTGATCCGTCGCGACCTGCAGGTGATGGATACCGCGGCATTCGCCCTGTGCCGCGACAGCGACCTGCCGCTGCGGATCTTCGACATGGAACAGCCCGGCCAGCTGCTGCGCATCCTCAAGGGCGAGCCGATCGGCACCCTGGTGCAGGGCCGGGGCTGAGGCCCTCGCCCGGGAGCGGCGATGGCCGCTCCCGCATCCATCCGCGCGGCCGGGCTGCTGCATCGCGACTGGAATAGTGTCCGCGGGCGGCCCGTGCCAGCCTGAGCACATGCAACCCCACCACGACGGCCATGGCCATCACGGCCACCACCACGCGCCAGCGCCGGGAACGGCCACGCGCACCTTCGCCATCATCACCCTGGTCAACCTGGGCTACACCGTGGTCGAGGCGGCCTACGGCTTCATGACCGGCTCCCTGGCCCTGCTGTCGGACGCCCTGCACAACCTTGGCGACGTGCTCGGGCTCGCCATGGCCTGGGGCGCGGCGGTGATCGCGCAGTGGCCGCCGACCGAGCGCCACACCTATGGCTGGCGCCGCGCCACCCTGCTCTCGCCACTCGCCAACGCGGTGCTGCTCGTGGGCCTGTCGGGGGCCCTCGCCTGGGAAGCCCTGCGGCGCATGTGGGCGCCGCCCGAGGTCCCGGGCATGACCATCATCGTGGTCGCTGCGATCGGGATCGCCGTCAACCTCGGCACCGCGCTGCTGGTGCGCGACGGCCACGCGCAGGACCTCAATCGCCGCGGCGCCTACCTGCACCTGATGGCCGACGCGGGCATTTCGCTCGCCACCGTGGTCGCCGGCGCCGGAATGCTGGCCTGGGGCTGGGCGCTGCTGGACCCGGTGACCGCACTGCTGATCGGGCTGGTGGTGGCGGTCGGCGCCGTCGGCCTGCTGCGCGACAGCTTCAACGCCGCGATGGACGCGGTGCCGCCGGGCATCGACACGTCAGCGGTGCGTGACTTCATCGCTGCCCAGCCGGGCGTCGCCTCGGTGCACCACCTGCATATCTGGTCGCTGGGTGCCGGCGGGGTGGCGATGACGGCCCACCTGGTGCGCCCGCAGGGCGACGACGACGCGTTCATGCGCGCTACCGCCGAAGCCCTGCAGGCGCGCTTCGGCATCAACCACGCCACGCTCCAGGTCGAACGCGGCGACGGCGCTTGCGGCGGCCACGCACGGCATTGAGTCCCGGGCGCCGCGGTCCACGCGCATCGCCTATAATCCGCCGATTGCGAACAGGAGCCCGCGGCCCATGCTCAACGAGATCAAGAAAGACACGCAGACGCGCATGGCGAAGAGCGTGGAATCGCTGCGCCACGACCTGACCAAGGTCCGTACCGGCCGCGCGTCCACCGCGCTGGTCGACCACCTCAAGGTCAACTACTACGGCTCGGACATGCCGCTCACGCAGGTCGCCTCGGTCGGCGTCAGCGACGCGCGCACGCTCACCATCACGCCCTGGGAAAAGCCCATGGTCGCCGCGGTCGAGAAGGCGATCCTCGCCTCCGACCTCGGCCTGACGCCGAACACCGCCGGCACCACCATCCGCATCAACCTGCCCGCGCTCACCGAAGAGCGCCGCCGCGAGCTGAGCAAGCTGGTCCACGCCGAGGGCGAGTCCACCAAGGTGGCGATCCGCAACATCCGCCGCGATTCCAACCAGCAGGTCAAGGATCTCCTGAAGGAAAAGGCGATCAGCGAGGACGACGAACGCCGCGTCGAGGGCGAGATCCAGAAGCTCACCGACGACGCCATCAAGGACGTCGACGAGGTGGTCAAGGCCAAGGAGCAGGAGCTGATGGCGGTCTGACGGGGGTCGCGATGAACGCCCCGCCCGCCACGCCACGCATCCCGCGCCACGTCGCCATCATCATGGACGGCAACGGCCGCTGGGCTGCCCGCCGTCGCCGGCCGCGCATGATCGGCCACCGCGCCGGCGCGCGCGCGGTCAACCTGTGCATCGATTTCTGCCTTGACCGTGGCGTCGCGGCGCTCACCCTGTTCGCGTTCTCGAGCGAGAACTGGGGCCGCCCCGCCGACGAGGTCGGGGCGTTGATGAAGCTGTTCCTCAACGCGCTGGACCGCGAGGTGGGCGAACTCCACCGACGCGGCGTGCGCGTGCGTTTCATCGGCGACCGCAGCCGCTTCGACGCCGCGATCATCGCGCGCATGGGCGCTGCCGAGGGGCTCACCGCCAGCAACGACCGCCTGGCGCTCTCGATCGCCGCCAGCTACGGCGGCCGCCAGGACATCGCCACGGCCGCGCGCGCGCTGGCCGTGGACGTCGCCGAGGGCCGCCTGCGCGCGGAGGACATCGACGAAACGGCGCTGGGCGCACGCGTGGCGCTGGCCGACCTGCCGGCCCCCGATCTGTTCATCCGTACCGGCGGCGACCTGCGGATCAGCAATTTCCTGCTCTGGCAGCTCGCCTATACAGAACTCTGGTTCACCGACCTGCTGTGGCCCGATCTCGACGTGGCCGCCCTGCAGCAGGCGTTCGACGACTTCGCACGCCGCGAACGCCGTTACGGCCTCACTGGCGAGCAGGTGGCCGGCGGCGCAACCACGGATACCATGACCCAATGACCCGCACCCGAATCATCGCCGCCCTCGTCATGGCGCCGGGGACCATCGCCGCCGTGCTGCTGCTGCCCACGCCGTGGATGATGCTGGCCGCGGCCATCGTCTTCCTCGCCGCGATGTGGGAGTGGTTCGCGCTGGCCGAAATCGAGGACTCGCTGGCGCGCAGCGCGCTGCTGGTGCTGAACCTGCTGCTGATGGTGGCCCTGGTCTGGGGCACCGGCGGCACCGCCGCCACCCTGGTGCTGTTCAAGCTGGCGGTGGTGCTGGGCGTGGTCTGGTGGCTGCTGGCCATGATGTGGCTGGTCCACTACGACTTCGCCTCCGACCACGACACCAATGCCCGCGTGTTCAAGCTTGCCGCGGCGACCTTCGCCGTGGTCCCGGCGTGGTGCGCGCTGGCCCTGCTGCACAACGACGGCCCCTCGTGGCTGCTGCTGGTGCTGATGACCGTCTGGGCCACCGACACCGGCGCCTATTTTTCCGGGCGCGCGTTCGGCAAGCGCAAGCTGGCGCCCCGGATCAGCCCCAACAAGACCGTGGCCGGCCTGGTCGGCGGCGCCGCCGCCGGCGTGCTGGTGGCGACGCTGGGCGCATGGCTCATCGGCGTCGGCGTTCCCGCTCTGCCGTTGGTGGCGCTCGTGGCCCTGCTCACGGTGCTGTTCTCAGTGGTGGGCGATCTGCATGAAAGCCTGCTCAAGCGCCACGTCGGCGCCAAGGACTCGGGCAACATCATCCCCGGCCATGGCGGCATCATGGATCGCCTGGACAGCGTGTTCGCCGCCCTGCCCGTGTTCGCGCTGGGCAAGATCTGGCTGGGCTTCTGATGCGCCGCGTCGCCGTCCTCGGCGCCACCGGTTCGATCGGCACCTCGGCACTCGACGTCATCGCCCGCCACCCCGAGGCCATGCGCGCCAGCGCGCTCGCCGCCGGCAGCCGGGTCGAGGCCCTGCTGGAGGCCTGTCGCCGGCATCGTCCCGACGATGCCGTGATCGCCGACGAAGCGGCCTATCCCCGGCTGCGCGACGGCCTGCGCGAGGCCGGGCTCCCGACCCGCGCGCACGCCGGCATGGCCGCGATCGCCGACCTTGCCGCCGACGGCGGGAGCGACACCGTGGTCGCTGCCATCGTCGGCGCCGCGGGCCTGGATTCGACCCTCGCCGCCGCGCGCGCGGGCAAGCGCCTGCTGCTCGCCAACAAGGAATCCCTGGTGCTCGCCGGCGAGCTGGTGATGGCCACGGCCCGCGAACACGGGGCCGAGGTCATCCCGATCGACAGCGAGCACAGCGCCATCTTCCAGTGCCTGCCGCCCGGCGGCGCCTGCGCGGACGTGCGCCGGCTGGTGCTGACCGCCTCCGGCGGCCCGTTCCGCGGCCGCGACCGCGCGTCGCTCGCCGGGGTCACGCCCGCCCAAGCCGTGGCCCACCCCAAGTGGTCGATGGGCCCGAAGATCTCGGTCGACTCCGCCACCCTGATGAACAAGGGCCTGGAAGTGATCGAGGCCCACCACCTGTTCGGCCTGCCCGCGGACCGCATCGACGTGCTGGTGCATCCGCAGAGCCTGGTCCATTCACTGGTGGAGTTCATCGACGGCTCGACCCTTGCCCAGCTCGGGCTGCCGGACATGCGCACCGCGCTGGCGGTCGGCCTGGCCTGGCCACGGCGCATCGAATCCGGCGTCGGCGGGCTGGACCTGCTTGCCCACGGCCGGCTGGATTTCGAGCCGCCGGATACCGACGCCTTTCCCTGCCTGCGCCTGGCCTTCGACGCCCTGGTCGCCGGGGGCACCGCGCCCGCGGTGCTGAACGCCGCCAACGAGGAGGCGGTTTCAGCCTTCCTTCAGGGCCGCACCGGCTTCCTGTCCATCCCCGCACTGGTCGAAGACGCGCTGGCTGCGCTGCCGGCCAGCCCGGCCACGTCCCTCGAAGCGCTGCGCGCGGCCGACGGCCTCGCCCGCGACGCCACCCGGCACGCCCTCGCCCGCCACGCCCACTGACGAGCACGCAATGACTACCTTCCTGGGTTCCGTGTGGTGGATGATCGTCAGCCTGGGCGTGCTGGTGACCTTCCACGAGTTCGGCCACTTCTGGGTGGCCCGGCGCAACGGCGTGAAAGTCCTGCGGTTCTCGGTCGGTTTCGGCCGGCCGCTGTGGAAGCGCGTGGGCCGCGACGGCACTGAATACGTGGTCGCCGCCCTGCCCCTGGGTGGCTACGTGCGCATGCTCGACGAGCGCGAGGGAGATGTCGCGGAATCCGAGCTGGGCGCGGCCTTCAACCGCAAGACGGTCTGGCAGCGCATCGCCATCGTGGCCGCGGGACCGATCGCCAACCTGCTGCTGTGCCTGGCCCTGCTGTGGGCGATGTTCGTGATCGGCCGGCCCGATTACCAGCCGGTGCTGGGCCAGGCCCAGGGCATCGCCGCGGAGTCGGGCCTGACGCGCGGCGACACCCTGCTCCGGATCGGCGACCGCCCGACCCCGACCTGGAGCGAGGCGGCGATGGCCCTGACCACCGCGGCCATGGACCGCTCCGACGTCGAGGTGCGCCTGCGCACGGCCGATGGCAGCGAAGCCGTCCGCACGCTGCGCCTGTCCGCGCTGCCCGCGGACCTCGAGGCCCGGCGCACGATCGCGGCGATCGGGCTGCTCCCGCAGGCCTTCGTGCTGCCGCCGGACGTGGGCCGGGTTCGCGAGGACAGCGCCGCCTGGGGGGTGCTCGCCGAGGGCGACCGCATCACCGCCATCGACGGCACGCCCGTGCACGCCTTCGCCGACATCGGCCCGTTGGTGCAGGAGCTCGGCACGCAGGGCGGGAAGGGCATGGTCGAGGTCGAGCGCGACGGCGAGCGCCTGGCGCTGGAGATCACGCCCACGCTGGCCGAGGCAGAGGGGCGCGACCCATTCTGGGCGCTGGGCATCGAGCCCACCCCGCGGTCGGCGGTGCACGACGCCACCCTGCGCCATGGGCCGCTGGCCGCCGTTCCCGCGGCCGCCACCGAGACCTGGCGCCTCACCCGCGACACCCTGGGCATGGTCTGGCGCATGGCCAGCGGCCGGGCCTCGATGGAAAACGTCTCCGGCCCGATCACCATCGCCCGCTACGCCAACGCGTCCGCCGGCATGGGCGCGGCCTGGTTCCTGAATTTCCTCGCCCTGCTCTCGCTGAGCCTGGCGATCATCAACCTGCTGCCGATCCCGATCTTGGACGGCGGTCACCTGTTGTATTACCTTATCGAGTTGGTCAAGGGCAGCCCCTTGAGCGAGCGCGCGATGGTCGCCGGGCAATATGTCGGACTGGCCATGCTCGCAGGCCTGATGGGCCTGGCGTTCTACAACGACATCCTGCAACTGGTGCGCTGATGCCCGCATGTACCGCCGCCGCGCCCAGCGCCGCACCCCCACGAAACGCCCCACCCGGACGCCATTGATGACGCGACTCCCGAAACGCCGCCTGCTTGCCATCGCCCTCGCCTCGACGCTCGCCGCGCCGGCCTGGGCCCAGCAGCCGGTCGACCCGCTGGCCGCCTTCGGCATGCCGCCCCAGCCGGCCACCGCCGCCCTCGCCCCGGGCGCATTCACTGTGTCCGACATCCGCGTCGACGGCCTGCAGCGCATCGGCGCCGGCACGGTCTTCACCTACCTGCCGATCGAACGCGGCGACACCATCGATTCCGGCCGCGTCGGCGACGCCATCCGCGCGCTGTATGCCACCGGCTTCTTCGAGGACGTCCGCGTGGGCCGCCAGGGCGACATCCTGGTGGTCGAGGTCACCGAGCGCCCGGCGATCAACAAGCTCACGCTCACCGGCAACAAGGACATCAAGACCGAGGACCTGACCAAGGGCCTGCGCGACATCGGCCTGGCCGAGGGCGAGACCTTCGACCGCCTCGCGCTGGACCGCGTGACCCAGGAGCTCACCCGCCAGTACAACAACCGCGGCAAGTACAACGTCGCGATCACGCCCACGGTCTCGCCGCTGGACCGCAACCGCGTCGACATCACGATCAAGGTCGACGAGGGCAAGGCCGCGCGCATCCGCCACATCAACCTGGTCGGCAACGACAGCTTCGACGACGAGACCCTGACCGGGGCCTGGGAGTCGGGCACCAGCAACTGGCTGAGCTGGTACCGCCGCGACGACCAGTACTCGCGCGAGAAGCTCGAGGGCGACCGGGAGAAGCTGCGCAACTTCTACCTCGACCGCGGCTACATCGACTTCAGCGAGGACAACATCCAGGTCGCGATCAGCCCGGACAAGCGCGACATGTACATCACCGCCGGCCTGACCGAGGGCGAGGTGTACACGGTGGACACGGTCGAGGTCACCGGCGACACCGTGCTGCCGAAGGAAGACATCGAGCGCCTGGTGTTCATCAAGCCCGAGATGACCTTCTCGCGCGCGCTGCTCGAGTTCAGCTCCGACCAGATCGCATCCACGCTGAGCAACATCGGCTACGCCTTCGCGCAGGTCAACGTGATCCCGGAAGTGGACCGCGAGAACCGCCGCGTCGACATCAAGCTGCAGGTCGTGCCCGGGCCGCGCGTCACCGTGCGCCGGATCGTGTTCAAGGGCAATGCCCGCACCGCCGACGAAGTGCTGCGCCGCGAGATGCGCCAGTTCGAGGGCGCGTGGTATTCGCAGGCGGCGATCGACCGCTCCAAGGTGCGCCTGCAGCGCCTGGGCTTCTTCGAGTCCGGCAGCGTGAACGTCGAAAGCAAGCCCGTCCCCGGCACCAACGACCTGGTGGACATCGAATACAGCGTCACCGAGACCACGTCGGGCAGCTTCATGTTCGGCGTCGGCTATTCGCAGCTCAGCGGCATGACCACCTCGGTGCAGCTGTCCCAGAACAACTTCCTGGGCAGCGGCAACCGGGTCTCGATCGAGGCCCAGCGCAACGTCTACCTGCAGCGTTACTCGTTCTCGTACCTGAACCCGTACTTCACCGACAACGGCCTGTCGCTGGGCTACAACCTGTGGTGGCGCGAGTTCGACAACTCCGAATACAACACCGCGCAGTACTCCTCGACCAGCCGGGCCGCGCAGGTGGTGCTGGGCATCCCGATCACCGAGCACGACACGGTCACGGCGATGTTCGGCATCGACAGCAACCAGATCTTCGCCTGGCGCGGCAGCTCGCCGCAGTCGATCGTCGACTACATCGACGTGATCGGGCAGCGCACTTTCCACGCCTGGCGCGGCGAGCTGGGCTGGGCGCGCGACACCCGCAACGACTTCCTGCAGCCCACGCGCGGAACGCTGCAGCGCGTGTCCGCGGAAGTGGCGCTGCCGGGCTCCACCGCCGAGTACTACAAGATCAACTACGAGTTCTCCAAGTACTGGCAGATCTCGCGCGCGCTGGTGCTCAACACCCGCTTCGAGTTCGGCTACGGCGACAGCTACGGCGACGCCCGCTTCGGCATCGTGCAGGACCCCGACTCCCCCGAGGACACCGACGACCTGCCCGAGTACCGCGCGGCGGTGGCCGACGGCCTTCCGTTCTTCGAGAACTTCTACGCCGGTGGCGCGCGCTCTGTGCGCGGCTTCCGCGACAACACGCTTGGTCCGCGCGAGGCGGCCTGGAACAGCAGCTACCAGCAGGTGATCGGCGGTGCGGTGAAGACCGTGGGCTCGCTGGAAATGTTCTTCCCCACGCTGTTCGACTCGCCCGCCGCGCGCGTCTCCGCCTTCGTCGACTTCGGCAACGTGTTCAAGGACTTCGATGCCGTCGACGCGGGCGAGCTCCGTGCCTCGGCCGGCGTCGCCCTGATGTGGCGCGCGCCCGTGGGCCCGATCTCGATCAGCTATGCAATGCCGCTGCGCGAACAGGACGGCGACGAGCTCGAGCGCCTGCAGTTCACCTTCGGCGGCGCGTTCTAGCCGCCCGGGCGCGCGGCGATGTCATCCACCACGCAGACGGCGGCGGCACTGGCCGAGCGCTTTGGCCTGGTCCTGCGCGGCGACGGCGCGGCGGCGATCGACTCGGTCGCCACGCTGTCCGGCGCCGGTCCGCGGCAGCTGTCGTTCCTGTCCAACCCGCGCTACCGCGGCCAGCTTGCCGGCTCGGGCGCCGGCGTGGTGGTCGTGCGCGCCGAGGATGCCGAGGGCCTGGACCGCACCCTGCTGGTGGCGCGGGATCCCTACGTGGCCTTTGCCCGGATCGCGGCGCTGTTCGACCCGCCGCCCCTCGCCCGTCCGGGCGTGCATGCCTCGGCGGTCGTCGACGCTTCGGCCGAGATCGACCCCGGCGCGGAAATCGGTCCCCTGGTGGTCATCGGCGCGCGTACGCGCATCGGCGCCGGCGCCATCGTCGGCCCCGGCTGCGTCATCGGCGAGGACTGCGACATCGGCGCTGGCAGCCAGCTGGTGGCGCGCGTCACCCTGGTGCGCCGCGTGCGCCTGGGCGAACGCGTGCTCATCCACCCCGGCGCGGTACTGGGCGCCGACGGTTTCGGCCTGGCGATGGACGCCGGCCGCTGGATCAAGGTCCCGCAGCAGGGCGGCGTGGCGGTGGGCGACGACTGCGAGATCGGCGCCAACACCACCATCGACCGCGGCGCCATCGAGGACACCGTGCTTGAGGAGGACGTGCGCCTCGACAACCAGATCCAGATCGCGCACAACGTCCGCATCGGCGCGCACACGGCCATGGCCGGCTGCGTCGCCGTCGCCGGCAGCACCGTGATCGGCCGCTACTGCCTGGTCGGCGGCGCCGCCGGCATCGTCGGCCACATCAGGATCTGCGATCGCGTGGTCATCCAGGCGATGTCGCTGGTCACCAGTTCGATCGACGTGCCGGGTGAATACTCGTCCGGCACGCCGTTGATGGATGCCCGGAGCTGGCGCAAGAGCGCGGCCCGGTTCAGGCAACTCGACGCGCTTGCCCGCCAGGTGCAGGCGCTCGACAAGGAGAAGACATGACAGCCGCCGAGCTGAGCTTTCCGATCAGCGTGGAGGGCATCCGCAGGATGCTGCCGCACCGCTACCCCTTCCTGCTGCTCGACCGCGTGGTCGAGTACGACGGAGAAGCCAAGCGCGTGCGTGCCTACAAGAGCGTGACCGCCAACGAGTCCTATTTCCAGGGCCACTTTCCCGACCGCCCGGTGATGCCCGGCGTGCTGGTGATCGAGGCCATGGCCCAGGCCGGCGGCGTGCTGACCCAGCTGTCGCGCGGCGGCGCCACGCCTGACGGCCGCCTGTCCTACCTGGTGAAGGTCGACAACGCGCGCTTCGCGAACATGGTCGTCCCCGGCGACCGCCTCGACATCGAGGTCACGATCAAGCGCCTGATCCGCAACATGACGCTGTACAGCGGCGTCGCCAGCGTCGACGGCGGCCAGGTCGCCAGCGCCGACATCCTCTGTGCCGAGGTGGATGCCTGACGTGGCCGCGGCGTCGATCCACGCCAGCGCCGTCGTCGATCCGTCGGCGCGCATCGGCGACGGGGCCAGCATCGGCGCCTTCACGATCATCGGCGCCGGCGTCGAGGTCGGCGAAGGCTCGCGCATCGGCCCGCACTGCAGCGTCACGGGTCCGACCCGCATCGGCCGTGACAACCACGTCCACGGCCACGCCGCGATCGGTGGCGAGCCGCAGGACAAGAAGTACCGCGGCGAACCCGTGCGCCTGGAGATCGGCGACCGCAACGTCATCCGCGAGTTCACGACCATCAACCGCGGCACCGGCGAGGGCGGCGGTGTCACCCGCATCGGCAGCGACAACTGGCTGCTGGCCTATACCCACGTGGCGCACGACTGCATCGTCGGCGACCACTGCATCTTCTCCAACAACGCGACGCTGGCCGGGCACGTCGTGGTCGGCGACCACGTGATCCTGAGCGGCTTCGCAGGCATCCACCAGTTCTGCCGCATCGGCGCCCACGCCTTCATCGGCATGGGCGCCTTCGTCAATGGCGACGTCCCGCCCTTCCTGATGGTCGCGCAGGAGGGCTACGGCCGGCCGCGCGGGATCAATGCCGAAGGCCTGAAGCGCCGCGGCTTCGACCAGGACCGGATCGCGGCCATCCGCCGCGCCTACCGCACGGTGTACATGTCCGGCGAAACGCTCGACGAAGCCCGCGGCAAGCTGGCGGAACTGGCCTCGGGCAGCGAGGACGTGCGGCTGATGCTGGACTTCATCGAGGGCGGCGAACGACCGCTGCTGCGGTGAGCGCGGGCGGGCCGCGCTTCGCGCTGGTCGCCGGTGAAGCCTCCGGCGACCTCCTGGGTGCCGGCCTGGTCGACGGCCTGCGCGAGCGTTTTCCCGACGCCGAATTCGCCGGCGTCGGCGGCGATGCGATGCGCGCGGCCGGCATGGACACCTGGCACGACGCCGGCGAACTGGCGGTGATGGGCCTGTCCGAAGTGCTGGCCCACCTGCCGCGCCTCCTGCGCCTGCGCCGCAGCCTGCGCCGCCGCATCCTGGACTGGACGCCCGACGCCTTCATCGGCATCGACGCTCCCGACTTCAACCTCGGCCTGGAGCGCCAGCTCAAGGCACGCGGCGTTTGCACCGTGCACTACGTCAGCCCATCGGTCTGGGCCTGGCGCCAGGGCCGGGCGGCGAAGATCGGGCGCAGCGCCGACCGCGTGCTCTGCCTGTTCCCGATGGAGCCGCCGATCTACGCCCGCCACGGCGTCGACGCACGCTTCGTCGGCCACCCGATGGCCGATGCCATGCCGCTCAACCCGGACCGTCGCGCCGCGCGCTCGGCGCTCGGCGTGGACGACGACGCCCCGGTGCTGGCGGTGCTCCCCGGCTCCCGTCTGGGGGAGATCGAGCGACTCGGGCCCGCCTTCCTGCAGGCCGCGGCGTTGGTGGCCGAGCGCATCCCGGGCCTGCAGGTGCTGGTGCCCGCGGCCAATGCCGCCTGCCGCGAGGCGCTGGCCGCGATGTTGCCCGCGTCCCGCGCGGATGAGCCTTCCATACGGCTGCTCGAAGGCCGGGCGCGCGAAGCCATGGTGGCCTCGGACGTGGTGCTGCTCGCATCCGGCACCGCCACCCTGGAAGCGATGCTGGCCAAGCGCCCGATGGTGGTCGGCTACCGGATCTCGCCCACCACCCATGCCATCGTCAAGGGCCTGGGCATGCTGAAGGTGGATCGCTACGCCCTGCCGAACGTGCTCGCCGGGGAAACCATCGCGCCGGAGCTGATGCAGGACGACTGCACGCCGATCAGGTTGTCTGAAGCGGTGCTCGCCTGGTTCTCGCGCCCGGATGCGATCGAAGCGCTGGAGCCGCGCTATCGCGAACTGCACATGCTGCTGCGTCGTAACGCCTCGCGCGAGGCCGCGACTGCGGTTGTCGAACTCCTTGATCCCCGCCACGTCGCCACCGAAGCCGGCATCGAGTCCGGCCCGCGGCCATGAGGCAGCGCGGCCCGCTAGCCGCAGGCATCAGGATCCAGCCGGCACCGCCGGGGACGATCTCATTCTCCGCGCTCGTGGCCGGCGTCGACGAAGCCGGTCGCGGCCCGCTTGCGGGGCCGGTGGTCGTGGCCGCGGTGGTGTTTGATCCCGATCGTCCGCGCATCAACGGTCTCGATGACTCCAAGGCGCTCGGGCCGGGGCGGCGGGACGAACTGTTCGAGCGTATCGTCGAGCGCGCCCTGGCCTGGCAGGTCGTCTCCATCGAGGCCGCGGAGATCGACCGCATCAACATCTACCAGGCCACGCTGCTCGGCATGCGGCGCGCGGTCGAAGCCGTCGCGCACGTCGCGGGCAGCGCGCGCATCGACGGCAACGCGATCCCGCCCGGGCTGCCCTGCGCCGCCGAAGCCTGGGTCGGCGGCGACGCCCGCGACCGCAGCATCATGGCCGCATCCATCCTGGCCAAGGTGACGCGTGACCGCGGCATGCTCGCGCTGCACGCCCAGTACCCGGACTACGGTTTTGACGGCCACAAGGGCTACGGTACGCCGGCACACCTGGCCGCGCTGCGCACACACGGCCCCTGTCCGCAGCATCGCAGGAGCTTCGCTCCGGTGCGCGCGGCTACCGCAACGGACCTGTTCCAGCCCCGCCTGGCGCTCGAGCCAGCCTAGTTCCGGCCCGGGGCCGCCGCTCCCGGCGGCCGCTCACCGCACCCTCTTGCGGTTCGCGGTGCTCTGTTCATTGCAACGCGGTGGTGGCGCGGATCCGCGCGTCGTCCATGCCTGCCTTGCGGGCGCGCGCAACGGCCTCCAGCGACGCCGCGCGCTCGCCCAGCCGCGCCAGGGTCTGGGCCTGGTAGAGCGCGATCTCGGCGGCGTCGCCGCGCTTGGCCGCGCCCGCGAGACGCACCATTTCCAGCGCTTCAACGCGTTTGTCCAGGTTCGCGCAATACCAGCCCAGGGCCGCCAGCGCATACCCGTCGCCGGGGTTGACGCCGAGATAGCGGCGCACGCGGCGCTCGGCTTCCCCATAGGTCGCAGCCACCTCGTGCCGCGGTGCAGCGCTCGCCGCCAGCGCGTCGCCCAGGTTGCCCCAGTTGGTGTAGTCGTCCGGATCGAGCTCGAGCGCGCGCCGGTACAGCGCGACCGCGGCCGCGTGCTTGCCGGTCCGCATGCGCAGGGTGCCGAAGTTGGCGAACACGTCGGCGCTGGGCCTGATCGCGATCGAACGCTCGAACGCGCTGGCAGCGTCCCCTGCGTTCCCGGACAGCAGCTGCAGGAAACCGTAGGTATTCCAGTTGCCGGCGTTGTCCGGCGCCAGCTCCAGGGCCTTTCGATACTGCCGGAGCGCCTCGGCAAGGTGGCCGTCGCGATAGGCCTGGAGGCCGGCCTCGGTCCATATCCGGGCATCGTCGGGCGCGAGCGCCAGGGCCTTGTGGAAATGCGCGGCCGCGGCGGCGCGGTCACCGCGCGCGGCCTGCACCTTCGCGATGCCGACCTCGGCCAAGGCGGCGGTCGCCGGGTCATCGGCGGCGGGCGCGAACTGCGCAAGCGCGAGATCGAACTCGCCATCGACGCGATGCAGGTTGCCCAGTGCAAGCGCGCCTTCGGGCGGCACGGGATCGAGCGCGGCCACGCGTGCACAGGCCGTCCGCGCGCGCTCGTGGGCGTCGGTGTCGTTCCAGTACTCGAACCGCCGGGTCTCGGTGGTGCACAGCGCCGCCTGCGCACGCCCGAAGCCCGCGTCCTCGGCCAAGGCCGCGCGGAAAGCCTCGGCGGCCCCGGAGCTGCGTTCGCGGTCCACGGGAGCGCGTGACAGGTGGAGGCCGCGCAGGTAGGCATCGAAGGCCGCAACGCTGTGGGTCTGTGCCAGCCTGCGGCGCAGCGACTCGCGCTCCGCGGGCATGGCGCCCAGCATCGATTCGACGACTTCGCCCGCGATTGCGCCCTGGGTCGCGAACACCTCGCTCATCGAGTGCTCGTAGGCGCGGCTCCAGAGGACGTAGCCGCTTCGCGTATCGCTGAGACTGGCGTTGATGCGCACACGATCGCCTTCGCGGCGAATGCTGGCGTCAAGGATGGCATCGACCCCGAGCTCACGCCCCAGCTCGCGGACGTCGTGATCGCGGCGGGAGTCCCCGCTGCCCATCAACGCCGCGACATTGAGGCCCGGCACCGAAGCCAGTGCATCGTGCATCTCAACGGCCAGGCCCTCGGCGAACCAGGCATCGGCCTCTCCTTCGCCCAGCATGGAGAACGGACGCACGGCGATCGCGGATCCCACTGGCGCCGACGTGGTTTCCGTGCCCGATCGCCACCAGCCCGCCGCGACCACGGCCAGCACCAGCACCAGCACCAGCACCAGCAACACCGCCACGCCGGCCCTCCATCGCCAGGATCGCCCGCTGCGGCTGGTGCCATCACCGCCCGCCGATGGCGCTCCGGTGTCCGGGCCCACGGCCTCCGCAGCGCCGGAAATTTCCGGTGCGTCCACATGCGCGGAAATTTCCGGTACGCACATGAAGCGGTAGCCGACCGCGTGCAGGGTCTGGATGTAACGCGGATGCTCGGCATCATCGCCAAGCGCCTTGCGCAACTGGCCCACGACCCGGTTCAACACTCCGGGCGTGACGTGGCGATGGCCCCACACCCGGTCGAGCAGTTCGTCGCGCTCGATGGCATGCCCCGGGTGCTCAAGCAGGGCCAGCAGCACCGCATAGGCTTTGGGCTCCAGCGCCAGGGGGCGGCCACCGCGCATGACGCTGTGTGCGGCGGTGTCGACCTCGACGTCACCGAAGCGATAGATGCGCGCTTGATCCAGCATTGCAGCCCTTTGGAAGGGTCCAGCCCAGAGGCGAGCCCCGCAGTCAACGCAGAAACCGGAAAGAACCGGCTTCCATCGCGATTCCCTCACCAGCCCGGTGGGTTTCCCTCAAGCTTCACGGACTCGGCGGTGGGATCCTGCAGCTGCGCCGATCAGGCGCGCGTGTGCCGGAGAACGTCATGCAAGCCATCCTCGAAAGCGTGCCCATGCCCGCCGGGCGGCCCGCATACGCCCGCCGCCACCGGATCGCCGGGATGGAGCCCCTGGGTCGCGGCCTGGAACGGTTCCAGGCCGTCGCGCGCGTGCTCGCCGCGCAGGGCGGCGAGGCCCCCACGCTGGACGGCGTCGCCAGCGCCGCGCGCAGCCTGTCCCAGGCCTATGCCGGACATGCCTGGGCTCCATGCATCCACCAGCGGCGCCACGGCCTGCAAGCGCTGCAGACACTGGCGCACGACCCCGCCTGGCGGCTCGCCACCGAGCAGGTCGAGTGCATCGCCCTGCTGGCCGACTACGCACGCGGCCGCGACCGTCTCGTGCCCGATGCGGTGCCGGTGATCGGTGGCCTGGACATCGCGGTGCTGTTCGATCTGGCCTGGCCTGGCCTGGTCGCCGATGCCGAGGCCTACCTCGACTTCCGCCGCCTGCGTGTCGAAGAGGCCCTCCTGCGCGGCCAGCGCCGCGACAGCTTCGACTTCAGCCGCGACCAGTGGCTCGAAGCCCGCCGCGCGGAAATGGCCCTGCGCGTGCACGTGGCCATGCGCGGCACCCGGAGCTATCTGTCCACCGCATCGGCGCCGGTGTTCCGGATTCACTGAACGCCTTCCGCGGACCTGGCTGTCAAGCCTTGTCCGCGCGGGGGCGGGGACCTAACCTGCATGGCTGTGCCTGCGGTCCCACGATGTCCCGACGCTTCGTCCACCTGACGCTCCACAGCGAGTACTCGCTCGCCGACTCGACGATCCGCATCCCGGAGCTCGTCAAGCGCTGCGTGGCCCTGGGCCAGCCATCGGTGGCGGTGACCGATCGCAACAACCTGTTTTCGCTGGTCAAGTTCTTCCGTGCGGCCGAGGGCGCCGGCATCAAGCCGATCGCCGGTGCCGACATCAGCATCGCCGAAGGCAACGAGGCGCCGGCCACGCTCACCCTGCTCTGCCGCGACCACGAGGGCTACCTGTCGCTGTCGCGGCTGCTCACCCGCGCCTGGATGGAGGGCCAGCGCCACGACGGCGTGGTGGTCCGCCCGGAATGGCTGCGCGAGGTGCACGGCGGCCTGTTCGCCCTGGCGGGGCGCCAGTCGCCCGCGGGCCGCCTGGTCGCCGCCGGCCGCCCGGACCAGGCCGAGGCCTGGCTGAAGGACTGGCGCGGCGTGTTCGACGACGGCCTGCACCTGGCGCTCGCCCGCTGCGGCTTTCCCGACGAGGCGGCATTCAACGACTTCGCGCTGCAGGCCTCCTCGCTGTGCTCGGTGCCGGTGGTGGCCGGCAACGAAGTGCGCTTCATCGACCGCGAGGGCTTCGACGCCCACGAAGCGCGGGTCTGCATCTCGTCGGGACGCGTGCTGGACGATCCGCGGCGGCCGCGCGACTACACCGCCGAGCAGTACCTGAAGTCCGGTGACGAGATGGCCGCGCTGTTCGCCGACGTGCCGGATGCGCTCGACAACACGGTGGCGCTCGCGCAGCGCTGCAACCTCGAACTTCGCCTGGGCACCTACCACCTGCCCGCGTTCCCGGTGCCCAGCGAGCACACGCTCGACTCCTGGATCCGCAGCGAGGCCCGCGACGGCCTGGCCCGCAGGCTGGAGCACGCGCCGCTCGCCGCCGGCCACGACCGCGCCAGCTATGACGCGCGCCTGGAAACCGAGCTCGACGTCATCATCCGGATGGGCTTCCCGGGTTACTTCCTGATCGTCTCGGACTTCATCCGCTGGGCCAAGGAACAGGGCATTCCCGTCGGCCCCGGCCGTGGTTCCGGCGCCGGCTCGCTGGTGGCCTGGGCGCTGGAGATCACCGACCTCGACCCCCTGCCCTACGACCTGCTGTTCGAACGCTTCCTCAACCCGGAACGCGTGTCGATGCCCGACTTCGACATCGACTTCTGCATGGACCGGCGCGACGAGGTGATCGACTACGTCGCGCGCAAGTACGGTCGCGACCGCGTCAGCCAGATCATCACCTACGGCACCATGGCCGCGAAGGCGGTGGTGCGCGACGCCGGGCGCGCGCTGGGCTATCCATTCGGGCTGGTGGACAGCATCGCCAAGCTGGTTCCGATGACCCTGGGCGTGTCCCTCCAGGACGCGCTGGGGCGCACCGAGAAGGGGCGCAAGGACGACGCCTGGCGCTCCGACGAGCTGATCGCGCGCTACGGCGACGAGGACGACGTCCGCGACCTGATCGACCTCGCGCTGCAGCTCGAGAACCTGACCCGCAACGCCGGCAAGCACGCCGGCGGGGTGGTGATCGCGCCGACGCCGCTGTCCGACTTCTGTCCGCTGTTCGCCGAGCACGACGGCGAAGGCGGCGGCCGCAACCCGGTGACCCAGTTCGACAAGGACGACGTCGAAGCGGTGGGCCTGGTGAAGTTCGACTTCCTGGGCCTGCGCACGCTCACGATCATCGACTGGGCGGTGAAGGCGATCAACACGCGCCTGGCCGGACAGGCCGCGCCGGGCGGAGACGCCCCCCCGGCGCCGGTCGACATCACCAAGCTGCCGCTGGACGACGCGAAGACCTACGAGCTGTTCGCGCGCGGCGACACCGTGGCGGTGTTCCAGTTCGAATCGCGCGGCATGCGCGAGCTGCTCAAGCGCGCCAAACCCGACCGCTTCGACGACCTGATCGCGCTCGTGTCGCTGTACCGGCCGGGGCCGATGGACCTGATCCCGGACTTCATCGAGCGCAAGCACGGCCGCGCCGAGGTCCAGTACCCGCACGACCTGCTGGAGCCGGTCCTGGCGCCGACCTATGGCGTGGTGGTGTACCAGGAACAGGTGATGCAGACCGCGCAGATCCTGGGCGGCTATTCGCTGGGCGGCGCCGACCTGCTGCGCCGCGCAATGGGCAAGAAGAAAGTCGAGGAAATGGCGCGCGAACGCGCCAAGTTCGAGGCCGGCGCGCTGGAAACCCACGGCATCGCGCCCAAGGTGGCCGGCCCCATCTTCGACCTGTTGGAAAAGTTCGCAGGCTACGGCTTCAACAAGTCGCACGCCGCCGCCTACGCGCTGGTGTCGTACCAGACCGCCTGGCTGAAGGCGCACTACCCGGCCGAGTTCATGGCCGCGGTGCTGTCGAGCGACATGGACAGCACCGAGAAGGTCGTCGGCTTCCTCGCCGAGGCGCGCGCGCTCGGGCTCGAGATCCTGCTCCCGGACGTGAATCATTCGGGCTACATGTTCGAAGCCATGGATGCGCGCACCCTGCGCTACGGCCTGGGCGCGGTGAAGGGCGTGGGCCAGGGCGCCTGCGAGGCGATCGCCGCGGAGCGCGAGAGCGCTGGACCCTACGCCAACCTGATGGATTTCTGCCGCCGGATCGAATCCGCGCGCCTGAACCGGCGCACGCTCGAGGCGCTGGTGAACGCGGGCGCGCTGGACGCGCTCGGACTGAACCGCGCGTCGCTGATGCTGCAGCTGCCCGAAGTGCTCAAGGCCACCGACCAGCTGGCGCGCGAGCGCGAGGCCGGCCAGACCTCGCTGTTCGGAGGCTTTGCCGAGCCCGCGGCCGCGGCGGCCCAGATCACCCTGCCCGAGGTCGCAGAATGGCCTCTGGCGCAGAAGCTCGCGGGCGAACGCGACACGCTTGGCCACTACCTCAGCGGCCATCCCCTGGACCCGTGGCGCAGCGAGCTCAAGACCCTGGTCGGCGCCGACCTCGGCCAACTCGACCAGCTCTGGGAGTCGGGCAGCAGCATGCGCAAGGGCGGCAACGGCAACGGCGAGGGCGGGCGCGGCGGCTGGCGACAGGAGGTCACGGCGATAGTGGCAGGCCAGGTCATGGGCATCCGCAAGCGCGGCGAAAGCCAGGCCTTCGTGCAACTGGAAGACGGCCGTGGCCGCATCGAGTGCGCGTTCTTCTCGGAAGCCTGGGTGGAATACGCATCGCTGCTTGGCGGCAACCGCATCGTGATCGTCGAAGGCGGCCTGCGCGAGGACGAGTTCAGCGGCGGTTTCTCGCTGCGCGCGCGCCGGGCCTGGGATTTCCACGAGGTCTGCAGGCAGTCCGCACAGCGCCTGTCGCTGCGCCTTGACCTGAAGTCCACGGGCGTCCTCGACCGCATCGACGCGCTGCTGGCCACGCACCGCCCCGGCACCACGCCGCTGCGGCTGGACCTGCTGCTGCCCGCTGGCGCCGCGGGGAGCCTCGACATCGACGGCGCCAACGCGGTGCGCGTCGAACCCGACCTCCTGGGCCAGCTTCGCGCCGAACCCGGCGTCCGCGCCTTGCACGTCGCCATGGGCACGCGTCCCTGGACCAGCTGAGCCGGGCGGCCCCGCAGGGGCGACTCCGCTAGACTGGGCCCTTTCACGACCGCAGCCGCCGATGAATCCCAACTACCTAGATTTCGAACAGCCCATCGCGGACCTGGAAGCCAGGATCCAGGACCTGCGCCAGGCCAGCTCCGGCCCGGGCGTCAACATCGATGCGGAGCTCCGCACCCTGCAGAACAAGCTGCGCCTGCGCACCGCGCAGATCTTCCGCGACCTCAGCCCCTGGCAGGTCTCGCAGCTCGCACGCCACCCGGCACGGCCCTATACCAACGACTACATCCGCTACGTCTGCGACGAGTTCCAGGAGCTGGCCGGCGACCGCGCGTATTCCGACGACGCCGCCATCGTCGGTGGCATCGGCCGCATCAACGGCCGCAGCGTGATGATCATCGGCCACCAGAAGGGCCGCGACACCAAGGCCAAGGTGCGTCGCAACTTCGGCATGCCGCGCCCCGAGGGCTACCGCAAGGCGCTGCGCCTGATGAAGATGGCCGAGCGCTTCAGGCTGCCGCTGCTGACCTTCATCGACACGCCCGGTGCCTACCCCGGCATCGGCGCCGAGGAGCGCGGCCAGTCCGAGGCCATCGCCCGCAACCTGATGGAGATGGCCGAGCTGAAGACGCCCATCGTCTGCACGGTGATCGGCGAAGGCGGTTCCGGCGGCGCGCTGGCGATCGGCGTCGGCGACCGCACGGTGATGCTGGAATACAGCACCTATTCGGTGATCTCGCCCGAGGGCTGCGCGTCGATCCTGTGGAAGGACGCGGGCAAGGCCAAGGACGCCGCCGAGCAGCTGGGGCTCACCGCCAAACGCCTGCTGGGCCTGGGCCTGGTCGACAAGATGGTGCGCGAGCCGATCGGCGGCGCGCACCGCAATCCCCGGCAGATGGCGCTCCGCCTGAAGGCGGTGCTGGCCAACGAGATCGACGCGCTGGAAAGCCTGCCCGTCGACGCGCTGCTGGAAAAGCGCTACCGGCGCCTGCGCGGCTACGGCGCCTACGAAGCCGCCTGACACCCGGCCGGCCGCGCGTGGTCGCATGGACTTCGCCTGCCGGCAATCCGCTGCGTAGCCGATGAACCCCGAGCCGCCCGATGGCATTCGCATGGAGCGCCTGCTCCCGGAGCACATGTTCACGGTCCCGGACGATGGCGCCGGCACCGCGATCACCGTCGCCCTGAGCGGCGGGCTCGATTCCAGCGTGCTCCTGCACCGGCTCGCGGCACTGCCCGCGATCCGCGCGCGCCGCCTGCGCGCACTCCACGTGCATCACGGCCTGCATCCCGATGCCGATGCGTGGGCCGCCCACTGCAGCGCGACCTGCGCCGCGCTGGGCGTGCCGCTGGCGGTGCGGCGGGTCGCGGTGGAGCGCGACAGCGGCCTGGGCCTGGAAGGCGCGGCGCGCGCGGCGCGACACGCGGCGTTGGCGGAAGCGCTCGGCGAGGACGAAGTGCTTGCGCTCGCCCACCACCAGGACGACCAGGCCGAAACCTTCCTGCTGCGCGCCTTGCGCGCCTCCGGCCCCGATGGACTGGCGGCGATGCGTCCCTGGCGCCGCTTCGCCGCCGGCTGGATGTGGCGCCCCCTGCTGTCCCTGCCACGCGCCCGCCTGGAGGCCTGGGCGCGTGCCCGGGACCTGGCCTGGATCGAGGATCCGGCCAACGCCGACCCGATGCACGACCGGACGCTTCTCCGCCGGACCGTGCTGCCGTTGCTGCGCCAGCGCTGGCCGGGCGCGGACGCGGCGCTGGCGCGCAGCGCCGCGCTGTGCGCCGGGGCGGTGGACCTGCTCGCCGTGCACGACGCCGCCGCGCTCGACGACCTGATGGCCACCGCGACGGAAACTGCCGGGCGGGCCGCCGTGGCCGGGAATGGTGATCGCGAGGACGCCCGCAATCACGACCGGACCCTGCCGATCGCCCCGCTGAAGACCATGCCATCCGCGCAGCGCGCACGCCTGCTCCGCGCCTGGGTCGGCGGCCTTGGGCTGCCACCGCTGACGGCATCGGCCATCCAGGGCATCGAGGGCCTGCTGGAGGCCCGCGGCGACGGCGCCGCCGCATGCCGCTGGGCAAACGCGTGCGTCCGCGCATGGCGCGACCGGCTCCACGCCATGCCGCTGCAGGCGCTGGTCCAGCTCGGGCCCGGATGGGCACGCCCCTGGGACGGCCGCGCGCCGCTGCCGCTGCCCGGCGGCGGCAGCCTCGCGCTTGAAGGCGCAGACGCCTTCGATGCGCCGCTGCACGCACATGCGCGCCGCGGCGGCGAACGCATCCACCTGCCCGGCCGGACCCATTCGCATGCACTGAAGCAGCTGCTGCAGGACGCCGGCATCGCACCGTGGCAGCGCGCGCGCATGCCGCTGCTGTCCCACGCCTCCGGCCGGCTGCTGGCCGCGGGTGACGGCATCGTGGACGCGTCGCTGCACGCCTGGCTCGAGGCACGCGGCGCCAGGCTGCGCTGGCGGGACATGGCGTAAACTGGCCCCATGCCAAGCACGCCCGATTCCGCCAACGCCACGTCCCCCGTCGCCGACTTCGAAGCCTCGCTCGACTCGCTTGAGCAGCTGGTCGAAAAGATGGAGCGCGGCGAAATGAGCCTGGAAGACTCGCTCGCCGCCTACGAACGCGGCGTCGGCCTGTACCGTCGCTGCCAGCAGGCGCTGGAAGCCGCCGAACTGCGCGTGCGCCTGCTCACCGATCCGCAGCAGCCTGGCTCGGCCACCGCATTCCCGGCCAGCGGCGACGATGCCTGACACCAGCGCCGCGGACGCCACCGCGGCACGGTTCGAGGCCTGGCGCCAGCGCATCGACGGCGTGCTTGAAGCCGCGCTTGCCGACCATCCCGCGGCCGAACAACGCCTGGGCGCTGCCATGCGCCACGCCGTGCTGCTCGGCGGCAAGCGTATGCGCCCGCTGCTGGTCTACGCCGCCGGAAGCGCCTTCGGCGCCGCGGAGTCCGCGCTCGATGCGCCCGCGGCGGCCATCGAACTGGTCCACGCCTATTCCCTGGTCCACGACGACCTGCCGGCGATGGACGACGACGACCTGCGCCGCGGCCAGCCCACGGTGCACGTCGCCTTCGACGAGGCCACCGCGATCCTGGCCGGTGATGCCCTGCAGTCCCTGGCCTTCGCCGTGCTTGCCGAGGCCCACGTCGGCGACGACGCGCGCGTGGCGATGATGCGCGAGCTGGCCCGGGCCGCCGGTGCGGCCGGCATGTGCGGTGGCCAGGCCCTGGACCTGGCCGCGACCGGCCGTGGTTCCGCGTCCAGCCTCGAGGCCCTCGAACGCCTGCATACGCTCAAGACCGGCGCCCTGATCCGCGCCGCGCTGCGCATGGGCGCGATCGCCGCCGGTGCCGGGCCCGGCGAGCGCCAGCGGCTCGACGACTTCGCCGGCGCCCTGGGCTTGGCGTTCCAGATCCGCGACGACCTGCTCGACGTCGAGAGCGAAAGCACCATCCTGGGCAAGACCGCCGGCAAGGACGCGGCGCAGGACAAGGCGACCTTCCCCGCCCTGATCGGTCCGGCGGCATCACGCGCGCGACTGGCCGGGCTGGCCGCGGCCATGGACGCCGCGCTCGCGCCCATCGGCCCCGATGGCGCCACGCTGGCCGCCCTGGGCACGCTGGCGATCCACCGCTCGCACTGAGTGCCTCAGAACAGGCGCAGCGTCAGCGGATAGCGATAGGCCTGGCCGTTCCATGCGCGGGCGATCGCGACCACGCTGCATACAAGCCACATCACCGCGATCGCGCAATAGGCCAGCAGGAGCAGCAGTCCAGCCGGCAGCGTCACGATCGCGCCCAGGCCCAGGGTCAACACGGTGGCGCCGACCAGCACGATGCCGATCGCCGTGGCCGCGCAGGCGTAGATGAACATGCTCAGGTTGAAGTTCAGCGCCTCGCGCGCGTGCTCCGCGACGAACGCCGACCGGTCGCGCTTGAACAGGTACACCGCACCGGCGCCAAGCATGCCGGCCGCGCCCGCGATCCAGCCGGTGCACAGGGCCAGGACCAGCGCGGCCAGGTGCGCCAATGCGGCCCACTGGCGTTCGGACGGCGTGCTGGCGACGAGAGGAAGGGGATTGCCCATTGATCCGGCTCCGGCCGGAAACAGTCCGGCCCAGGACGATGATGGGGCCGCCGCATGCGCAGGCAACCCAACTGATGGGCCAGGCCTCAGTCGCTGCCCGCCACCGTCATCCCGCCAACCAGGATCGAACCGGTGCGGATGTGCGACCGCGGGTCGACGTCGGTGCCGACCGCTTCGATCGCCATGAACATGTCGCGCAGGTTGCCGGCCACGGTGATGCCGTCGACCGGGCGCACGATAGCGCCGCCTTCCACCAGGAAGCCAGACGCCCCGCGCGAGTAGTCGCCGGTGATCGTGTTCACGCCCTGCCCCATCAGGTTGGTGACCACCAGTCCGCGGTCCATGCCAGCGACCAGCGCGTCGAAACCGCCGGCGTTCGCCGCGACCTCGAGGTTGTGCACGCCGCCGGCGTTGGCGGTGGTCTCCAGCCCGAGCCGGCGCGCGGAGTAGCTGCCCAGCACATAGCGCTGCAGCACGCCGGCGTCGACCAGGGCCGATTCACGCGTGGCCACGCCTTCGGCATCGAAGGAGGCGGAGCGCAGGCCGCGCGCCAGGAAGGGGCGCTCGTGGATCGCGAACCAGTCCGGAAACAGCTGCGTGCCGGCGGCATCGACCAGGAAGCTGGCGCCGCGGTACAGCGCCCCGCCGGACACCGCGCCCAGCAGGTGGCCAATCAGCGAACGGGCGACGTCCGCCGAAAACAGCACCGGGTAGCGGCCGGTCGCGAGCGGGGCCGGGTCCAGGCGCGCGAGCGTGCGCCGGGCCGCCATCCGGCCGATCGCGCTTGCGGGGTCCAGGTCGCCCGCGGCCAGGGCGTAGCTGTACCAGCCATCGCGCTGCATGCCTTCCCCGCGGCCGGCGATCAGCGCGCAGGACAGGCTGTGGTGGCTGCCGCGCTCGGCGCCGACAAAGCCGTGCGAGTTGGCGTACACGCCCAGCGACGTGCCGCTGCCGACACCGGCACCGTCGGAATTGGTGATCCGCGGGTCGGCGTCGCGGCCGGCCTGCTCGGCCGCCAGCGCCAGCGCGACCGCGCCCTGCGCGTCGATGTCCCACGGGTGCCAGGTGTCGAAGTCGCGCAGGTCGCGCGCCATCAGCGCGGCATCCGCCAGCCCGGCGGCGGCATCGTCTTCAGTGTGGCGCGCGATGGCGCAGGCCTGTTCGACGGTCGCCGCCAGGCTCTCCTCGCGCAGGTCGGCCGTGCTGGCGCTGCCCTTGCGCTGGCCGAAGTAGACGGTGACGGCGATGCCGCGATCCTGCGTGGATTCCACCGACTCCACTTCGCCCATGCGCACGTTGACGTTGAGGCCGCGGTCCTCGGTGGACGCGACCTCGGCCTGGGTCGCCCCGGCGGCGCGGCAGCGGTCGAGCAGCTGTCCGGCGATGGCCTCCAGGCGCGCCAGGCGCTCGCGGCTGTCATCGTGGACGGGGGCGTGATCGGTGGTGGCGATGGTCAATGCCTTATCCTTCGTGTTCTTGAAATGGCTCAACGGACGGCTGGAACGACATGCGCGGCAAGGACGAAGACAGCGGCGAATTCCTCGGCCCCAGCCGCAGCGCGCAGCGCCGCGAGGCGCTGGACGTGCTGGAACTGGCCAAACAGCTGGTCGAACTGGACGCTGGCAAGCTGGCGAAGCTGCCGCTGGGCGAGCACCTGCTGCCGCACATCGCACAGGCGCGGCGCATCAGCTCGCACATCGCGCGCAAGCGCGAGGTCGCCTTCCTGGCCAAGCAGCTGCGCCGCGAGGACGAGGACGCCCTGGACGCACTGCACGACGCGCTCGACGTCGGTGGCGAGGCCGCGCGCCTGGACACCGCGCGCCTGCACCGCGCCGAGGAGTGGCGCGAGCGCCTGCTCGGCGAAGACGGCGACCTCGCGCTGGCGGCGCTCATCGACGGCTTCCCCGGCGCCGACAGCCAGCGACTGCGGCAGCTGGTGCGCAACGCGCTGGCCGAGCGCAAGGCCAACAAGCCGCCGCGCGCCTTCCGCGAGCTGTACCGCGAAATCCGCGCCCTGCTGGACGCGGAAGGCACCGGGGAAAGCGGCCGGTCGGCAGGCGATGACAGCGAAGACCACCTGCAGGAGCGGCTGTAGCCGCGATCTCGCCGTCGCACGGCCGGCATCGCGGCTGTAGCCGCTCCCACAGCACCCGGGTTCACGCGCGGGTACCGCCGACCGTGATCCCGTCGACCAGCAGCGATGGCTGGCCCACGCCGACCGGGACGCTCTGCCCGTCCTTGCCGCAGATGCCCACGCCGTCATCGAGCGCCATGTCGTGCCCGACCATGCGCACCTTCTGCATCGTCTCCGGGCCGCTGCCGATCAGCGTCGCGCCCTTCACCGGCGCGGTCACCTTCCCGTCCTCGATCAGATAGGCCTCGGTGGCCGAGAACACGTACTTGCCGCTGGTGATGTCGACCTGGCCGCCGCCGAAGTTGACCGCGTACAGCCCCTTCTTCACCGAGCGAATCATGTCGGCCGGGTCGTCCTTGCCGGCGAGCATGTAGGTATTGGTCATGCGCGGCATCACCAGGTGCGCGAAGGATTCGCGGCGGCCGTTGCCGGTCGGCGCCACGCCCATGAGTCGTGCGTTGAGCGTGTCCTGCATGTAGCCCACCAGCACGCCGTCCTCGATCAGGGTGGTGCACTGCGTGGGCGTGCCTTCGTCGTCGACGTTCAAGGAGCCGCGGCGCCTGTCGAGCGTGCCGTCGTCGACGATGGTCACGCCCGGGGCCGCCACGCGCTGGCCCATGCGGCCGGCATAGGTGCTGGTGCCCTTGCGGTTGAAGTCGCCCTCAAGGCCGTGGCCGACGGCTTCGTGCAGCAGCACGCCGGGCCAGCCACTGCCCAGCACCACCGGCATCACGCCGGCCGGGGCGTCGATCGCCTCCAGGTTCACCAGCGCCTGGCGCAGCGCTTCACGCGCGAACTTCTCCGGCTGCCCGTCGCCCAGCAACTCTGCGTACGAGTAGCGCCCGCCATAGCCGGCATAGCCGCTCTCGCGGCGGCCGCCCTGTTCCACGATCACCTGGATATTGAGGCGCACCAGCGGGCGCACGTCGCCGGCGACCACGCCGTCCGAGCGCGCCACGAAGACGGTGTCTACGCCGCCCGACAGGCTCACCATCACCTGTTTCACCCGCGGGTCGGCCGCGCGCAGCAGGCGGTCCACGCGGCGCAGGGCTTCGACCTTGGCGTCGTTGGCCATGCCATCGACAGGATCCTCGGGCGCGTACAGCGCGCGCGCGCCGGCCGGAACCAGGGCCTGCACGCGCCGTTCGGCGCCGCTGTGGGCAATCGCGCGCGCGGAGCCTGCCGCCGACAGGAGCGATTCGGCGTTGATGTCGTCGGCATAGGCGAAGCCGGTCTTCTCGCCGCTGATCGCGCGCACGCCCACGCCCTGCTCGATCGAGTGCGCACCGTCCTTGACGATGCCGTCCTCGACCGTCCAGCTCTCGCGCCGCGCGTGCTGGAAATAGATGTCGCCGAAGTCGATCCCGGGACCCAGCAGGGTCCCGAAGGCGCGGTCCAGGCCGCCGCCGTCCAGGCCCGCGGGCAGCAGCAGGCGTGTTTCGGCTATGGCAAGGGCTTGGGTCATGGTGGGGTCGGGCTCCGGATCACGGGAAGTCATCACACAGACGTGCGGGCGCGGGCCCGCGGATCAAGGCCGCGGGTCCGCGGACGGCCCGGACGCAGGCTCCGGCACGGGCGCGGATCCGGGCGCATCACGCGGATCGATCGCGGGCCGGAGCGCATCCTCCGCCGGGGGCGGCATCTCCCGGCCCTCGACCACGACCTTCGGATCCTTCCACGGCCCGGTGACGTGGTACCGGCGCGCGCCCATGCGGGCCAGCGGCTTCTCCAGCACCACGTTGGCCACCGCGCCGACGGCCGCGCCGACCGGGCCCGCGGTGATCGCGCCCACCGCGGTGAGCAGGCTCCCCGTGCGCGGGAACACGTCGATCACCTGGTCATAGGCCTGCGCGCGCAGGTCGGCACTGCCGCCGATGCGGATCTCGGCGGCGGGTCCGTCGATCACCAGCCCGTCGCCGCGCGCCATGCCGCCGGCGAACTCCACGCCACCGCCGATCCGGTTGAAGGCGAAGCCGCGCGAGAAGAAATCCCGGAAGTCGAGCATCAGCCGGCGCGGGAGCTCGGCGATGCTGAGCAGGCCCAGCACGCGGCCCGCCCCGGGCTCGACTTCGACCAGGCGCCCGTCCTTGACCGTGAGGTCCAGGCGGCCTTCGAGCCCGCCGAGCCGGAAGCCGGCGGGCGATCCGGGCCAGGAGCCCGCGAAGCGCGCCGTGCCCTCTCCGCCGTCCATGCGCCCGGCCATGCCGAAGCCGTCGAGCAGGGCGCCGAAGTCCTCGCTGTCCACCGCCACCTGCATCCGCGTGCGCGCCTGCGCGCCGCGGCCGATCCAGGCGCCCTGGACGTCGATCGACTGCCCCGGCGCGCGCAACTGCAGCGAATCGACCCGCAGGCCGCCCTCGGTCGGGCGCGTGCGCAGGTCCAGCCTGCCCAGCGAGGCATTGGCGACGCGCAGCTCATCGATCACGAGCGCCAGCGGCGGGACCGCCGCCGGATCGACGTCGGCATCGGCGGCGGCGCGCGGCGCCGTCGCGTCCGACGCCGCGGCCGCGGTGCCGGCGCTGCGCCAGTACAGGCGCTGCAAGTGGCCCGAGAGCGCCGCACCCGGCGCCTGCGGGATGCGCAGGTTGCCCGCCAGCGCGGCGCCGTCGAAGCGCACCGCGGTGCCGCCCCGCTCCGGCCGCGCGACGATCCGCGTCTCGGGGAAGCTCGCGCCCAGCAGCTGCAGCCTGCCGGCGACCAGGTCAACGCCGCGCAGCGCGAGGCCGTCGCCCGCATCGCCGACATCGCCGCCATCGGTACCGTCGCCGCCGAACAGCGCCGCCCATTCCATCGCGTCCAGCACCGGCGTCCGGCCTTCGATGCGGATGCCGGCATCCGGCGGCGCCGCGTCGACGCGATCCCGGCCCAGCACCGCCAGCACGCCGGTGCGTCCGCCGCGGCTGCGGGCGCGCAGCGCGACGCGCGTGCCCAGCACCACGTCGATGTCGTCCTCGCCCATCGGCAGCGTCAGGTCGATGCGCGCCGGCAAGGGCTCGGCCGCCGGCTTGCCCAGCGGCTGTGGCAGCGTAAGGCGGGTGCCCACCAGGTCCGAGCGCAGCTGCAACCGGCCGCCTGCACCATCGCTGCCGGCGTCGACGGGCAGCCCGAGGGCCAGGGTCCAGGCCGAGCGCCCCGCCAGGTACGCGCCCAGCCAGGCGAGCTCCGGGGCGCGCGCTGCAAGCTCCGACGAGGCCAGGCTGGCCTCCATTTCGGCCTCGAAGGCCATGCCACGGTCGCGCACGTGCGGCCCGCCCGCGCGCAGGGACAGGCGACCCGGCTGGCCTTCGCGACGCACGCGCAGGCCATCGGCGATGAATCCCGACTGGTCGTAGCGCGCCTCCCCGCGGACGTCGTCGAAGGCCAGTTCCCAGCGTTTCTCGGCCAGCCGCGCACCCGACAGGGCCACCCGGCCCGACACCTGCAGTCCGTCCGCTCCGCCGCCATCGCCGCCCAGCGGAAGCACCATCGCGTAGCTGGCACGCAGCGGGCCGGACGCATCCAGCGCATCCAGCAGCGCCTCGCGCCCTTCGCGCAGCGGGCTGCCCCGGAGCAGCGCCAGCACCGGCGCAGCGTCCGCGGCGAAGGCGGTCGACAGCCGCAGCGGCGCCCGGTCGAAGTCGGTGATGCCGGCGCGCAGCGATTCCATGGACACGCCGCCCAGCTGCGCGCGACCTTCGAGGGCGAACCCGTTCGCGATGAAGTCCACGCGACCGTCGAGCGCCTCGACGGCGGGCCATCCCGGATCGAAGCGCACCACGGCGTCCTCGAGCCTGGCCGACGCATGGAACAGGCCATGCCCGGCGGCGCCGCCGGCCGCGGGGAACGGCCAGTCGTCCAGGTCGCCCGACACCACCGCCCGGCCCTCGAGCACCTGGCCGTCGACCAGCGCGGAGTCCAGCCACTGCACCGCCGCCGCCGGCATCAGGTGCCGGATCCAGAAGCGCTTCGCCACCGGCACCCGGGCGGCGTCGAGTTCGGCGGCCAGGTCGATGCGCGGGCGCGTTCCATCGCCCTCGAACGCCATGCCGCCGCGCACGTCGGCGCCGTAACCTTCGCCATCGATCCGCAGCGCGCCGGTTTGCACATGCCAACCGCCGCCGGCGGTCCAGGCCGCCACCTCGCCGCGCAGCCGCACCGCGTGCGCCGGCGGGCCAAAGCCCACCGGCCAGTCGACCCGGACGGTCGCCTCCGGGTCGGGAGTGAAGACCAGTCCGGCGGCATCGCCCTGCAGCTGTCCGGACAGACCCGACACGCCGGGCGCCCCCTCGTGCGGCCGGAACCCGAAGTCCTCGATGCGCGCGGTGGCGCGCAGCGCACCGCCGGCGTCGCCCGCCGCCTCCACCGCATGCAGGACGACGGAGGGCCGCGCGTCGCGCAACCAGTCGGCGAGTGCGGGCGGCACCGCCGGCACCAGCGGGGCCAGTGCCAGCAGCGCGCCGGCCTCGATGCGCTCGGCCACCACGGCGCGGCGCGCGCCACCCGCGAGCAGCAGCCCATCGAGCCGCTGTGCGTGCCCCTCGCCACCCATGCGCAGCCGCGGCGCGTCGAAGCGCCAGCCGCCGTCCAGCGCGGTCCACCGCGCATCGATATCGAGCGGCCCCATGTCCATTTCGCGCACGTGGCCTTGGCCTTCGTCGCCACCCAGGCGCAGGCCGTCGAGGGCCGCGCGCAGGGTCAGCGACTCCACGCGATAACCGCGCAGCCGCGCCCAGGCCTGGACCTGGCCCGACCCCGCCAGCGGGCCGATGCCACCCGCGCGCAGGTCCGACCACGCCGACAGGTCCGCCCGCCGCAGCGCCATCCAGGCGCGCGCATCGCCGCTGTCGCGATCAAGCTCGGCGGTGATGTCCAGCGGCGACTCCCCCGGCCGCATCCAGGCCCGTGCGGCCGCGCGCACGCGATCGCCGTCAACGCGCAGGCGCAGGTCGACCTCGCCCAGGCGCGAGGCGATGCCGAGGCGCGGCGCCGACACCTCGAGCACGCCATCCACCACCTGCAGTTCGCCCAGGCCTTCGAGCACGGCGAAGGGATCGCCGCCCGATTGCGCCTCGCCCGGCAGTCCCCGGACCCCCCAGCGACCGTCGTCGCCGCGTTCCAGCCGGAGTTCAAGGCCGCGCAGGCGCAATTCGGTGAACGAGCGCCCGGGCAGCAGGCCCGCGTACTGCGCCACCAGCACTTCGGCCTCGCCAATCGGGATCGCATCGGGCCCCTCGCCGATGCGCAGCCCGTCCAGGCGCAGCAGCGGGCCGCGCCGCGTCCAGGCCGTCTCCAGCGCGTCGAACGACACCGGCCGGCCCGCGCGCGCGCCAAGCCAGTCCGCGATCCGGTCCGGGTGGCGCTCGGCAAGCGGCAGCAGCTGGCTGGTGATCCCCGCGCCCAGCGCCATCAGCACCAGGCCGACGGCGAAGACGTACCAGGCGCCGCGCCGCGCGCGACGCAGGCCGCGGCGGAACGGGCCGGGCATCAGCGGCCCGCGCGCCGTGCGCGGGGCTCAGAGCAGCACGACATCGAACTGTTCCTGGAAGTACTGCTCGTCGGCCTGGAAACGGATGGTCTTGCCCAGGAATTCCTCGAGCTCGGCGACCGCGGCCGACTCCTCTTCGGTGATCCGCGCCACCACCTTGGGCGAGGCGATCACCAGCAGGCGTTCGGCGTCGAACTGGCGCACGGCGCGCACGATCTCGCGGAACACCTCGTAGGTCACCGTTTCGGCGGTCTTGAGCATGCCGCGGCCGCCGCACTCGTGGCAGGTCTCGCTGAGCTGGCGCTCCAGGCTTTCGACGGTGCGCTTGCGCGTCATCTCCACCAGGCCCAGCGGCGAGAAGTCGTAGACGGTGGTCTTGGCATGGTCGCGCGCGAGCGACTTCTCCAGCGTGCGCAGCACCTGGCGCCGGTGCTCGGCGTCGGTCATGTCGATGAAGTCGATGATGATGATGCCGCCAAGGTTGCGCAGCCGGAGCTGCCGCGCCACCGCCTGCGCCGCCTCCAGGTTGGTGCGGTACACCGTCTCCTCGAGGTTGCGCTGGCCCAGGAAGGAGCCGGTGTTGACGTCCACCGTGGTCATGGCCTCGGTCTGGTCGATCACCAGGTAGCCGCCGGACTTCAGCGGCACCTCGTTCTCCAGCGCACGGCCGATCTCGTCTTCCACGCCGTACAGATCAAAGACCGGGCGTGCGCCGCTGTAGTGCTCGATCTTCTCGGCCAGGCCCGGCATGTACTGCGCGGCGAAGGCCTTCAGGCGGTCGCAGGTCTCGCGCGAATCGACCTTCACCTTCTCGACATCGCGGCGCATCAGGTCGCGCACCGCGCGCATCGGCAGGGTCAGGTCCTCGTACACGCAGGCACCCACGCGGGCCTCGGCGACGCCGCGCTCGACCAGCGCCCAGGCGCGCGCCAGGTAGGCGACATCCTCGGCCAGTGCCTCGTCGGGCTGGCCCTCGGCGTTGGTGCGCACGATGTACCCGTGGCCGTTCGCCAGCGCACGCGCGCCGACCAGCGATTTCAGCCGCGCGCGCTCGGCCTCGTCCTCGATCCGCGCCGAGACGCCGATCACGCGCGACTGCGGCAGCAGCACCAGGTAGCGCGACGGAATGCTGATCTGGGTGGTCAGGCGCGCGCCCTTGCTGCCGATCGGGTCCTTGACCACCTGCACCACGACCTCCTGGCCGTCGCGCAGCAGCTCGCTGATCGGCGGCGTGGACTGCGGCGCGGGCTGGGCCGGGCCGGGGCCGGGTTCTTCGACGGCCAGGTCCTCGGCGCGGCCGGGCCGCAGTACGTCGTTGGCGTGCAGGAAGGCCGCGCGCTCCAGGCCGACGTCGACGAACGCCGCCTGCATGCCGGGCATCACCCGCTGCACGCGTCCCTTGTAGATGTTGCCGACCACGCCGCGGCTCCAGCCGCGCTCGATGTGCAGCTCCTGGAGCATGCCGTTCTCGACCACGGCCACGCGCGTCTCGCGCGGGGTCACGTTGACCAGGATCTCCTCGCTCATGCGCCGGCCCCGCGCGGCGTGCGCGCGTGGATGCCGAAGTCGCGCAGCAGCGCGGCGGTCTCGTGCAGCGGCAGGCCCATGACACCGGAATAGCTGCCGGCCAGGCGGGTGACAAAGCGCTCCGCGCCGCCCTGGATGGCATAGGCGCCGGCGCGACCCATCGGTTCGCCGCTGGCGACGTAGTCGGCGATGTCGTCGTCGGACAGCGAAGCGAAGGTGACGTCGCTCGACACCGTGACCCGTGCCTCGCGCCCGGCGGACACCAGCGACACCGCCGTCAGCACACGGTGCGTGCGGCCCGACAGGCGGCTCAGCATGGCGGCTGCCGTGGCGGCGTCGGCTGGCTTGCCGAACACCTCGTCGTCCAGCACCACTTCGGTGTCCGAGCCCAGCACCACCGCGCCAGGCACCGCGACCACGCACAGCAGGCCGGCGCCGGCCTTGTCGCGGGCAACCCGGGCGACATAGCCTTCCGCCGATTCGCCGGGCGCACGCGCCTCCGGCACGTCGACGTCGAGCACGCCGAAGTCGAGTCCAAGGCGCGCCAGCAGTTCACGCCGGCGCGGCGATTTCGAGGCCAGGTGGAGCATGAAGGAAGGATACCGTGCCGGGCACGCGGCCAGCCGGAACGTTGCGCACGCAACCCCGTTCCGGCTCACGACCCGTTCACTCCACCGCATCGACCCTGTCCACGTCGCTTCCGGAGATCCACATGCGCCCGACCCTCATGCGTACGGCGACCACCGCCGCCCTCGCCATCACCCTCGCCCTTGGAAGCCTTGCCATGACCGCATCCGCCCAGACCGGCTACGCGGGCGCCACCAGCGACGGCACCCTGCTGTCGGTATCGGCGCGCGGCACCGCCAGCCGCGCGCCGGACATCGCCACGGCCTCGGCCGGCGTGGTGACGCAGGCCCCGGATGCCAACGCCGCGATGCGCGCCAACGCGGCGCAGATGACGCGCGTGATCGCGGCGATCCGCGCCGCGGGCATCGCCGAGAAGGACATCCAGACCTCCGGCATCAACATCAACCCCGACTATCGCCACGTCGAAAACCAGGCCCCGGTGATTTCGGGCTACAGCGCCAGCAACACCGTCAGCCTGAAGGTGCGCGACATCGCCACGCTGGGCGAGGTGCTTGACGCCCTGGTGGCCAGCGGCGCCAACAATGTCAACGGCCCCGGTTTCGGCATCGACCAGCCCGAGGTGGTCTACGACGAGGCGCGGCGCAAGGCGCTTGAGCTTGCCCGCGCCCGCGCCGACATGTATGCCCAGGCGCTGGACCTGCGGGTGCGCCGCATCGTGAGCATCAGTGAAGGCGGCAGCATCCCGCAGCCGCGACCCATGTACGCCATGCGCGCGGTGGCCATGGATGCGGAGTCGACTCCGGTGGCGCCGGGCGAGAACACGCTGGAGGCCAACCTGGAGGTCGTGTTCGAACTGGGGCGCTGACAACCCCGCGGCCGCCGGCCGCGCGTTGGCCCCCATGCAGCCGGCATCGTGCCGGCACAACGAGGAGGTGGTCCATGGTCCTGCAGCCCGAAGTCCGCAGTCCGTCGTCCGTCCCGCATGCCCGCCACGCGCCGCCTGTCGCCAACCGCCCGGACCCCGTACGCATCGCCGGGGTATCCGGAACGCTGCTGCTCAACGGGGCCCTGCTGCTGCTGATGCTGGCCCCGCTGTCCCGGCCCACGCCGGAGCCCGCGGGGCCCCGCGGCCTGGACACCGAATGGTTCGAACCCAGGCCGGTGCCGCCGCCTCCGCCGCCGGAGATCGTGCCGGTGGAGCGTCCGGTCACTCCGCCGGCGCCGACCGCGCCCGCGCAGCGGGTTGTCGAGCCCCGGCCCGTCACGGTCCCGCCACTGGTCGATGGCGGAAGCATCCCCGCCGATCCCGCCCCCGTCGTGGAGCAGGCAGCGGCCGACATCGCACCACCCGCCACGGGGCCGCTGACCGGCATGCGCCTCGCCTATGCCCAGGCCAGCGCACCGCCCTACCCGCGCGAAGCGCTGCGCGCGGGACTGCAGGGCACGGTGATGCTGCAGGTCCTGGTGGACATCGACGGCCGGCCGCTGCGGGTCCAGGTCCACGACGGCAGCGGCCATCGCGAGCTTGACGAGGCCGCGCGCCGCCATGTGTTGCGCCACTGGCGCTTCCAGCCGGCGATGCGCGACGGGCGCTCGGTACAGGCCATCGGCCTGGTCCCGATCGACTTCAGGCTCGACCGGGGCTGAGCCGCCGCCGGCGGCACGCGCCTGCGGGCGTCAGGCCCGGTGGTAGGGATGGTTGGCGAGCAGCGCCGCGGCGCGGTACAGCTGCTCGGCCAGCACCAGCCGCACCAGCATGTGCGGCAGGGTGAGCGGCCCGAGCGACCAGGATTCGTCGGCGCGGGCCAGCACGTCGTCGGCGTGGCCCTCGGGCCCGCCGACCAGGAATGCGAGATCCCGGCCCTGCCCGCGCCAGTGCTCCATGCGCGTGGACAGCGCTTCGGAATCCCAGGCCCGGCCACGACCGTCCAGCGCGACCACGTGCACGTCGCGCGGGAGCGCCGCCAGCACGCGCTGGCCTTCGTCATGGGTCGCGCGTACGGCGTCGCGGCCCTTGCCGCGGAGGCCGGGCGTGACTTCGACAAGTTCCAGCGGCAGCCAGTGCGACAGCCGCTTGCGGTATTCGGCGAAGCCCTCCGCGACCCAGCCCGGCGGGCGCTCGCCCACTGCGACCAGGCGCGCCTTCACCGGCCTCAGCCGTCGTCGCGGCCGTGGTCGCGCGGCTGGCCGGCGTCGTCAGCGGCATCCGGCGGCTGGTCGCCGACCGTCCACAGGCGCTCCAGGGCGTAGAACTCGCGCACGCGGGGCAGCATCACGTGAACCACCACGTCGCCCAGGTCCACCAGCACCCATTCCGCCTCGCGCTCGCCTTCCACGCCCAGCGGCTGGCAGTCCAGGCGCTTGGCGAACTTCACCACTTCGTCGGCGATCGACTTCACGTGCCGGGTCGAAGTTCCCGAGGCGACCACCATGAAGTCGCACACGCTGGTCTTGCCGCGCACGTCGATCTCGGTGACATCCACCGCCTTGAGTTCGGCAACGGCCTCAAGGACCGTGGACAGCAGCAGTTCCACGGATGGCGGCGGGTTGGGCAGGCTGGTCTTGATGACTTGCGCTTGGCTGGACAAGGACGGTGCTCGTTGGCGGGGGTGGGGATTATAGCGAAGGAGCCGTCGCGGCCCCGTATCCATAAAGCCGGCGTTCGCGGATGAACCCGGCCACCGCCGGCGGCAGCAGCGGCTCCCAGTCGCCGCCGGTGGCGATCAGCCGCCGCACCGCGGTCGAGGACTCGGGGCGCAGCCGCGGCAGCTCCAGCAGCGCGAAGCCGCCGGCCGGCGATCGGGACAGGTCGCCGGCCGGGCGCCGCCGGAAGCCCAGCTGGCGCTCCACCGCCGGGGCACGAGCGGCGATCTCGCCTTCGCCCAGCGGCGAGCCCGGGCGCGCGACCGCCAGCACGTGGCCGTGGGCGAATATCTCCTGCCAGCGATGCCAGCGGTCCAGCTGCAGCAGCGAATCCCCGCCCACCACCCAGGCGATCGGCCGATGCGGGCCGTGCGCCGCCCGCAGGAGGCGCAGCGTGTCCACTGTGTACGACGGGCCCTCGCGCCCGAGTTCAAGCGGATCGATGCGGAGTCCGGGCTCGCCGGCGACGGCCAGCTCGAGCATCCTGGCGCGCAGCGCGGCAGCGGCATGGGTCGCGTCCTTGTGCGGTGGATCGGCGGCCGGCACGAACGCCACGTCGGCACCGAGTGCATCGCGCACGGCCATGGCCACCGCCAGGTGGCCCAGGTGGACCGGATCGAAGCTGCCGCCGTAGCAGGCCAGCAGGGTCATGCCGCCAGCAGCGGCACGGCGCGCGGATCCGCGACCGCAAGCAGCAGGCGCTCCAGCAGCAGCCACTCGTCGCCCGCGCCGCGACCCTTGGCCACCCTGTCCACGTCTCCGGCAACCGCGACGAAACGCTCCCAGCGGGCGGCCGGGTGGCGATCCAGGGCGCGGCGATAGGCCGCTTCCTTCGAATCCCAGATCCGCTGGGCCTTGAACTCGGAGGCCAGGTTGCCGCCCCGCGCCTTGACCCGCGCCAGCGCGGCGGCGCGCTGCAGCTCCATCACCACCATGCCCATCAGCGCGGGCACCGCGGCGCCCTCGGCGCGCAGCCCGGCCAGCATGCGCAGCACCTGCACGCCCTCGCCGTTGAGTGCCGAATCGACCAGCCGGAACACGTCATAGCGCGCCGCGTCGGCCACCAGCGACTGCATGCCCGCCGCGTCCAGGGTGCCCTCCCCGGCCAGCAGGACCAGTTTGTCGATCTCCTGCGCGGCGGCGAGCAGGTTGCCCTGCACGCGCTCGAGCAGCAGCTGGACCGCGCCCCGGTCGGCGCGCACGCCATGGCGGCGCAGGCGCGCCTCGAGCCAGCCCTGCAGTTCATGCGGCTTCACCGGCCAGGCCACCGCGACCGCGCCGGCCGCGGCGATCGCCTGGCTCCACTTGCCGCCGTGCTTGCCGCTCCACTCACCGCCGGTGACGAGCATGCAGGTGTCGGGAGGCGGCGCGGCGCAGTAGTCGGTGATCACTTCGGCGCCACGCTTGCCCGGCTTCCCGGTCGGCAGGCGGACCTCGATCAGCCGCCGCGCCGAAAACAGGCTTGGCGCGCGCAGGCTGGCCTCGAGACCGTCCCAGTCGATGTCGCGGGTCTCGACTTCGAACACCTCGCGCTCGGCGTAGCCCTGGGCGCGCGCCTCCGCGCGGATCGCATCGGCGCACTCCAGCACCCGAAGGGGTTCGCCGCCAGCCACCAGGTACACGGGCGCCAGCGGGCCACGGGACAGGCCGCCGGCCAACTGTTCGGGACCGAGTTCGCGGGCCATGGCCGGACGCGGCCGCTCAGCCGCCGGCCGGCGGCACCGGCACGGGCATCGGCAGCGGCACCGCGTCCTGTTCCAGGCGCGTGCGGTTCACGGCATCGATCCGGCGCAGCACGGCCGCGGCCATTTCGCGCTGCATCTCGCGCGACAGCATCTCGCGCTCGCTTTCCGAACCCGACGAGTTCGCCGGGAGCGACACGTAGTCGCGCGACAGTTCGATCACCTGCTCGGGCACCAGCTCTTCGCCATCGCCGCCGAGCAGGCTGAACACCGCCGCGTAGCGCAGCGTGAACTCCTGGGCGCGACCGAACTGGTCGACGCTGATCGGCTGCGACTCCCAGCGCTCCGACAGGATACGGAGCCGGGCAACGCCCGGGCCCGCGCGCTCGGGGACATCGAATCCGGCGCGCTCGAGGGTGCGCGTGAGCGCCTGAAGCAGCGGGCTGTAGGGATCGCGGGCGGTCACCTGGACGCCAGCGAGCTCCGGCGGCAGCTGCAGCGGCTCGCGGAGGTGGAAGCCACAGGCGCCGACGAGCAGCGCCAGCAGCACCGGAAGGGCCAAGCGGAGGGAATGGCGGGCCATGCCGGAAGTCTGGACGACGCCGGGATGCGCGACAAGCTGCGCGTCGGGCTTCATGCGGCCACCACGTTCACGATCTTGCCCGGCACCACGATCACCTTGCGCACGGCGAGGCCCTCGAGCACCTTCGCCACGCCGGGCTCGGCCAGTGCGCGGGCCTCGATGGCCTCGCGCGCGGCGTCGGCGGCGACCTCGATCGTGCCGCGCAGCTTGCCGTTGACCTGCACCGCGAGCGTCATCGCATCGCGCGCCAGGGCCTCCGGGTCGACGACCGGGAACGGGACATCGTCAACCACCTGCTCGGCGTGGCCCAGCAGCTGCCACAGCGCGTGGCAGGTGTGTGGCGTCACCGGGTTCAGCATCAGCACCATCGCTTCAAGCACTTCGTGCCGGACAGCGCGGCCGGCCCCGCTGGCGTCGTTGAACTTCACCAGGTGGTTCAGCAATTCCATCAGCGCCGCGATGGCGGTGTTGAAGCTGTGGCGGCGGCCGTAATCGTCGCCCACCTTCTGGATGGTCTCGTGCAGGTGGCGGCGGAGGGTTTTCTGTTCCGGGGTGAGCTCGCCGGCGGACAGGGAAAGAGACGTTGGGGCCGGGAGCGTGGCGACGTGCTCCTGGACCAGGCGCCAGACGCGGCGCAGGAAGCGCGACATGCCTTCGACACCCGCCTCGTTCCACTCCAGCGACAGCGTCGGCGGCGAGGCGAACATCGAGAACAGGCGCACGGTGTCGGCACCGTACTTGTCGACCATCGACTGCGGGTCGACACCGTTGTTCTTCGACTTCGACATCTTCTCGATGCCGCCCACCCGCACCGGCTGGCCGTCGGCCACGAGATGCGCGCCGGTGATGCGACCGCGCTCGTCGCGCTCGACGTCGACATCGGCAGGGTTGAACCACTCCCTGGCGCCGTTGGCATCCTCGCGGTAGTAGGTATCAGCCACCACCATGCCCTGGGTGAGCAGGTTCACCGCCGGCTCGTCGCTGTCCACCAGGCCCTGGTCGCGCAGCAGCTTGTGGTAGAAGCGGAAATACAGCAGGTGCAGGATCGCGTGCTCGACGCCGCCGATGTACTGGTCGACCGGCGTCCAGTACTTCGCGCGCGCGTCGACCATGTCGGCCGCGCCCGGCGAGGTGTAGCGCGCGTAGTACCAGCTGGACTCCATGAAGGTGTCGAAAGTGTCGGTCTCGCGCTCGGCCGCGCCGCCGCACTCCGGGCACGTTGTCCTGCGCCACTCGGGGTCGGCCTTGATCGGCGACTGCACGGTGCCGCAGGCGAACGCGTCCTCGACGTCCTCGGGCAGCACCACCGGCAGCTGGTCGTCGGGCACCGGCACCGCGCCGCAGGCGTCGCAGTACACCACCGGGATCGGGCAGCCCCAGTAACGCTGGCGACTCACGCCCCAGTCGCGGATGCGGAAGTTGACCCGGCGGCGGCCGCTGCCTTCGGCTCCCAGACGCGCGGCCAGTGCATCGAAGGCCGCGGCGAACTCCATGCCGCTGTACTCGCCCGACGCGACCAGGAGGCCGCGCTCGGTGTACGCGCCCGCGCTGCGGATCGATTCGAAATAGTCGCGGACCACGGCCACCGCCGCCGAGGTGTCGTAGGCGTCGACCGTCCCGCCGGCCAGCGCCGCCTGGAAGGGATCGGCATCGTGGGCGACGTCGCTGCTGACCTCGCGCAGGGCGTCTGCCACGCCGGGCGGCACGATCACCGGGCGCACCGGCAGCCCGTGCACCTTGGCGAATTCCCAGTCGCGCTGGTCGTGCGCGGGCACCGCCATCACCGCACCGGTGCCGTAGCCCATCAGTACGAAGTTGGCGACATAGACCGGGACGTCCTCGCCGGTGACCGGGTGGATCGCCCACTGGCCGGTGGCCATGCCGCGCTTGTCCTGGGTCTCGATCTCGGCTTCGGAGACGCCGCCCTTGCGCAGCTCGGCGATGAAGGCCGCGAGCTCCGCATTCCCGTTCGCCGCCTTCTGCGCCAGAGGATGCTCGGCCGCGATGCTGATGAACGTCACGCCCATCAGCGTGTCCGGGCGCGTGGTGTAGACGGTCAGCGGCTCGTCTTCGCCATCGACCCTGAACCGGATTTCCAGGCCCTCGCTGCGGCCGATCCAGTTGCGCTGCATCGTCTTGACCGAATCCGGCCAGCCGCCGAGCGTGTCCAGGCCGTCCAGCAGCTCCTGGGCGTAATCGGTGATGCGCAGGAACCACTGCGGGATCTCGCGCTTCTCCACCAGCGCGCCGGAGCGCCAGCCGCGGCCGTCGATCACCTGCTCGTTGGCCAGCACGGTCTGGTCGACCGGGTCCCAGTTCACCACCGCGTTGCGGCGGTAGGCCAGGCCCTTCTTCATCAGGCGGGTGAACATGCGCTGTTCGTGGACGTAGTAGTCCGGGCTGCAGGTGGCGAACTCGCGCGACCAGTCGATCGCGTAGCCCAGCATCTTCAGCTGGCCGCGCATGTGGTCGATGTTGGCGTAGGTCCACTTCGCCGGCGCGGTGCGGTTCCTGATCGCGGCGTTCTCGGCAGGCAGGCCGAAGGCGTCCCAGCCCATGGGCTGCAACACGTTGAAGCCGCCCATGCGCTTGTGGCGGCTGATGACGTCGCTGATGGTGTAGTTGCGGACGTGCCCCATGTGCAGCGCACCGGACGGGTACGGCAGCATCGCCAGGCAGAAGTACTTCGGCCGGTCCGCGTCCTCGGTCACTTCATACGCCCGCGTCCGCTCCCAGAAGCCCTGGGCCGCGCGTTCGACGTCGGCGGGACGATAGGAGGTCGGGTCGGTCGCAGCGGGGGTCTCGGACACGTCGGGGGCGCCAGTAAAACAGGGCCGCCAAGCCTACCGCAGTGGGCGATGCCGCCGCCATGCGCCGCCCGCCCCGGCGAAGCCGACGCAGGCGATCCACGCGAACCAGCAGGCGAACGCCGCGCGCTGCGCCAGCGCCGGCGGCACCAGGTCGGCCGTCAGCCATGCGAGGCTGAAAACCAGCGCGCCGGCGAGCAGGTGGCCCGCCACCGCACGCCACCGGCGCAGCCGCAGCGCGTCGAGGGAGAGTGCCAGCGCCGCCGCCGTGGACGCGATGCCCCACAGCCCCCAGGCCACGCCGTGCAGCCGGCCGCGGCCGGCGTCGGGCGAGGACGCATCCAGCGGCAGCAGGCCCTGCGCCGCGAACGCCAGCGCCGCCAGCAGCGCCAGCGTCCAGCCCAGGCGGGCCGCCAGCGCCGCCGACTGCGGCAGCCCGCCACGCCGACGCAGGGCGACGAAGGCCGCCAGGAGCCCGGGCAGCAGGAAGCCGGCGAGGTTGAACGCGGTTGCGCGCGGAACGCCTGCGGCACCCAGCAGTGCCACCGGATACTGCAGCTGCGCGTATCCCGGGAGCGCGGCGCCGAAGCACGCGAGCGCCAGCGCGAAGCACGCACCCGCGGCAAGCCCCGCCGCGCGCCTGGCGCCGGCCCCGGGGTGTTCGAACGGCTCGGCTTTTTTGCCCATGCACTGGCTTCCGGTGGGCCCGGCATCCTCGCCCCCGGGCTTGCAATCGGCAAGCGCTGGCACAATCTCGTATCCATCGCATAACGGATCGCGCAATGTCCCCCGAACACGCCAAGCCACACGTCCTCGATGTCACCGCCGACAACTTCGAAGCCGAAGTCCTCGACCGTTCGCTGCAGACGCCGGTCCTGATCGATTTCTGGGCCGAGTGGTGCGGGCCGTGCAAGACCGTCGGCCCCGTGCTCGAGAAGCTCGCCGCCGACTACAACGGCGCCTTCCTGCTGGCGAAGGTGGACGTCGAGCGCGAGCAGCAGCTTGCCGGCGCGTTCCAGATCCGCTCGATCCCCACCATCATCCTGGTCAAGGACGGGCAGCCGGTCGACGGCTTCCCCGGCGCGCTGCCGGAAGGCGAGCTGCGCGAGTTCCTCGCCCGTCACGGCATCGTGCCCGCCGAGGCACAGGCCGACGCCGATGCAGCGGTGGATGCGCAGGCCGCCGCCCCCGTCGACCCGCAGGCCGAAGTCCAGCGCCTGCGCCGCGAAGTCGAGGCCGCGCCGGACAATGACGGCCTGAGGCTCGACCTGGCCGTCGCCCTGATTGCCACCGGCGCCACCGCCGAGGCCGGTCCGCTGCTCGACGCGCTGCCCGCCAACCTCGCCACCGACGACCGCGCGCTGCGCGCGCGCGCCGCGCTCGGCTTCTCCGCCCTGCTTCGCGACGCGCCGCAGGCCGCCGTGCTCGAGGCCGCCCTCGCGGCCGATCCCGGCGATTTGCGCGCCCGCCACCTGCTCGGCGCCCACCACATGGTCGCCGGCCGCCACGAGGCCGCGCTGCGGGAGTTCATGGAGATGCTGCGGCGCGACCGCAACCATGACGACGGCCTGCCGCGCAAGGCACTGATCGAGGCCTTCCGGGTGATCGACGATACCGCGCTGGTGTCGCGCTACCGCAGGCAGATGTCGGCCCTGCTGCTGTCCTGAGCGTGCGCGCATCGAGCCTGCGCCGGGGCATGAACGCGTGGCCGCCGTTCCTGTTTGCCGGCATCCGCATCACGGCGATCAGCGACGACTTCCGCCACGCCCGCGTCGAGCTGCGCCAGCGCTGGTACAACCGCAACTATGTCGGCACGCACTTCGGCGGAAGCCTGTTCGCGATGACCGATCCGTTCTGGATGCTGCTGACGATGCGCTCGCTCGGCCGCGACTACTACGTCTGGGACCAGGCTGCCGAGATCCGCTTCCTCAAGCCCGGCCGCGGGACCGTGCACGCAAGCTTCGACCTCGGCGACGAGGTGCTTGCCGCGATGCGCGCCGCCACCGCCGGCGGCGCCAAGTACCTGCACTGGTTCGACACCGAGGTGCGCGACGGTGCCGGCGACGTCGTCGCCTCGATGCGCAAGCAGGTCTATGTGCGTCGCAAGCCGGAACGCGCCGCCGCGAACGCGGGCGCGTGACCGCCGTCGCAGTGGCGTTCATCACATCCCGACGCGGGAGCGCTATCCTCGTCAACGCCTGAGGGGGGCCGGGACATGCACGACACGACACGCAGCGCGGACACGCCGTTGCCGGACATTCCCGGCTATCGGGTCACGCGCGTGGCCGGCATCGGGGGCATGTCGACGATCTACCTGGGCGAGCAGCTTTCGCTCAACCGCGAGGTCGCGATCAAGGTGATGCTGCCCGAGGCGCTGGGCGACGAAGTCAGCCGGCGCCGCTTCGAGAACGAAGCGCGCACCATCGCCCGCCTTGACCATCCCAACATCGTCGGCATCCACGACGTCGGCCGCACGCGCGATGGCCTGCCCTACTACTCCATGCCCTACCTGGCGCGTGGCCACCTTGGCCAGCGCAACCTGCGCGGCGACGAGGCCACGGCCCGGGAGATCCTGCGCAGCCTGCTCTCGGCCCTTCAGTACGCGCATTCGCGCGGCATCGTGCATCGCGACGTCAAGGCCGAGAACGTGCTCTTCGACGACACCGGCCGGCCGCTGCTGGCCGACTTCGGCATCGCCCTGCGCCGCGGCTACGGCTCGCGCGTGACCACCGTCGGCCTGGCCGTTGGCAGCACCGCCTACATGCCGCCCGAGCAGGCCCGCGGCGAAGGCGTGGACGCCCGCGCCGACCTCTACAGCGTCGGCGTGCTGGCCTGGGAGATGCTGGTCGGTTCCCTGCCCTACAACGCCGCCGACGCCCTGTCGATGGCGATGATGCACGTGCAGGACCCGATCCCGCGACTGCCGCCGGGGCTGCGCCACTGGCAGGCCTTCATCGACCGCGCGATGGCCAAGTCGCCGGGACGGCGCTTCGCCGACGCAGCGCAGATGCTGGCGGCCCTGGACCAGGTGCCCGCGGCGGAGCGCGGTGGCCCGGGCGCGCTGCTGCGCGGCCTGGGCGAGCGGCTTGGCGCGCTGCCCGCGCGGGCCTGGACAGCGGCGGCACTGCTCGCGGTGGGCATGCTCGGCGCCGGGCTGTACTTCGAGCGTCGCGGCGATGCGCCGGATTTCTACCGCGCGGGCACCGGCGGCGACGGGGCCGCTGACGGCGCCACGCCCACCCTGGCCACCCGGGACGCGCCGGCCATCGGCAACCCGGACGACGCCCTGCTGCGCGCTGCGCCCGCGTCCGAAGCCGAGCGTTTCCTGGTGCTTGCCGAACGGCAGCTGCGCGCAGGCAAGCTGACGTCGCCCGCGGGCGACAACGCCTACACCAGCCTGCTCGATGCCTGGCAGGCCGATCCCGCCCACCTCCGGCTCGCACCGGCGATCGACGCCCTGATCGCCGCCCTGGGCGAGAAGGCCGGGCGCGACTTCGCCTCGGGCCGGACCGACGCGGCGCGCACCGGCGTGATGCAGGCCAGCCAGCTGGCATCAAGGACCTCGCGCGCCGACGGCGCGGCCCTGCGCAAGGCCAAGCAGGACATCGTGAAAGTGGTGGCCACGCGCGTCGAGCACGCCGCAGCCGACTTCGACCGGGCCGAGGGCCTGGACGCGGTCGAAGACGCGCGCAGGATGGGCCTGGACGCGCAGGCGCTCGCGGCACTGGAAAAACGCGCACGGACCATCCCCATCCCGGGCGAGCGCCTGGGCGGTCCCGGAATCGACATGGTCCTGGTGCAACAGGGCGGCGTCCGCCTCGGGGCGATGCGCCGCCTGGTCAGCCGCGACGAATACGCGGCGTTCGCCGACGCCACCGGGCGCGAGCCCGCGCGCTGCCGCGAACGGGCGTCGCTGCTGCGCATGCTCGCACCACGCGACTGGCGCTCCCCGGGATTCGAGCAGCGCGGGGCAGACCCGGTGGTCTGCGTGTCATGGGACGACGCCAGCGCCTATGCGGCGTGGCGCGGGAAGCGCGATGGCCTGACATATCGCCTGGCCACCGCGTCGGAGTGGAGCCGCCTGCCCGCCACCGGCGGCGAGCGCCGGGTGTCGGAGTGGAACATCGACTGCAGCGGCAGCTGTGCGCAGCGCGTGGCCAGCGGCGCCGGCTGGCGCGACGAAGGCGCCACCGGCCCGGAAGCCCACGAAGCCGCGCGTGGCTTCGATGACCTTGGCTTCCGCCTGGTCCGCGACCTGGGCGGCGGCTAGCCGCGCCCAGGCGCAGGCGCTCAGGCGCTCGAACCGCTCCTGCTGCCGCCCCGGCCACGCCCGCCGCGACCGCGGCTGCCCGGCGCCTTGGGGCCGGCATGGGCATGCGCCGCCACCGGCTGCGCCTTGCCGTGGCCGCCCTGGCGGTGGCCGGGCTTGGCGCCCGGGGCCCGCGGCGGACGCTGGCCGCCGGGACGCGGCGCGCCCTGGCGCTGGCCGCGGCCGCCCTGCGGCGGCATCGGCGCATCCAGGCGGATCGGACGGCTCGGCTCGTAGCCGGCCACCACGTCCATCTGGATCTCGGCCTTGAGCATCTTCTGGATCTGGTTCAGCAGCGCGCCCTCTTCCGGCGACACCAGCGACAGCGCCTCGCCGGTCGCGCCGGCGCGACCGGTGCGGCCGATGCGGTGCACATAATCCTCGGCCACCATCGGCAGGTCGTGGTTGATCACCAGCGGCAGGTTGGGGATGTCCAGGCCGCGCGCGGCGACGTCGGTCGCGACCAGGATCCTGGCCCGCCCGGCCTTGAACGCGTCCAGCGCCTTCTGCCGCTGCGCCTGGCTCTTGTTGCCGTGGATCGCGACGGCCGGCAGGCCGGCGGTCTCGAGCTGCTCGGCGAGGCGGTTGCAGCCGTGCTTGGTCTTGCCGAACACCAGCACCCGCTCGGTGTGCCGGGCGGCGAGGATGTCGATCAGCAGGTCGCGCTTGCTGCCGGAATCGACCGGATGCGCGCGATGCACGATGGTGTCGGCGATGGTGGTGCGGTTCGCCACTTCGACCTGCTTCGGCGACTGCATGTAGTCAAGCGCCAGCGCCTTGATGCGCGGTTCGAAGGTGGCCGAGAACAGCAGCGTCTGGCGCTGCTTCGGCACGCGCGCCAGGATGCGCTTGATCGACGGCAGGAAGCCCATGTCGAGCATGCGGTCGGCTTCGTCCAGCACCAGCACCTCCACCGCGTCGAGCTTCGCGTGGCCGTTCTCCATGTGGTCGAGCAGGCGCCCCGGGCAGGCGACCAGGATGTCGACGCCGCGGCGCAGGTTGTCGATCTGCGGCTGCATGCCGGCGCCACCGAAGATGGTGGTGACGTTCATGCGCAGGTGGCGGCCGTACTCCTTCAGGCTGTCGGCGACCTGCACCGCAAGCTCGCGGGTCGGCACCAGCACCAGGGCACGCGGCTTGCGCGGCCCCTTGGGCGGGGTTTCCTTGGCCAGGCGCTGCAGCAGCGGCAGGCCGAACGCGGCGGTCTTGCCGGTGCCGGTCTGGGCGGCGCCGAGTACGTCGTGCCCGGCGAGCACGAACGGGATCGCCTGCGCCTGGATCGGGGTGGGAATGGTGTAGCCGCTCGAATCGAGCGCGCGCAGCAGCGCGGACGAGAGCCCGAGGGTCTCGAAGGTCCGGGTATCGGACATGGATTTGAACTCCTGGTTCGCAGCTTGCCCGGCGCTTTCCGTGAACCGCGCGGCGGGCAATGGATTTGACGGCTGTCGGAGATGTCCGGGCCGTGTCTGCGCGACGAGAGACGTGCGGGAGTTAAAGGGCCGGGGTGCCTGGGGCGACCGCGGCTGGGCAATGACCGGATAACGGACTGCCGTGCGCCAACCCCCACATCATACGGCAGAAACATGAATGTGGGAGGACCACATCAGTGGAAGCGGCCACGACCGCGAAAGCCCGTCATGACCTTCTGCACCCCCGGCAACAGCGACGCAGGCGTAGATTCGGCATCCGGCCCGCCCGCGTGGCCGATCCATCCCATCACCCATGCCCACCAGGGCGGAGTTCGCCGTGAGCCATTTTTCCAAGTCCGCACCCAAGTTCCTGCTTCTGTCGCTGGCCGTCGCCACCGCGGTGGCCGGTTGCCAGCGTGACGCCGCGACCGAAACCGCGGCCGTCGACGCTCCGCCCGCAGCCGCCGCGGCGTTCACCCTCGACGAATCCACGCTGCCCGGCGTCAACAGCTTCAAGGCGAGCGACTTCGACGCCAACGGCAACGCCTGCACGGACTTCGGCGCGTACGTCAACGGAACCTGGCTCGCGGCCAACCCGGTCCCCGGCGACCGCACGTCGTGGGGCGCGTTCGAGATGCTGGACGAGCGTTCGCAGGCGATCCAGCGCCAGCTGGCCGACCAGGCCGCGGCGGTCGAGGGCGCGACCGGCGTCAACAAGATCGTCGGCGACATCTGGTCGACCGGCCTCGACGCCGAGGCGATCAACGCACAGGGCATCGCGCCGCTGGAATCCGAGCTGGCGGCCATCGCCGCGCTGGATGCCCCGGCGTCGATCGCCGACTACCTGCGCAGCAGCGCGGCCAAGGGCCAGTTCACCGTGTTCGGCTTCGGCCCCGAGGCCGACTTCATGGACTCGTCCATGAACATCGCCTACGCGTTCCCCGCCGGCCTGGGCCTGCCCGACAAGACCTATTACTTCGACGCAGACAAGAAGGACAAGCTCGAGGCCTACCAGGCGCACGTCGCCAAGGTGCTCGAGCTGTCCGGCGTGCCGGCCGCCGACGCCGCCACCCAGGCCGCCGACGTGGTCGCGTTCGAGAGCCGCCTGGCCAAGGTCTCCAAGTCGAGCGAGGAAATGTCGCGCGACGTCGGCCTGTTCTACAACCCGGTCAGCCCGGCGGATGCCGACGCGCTGGCACCGGACTTTGCCTGGACCACGTTCTTCGAATCCCAGGGCCTGGCGATCCCGGAGAAGTTCTCGCTCGCGATCCCGGAGTTCCATTCCGAAGTCAGCAGCATGATCGCCGACGTCGCCCCCGCGACCTGGCAGTCCTACCTGCGCTTCCACACCGTCGACAGCGCCTCGCCCTACCTCGCCGACGCCTTCGCCGAAGAGAACTTCAACTTCTACTCCGCCACCATGCGCGGGCAGAAGGAAATGAAGGAGCGCGGCAAGCGCGTGCTCGACACCATCGGCCAGCAGACCGGCGAGGCCCTGGGGCAGATGTACGTCGACGTCGCGTTCTCGCCGGAAGCCAAGGAGCGGATGGAAACCCTGGTCGCCAACCTGGGCGAGGCGCTGAAGCTGCGCATCGAGAACCTCGACTGGATGTCCGACGAGACCAAGACGAAAGCGATGGAGAAGTGGGCCAGCTTCACGCCCAAGATCGGCTACCCGGACAAGTGGCGCGACTGGTCGGGCCTCGAGACCGCGCGCGACAGCTACATCGGCAACGTGCTGGCCGCCAACGAGTTCAACTACAAGTGGATGCTGGGCAAGATCGGCAAGCCGGTCGACAAGACTGAATGGGCGATGCCGCCGCAGATGGTCAACGCCTACTACAACCCGCTGGCCAACGAGATCGTGTTCCCGGCCGCGATCCTGCAGCCGCCGTTCTTCGACGCCGAGGCCGACGATCCGCTGAACTACGGCGGCATCGGCGCGGTGATCGGGCATGAGATGACCCACGGCTACGACGACCAGGGCAGCCGCTTCGACGCGAGCGGCAAGTTCCAGAACTGGTGGACCGAGGCCGATGCCAAGGGCTTCCTGGGACGCACCGACAAGCTGATCGCCCAGTTCAACGCCTACGAGGCCGCGCCCGGCCTGCACGTCAACGGCAAGCTCACGCTGGGCGAGAACATCGCCGACCTCGGCGGCCTGGCCACGGCCTACGACGCGATGAAGAAGGCCACCGCCGGCAGCGAGGACCCGATGATCGAGGGCCTGTCCCGCGACCAGCGCTTCTTCGCCAACTGGGCCACGGTGTGGCGCCGCAACTTCACCGACGAGGAGCTGAAGGTGCGCATCGCCACCGATCCGCACGCCCCGGCCAACTTCCGCGCGATCGGCGCGCCCTCGAACCTGCCGGCCTTCGCCGCGGCGTTCCAGTGCACCCCGGGCAGCGCGATGGTCCGCGAAGGCGAGTCCCAGGTCGTGATCTGGTAAACGCGACGGCAGCACCACGAACGAGGCCCGGCCCATGCCGGGCCTTTTTCGTGGCGCTTCCCGCGTACGTCCGCTTGCTAGACTGCCCGCGCCCTTCTGCCGGACTCCACGATGCCCAAGTACGCCCCGCTCGCCTTCGCGCTCACCGCCAGCCTCCTCATCGGCCTGGCGTCCCCCGATGCCGAAGCACAGCGCCGCGCCGCGCGCGCGCCCGCAGGCCCCACCGCCTGCGGCGACTTCGATGCCTTCGCCAACCAGGCCTGGCTTGCCGCCAACCCTGTGCCGGACGCCGGCGCGGTGTCCGCGCTTGGCCAGCTCCAGGCGCGCGTGCTCGAACAGCAGCGCGAACTCCTGTCAACGGCGATGAACGCCCCCCAGGGCCCCGTGCAGGCGCTGCTCGGCGACTTCTGGGCGAGCGGCCTTGACCAGGCGGCGGTGGAAGCCGACGGCGCCCGGCCCATCGCGCCCCTGCTCGACCGCATCAACGGCATCAAGCGCGCGAAGGACATCCCGCCTGCGATCGCCGCCCTGCACCAGGTCGGGGTCCCGGTGGTGTTCAACTTCAGCGCCGACCTCGACCTGGCTGACCTGGACCGCCACATCGGCTACTTCGCCCAGGGCGGCACCGGCCTGCCCGATCCCGCGTACTACACGCGCGAGGACGCGGACTCCCGCGCCCTGCTCGGCCTGTACAACAGCTACGTACAGAAGATCCTGGCGCTGACCGGGACCGCCGAGGCCGACCTCGCGACCGAAGCGCAGGCGGTCATCGACATCGAGACGCGCATTGCACGCGCATCGCTGCCGGTGGCCTCGCTGCGCGACCCTCGCCAGAACTATGCGCTGGTGCCCACAGAAGGCCTGGACAAGGCGTACAAGCGCCTGCGGCTGTCCGAGTTCCTGGCCGCCCAGGGCGTGGCCGACGACAGCGTCTCGATCGCCAACCCCGAACTCTTCACCGCCCTCGACGGCATCGTCGGCAGCCTCAAGCCGGCGCAGTGGAAGACCTACCTGCGCTTCCACGTCGGCGATGCGATGGCGCCCTACCTGTCCAGCGGCTTCCGCGACGCGGCCTTCGACTTCCGCGGCCGCGTGCTTCGGGGCGAGGCCGCGCAGCCGTCGCGCGAACAGCTGGTGCTGCAGGCGATCAACCACGCCGCCGGCCAGATGGTCGCGCGCGAGTACGTCGCCCGCTACCTTCCGCCGGCCAGCCGCAGCCGCGCCGAAGCGGTGGCCGCGGAGGTTCGCGACGCCCTCATGCGCGCGGTCGAACGCGCGCCGTGGATGGACGATGCCACCCGCGCCGAGGCGGCCGCCAAGGTCAAGGCCCTCGGCATCGAGATCGGCGCGCCGGTGCGCAACATCGACTACACCGTGCAGCCCATGGGCCGCGGCAGCTTCGGCGGCAACATGCTGATCGCCTCCACCTGGCACCACCGCGAGGAGATGCGGCGCATCGGCCGCGGCAACGCCCAGCGCCGCTGGCCGGTGCTGCCGCATGAGCCGGCGCTGGCCTACGACGCCGCCCACAACCGCCTGCTGGTGTCGGCCGCGATGCTGCAACCTCCCGTGCTGGACATGTCGCTTGACGGCGCCGCGCACTATGGCGCGTTCGGTGCCCTGGTCGCGCACGAGATCAGCCACGCCGTGGACGGCAGGGGCCGGCGCGTCGATTCGCGCGGCGAGATGCGCGACTGGTGGACGCCCGGAACGGTGGCCGCCTGGACCGACCGCCTCAACGTGCTTGCGGCGCAGTACGGGAACTACGACTATCCGGGCCTTGCCGGGCGCAAGCTCGACGGCACCCGGACCGCCGACGAGAATGCCGCCGACGTCGCCGCGGTCGAGATCGCCTGGGACGCCTTCAGCCATGCCCTGCCCGAGGCCGGCGAGGACGGCAGGAAGGCCTTCTTCAACGCGTGGGCCGGGGTGTGGAGCGAGCAGGTGTCGCCCGCGGTCGCCGAGCAGCGCGCCGGCACTGCCGTGCAGGCGCCCGGCAAGTGGCGGATCAATGGTCCCCTGTCGAACCTGCCCGGGTTCGCCACGACCTGGAGCTGCAAGGCAGGCAACGCCATGGTCCGCAAAGAGGACGAGCGCGTCGGCGTCTGGCGCTGACGCCGGCCGGCGTCACGGCGCCCGCGGCCCAGGGGGCGCGGCGCGCAGGTGGTTCAGAAGCGCCGCGCCGGGGGCCCGCGGCGCGGGCCGCGACCGAAGGGCGGCTGGCCGCGCCAGTAGCGGATCAGCAGCCAGCCGAACAGCATGCCGCCCAGGTGCGCGAAGTGGGCCACGTTCGGCTGCCGGCCGGTGATGCCCATCACCAGCGTGATCACGCCGAAGACGATGGCGAGCGTGCGCGCCTTCATCGGGATCGGCGGGATCAGCAGCATGACCCGCTGGTGCGGGAACAGCATGCCGTAGGCCAGCAGCAGGCCGAACACGCCACCCGAGGCACCCAGCGTCGGATAGGGCTGGCCGCCCTGGGCCAGCGTCCAGCTCACGATGCCGAGCTGGCACAGCCCGGCGCCGACCACGCAGACCAGGAAATAGGTGAGGAAGCGCCTGGGGCCCCAGGTGTATTCAAGCTGCGCTCCGAACATCACCAGGGCAAGCATGTTGAACAGCAGGTGCGCCAGGTCGCCGTGCAGGAAGCCGTAGGTGACAAGCTGCCAGGGCCAGAAGCCCGGCACGCCGGCCATCCTCATGAACGCGTCCACCCCTGGCGGCCACAGCATCAGCGACGCAAAGGCCGCGCTCCCGAGCAGGCTCTGGAGCAGGAAGACGCCGGCATTGGCGATCAGCAGGCCCTTGGTGACGGGCGGCAGGTTGGTGAGCATTCGGGGTCCTTGCGCGGGCACCGGCAATGATAGCGTTTACATCGTCCGGCCCGGCCGCCGGAGGCCGCTAGCCGGGCCCCCAGACCTCCGCGTCCAGCGAAGTCTCCCTGCGCGCCGACGCGCAGGCGCGCCCGGCGTTGACCGGCACGCCGTCGGCGCGCAGGCGCCGCACCTGCTCTTCCCACGCCGCCGAGCCCTCCGGGAACGCGATCCGCCCATCGCTGCGCAGCACCCTGTGCCACGGCAGCGCGGGATCGTCGCTGCCGGCCAGGAGCTTCGCCACCCAGCGCGCGCGCCCCGGCAGCCCTGCGCGGCGCGCAACCTCGCCGTAACCCGCGACCTCGCCGCGCGGGATCGCGCGGACGGCTGCGAGGATGCGTTGGGCCGGGTCCGGAAGCGCCATTGCGCTAGGATAGCCATCCCGTCCGCCCCCGCGGGAGCCCGCATGCAGAACTTCGAACAGGTCCGCCGCCAGCTGGCAGTGGACGGCTTCCGGACCACCGTCGACGAAACCTTCGTGATCGGCGTCGAGCTCAGCCTCGACGGTGGCCGCCGCCACCAGGCGATCTTCCTCTCCGAACTCCACGACGACGACCGGCGCTGCTACCTGCGCGTGAGCACTGCAGTGGCGCCGATCACCGGCGTCGACGCGCGCCGCGCGCTCGCCTTCAACTGGGACAGCCGCGTGGGCTATCTCGCCATCGGCAAGCTGGACGACGTGCCCTACCTGCAGCTGTGCGAGAACCGCCCCTACGAGGGCCTGGACGCGGCCGAACTCGGACGCCTGGTGCTGGAGATCGGCGGCATGGGCGACCGCCTGGAGCGCCTGCTCAGTGCCGACGGCGACCTGCTGTAGCGGCTCCTACAGCCAGCCGAACCAGCCCAGCAGCCGGTAGAGACCATAGGCGATGCCACCCGACATCGGGATGGTCAGGATCCACGCGCCGATCATCTTCTCGACCACGGTCCACTTGATGGCATTGAGCCGCTTGGCCGTGCCCACGCCCATGATCGCGGTCGAGATGTTGTGGGTCGTGGACACCGGGATGCCCAGCGAGGATGCCGCCAGGATCACCGAGGCGGCGCTGGTTTCAGCCGCGAAGCCGTGGATCGGATGCAGCTTGACCAGCTTGTGGCCCAGGGTCTTGATGATCCGCCAGCCGCCAGCGGCGGTGCCCGCGGCCATCACCAGCGCGCAGGTGAACTTGATCCAGAGGTCGATGTCGCCCTCGGCCAGCGCGCTTTCGGACGGATGCAGGAAGGCGAGCCAGCCGGGCAGCGCGTCAAGCGTGCCCGCCGACTGTGCGCTGACCAGCGCCAGCGCGATGATGCCCATGGTCTTCTGGGCGTCGTTCATGCCGTGCGCGAAGCCCATGCCGGCGGCGCTCACGATCTGCGCCTTGCCGAAAAAGCCGTTCACCCAGCGCGGCCGCGCGATCCTGGCAAGCCAGCCGCCGCTGCGCGCCATCATCGAGATCACGAAAAACAGCACGCCCATCATCAGGAAGCCGGCGGTGAAGCCCAGCACCGGCGAACTCACCATCGGCACGATCACCTTCCACAGCACGCCGGCGCTGCGGTAGACAGGCTCCGCCGGCTCAGACCAGATGATCGAGTCCCAGTTGTTGCTGGTGGCCGCCAGCGCCGCGCCGATCAGCCCGCCGATCAGCGCGTGCGAGGACGAGGACGGCAGCCCGAACCACCAGGTGATCAGGTTCCAGGTGATGCCGCCCATGAGCGCGCACAGGATCAGCTGCGAACCGACCTCGACCACGCCGGCGTCGATCAGCCCCGAAGCGATCGTCTTCGCCACCGCGGTGCCGGCGAGCGCACCGATCAGGTTCATGCTTGCCGCCAGGCCTACCGCCTGCATCGGCGAGAGCACCTTGGTGGCGACCACGGTGGCGATGGAGTTCGCCGTGTCGTGGAACCCGTTGATGTATTCGAACGCGAGCGCCACCAGGATGACGATCAGCACCAGGGTGAGCATGGGTCCGGCCTCAGCTGTTCTTCAGCACGATTTCGTAGGCCACCACGCCCGCCTCGCGGCAGCGGTCGATGGCCTTCTCGAGGATCTCGAAGAACTCCTTGAGCAGGAACATCTCGCGGGCTTCCAGCTTGCCCGAGTAGATGTCGCGGTACAGTTCGAGCATCAGGCGGTCGGCCTCGTTCTCGATCGAGCGCAGCTCGTCGTTGAGGGCCTTCATCGGCTCGAGCTTGAGGTGGCGCAGCTGCTTCACCATCTTCACCACCACCCCGGAGGCCTGCTCCAGCATGGCCGCCCGCGGCGCGAAGTCGATGTGCTCCAGGTGCGCGGTCGCCAGCGAATAGCGGTCGGCGAACTTCTCGATCTGCTTGGGGATCTTGTACAGCGCCGACCCCAGGGCCTCGATGTCCTCGCGCTCGATGGGCGTGATGAAGCTGTCCACCAGCGCCTGGCTGATCTTGTTGGAGGCCTCGCGCTCGCGCAGGCGGGCCAGCTTGAAGGCGTCCAGCGCGGGCTGGCGGTCGGCCTCGCGCAGCATCTGGTGGAGCGCCACGGCGGCGTCCTGTGCGGCCTGCGCGGCCTCCTCGAGCAGCGTGTAGAACTGCTTGCCTTGGCCGAACATGGTCTGCAGGGAAAACATGGGCGCGTCGCCTCGTCGGGGAATGCGGGGTCCGCGCGTGGCCGGCGGACGCGGAATTATGACCGCATCGTGACAATACGCCCACCCCGGCGGCGCCCACCCGGCGGCGCCCGCCCGGCCGGCAGGGTGCCTGCTATGATCGCCGCGTGCGCCTGGCGCACCCTGTTTCACGGACCCCCATGGACGACGACCCTAGACCCCCGCAGCGCTGCCCGCGCCCCTGCCCCGCCGCGCTGCCAGGCCACCGCAACGCCGATCGCCCCCGCCCCCGACCGCCGGGGATGCCGCAATGATCGAGCTCCTCATCGTCGCCGCGTTGATCGCCCTGAACGGGTTCTTCGCCATGTCCGAAATGGCGCTGGTGACCGCGCGGACCTCGCGCCTCCGGCAGCTGGCGGAGACCAGCCGCGGTGCGCGCGCCGCGCTGAAGCTGGCCGAGCACCCGGACAACCTTCTGTCCACCGTCCAGATCGGCATCACCCTGATCGGCGTGCTCACCGGCCTGTTCGGCGGCGAGGCCATCGGCCTGCAGGTCGCCGGCTGGATCGACGGCATGGTGCCTTCGGCGGCCGAATACGCGCGCCCGATCGGCATCGGCACCGCGGTCGGGCTGATCACCGCCGGCACCGTGATCTTCGGCGAGCTGATCCCCAAGCGCCTGGCCCTGACCAACGCCGAAACCATCGCCAGCGCCGTCGCGCTGCCGCTGGAGGCGCTGGCCACCGTCGCCAAGCCGGTGGTCTTGGCCCTGGGCGCGATCAACCGCACGGTGCTGCGCATGCTCGGCATCAAGGACGACGAGCGCAACGCGATCTCCGAAGAGGAGATCCGCATGCTGGTCAGCGAGGGCCACGCCCAGGGCGTGATCGACGCCGACGAACGAAACATGATGAACCGGGTGCTGCACCTGGGCGACCGCGACGCGCACAGCCTGATGACGCCGCGCACGCGCATCGCGTGGCTCGACGCCTCGGAGAGCTTCGAGGACAACCTTGCGACCATGCGCGAGACGCCGTTCTCGCGCTATCCCGTGTACGCCGGCAGCGACGACGAAGTCGTCGGGATCCTGGAGGTCAAGTCGCTGATCGACCGCTTCCAGGAGGGCGAGTTCAACCTGTTCGAGCAGCTGCGCGAGCCGCTGTTCGTCTCGGAATCAACGCCGGCGATGAAGCTGATCGAGATCCTGCGCGAGGAGCAGCAGTCGCTGGCCCTTGTGGTCGACGAATACGGCGACGTGACCGGCATCATCAGCGTCAACGACGTGCTCGAGGCGGTCATCGGCCGCACCTCCAGCGGCGAAGGCGCGGATTCGCATCCGCTGGTGGTGGCGCGCGACGACGGCTCGCTGCTGGTGGACGGCGCGCTGGGCGCCGATTCGCTGCGCGAACTGCTCGACGGCAAGCCGCTCCCGCACGCCGACGAGCACGACTACAACACCGCCGCCGGCATGACCATCGCCCACTTCGGGCGCATCCCCAGCGCCGGCGAGCACTTCGAGTGGGCCGGCTGGCGCATCGAGGTGGTCGACCTGGACGGTCCGCGCATCGACAAGCTGCTGCTGCAGCGGGTCGCGGGCAACCCGCCCGGCGATGGCTGAGTCCGATCCGCCGCGGGCCACCGCGCGCGCGGTGCTGGCGGCCCTGGCTGCCGGCCCGGCCGACGACGTGGTCACCCTGCGCTCGGTGACCGAAGGCCTGGGCGGCAGCCTGTTCGGCATGCTGCTGTTCATCGCCACCCTGCCCGCCTTCCTGCCGATCCCCGGCGTGGCCGGTGCGCTCAGCGGGCCACTGGTGAGCCTGATCGGGGTGCAGCTGCTGCTGTGCATGCGCCGGCCCTGGCTGCCGCGCATGGTCGCCGACCGCGGCCCCAGGCGCGGCACCCTGGCGCGCTTCGAACAGCGCATATCACCGTGGCTCAAGCGCCTGGAGCGGGTGGTCCGACCGCGCCTCCCCGGCATGATCGACCATCCGGCGGCAACGGCGGTCACCGGCCTGTTGCTGGTCCTGCTGGGGGTGCTGCTGGCGCTGCCGATCCCGTTCACCAACTATGTGTTCGGGGTCCTGCTGCTGGCCTACGCGTTGGCCCTGCTCGAGCGCGACGGCGCGCTGATGCTGGTCGCCTGGGGCGCGGGCCTGGCGGCGATCGCGTTCTTCGGGATCACCGGCGGCACGCTCGCGGCGCTGGCCGGCGAATGGGTCGACCGCCTGCTGTAGAGCCCGTCGTTCAGGCCAGCAGGCCGCGGAAGTCGTGCAGGTTCATGGGATAACCCAGCCAGTAGCCCTGGGCGAGGTCGCAGCCGCGCTCGCGCAGCACGTCGTACTGGCCTTCCTTCTCCACGCCTTCGGCGACCACGGTGATGCCCAGCGAATGCGCCATGGCGATGATCGCCGTGGTCAGTGCCAGGTCGTCCGGGTCGCGGAGGACGTCGGCGATGAAGCTGCGGTCGATCTTGACGCCATCCACCGGCACCCGGCGCAGGTGGCTCAGCCCGGAGAAACCGGTGCCGAAGTCGTCCAGCCAGACTTTGACGCCGGCGTCGCGAAGGCGCGCGAGCAGGCTGCTGACGCGCAGTTCGTCGCCGATCACGGCAGTCTCGGTCAGCTCGACGTGCAGGCCCTCGGCCGGCAGGCCGGTTTCGGCCAGGGTCTGCTCAACCAGCGCGGCGAGGTCGCCGTTGCGCAGCTGCCGCGGCGAGACGTTCACCGAAACGAACAACTCGCTGTCCGGGAAGTCGCGGCGCCACTGCATCGCGTCCTTGCACGCCAGGCGCAGGACCTGTGGGCCGATGGTCTCGATCAGGCCGCTCTGTTCGGCCACGTCGATGAACACCGAGGGCGCGACCATGCCGCTCTCGGGATGCTGCCAGCGCAGAAGCGCCTCGGCACCGACCAGGCGCCGGTCCTCGAGCCGGTAGACCGGCTGGTAGGCCAGGCTGAGTTCACCGCGCTCCCAGGCCCCGCGCAGGTCCTGCTCCATGCTCACGCGGCGCTCGACGGCCTGGTCCATCGCCCGGCTGTAGAAGCGATGGCAATTCTTGCCGGCGACCTTTGCCTGGTACATGGCGATGTCGCCGTTCTTCATCAGCATGGTCGCGCCGGCGGCGTCGTCGGGGAACAGCGTGATCCCGATCGAGGTCCCCAGGAAGACCTGGCGCCCGCCGACCACGATCGGCCGGCTGAGTTCGCCCACCAGGCTCTCGGCCAGGCGGCTGGCCATTTCGCGCATGCCGCCGGCATCGCTGCCCGGCGATTCCACCAGGATCACGAACTCGTCGCCGCCGAAGCGTGCCAGCAGCGCGCCCTCGCCGCCCAGCCGATCGACCGTCTCGCGGATGCGGTTCGCGAACTGCACCAGCACCTCGTCGCCGGCGTCGTGGCCCAGGGTGTCGTTGACGCGCTTGAAGTCGTCGATGTCGGCGAACAGCAGCGCCAGCTGGTGGCCGGCCCCGTGCAGTTCCATCAGCCTGCGGTCGAGCGACTCGCGGAACGAAAGCCGGTTGGCCAGCCCCGTCAGCGCGTCGGTATAGGCCACGCGCCGCATGTCGCGGTCGTGCCGGGCGATACTTTCGCGCATGTTGCCGAAGGCGCGCACCAGGTCGCCGACCTCGTCGGCGCGCTTGCTGTCGGGCAGCTCGGCGACGAAGTTGCCGCCTTCGATCTCGCGCGCGGCGTCCGCCAGCTGGCGCACCGGGCGCATCAGCGTGCGCTGGACCAGGATGCCCAGGCCCACGGCCAGCAGCACCAGGCCCGCCATCAGCGTCGCGATCCAGCCCGCGTGCCGCTGGCCGATGACCGCCAGCCGCTCGCCCATGCCGGCCACGGCGCGCTGCTCGTCGGCCTTGACCGATGCCAGCGAGTAGCCCACCCGCAGGCCGCCCAGGCGGACGTCACCGATATGCAGCGGCACCGCCACGTCCAGCACCGAATCGCTGGCCTGGATGTGCGGCGCGCGCGCGGTCACCGCCTCGAAGGCCATCGCGTCGTCCATCACCTGGCCATAGCTGCGGATGTCACGCGAACCGTCGTGGATCAGCGTGCCTTCGTTGTCGTAGACCACGGCATAGGCGACATCGGGCTGCTTGAGCACGGCGCGCAGCAGCACGCCGATCTCGTCCAGGTCGAAGTAGTACAGCGGATTGACCAGTCCGGTGGCGAGCTCGACCGCGGCGGCCTCGGAGCGCTCGGCCAGCCTGTCGAAGGCCAGCGAGTGCATCGACTCCTTGCCGAGCTCGAGGACTTCGCTGCGCATCACGTCCTGGCGATGCAGCAGCATCACTACCACCGCGAGCACCACCAGCAGCGCCAGCCCCAGGGCCGCCAGGAAGCGCGTGTACAGCCCGTTGTTGCGGGGCTTCATTCCAGCACCTGGGCGACGCGGGCCACGCCCGAACGGAGCATGTCCAGGGAGTCGCGCGTGCGTGCGTCGATCGGCACGAACCGCGTGGTGCCGAAGAAGCGCTGCAGGGCTTCGCTGGCGGCGGGATCGTTGGCGGCGTCGGCCAGCACCTCGTCCAGGCGTGCGACGACGGCAGGCGGGAGGTCGCCGCGCACCACTTCCAGCGCCCGCGGGTAGTCCCCGCTGGCGTGGAAGGCCACGAGGTCCCGACGGTAGCTCTCGGGCATGTTCCGGAAGTCGATGTTGCTGAACGCACCCGCGTCCACCAGGCCCTTGTGCACCCAGGTGGAGATGTTGAACTCGGAGCGCGCGAAAAGGTAGCCGACCGAGCCCTCGGCCGGGCGGTCGAACGGCGACAGCAGGATCTCCATCGGCATGCCCAGCGAGATCACCTCCATCGCCGGGACGTAGTACGCGCTGGTGGAGCTGGGGTTCTGGAACGCGACGCTGCGCCCGCGCAGGTCGTCGAGGTCGTCGATGCCGCTGTCGCGGCGGGCGAAGAAGACCGTGTGATAGGCGTCTTGCCCGCCGCGCTCGGTCAGGAGGATCGCGCGTGCGCCGGCGCGCGCTTCCAGCGCCATGGCACCGGCCGAGGTCTCGGTCACCCAGTCCACGCGGCCGCGACGCAGGTAGCTCTCCATCTGCTTCGCGTCCCGCGCCATGAGTATGCGGCCCTCGCGGATGCCGACATCGTCCATCCGCGCCACGACGTAATCGAGCAGCGGCTTGAGCTGGTCATAGTGCGCGGCCGGGTCGTCGCTGATGCGCCCGAGCACCAGCACGCCGGGCTCGCTGGCCGCGACCGGGGCGCACAGGGCGAGCGATGCGGCCATCGCGGCCAACAGCTGGCGAAGACGGCGGGACATCGGGATTCCGGAGGAGCCCTGCGTGCAGACAATGGCGCAGCGTAGCTGAAAACATGATCGCAGGCACACTTTTACGGCTCCCCGCCGCCGGTCCCGCGCGCCAGTCGCGCCATGCGCTGCGCATCGGCCAGCACGCCGCGCAGCAGGCGCACCTCGCGCTCGTCCATGCCGCAGCGAAGGAAAATCCGGCGCAGCTTGCGCAACGCGGACTGCGGCGCGCGGCCCTTGTGGAAGTCGATCGCGTCCAGCGTGTCGCCAAGCTGGCCGAAGAACCCTTCCAGCTGCGCATGACTGGCAAGGGGATCGCGCCTCGCCCGGCCGTCACCGCCGCCCTCGCCGCTGCCGTCGCCATGGCCGCCAGCCACGCCAGCGGACGGCGCGCCGCGCTGCAAGGTCGCCACGCGCAGTTCATAGGCCAGCACCTGCACGGCCGCGGCCAGGTTGAGCGAGCTGTAATCGGGATTGGCGGGGATGTGCACCGCGGCGTGGCACAGCTGCAGTTCGTCGTTGTCCAGGCCCGTGCGTTCGCGGCCGAACACCAGGGCCACCTCCGCCCCGCCGGCCTGGGCATCGAGCAGCCGCGCGGCGCCCGCGCGCGGCGACAGTTCCTCGAGCTGGATCCGCCGGCTGCGCGCCGTGCAGCCGATCACCAGGGCGCAATCCGACACGGCTTCGGCCAGGCTGCCGACGATGCCGGCCGAGTCGAGCACGTCATCGGCGCCCGCGGCCATGGCCACGGCGTCGGCGTGCGGATAGCGCTCCGGAGCGACCAGTACCAGCCGCCGCAGCCCCATGGTCTTGATGGCGCGCGCGGCCGAGCCGATGTTGCCGGGGTGCTGGGTGCCGACCAGGACGATGCGGATCTCGCCTTCGGGATGCGCCGTGTTCGCGGTGTTCATGGGCGCGAATGGTAAACTGTGCGGCGGCCCTGAGCCGACTGTTCTTTTCCCCTGCCGCTTCCAACCACGCCGGAGTCCGCCTGCGATGCTACAACCTGCCGTCAACATCATGGTCAAGGCGGCCCGCGCCGGTGGCAACATCCTCCTGCGGCACATGCACAAGCTCGATGCGATCAACGTCGTCGAGAAGGACCGCATGGACTACGCCAGCGAAGTCGATCGCCTGGCCGAAGTCGCCGTGGTCAAGGAACTGCGCCGCGCCTATCCCGAATACGCTGTCCTGGGCGAGGAATACGGCGCGCAGAAGGGCAGCCAGGGCGCCAGCCGCTACACCTGGGTCATCGACCCGCTGGACGGCACCAGCAACTACCTGCGCGGCTTCCCGCACTGGTGCGTTTCGATCGCGCTGTGCGAGGGTGCCGAGCCGCTGCACGGGGTGATCTTCGACCCGCTGCGCAATGAACTGTTCACCGCCAGCCGCGGTGGCGGCGCCCAGCTCAACGAGAAACGCATCCGCGTGGCCGATCGCAAGGACCTGGCCGGCACCACCATCAGCACCGGCTTCCATCCGCGCGAGCGCGCCCGCGCGGCGGCGCAGTTCGATTGCATGCGCCAGGTGCTGTCGGTGGCGGAAGACGTGCGCCGCACGGGTTCGGCCGCGCTCGACCTGGCCTACGTCGCCGCCGGCCGCACCGACGGCTATTTCGAAGCCGGCGTGCAGGCCTGGGACATCGCCGCGGGCATCCTGATGGTGCGCGAGGCCGGCGGCAAGGTCACCGACTACAAGGGTGCCGCGATGGGCCCCTTGCACATCGCGATGAACAGCCGCCAGGTGGTGGCCGGCAACATCCGCGTGGCCGAAGCCCTGCAAAAAACCGTCGCCGCCTCCGGCTACGCCGCGGCGTTCTGATCGAAGCCTATCTCCGGGTGATGACGAGATAGTTCGGGTCGGGAGCCGCTCCGTCGGGATGCGCGCTGCCCTCCTCCCCCGACCGCCAAGAAGGTCCGGGCCCGGGGGGGGGGGGGGGGGGGGGGGGGGGGGGGGGGGGGGGGGGGGGGGGGGGGGGGGGGGGGGGGGGGGGGGGGGGGGGGGGGGGGGGGGGGGGGTGGGGGGGGGGGGGG
>NZ_JBCLVC010000007.1:0-253386 GCF_039548475.1 Luteimonas yanweni | reverse complement strand
GCCGTGGAGGCAGGGGGGATGCCCAGAGCCGGCCATGGATGGCCGGCGGCCGGAACTGGGAGCAGGATGCGCATATTCCGGCTGGGCATCCCCCCTGCCTCCACGGCGGGCAGCGCACACCCTCCCGGAGCAATCATCCAAACCCGCGCAGTCGGGAGAAGAACATAAAAAAACCCCGCACTCTGGCGGGGTTTTTTTTCAATCCGGGCTTTGGCCAGCCCGCTGGAGCCCTCAAGGCCTGCGCGCGAGCTCCGCGTCGTCGCGCGCCTTCGGCAGCAGGTCCTGCTTGGTGACCTTCAGGAAGCCCATGCTCAGCAGCGGACAGGCGACCAGGATCGACGACAGGGTGCCGATCACGATGCCGAGCATCATCGCCAGCGACATGCCTTCGAGCGAGCCGCCACCGTACAGGTAGAGCGCCAACACGGTCAGGAACGCCACCACCGAGGTGATGACCGTGCGCGACAGGGTCTGGTTGATCGACGCGTTCAGCACCTCCATCGGCGGCGCGCGCATGCTCCGGAAGTTCTCGCGCACGCGGTCGAAGACCACGATGGTGTCGTTGATCGAGAAGCCCATCACCGACAGCAGGCCGGCGAGCACGGTCAGGTCGAACTCCTGGCCGCTGATCGCGAACCAGCCGGCCACGATCAGCACGTCGTTGAGCGTGGTGACGATCGCAGCGACCGCGAACTTCCACTCGAACCGGAAGCCGATGTAGATCAGGAAGCCGACAACCACGAACAGGATCGCGTACAGGCCGTTCCAGGCCAGGTCGCGGCCCACCTGCGGACCGACGAAGGCGCTGCCCTGGATGGTTGCGGGATTGCCGCCGGCTGAGGCCGCCTCGAGCACGTCATCCGCGGTGCGCGCCGTGCCGTCGGCGCTGGTCTCGCCGTCGCGCGGCTGCAGCCGCACCAGCAGGTCGCTGCCGCTGCCGAAGGTCTGCACCTGGGCACCGGGATAGCCGGCATCGGCCAGGCGCTGGCGCACGCCATCGACATCGGCCGGCTGCTCGAAGCGCAGCTCGACCACGGTGCCGCCGGTGAAGTCGAGCGCGTAGTTGAAGCCCTTGCCGGCGATCGCCGCGATCGTGGCGATGGTAAGCAGTGCGAACACCGCCACCGACACCCAGCGCAGGCGCATGAAGTCGATGTTGGGGGTGGCCGGGATCAGGCGCAGGGGAAAGATAGTCATGTGTCGTATGCCCGCGTCAGATGGCCAGGGTCTTGAGCTTGCGCTTGCCGCCGTACACCAGGGTGGCGATGCCGCGCGAGACGGTGACCGCGGTGAACACCGAGGTCAGGATGCCGATCACCATCGTCACCGCAAAGCCCTTGAGCGGGCCGGTGCCGAAGGCGAACAGCGCCACGCCGGCAAGCAGCGCGGTCATGTTGGAGTCGAAGATCGTGCCGGACGCCTTGTCGTAGCCGTTGGCGATCGCGCCCCGCGGAGGCATTCCAGCCCGCAGCTCTTCGCGTATGCGTTCGTTGATCAGCACGTTGGCGTCCACCGACATGCCGATCGACAGTGCCAGGCCGGCGAAGCCCGGCAGCGACATGGTGGCGCCGAACAGGCTCATCACCGCCACCACCATCAGCAGGTTGAGCAGCAGCGCGACGCATGTGAACAGGCCGAACATGCGGTAGTAGATGCCGAAGAACAGCAGCGTGAACACGAAGGCGTACATTACCGCGGTGGTGCCGCGCTCGACGTTCTCCTTGCCCAGGCTGGGGCCGACGATGCGCTCCTCGATGAAGTCCATCGGTGCGGCCAGCGAACCCGAGCGCAGCAGGCGCGCCAGGCCATCGGCCTCGGCCTTCTCCAGGCCCGTGGTCTGGAACTGCTTGCCGAACACGCCGTTGATGTTGGCCACCGAGATCACTTCCTCGTTGACGCGGAAGCTGCGCACTTCCTCGCCGGCGGCATTGGTGGTGACCTGCGGGACGCGCTCGATGTAGACCACGGCCATGGGCTTGCCCACGCTGACCGAAGTGAAGTCGAACATGCGCTGCCCGCCGAGGTTGTTGAGCGTCACGCTCACCGCCGGCATGCCGTTCTCGTCCAGCGTGGACTGCGCCATCACCATCTGCTCGCCCGAGGCGATCACGCGCTTGGACAGCAGCACCGGCATCGGCTTGCCGTCGATGCCGGTCTCGCGACGGTAGTACACGCGCGCTTCCGGCGGCACGTTGCCGCTGGCCACGGCGTCATACGGGTCGCCATCGATGACCGCGCGGTATTCGAGCGTGGCCGTGGCGCCGATCATGCGCTTGGCCTCGGCGGTGTCCTGCACGCCGGGCAGCTGCACGACCACGCGATCGTTGCCCTGGCGGGTGATCACCGGCTCGCCGACGCCGACTTCGTCGACGCGGTTGCGGAGCGTGGTGATGTTCTGGTCGATGGCGTCGGCCGAGATCTGGTTGAGCTCGGTCTCGGGCACGCGGATGGTGATGCGGTTGCCCACGGCCTGGCGCAGCAGGGTCGGCTGCGCGGTGGCCAGCAGCGTCATTGCCCGGTCGGCATCGGCCGCGTCGGCAAGCTGGGCCACGGTGGTGCCGGTGGCGTTGCGCTCCACCGAGTCGTAGCGGATGCGGTTGTCGCGCAGCACCGCGCGGACCTCGTCGGCATAGGCGTCCAGGCGCTTGTCCAGCGCCGCCTTCTGGTCGACCTGGAGCACGAAGTGCACGCCGCCCTGCAGGTCGAGGCCGAGCAGCATGGGCTTGGCGCCGAACCAGGTCAGCCAGTCCGGCACCGTGGAGGCAAGGTTCAGCGCGACCACGTAGTCGTCGCCAAGCTCCGGGCGCAGCGCGTCGGCGGCGCGGGTCTGGTCGTCGAGGTCCAGCAGCCGGACCATGCGCTCGCCGTCGTCGCTGGTGTCGATCGACTTCGCGGTGACGCCGGCGGCCGCCAGCGCCGCCTCGATCTTCCCGTCCAGTTCAACGCCGGTGGCGGCGCCGCGGTTGGAGGTGATCTGCACGGACGGATCCTGCGGGTAGACGTTGGGCAGCGCATACAGCGCACTCAACAGCACCACGAACAGGATGATGACGTACTTCCAGCGGGGAAATTCGAGCATGGTCGGTTCTTGCGCCAGGTCGTCCCGCGGGCGGGAGTGACGGATTCGGTTGCAGGCGCCGGTCGCGGCACGGCGCAGGCGCCGGCCGCGGTGCTTCCGGCGAGTGTCAGATGGACTTCAGCGAGCCCTTGGGCAGCACGTTGCCGATGGCGGTCTTCTGCACGCGGATCTCGACCTTGTCGGCGATTTCGACGTTGACGAAACTGTCGCCCACGCGGCGCACCACGCCGGCGATGCCGCCGCCGATCAGCACTTCGTCGCCCACGGCCAGCTTCTCGACCATGGCGCGATGTTCCTTCTGCCGCTTCATCTGCGGGCGGATCATCAGGAAGTACATGATCGCGAACAGCACGACCATCATGATCGGGAACTGCCAGGGGTTGGGCGCGGCGGGTGCTGCGGCCTGGGCGTAGGCGGGGGCGATCAGGAAGTCGAGCAGGTTCATTCGGGGCGGTCCGTTCGGAAATCAGCTGGCAAGTATGCCACGGCGACGTGGGAGGGCGTTCCAGCCCGCTGCGGGGGCATTGGATTCGGGGGCGGGTCGGGATCGGGTTCGAGTCCGGTTCTGCTGCGGCTCAGGGCATCCGGGCTGCAAGGAAGGACCGGCGGAAGGCATCAAAGGTTCCCGAGGCGATCGCGGCGCGCATGTCGGCCATCAGCTTCTGGTAGTACCAGAGGTTGTGCAGGGTGCCCAGGATCGGGCCCAGCATCTCGTTGCAGCGGTCCAGGTGGCGCAAGTAGGCGCGGGTGTAGCCGCCGCTGCAGGCCGGGCAGCCGCAGCCTTCCTCGATCGGGCGGGTGTCGCGCTCGTAGCGCGAATTGCGGATGCGGACGGTGCCGGTGGAGGTGAAATAGTGGCCGTTGCGTGCGTTCCGGGTCGGCATCACGCAGTCGAACATGTCCACGCCGCGGGCCACGCCGTCGACCAGGTCCTCCGGCCGGCCCACGCCCATCAGGTAGCGCGGGCGGTCATCGGGCAGCTGCGGGCAGGTGTGCTCGAGCATGGCGTTGCGCTCGGCCTCGGTCTCGCCCACCGCCAGGCCGCCAATGGCGTAGCCGTCGAAGCCGATGTCCTTCAGGCCCGCCGCCGAGCGCGTGCGCAGGTCCTGGTGCACCCCGCCCTGGACGATGCCGAACAGCGCCGCATCGTTGCCTTCATGCGCCCGCTTCGAGCGCTCGGCCCAGCGCAGCGAGAGCTCCATCGAGCGCTCGATCACGCGCGGGTCGACCGGCTGGCCGTCCTTCTGCACCGGCGGGCACTCGTCGAAGATCATCACGATGTCCGAGCCCAGCACCTTCTGGATGTGCATCGACTCCTCGGGGCCGAGGAAGACCTTCGAGCCGTCGGTGGGCGCCGAGAAGGTCACCCCCTGCTCGGTGATCTTGCGGCGGTGCGCCAGCGAGAACACCTGGAAGCCACCGGAGTCGGTGAGGATCGGCCCGTCCCAGCGCGCGAAGCCGTGCAGGCCGCCGTGGGCTTCGATGACTTCCAGCCCCGGCCGCAGGAACAGATGAAAGGTGTTGCCGAGGATGATCTCCGCGCCCAGCTCGCGCACCTGCCCCGGCAGCATGCCCTTGACCGTGCCGTAGGTGCCCACCGGCATGAACGCCGGCGTCTCGACCGTGCCGCGCGGAAACGCCAGGCGGCCCCGGCGGGCGGCGCCGTCGGTGGCAAGCAGATCGAACTTCATGCGGGACATCGGATACCTGGCTCCAATCGGGGGCGCCCATTGTCGCGGAAGCGCGCCCCAGCCGCGCGGCTGGGCATCGGGCCGAGCGACGGAAACGCTTTTGTCCTCCTCAATCGAAAGCAACCATCCCGTCGTCCGCCAGCCGCAGCCGCACCGGGTCACCGGCCACCAGTCCAAGCACGGCGGATGCGTCGTCCAGGTCGACTTCGACCACGGTGCCGCCGGAGAGGCGGAGGCTGGCGACGTGGCCGGGGCCGCGGAAAGCCAGGGCCACAAGCTCCGCCCGGACGGCGCCCTCGGGATCCGGCTGCAGGGCGTGGGGACGCAGCAGGACTTCGCCGCCGCGCGCGAGGCCCAGTGCAGCCGCGGGCACCAGCGCGCCGCGACCGATGAAGCCGGCGACGAAGCGGTCCCGCGGTCGGCGGTACAGGGCCTCGGCGCTGTCCCACTGCATGATCCGGCCGCGGTCCATGACCCCGATGTGGTCTGCCATGGCAAAGGCCTCGGCCTGGTCGTGGGTCACCATCAGCACGGTGGCGCCCGACGCCTTGAGGAGTTCGCGCAGCTCGATCGCGAGCTGCTGACGGGTGTCGGTGTCGAGGTTGGAAAAGGGTTCATCGAGCAACAGCAGCGCCGGGCCCGGGGCCAGCGCACGGGCCAGCGCGACGCGCTGCTGCTGACCGCCGGAAAGCTCGTGCGGATAGGCGCCACCGCGGTCGGAAAGCCCGACCAGGGCGAGCATTTCCGCCACCCGCGCCCGCCGTGCATCGCGTGACAGCCCGCGCAGGCCGAAGGCGATGTTGGCATCGACATCCAGGTGCGGGAACAGGGCGTAGTCCTGGAACATCATGCCGACGCGGCGCTTTTCGGGCGGCAGCAGCACGTCCTCCGCAGCGACCCGCACGCCGTCCACGTCGATGCTGCCCGCCTGCACCGGCTCGAAGCCTGCGATCGCGCGCAGCACCGTGGTCTTGCCGCAGCCCGAGGCGCCCAGCAGGCAGCCGATGTCGCCGGGGGCCAGCGACATCGACAGATCGTCGACCACCACCCGCGCAGCGGCGCCAGGCACCGGGTAGCCGACGCGGATGCCCGCGATCTCCAGCAGCGCATCGCTCACGTCATCTTCTCCCGTCCATAGCGCACGCCGGTGCGCGCCAGCAGCACCACCGGCAGCAGGCCGACGGCGACGATCAGCAGCGCCGCCACCGCGCCTTCCTCATAGGTCCCGCGCGAGGCCTCGGCGTACAGCCAGGTCGCCAGGGTCTCGAAATTCAGCGGGCGCAGCAGCAGCGTCGCCGGCAGTTCCTTCATGGCGTCGACGAACACCAGCAGCGCCGCCGCGGCCAGCGCCGGGCGCAGCAGCGGCAGGTGGATGCGGCGCAGCGTCGCCCCCGGCGCGTGGCCGAGGCTGGCCGCGGCCTGGTCCAGGCTGGGCGGGATGCGCGCCAGCCCGGCCTCGATGCCACCGGCCGAGATCGCCAGGAAGCGCGCCATGTAGGCCAGCACCAGCGCCACCGCGGAGCCCATCAGCAGCATCCGGGGATCCAAGCCGAACGCACCGAGCACCAGGTTGGCGCCGGTGTCGAACCAGGCCAGCGGCAGCAGCAGGCCGATCGCCAGCACGGTGCCGGGCACGGCATAGCCGAGGCTGCCGCTGCGCAGCGCGAACAGCGCCCCGGCGCTGCGCCGCCGGCCCTGCGCAAGCCGCATCGACCAGCCCAGCACCAGGCCGGCAGCCAGGGTGGCCACGGTCGCCGCAAGCGCCACGCCCACGGTATTGCGGACGCTCGCCAAGAGCTGCGGCGAGACGCCATGCTGGCCGATCCGTTCCAAGGCTTCCCAGGCCAGGTAGCCCGCCGGCAGCACGAAGCCGACCAGCACCGGGAATACGCCCAGCGCGATCGCCAGCGCCGCAGCGGCGCCGCGCAACCGCTGCGGGCGCATCGGCCGCGGCCGGTCGCCCACGGCGTAACGCTGGCGGCGGCGCGCGTAGCGCTCCAGTGCCAGCAGTGCGATGACGATCGCCAGCATCGCCAGGGCGATCTGCGCCGCGCCCGGCAGGTCGCTGCGCGTGACCCAGGTGGTGTAGACGGCCACCGTCATGGTCTGCACGCCAAGGAATTCGGAGGCGCCGATGTCGTTGAGGACCTCCATCAGCGCAAGCGCGGTGCCGATCGCGATCGCCGGCCGCGCCAGCGGCAGCGCCACCCGCCGGAACACCTGCATGGGCGTTGCACCAAGCACGCGCGCGGCGTCCATCAGGCCTGCGGCCTGGGTCATGAACATCGCGCGCGTGGTCAGGTAGGCATAGGGATAGAGCACGAAGCCCAGCAGCACGATGCAGCCGGCCAGCCCGCGGATGTCCGGCAGGCGGAAGTCGCGCGGGCTGTCGTAGCCGAGGATGTCGCGCACCAGGCCCTGCACCGGGCCCAGCGGGTGCAGCAGGTCGAGATAGGCGAAGGCGACGATGTAGGTCGGCACCGCAAGCGGCAGCAACAGCGCCCACGCAAGCGTGCGCCGGCCCGGGAAGTCATAGGCGGTGACCAGCCACGCGGCCCCGGTGCCGATCGCCACCACCAGCACGCCGACGCCGGCCAGCAGCGCCAGCGTGTTGCGCGCCGCCACAGGCAGCACGTAGCGGGCGACATGGCTCCAGAGACCGTCCTGGCCGCCCTGCAGCGCGGTCCAGGCCAGGGCCAGCAGCGGCGCGACCACGACCGCCGCGATCGCCACCGCGGCCCACTGCCAGGGACCTTCGGGCAGCAGTCTGCGCAGTCCGCGGCCGGATCGGCCGCGGACTACAGGATGCGCCGCATCCGCGGGGACTGCAGCCGCCGCCATTCCGCTGTGCCCTGGCGCCGCTGCGTCAGTTGTCGAAGCCGACCTTGTCGACCAGCGCGCTGGCCTCGCGGCGGTTCGCCACCACCTCGGTCAGCGGCAGCGGATCGATGGCGAGCTCGCCGAAGCTTGCGACCACCGGATCGAGCTCGACGCCGGCCTTCACCGGGTACTCGTAGTTGGCGCGGGCGTACAGGCTCTGCGCCTCGTCGGAGACCAGGTACTCCATCAGCTTCACCGCGTTGTCGCGGTTGGGCGAATGCGCCGCCAGCGCGGCGCCGCTGATGTTGACGTGCGTGCCGCCCCCGTCGACGTCGAAAGTCGGGCGGATGACCTTGATCGCCTCGCCCCACTGGTGCTGCTCGCTGCCCGGCTCGGCGTTCTTCATGCGGCCGACGTAGTAGGCGTTGGCGATGCCGATGTCGCAGATGCCGGCAAGGATGTCGCGGGCCACGTCACGGTCACCGCCGGCGGCCTTGCGCGCCAGGTTGTCCTTGACGCCGCGCAGCCAGGCCTCGGTGTCCTCGGCGCCGTGGCGGGCGATCATCGCCGCGAACAGGCTGGTGTTGTACGGATGCTGGCCGGAGCGGATGCAGACCTTGCCCTTCCACTTCGGGTCGGCGAGATCCTCGTAGTGGAACGATTCCAGGTCCAGGTCCTTATGCGCATACAGCACGCGGTCGCGCAGGCTCATCGCGAACCACTGGTCGTCGGCGCCGCGCAGATGGGCCGGGATCGCGGCTTCAAGCACGTCGGACTGCAGCGGCTGGGTGTGCCCGGCCTCCACCAGGTCGAGCATGTTGCCGGTGTCGACCACCATCAGCACGTCGGCGGTGGAACGCGCGCCCTCGGCGCCCAGGCGCTCGGACAGGCCGTCCTTCAGCAGCACGGTGTTGACCTGGATGCCCGACCCGGCGGTGAAGGCATCCAGCAGCGGCTGGATCAGGCCGGGCTCGCGGGTCGTGTACAGGTTGACCTCGCCGGCGTCCGAAGGCGTGGCGGCGGCAGCGGCCGGCGCGTCGCTCGCGGCCTGGTCGCCGGCCGTCGCGGCGGGCGCCGGCTCGGCGCCGCATGCGGCGAGCAGCAGGGTCGCGTAGGCGACGGCAAGGGCGGCGCGGGGCGCACGGAAGTGGATGTTCACGGGCATCTCCTGGTCACTGGATCGGGCCGGACGGGCCGGCGCAAATGAGAATGATACTCGACACGCACGTTTTCAGGGATTGCGGAAGAGCAGCATCGCGTCGCCGTAGGAGAAGAACCGGTAGCGCTCGCGCACCGCGTGCGCATAGGCCGCGAGCACGCGTTCGCGCCCCGCAAAAGCCGACACCAGCATCAGCAGGGTCGATTCGGGCAGGTGGAAATTGGTGAGCAGGATGTCGGCCGAGGTGATGCGGTAGCCCGGGACGATGAAGATCGCGGTCTCGCCCACGAACGGATGCATCTCGCCTTCCACGGTCGCCGACTCCATCGCGCGCACCACCGTGGTGCCGACCGCGACCACCCTGCCCCCGGCCGCGCGGGTGCGCCGCACCTGCTCCACCAGGGCCGCGCCGACGTTGATCCACTCGCTGTGCATGCGGTGCTCGCGCACATCGTCCACGCGCATCGGCTGGAAGGTGCCGGCGCCGACGTGCAGGGTGACGTGGCCGCTGTCGACGCCGCGCGCGCGCAGGGCATCCAGCAGCGCCTGGTCGAAGTGCAGGCCGGCGGTCGGCGCCGCCACCGCGCCGGACTCGCGCGCGAACACGGTCTGGTAGCGCTCGGCGTCGTCGGCGCCAGGCTCGCGCTGGATATAGGGCGGCAGCGGCATGCGCCCGGCCCTGGCCAGCCAGGGCTCCAGCCCGCCATCGACGTGGAAGCGCAGGTGGTGGAAGCCGCCGTCGCGGCCCACGACCTCGGCCACGCCGTCGCCGTCGAGTTCGATCAGGTTGCCGGGCTTGGGCGTCTTGCTCGCGCCCACCTGCGCACGGGCCTCGTTGCCGGGCAGCAGGCGCTCGATCAGGATCTCCACGCGCCCGCCGCTGCCCTGCTTGTTGCCGAACAGCCGCGCCGGGATCACCCGGGTGTCGTTGAACACCAGCAGGTCGCCGGGGCGCAGGAACCCCGGAAGCTCATGCACGTGGCGATCGTCGAGCCCGGCGTCACCCGACGGCACCACAAGCATGCGGCTGGCCGAACGCTCGGCCAGGGGCGCCTGGGCGATCAGCGACTGCGGCAGGTCGAAGTTGAAATCGGACTTCTTCAAGCGGGGCCTCAGCGTTGGAATTTGGTCGAAAGCAGCAGGGTCGAGGTGGTGCGCTCGACGCCGTCCAGCGCGCCGATGAGGTCGGTGAGCTCGTCCATGTCGCCGATGCTCGGCACCACCGCCATCGCCACCAGGTCCCAGGCGCCGTTGACCGAATGCAGCGCGCGCACGCCGGGCATCAGCCGCAGGGCCTGGACAACGCCGGGCGCCTGCTTGGGGAACACGGTGATCATGATCAGCGCGCGGACGCGTTCGCGTTCGTGGTCGTCGCTGACGCGCACGGTGTAGCCGGCAATCACGCCCATCCGCTCCAGGCGTTCGATGCGGCTCTGCACGGTGGTCCGCGACAGCTGCAGCCGGCGCGCGATCGCCGCGGTGGACGCGCGCGCGTCCTCGCGCAGCAGCGAGAGCAGGGCTTCGTCGGCGGGACTGAGCTTCATGCCGGGATTCTATCGTCGATTCGCCGAAATCAGCAGCATTTGCGCGCAGATCGCACCTACCAAGCGACGAACGCATGTCGATAATAGGGGCATCGCCCGGCAAACCGGCCGGCAGACGCACAGGAGATACCGCCATGACCGACCACGTGACCGCAGCCCTCGCCCCGCTCCGCGCCCGCAAGGGCCAGCGCCGCAGCCCCGGGCTGGACGACGCCACCGTGGCGCGCTTCGCCGCCGGCCATCCGGACCTGGTCACCGCCATCGACGCCGCCGCGGCCGAGTTCGCGCGCATCGAATCCGACTTCGCCGACCTCCTCGACCTCGACGAGGATGCGCAGGTCCAGGCCGTGCAGGCCGGCTACGTCAACTTCTATCCGCAGGACGGCGTGAATCCCTACGTCGCCCTGACCGCGCGTGGGCCGTGGATCGTGACCCTGAAGGGCGCGGTGCTGTATGACACCGGCGGCTACGGCATGCTCGGTTTCGGCCATGCGCCGCAGCCGGTGATCGACGCCATGGCCAAGCCGCAGGCGCTGGCCAACGTCATGACCCCCAACCTGTCGCAGCTGCGGCTGGATCGTGCGCTGCGCAAGGAGATCGGCCACGACGCCGGCGGCTGCCCGTATGCCGCCTTCATGTGCCTGAATTCCGGCTCGGAGTCGGTATCGCTGGCCGCGCGCATCGCCGACACCAACGCCAAGACCATGACCGACGCCGGTGGCCGCCATGCCGGCCGCGCGATCAAGCGCCTGGTGGTCAAGGGCGCCTTCCACGGCCGCACCGAGGCCCCGGCGTTGTACTCCGACTCCACCCGCAAGGCCTACCAGTGCGCGCTGGCCAGCTACCGCGACGAAGACAGCGTGATCGTGGTGCCCCCCTACGACATGGACGCGCTGAAGCAGGCCTTCGCCGACGCCGATGCCAAGGGCTGGTTCATCGAGGCGATGTTCCTGGAACCGGTGATGGGCGAAGGCGACCCGGGCCGCAGCGTGCCGGTGGAGTTCTATGCCGCGGCGCGCGAGCTCACGAAGGCGCACGGTTCGCTGCTGCTGGTCGACTCCATCCAGGCCGGCCTGCGCGCGACCGGTGCGCTGTCGATCGTCGACTACCCGGGCTTCGCGGGCCAGGAGGCGCCGGACATGGAGACCTATTCCAAGGCGCTCAACGCGGGCCAGTTCCCGCTGTCGGTGCTTGCGGTGAACGAGCGCGCCGCGGGCATCTACAAGCGCGGTACCTACGGCAACACGATGACGGCCAATCCGCGCGCGGCCGACGTCGGCGTGGCGGTGCTGGGCATGGTCACGCCGGAGGTGCGCGCGAACATCCGCACGCGCGGCACGCAGGCGCTGGAGAAGCTGGAGGCGCTGAAAGCCGAGCTGGGCGGGCTGATCACCAAGGTCCAGGGCACGGGGCTGCTGTTCTCCTGCGAGCTCGCGCCGGAGTTCAAGGGTTACGGGGCGGGTTCCACCGAGGAGTGGCTGCGTGAGAACGGCCTGGGGGTGATCCACGGCGGCGAGAATTCGCTGCGCTTCACTCCGCGCTTCGAGATGGGCGAGGACGAACTCGACCTGGTGGTGGCGATGGTGAAGCGGTCGCTGCAGGAAGGCCCGCGGGTCAAGGCCGCGGCCTGAGGCCGCGGACTCCGGGCCGACGACTCCAGGCCGCTGATTCCGGGCCGCCGCGAGTGGCGGTCCGGATGCCGCGGCCTACAGGGGCGAGGCTTTTGTGGGAGCAGCTATAGCTGCGATCCGGTCCTGCCTCGGCGATCGTGACTCCGCCGCCGCGACCCGGAAATAGCCAGGCAACCGGTCAACCCGACGATGTAGCGACGGGCGCAAGCGCGACAGGCCTATTCCCCGGGAGCTGGACCACCGGAATAGCGCCGCCTTGCGTCTTCGAGGATCACGCGCGCCTCCGCGGCATCGCCCCAGCCTTCCAGGCTGACGGGGTTATCGGCCTCCGGTGCGGGCAGCTGTTTGTAGACACGGAAGAAGGCCTCGATGCGCTCGCGATCGGCGACTGGCAAGTCGGCGAGGTCGCGGATGTCGGCATAGGCCGGATCGATATCATCCGCCGGCACGCCGACCAGCTTGTGGTCCATTGCGCCACCGTCGACCATCCGAAGCACCGCCACCGGCCGGAAGCGCAGCAACACGCCGGGTGGCAACGGAGCGCGTGCAAGGACCAGGGCGTCGAGCGGATCGCCGTCGCCTGCGAGCGTGGAAGGCAGCGCGCCGTAGCTGGCCGGATAGACGACCGGCATCGCGAGGAAGCGGTCGACGAAGACCAGGCCGCCTGGTGCGGTCTCGAACTTGGTGGCGCTGCCAGCCGGGATCTCTACCAGGAGGATGGATTCGCCACCTCCAGGCGCCGGCTGGGCGACCGACAGGGGGTCGCGGGCCGGGGACGCGTGCGCTGCGCCTGCGGAATTGCTCGCGAACAGGTCGGGCTGCGCTCCAAAGGCAAGCGGCGGCACCACCGCGGCGCACAGCGCCAGGTTCGCCACGGCTCGCCGCACGAGTGGACCGGCGCGCATCATCACGGCGCGCGCGATCACCTCGCTACTCCCAGCAGCGATCACGACGTCCCTTGAGGGTCGCCTCGCGCCCGCAGTCGCGCTGGTCGATCCGGCCCTCGCGATGCTCGATCAAGCCGCGTCCCGACTCGCGGTCGCCAACCAGCGAGAAGGCGTCGTACAGGCGGCCGGTGGCGGTGCGTGCTTCATAGCGCAGGGTGTCGCCATCAATGCGAACCACCTGGAACAGCTGGGTATCTTCCGCGACCGGCGCCATCGTTTCGCGCGCTTCCGGCGACAGCCGGTACTGCTTTGCACCGACCACGCTGACCACGTACTGGGGCGTGCCCTGCCCTTCGACCAGGCCTCCGCGACGGCCGTAGACGTGGTCGTGGCCCTGCAGCACCAGGTCGACGCGATGGCGCTCCAGCACCGGCAGGATCTGCTCGCGCAGCAGTGCGTTGTCGCGGTCCTGGCGCGGCGAGAACATCGGCTGGTGGATGGCGACGATCGACCAGGCCTGCGGGCTGTCGCGAAGCACGCCGTCAAGCCACGCGGCCTGCGCTTTGGCGGTAGCAAGATCCAGCGCCGAGGTGCCGTCGAGCACCACGAAGCGCGCGTCGTGCATGTCGAACCAGTACGTCGTGGCTTCTGCACCCGGCGCGCCATTGCCTGGCAGGTCGTAGACGTGCGGCCAGTGGTGGCCGAGGACGCGCCGCTCCTGCGGGGTGTCTTCGAACTCTTCGAAATACTCGTGGTTGCCGGTCACCGGCGCGACCAGCATGGTCGATGCCACCGGCGAGACGGCGTCGAACCACTCGCCCCATTCGTTGTCGTCCTCGCCGTCGCCGCCGCTGACCTGGTCGCCGGTGAACAGCGCCAGGCGTGCGTCGGGCGCGTGGCGCAGGGCTTCCAGGACCACGCGCGTGGAATGGCTGGCGTTCTTGTTCTGGGTGTCGCCGAAATAAAGGAACTCGAGCGCGCTGCCCGGCGCCGCCGCGGTGCGCAGCTGTCGCCAGGGGCTCCACCAGCCCCTGGCGCCCTGCACGCGGTAGGCGTAGAGCGTATCGGGCTCAAGGCCGGTGACCTCGACCTGGTGCTGGTGCGACAGGCGCTGTTCGATGTCGAACGCGCGCGTGGCGGCGCGCAGGCGCGTGGCCTCGCCCAGGTCCGGGGAGTCTCCGGCCAGCGCGAGTTCGAGCAGCGGCGCATCCACGCCAGCCGCGGTGCGCCACGACACCTGGAATCCGCGCGAAGGATCCGCCGCGGGCGAGGCCACGATGCGGTCCGGATGCGCCGCGGGCGCGTAGCGGGCGTCCCCCGCCGGCACCAGGGTGTTGGGTTCGACCGTGCGCCTGGAGTCAGCCAGGTCGCGCGCGATCGCGCTGGCAGGCAAGGCCACCGGCAGCGCGACCAGCGCCGCCAGCAGCAGGGTGCGCAGGGCATCCGTCACCGGCATGGACGCCGGCCAGGCAGTCGGCTTCAGCGTCAAGGCGCGCACGACCATCAGCGTGCGCACGCGGGCAGTGCAAGCGCCGAGGCGATCTCGCTCCAGCTGATCGCCACCGCGCCCTGGTCGTCATGCACGGCGTACAGCACGCCGTCGGGGAACTGCGTGGTCGGTGCGTCGTGCAGCCAGATGCCGTCGGTGTTGGCCACCGTCGGTCCGGCAACCGCCCCGGCGTGTGCCAGCGAATCGCGTTCGAACAGGTGGAACGCGGTGCGACCCTTGCCCTGCTCGGTGGTGATCCACCAGCCGCCGCCGTCGGCACAGGTCTTGAGCATGATGCCTTCGGCCTGGGCCTGCAGGAATTCGCCGCCGATGGTGCGGCCGCTGAAGTTGCCGGCCAGGTCGTAGACCTTGAACTCGTTGGCGTAGGTTTCGTCTTCCTCGGCCACCAGCAGGCGGTCGTTGGCGGCGTCGCCCCACAGCGATTCGACCACGCGCAGGGCGCCAGCGGGCGTGGTGTCACCGAAGGCGGCGATATGGCTGGCGCTGTAGCCGCCGCCCTCGCCCGCGGCTGCGAACGCAAAGCGGTGGACGCGCCGATCGAGCTCGGCCAGCGGCGGCAGGATGTCCTCGCCCCCGGCGTCTTCCCCGGCCATGTACGCGTCGGTGACGTAGACCTCGTAGCCACCGTCCACCGGGTTCACCCACAGGCCGTAGGGCAGCTGCAGCACGTCGGCGCCGAACTCGGCGACGGTCTCCATGCCCGGCAGGCGCAGCACCTGCACGCGGTGGTTGTCGCGCTCCACCACGAAGGCAAGGTCATCGGCGACAGCGATGCCGTTGGGGCGGTCGAACTGCCCCAGACCCGCGCCGCGTTCGCCGACGTGGCGCACCAGCGCGCCGGTGGCGCCGTCATACACCACCAGGCGATGGGTGGACTTGGCGGTGGCGAGCAGCAGCACCTGGCCATCGGGCCCGGTCCAGCTTGCGACCGAATCGATGTTGTCCTCCGGCGTCATCGGCGTGGCGAAGGCTTCCGGCACGGCCGCCGCTTCGGTCACGCCATCGCTGCGTGCGGCCTCACGGGCTCGATCGGCACGATCCTCCGCGTCCTCGGCCTGGGTGGCGGTGCCGGTGCCCGCGGCACCCGCCGGCCCCTGTCCTGCACCACAGGCAGCGAGGGCAAGTGCCAGGGTGCTGGCGGCCAGGACGCGCCAGCATGCTCGGCGGTTCGTGATGTCATGCATTGCGTTCATCCTCAGAAGTTGATCTTGACGCCAAGCGTGTAGCTGCGTCCGTAAAGCTCGTTCTGCAGCGTGAAGTCGCGCGAGCCCTGGTAGAGCTCCAGCGGTTCGTCCAGCAGGTTCGACGCCTCGAAGTACAGGCCCCAGTTGTCCGCCACCTTGTAGTCCAGGCTGAAATCGAGCTGGGTATTGGGCGCGACCCAGAGATCGTAGCGGGCGTCGTCACCGATCTCGTCGAGGTATTCGCTGCGGTGCACCGCTGCCAGTCGCGTGCTGATGCGCTCGTTCTCCCAGCCGATGTGGGCGCTGTACAGACGTTCGGACGACAGCGGCAGCGCGAACTTCTCGCCGGCGCGGTCCTCGGTGCCGGCGACGAATTCGGTGTCAAGCCATGTACCGCTCAGGCCGACCAGCAGGCCACCCCAGGCACCCGGCAGGAAGTCCAGCTTCTGCTGCCAGTTGAGTTCGACGCCGAACACCTCGGCGTCCTCGCCGTTGATCGGCCGGGTGACGTCAAAGCCCGGGAACGCCGGATCGCTGTCGGTCCAGGTCTCGACGATGTAGCCGTCGATCGACTTGTGGAAGATGCCCGCGGAGAAGATGCCCGATTCGCCGATGTAGCGCTCGAACGACAGGTCGAAGTTCAGCGACTCGTATGGATCGAGCTGCGGATTGCCCAGGCTGACCTCTTCGTCGTCGCGGTTGACGCTTGCGCGCGGCGAGATGTCGCCGAAGGTCGGCCGGGCGACAGTCTTGGTGACCGCGCCGCGCAGCACCCAGTCGTTGCCGGTGTCATAGCGCAGGTGCAGGCCCGGCAGCACGCTGGTGTAGGAACTCGAGGCCGAAGTCGGGCTGGCGGTGAGCGCGCCGTCTTCGTCAAGGTCCACCATCCAGCCGGTGGCGTCGAACTCCGTGCGCTCGACACGCGCACCGGCGATCACACGCAGGTTGCCGAAGTCCATCGTGCCCATCAGGTAGGCGGCAAGCACGTCTTCGCTCGCGGTGTAGTCCTCGACCAGCGAGATCATCGTGTTCTCGGCCACATCGCCGGGGCGCGCGGAGAACCCGCCGCGGTTGTCGCGCAGGAAGCGGCGCATTGCGCCCGAGGACAGGCCATCCCCCATATACCCGTGGCGATAGCCGGGCGACCCGGTGGTCCAGCTGCCGAGGTCGATGTCCGGCCCGATGCGGTACTCGGCCTCGTCGACGTTGACGTCACGATCGCGCCAGCGGCCCAGGAAGCCGCTCTTGAGCGTCAGCGCCTCGCCGGTCCAGGTGAAGTCGAACTTCGCGCTCAGCGACTCGTCATCCACCTGCTTAGGTCCAACCACCAGGCGATCCAGGCCGTAGTTGGCGTTGCGCAACCAGGCATCGCCACCGGCCGGATCGATGACGTCGAACGACGGCAGCCGGCCGGGGCCGACGCGGACCGACATGTCGTCCTCGCCCAGGTACTCGAAGCGCATCTCGACCTCGTCGTCCACGCGCTCGCGGGCCTTGGTATAGCCGAGCTGGTAGTCGAACTGCGCGCTGCCGCGGCGGTTCATGCCACCGACGCTGGTGGTGAAGGTGTCTTCTTCCTTCGTGCGGTAGCGCAGGCGGCGGCCGAAGTCGTCGGGCGAGATGCCCTCCACCATCCAGCTCTCGCCGTCGTAGCCGGCGATGTCGCCCTCGCCCACCGGGATGATGTGGTTCTGGCGGGTCTCGGCATCGGTGAAGTCGGTATACAGCGTGCGCAGGTAGTACCGGTTGTCGTTGTCCGGGCGCCAGTCCAGGTTGAGGTTCACGCCTGTGCGCTCGCGGTTGATCGTGTACTTGCGCTGCTGGATTTCGACCGGGGTCAGGCGGTCCCCGGTGACGTCCTCGAACTGGTCGTCGTATTCGACCTCGATGTTGTCACTCTCGTAATCGCGGTCCTGCCAGCTCAGCCCGAAGGCCACGCCGAAGGTGTCGTTGTAGACGTCGCTGAAATTGAACGCGGCCTTGGGGCTGGTCTCGCCGCTGAGGTTCTGATGGCTGGCCTCGGCCTTGAAGCGCATGTCGCGGCCGTTGCGGTCGAAGGCCGACGCCGACTCGACCAGGATCATGCCGCCAAGTGAATCACCCGGCATGTCCGGGGTCGGGGCCTTGACCACGGTCAGGCGCTCGGTGGAGTCCGACGGGATCACGTCCAGCGGCGCGGCACGGCTGCTGTCCTCGGGCGTGCCCATGCCGATGCCGTCCACCATCACCGAGTTCTGCGCCGCGTCCAGGCCGCGGATCACGACGTAGCGGCCCTCGCCCTGGTCGCGGGTGACGCTGATGCCGGGCAGGCGCGACAGCGACTCGCCGACGTTCTGGTCCGGGTACTGGCCCATGGAGTCGGCGGACACCGTGTCCTGGATCGCGTCCGACGCGCGCTTGAAGTCGATGGCGCGCATCTGCGACTCGAACTGGCCGCGGACCTCGATGGCTTCGAAGTTCACTGCATCAAGCGCAGCGGCCGTGGTGCCTTCGGCGGGCGGCTGGGGAGCAGGAACCTCCTGGGCCATGGCTCCGCCGGCGGCGGTCAGGGCCAGGGTGGTGACGATGGCGAGGTGCAGCGGATGGCGCTTGGTCACGGCGGGGGACTCGAAGTGTGATCGATGGGTGCACACGGTATTTCCGGCTTGTTTCAATCCGGTTACCGCGGTCACATGCCCGCCACGCGCTAGACTCTTCTCCATGAAAATCGTCGAAGTCCACCACCCGCTGGTCCAGCACAAGCTCGGCCTGATGCGCCGTGCCGACAACAGCACCAAGACCTTCCGCGAGCTCACCGGCGAAGTCGCCGCGCTGCTGACCTACGAGGCCACGGCCGACCTTGAATGCGAAGACGCCGAGGTCGAGGGCTGGGCCGGGCCGGTGCGCGTGCGCCGCATCAAGGGCCGCAAGGTCACCCTGGTGCCGATCCTGCGCGCGGGCCTCGGCATGCTGCACGGCGTGCTGGAGCTGATCCCTGCCGCCAAGGTCGGCGTGGTCGGCATCAAGCGCGACGAAAGCACGCTGCGAGCCGTGCCCTATTACGAGAACCTGGTCGGCGACATGGCCGACCGCACCGCCCTGGTCCTGGACCCGATGCTGGCGACCGGCGGCACCCTGATCGCCACCGTCGACATGCTCAAGGCCGCTGGCTGCACCCGGATCAAGGGCCTGTTCCTGGTGGCCGCGCCCGAAGGCCTGCGCGCACTCGAAGCCCGCCATCCCGACGTCGAGGTCTATACCGCCTCCGTCGACGAACGCCTCAACGATCTCGGCTACATCCTCCCGGGGCTCGGCGACGCCGGCGACAAGATCTTCGGTACCCGCGCCTGATCGCGGCGGCCGGGGCGCGCCTCCGGCCGCCGGTGTCCGCCCCACGTCGTTCCCGGCGTTGCCCTGCGGTGTGGCCACTCCATCGCTGACAACGAACGTCCCGCCGGTTGGCGACGGGCCCGTACGGGGATCCGTGCAGATGGCGGGGACCTGGCTGTTCGGCCGCTACCGGCTGGAGCCGGCGCTCAGGCGCCTGCACGCTGACGGACACGCGCGTGAAATCGACGCCCGTGCGCTGGTGGTACTGGAATGCCTGCTGCGCCACGCCGAGCACGTGGTGCCGCGCGCCACGCTGACCGCAACCGCATGGCCGGACGCCCCATCGGTGCCAGACAGCGCGGTCTCGAAGGTCATGCGCAGGCTGCGGATCGCGCTCGGTGACGGCTCCGGGCACGTGCTGCAGACCATCTACGGCGAGGGCTATCGGCTCGCGCTGCCCGCGGTCCAGCTGGGCCGCGCCCCGGTGGTTACGCCGACGCCCGGACGGCCACCCGCCGCACCGGCCGCGACGGCGGCCGACTCAATGCACGCGCCTGACGAACCGCGATCGGTCGACGCCGCGGCACGCGCCGGCGTTGCCTGGCGTGCCCGCCTTCCCTGGATCATCGCTACAACCGCGACCCTGGTCGCCATCGGCCTGGCCTGGCTGCTGCTGCGCCCGGCGGGCGCAGGCTGAGGCTCATCCGACGGCAGTGCCCAGGCTGCGTGCCTGCAGGCGCGCAACCTCGTGCACGCCGGCAAAGCGCCCGCGCTCGTCGCGCCGGGGCTGGGCCATCGCGCAGGCCGGGTCATGGGTAAAGAACAGGTGCACGTTGCGCGCCAGCTTGTCTTCCAGGAACGCCTGCTTCTCGTCGATCAGCGTCTCGGCGCAGCGGTCGTAGCCCATGGTGATCGGCACGTGCACCCAAGGCATGCCGGGCACCAGGTCGGCGCAGAACACCACGCCGCCGTGGTGGCCGTCGTCGCGCACCTCGGGGCCCAGCACCTCGGCCAGCATCATTCCCGGGGTATGGCCGTGGCTCCAGTGAAAGCGCACCGCGTCGCCCAGCGCCGGCGTGCGCTCGCCGTCGACCAGCTCCACGCGGCCGCTGGCTTCGAGCAGGGGCAGCAGTCCGGGGATGTAGCTTGCGCGGTCGCGCGGATGCGGATCATGTGCGCGCTGCCACTGCTCGCGACCGATCACGAAGGTGGCGTTGGGGAACAGCAGCTCCGGCTCCACGCCCTCCTGCCAGGCCGACAGCAGGCCGCCGGCGTGGTCGAAGTGCAGGTGGCTGAGCACCACCACGTCGATGTCCTCGTGGCTGAAGCCGGCCTCACGCAGGGAGTCCAGCAGCACGTGGCCGTCGCCGCCGATGCCGTAGCGCTCGCGCAGCTTCGGCTCGAAGAAGGCGCCGATGCCGGTCTCGAACAGCACCGTGCGGCCGTTGAGCGGCGTCGCCAGCAGCGCACGCGTGGCCAGCGGGATGCGATTGGCGTCGTCCGGCGTCATCCACTTCGACCACATCGCCCGCGGCGCATTGCCGAACATTGAGCCACCGTCCAGACGCTGGGTGTTGCCTTCGATCGACCAGAGTTTCATGCGGTGTCCTCGTCGAGGAGCTGTGGGAGCGGCCATGGCCGTTCCCACAGGATCAGCGGGGTGATCGCGTTTCCAGGGAGGGGCCGACCTCGGCCTTGCCTACCGGGTTGCGCGGGTCGGTGCCGCCTTCGAGGCGGTTGTTGGCGATGTCCCAGGCCACGGTCTGGAAGTTGCCCCAGACGTCGCTGGAGCGCCGGCCCTCCGACGCGTCGTCCTCCGGGCGCTGGACCACGTGGCCCATCGCACGCAGCGCCTGCGCGGTGGCGACGTCGAAGGTGCCGCCCTCGGCCTGGATCGCGTCGGGCATCCACTGGTGGTGGTAGCGCGGCAGCGCGGCGACGTCGGCCGCGGACAGGCCAGCGTCGTAGCCCAGCACGCCCAGCAGCACCATGGTGATGATGCGGCTTCCGCCGGGCGTCCCGAGCACGGCGACCTTGTCGTCGGAGACCATGAAGGTCGGCGTCATCGAGCTCAGCATGCGCTTGCCCGGCTCCGGCGCGTTGGCGTCGTAGCCCATCACGCCGAAGGCATTCGGCGTGCCGGGCTTGAGCGCGAAGTCGTCCATCTCGTTGTTGAGCAGCACGCCGGTCCCCGGTGCCACCAGTCCCGAGCCGTACAGCAGGTTCACGGTTTGCGTGGCACCGACGCGGTTGCCCTCGGCGTCGATGATCGAGAAGTGCGTGGTTTCGTCATCCTCAAGCGGCGTCGGCTCACCGGAGAGCAGCTCGCTGGGCGTGGCCTTGCCAGGATGGATCGTCGCGCGCAGGCCGGCGGCGTAGTCGGCGCTGGCGAGCAGGCGCTGGGGCACCGCCACGAAGTCCGGGTCGCCGAGGTAGAAGGTGCGGTCGCGGTAGGCGCGGCGCATCGACTCCACCACCAGGTGGGTGCGTTCGGCTTCCGACAGCGCGTCAAGCTCGTAGGGCGCCAGGATCTGCAGCATCTGCGCCAGCGCGATCCCGCCCGACGACGGCGGCGGCGCGGTCACGATCTCCCAGTCGTGGTAGCCGAAGCGGACCGGCTCGCGCTCACGCACGCGGTAGGCGGCCAGTTCATCGGCGGTCCACGCGCCGCCCTCGGCGTTGACGCCCGCCACCAGCTTCGCGCCCACGTCGCCGCGGTAGAAGCCGTCGAAGCCCTTTTCGGCCAGCAACTCCAGCGTCCGCGCCAGGTCGGGCTGGCGGAAGACGTCGCCCTCCTCGATCGGGCGGCCGGCGGCCAGGTAGACCTCGCGCGTGCCGGGATAGCGCTCCATCACCGCGCGGCGCGCCGCGTAACCGCGGGCCATGCGCCCATAGACCGGGAAGCCTTCGCGCGCGATGCGGATCGCCGGCGCCAGGGTGCGCGAGAGCGGCAGCTTGCCGTAGTTCCGCTGCAGGTGGACGAAGGCCGCCGGCAGGCCGGGGATGCCCGCCGACCATGCGCCGTTGGTGGCGCGGTCGCGGTCGAAGCCGCCGTCGGCGTCGAGGTAGCGCTCGGGCGTTGCCGCCGCGGGCGACGTCTCACGGGCATCGATGAACACATCGCGGCCGGCCGCGGCATCGTGCAGCAGGAAGAAGCCTCCGCCGCCGATGCCGGAGCTGATAGGTTCCACCACCGAAAGCACCGCGGACACCGCGATCGCCGCGTCGAAGGCGTTGCCGCCGTCGGCCAGCACCGCCATCCCGGCGTCGGTGGCCAGCGCGTGGGCGGACGCGATCGCGACGCCCGGCGGATGCGCGACCCGGGTCGTGGATGCGGATGCGGTTGCAGCTGCGGCCGGCGAGTCGCCCGCGGCCAGCGCGACGCCCGGCGCCAGTGCGAACGCAAACAACAGCGCCGCGTGACGCAGCAATGTGACGGTATTCATGCGGCCTGCTCCTTCAGCCGCATCAGTTTCGCAAGCAGCTGGTCGTGGGATTCGGGGATCTCGGGGTCCGGATCGATGCATTCGACCGGGCACACCACCACGCACTGCGCTTCATCGAAATGCCCCACGCACTCGGTACAGCGCGCGGGGTCGATCACGTAGATGGTTTCGCCCTGCGAAATGGCGTCGTTCGGGCAGGCCGGTTCGCAGACGTCGCAGTTGATGCAGAGCTCGTTGATGCGCAGTGCCATCGGGCCATTGTAGACCCTGCAACCGCGGTCCGCCGCCGGGCCCGAAGGGCCGGCGGCGGCGGCGCTTCGACGCTTACTTCGCTTCGACGAACACGAATTCCACGCCCGAGGGCGCCACGGCCGTGGCCACGCGGTCGCGGTCGGCGGCGGCGCCGATGAACACCACGCGCACGCCCTTCATCGTGTCGGGCGCGACGTCCGCGAAGGCCTGCACGACGATGTCGGCCATCTTCGACGAATCCGAGGACGCGTAGGCAAGCATGTTGCCGCGCACGATGCCGCGCGCCACGTCCGAGCTGGCCTTGTCCTGCAGCCGGCCGTAGGCACCCGCGTCGGCGTCCGCGTCGCCGGTGGTCGCCGGCAGGTAGTACACGTAGGGCTGGTTGGCGATGCCCTCCATGTTCCGGGTGACCACGTCGGAGACGTAGTCGCGCCAGGAGCCGTCTTCGGCGGTGGCGGGTGCCGTCAGCGGCGCGGCCACGGTCGCGACCGGAGCCTCTTCCTTCTTGCAGGCGGCAAGCAGCGGCAGGGCAAGGCAGGCGGTCAGCACGAGTCGGGTGATGGTCTTCATTTCTGTGTCCCCAGGTATGCGGTGGTGGTAGTTGTGATCAGTCTAGCTCGCGTCGCCATTCGGCCTGCAGCGCTTCGGCCACCGCCGCCGGCACGAATCCCGAGATGTCGCCGCCAAGGCGGGAAATCTCCCGCACCAGCGAGGAGGAAATGAAGCCGTACTGCTCCGCGGGCGTCAGGAACAGCGTCTCGACCTCGGGAATCAGGTGGCGGTTCATGCTCGCGAGCTGGAATTCGTATTCGAAGTCCGACACCGCGCGCAGCCCGCGCAGCAGCACGCCGCCGCCGACCTCGGCCACGAAATGGGCGAGCAGCGAGTTGAAGCCGATGACCTCGACGTTGTGGTGCGACGCCAGCGCCCCGCGGGCGAGTTCGACGCGCAGGTCAAGCGACAGCGCCGGGCCCTTGGCCGGGCTTTCGGCCACGCCCACGACCAGCCTGTCGAACAGCGGCGCGGCGCGATCGACCAGGTCCACGTGGCCGTTGGTGATCGGATCGAAAGTGCCTGGATAGACGGCGATCCTGTTTCGGGCTGTGCTCATGCCGTGGCTGCGCCGTGGTTGGGATTCTGGGGCCAGCGCGAGTGTATCAGCGACGCGCGCCAGCGGTTCAGGCAGCGGCCCCGCGGCGGTACAGCGCGTGGCGGGCATCGCGCGTGCCCGACTCGCGATGCAGTCGCCAGCCCTTGGCGGCCGCGACCGGCACGCCGGGCGGGGATTCAAGGTACAGCCATGCATCCGCGGCCAGCCAGGGATCCAGCATGGCGATGGCGTCGTCCCACGAGCCGGCGGTGAATGGCGGGTCGATGAACACCAGGTCGAAGCGTCCGTGCAGGGGCGCACGCAGCAGCTCCAGCGCATCGGCGCGCAGCACGCTCGCGGCCTCGCCCGCGCCCAGGCGCGCGCAGGTCTCGCGCAGGGACTCAGCCAGCGCCGGGTCGCGCTCGACCAGCAGCGCTTCACGCGCGCCACGCGACAGGGCCTCCAGGCCCAGCGCACCGCTACCGGCGAACAGGTCCAGCACTCGCGCGCCGGCCAGCATCGGCTGCAGCCAGTTGAACAGGGTCTCCCGGGCGCGGTCGGAAGTCGGGCGGAGCCCCGGCGCGGAAGCCACCGGCAACTTCGATCCACGCCAGCGGCCGCCGATGATGCGCACGCTGCCGGAGGGCGCGGCGCGCCTGGGAGTACGGGAGGCCGGTGATATCATGACCGCGCATTGTCCGCGCTTGCGCGTCGACGCGCACCCTCCCCCTTTTTGCCTGGTCCGATTCGCGATGGTCAGCTTCTTCCGCCGCTGGAAACCCGACGCCGACAAGGCGAAGCAGGGGAAAGACGACGGCGCTGCGTCAAGCGCATCGATCGCCGCTGCAGAGGCCATCGAAGCCGCGCGGGCCATGGGAGCCGCCGCTGCCGACGAGGCTCCGGTTGAGCCGGCTCCGGTGCAGGCCGCCCCGGTGCAGGCCGCTCCGGTGCAGACGGCACCACCTCCCCCAGCTCCGGTCCAGGCGCCGCCGATGTCGCGGCCCCTGCCGCCAACTCCCGTGCCGGAGCCCGCCCCTGTGGGAGCCGCTACAGCGGCAAATGCCCCTTCCGCAGAAGCCGCCCCGGCGGCACTCCCGCCTGCACCCCCGGCGGAACTCGTCACCAGCACGGACACCCCCACAAGCACCAGCGAAAAGCCCGCCGCCGCCCCCGGCAAGCCCGGCTGGCGCGAACGCCTTGCAGGGAGCGGCATCGCCCGTGGTCTCGGCGGCCTGTTCGCGCGCAACCCGCGCCTGGACGACGACCTCCTCGACGAAATCGAAACCGCGCTGATCACCGCCGATGTCGGCGTCGCCGCGACCACCGGCCTGGTTGAATCCCTGCGCAAGCGCATGAAGGCGCGCGAGTTCGCGGACGTCCCTGCGCTGCGCACCGCCCTGCGCGCCGACCTCATCGCACTCCTCGAGCCGGTCGCGCGTCCCCTGGTCATCGACCCCGCCAACAAGCCCTTCGTGATCCTGACCGTCGGCGTCAACGGCGTCGGCAAGACCACCACCATCGGCAAGCTCGCCAAGCGCTTCAAGGACGAGGGCCGCGGCGTGATGCTGGCCGCCGGCGACACCTTCCGCGCCGCCGCCGTGGCCCAGCTCCAGACCTGGGGCGAACGCAACGGCGTGACCGTGATCGCCCAGGGCCAGGACGCCGACGCCGCATCGGTCGCCTTCGACGCCCTGCAGGCCGCGCGCGCGCGCGGCACCGACATCCTGATCGCCGACACCGCCGGCCGCCTGCACACGCAGCAGGGCCTGATGGCCGAACTGTCGAAGATCAAGCGCGTGCTGGGCAAGCTCGACGGCGGCGCCCCGCATGAAGTGCTGATGGTGATCGACGGCACCACCGGCCAGAACGCACTCAGCCAGCTGCGCCACTTCCATGCCGCTGCCGGGGTCACCGGCCTTGTGGTGACCAAGCTCGATGGCACGGCCAAGGGCGGCGTGGTGTTCGCCCTGGCGCGCGAGTTCAACATCCCGATCCGCTTCGCCGGCATCGGCGAGCGCCCCGAAGACCTGCGAGTGTTCGACGCCGAGGCTTTCGTCGACGCCCTGCTGCCGGAGGCGCTGGGGGCGTGAAGCCGCGGCGCGGGCTCGCGCTCGCCGCGGGCATCGCCGGAATCGCGCTGCTGCTGCTCGTGCTGGCGGCGGCGGTCGTGATGCAGCCGCAGCGCCTGGCACGCCTGGTACTGGGTGGCGTGGGCGATGGCCTTGGGCTGGACATCACTTTCGAAGGCGAAGCGCGCTACCGCCTGCGCGGCACGCCGATGCTGGAAGCGCACGCTGTCGCGGTACGCAGGCCCGGTGTGGCCGAACCGCTGCTGCGTGCCTCGCGCGTGCTTGTCGCACTGCCGTGGTCAACCGTGCGCACGCGCGGCGCGCCGCTTGCGCTTGAGCGCATCGAGCTCGACGCCCCGGTCCTCGACCTGCCGCGGCTGCAGGCGTGGCTGGCATCACGTCCGCCAGGCGAAGGCGGCCTGCCGTCGTTGTCCGATGGCGTGACCGTGCGCGACGGCCGCGTGCTCGCTGATGGCTGGGAACTGCAGGGCCTGCAGCTGCGACTGCCCAGCTTCCGCGCCAATGCACCGCTGGCCGCGCACGCCCGCGGCAGCCTGGCCACCGCGTCGCCTGCGCGGGTCCACTTCGACCTGCAGCTGGCCGCAAGCAGGCCCGCGAACGGCGCCGGCATCGGTGTGAAGGGCCGGGTGCGCGTGGAGCACGCGGACTGGACGCTGCCCGCATACGTCACAGCTTCCGGGCCGCTGCGGATCGCAGACGGCCGCGTGCACGTCACGCCGCTGCGCTTCGGCGCCCATGCGGAATTCCGCGGTGCCGGTGAACCGCTTGTCTTCGCCCTTGGCGCGCGCGGCCCTCTGCGCCTGCGCAATGGCACCTGGACACTGACTCCAGTCAGCGTTGCCCTGCGTGGCGACGGCGTCGTGCCAGGTTTCGATGCCCATGGTCGCGCCGCGCTCGGACCGGCACTGCTTGTGGAACTCCAAGGTGCGATGGCCGAATGGCCCGAAGCATGGCCGGCCTTGCCGGCGCCGCTGGGCAGGTCCAGCTCACCACTCGCTTTCTCGCTCGATTACGCCGGCGCGATGGACCTGTCCGATCCAGCCAGGCTGCAACTTTCGCGCGACGAGGCACGCGCCGAAATCGACGCACGCGCGTTCGAAGTCCTCGACTGGATGGATGCCGCGGCTGCCGGATCCCCGCTGCCACCGCTCCGTGCCCGCGCCAGCGCGCCGCTGATCGAGGTCCCCGGCGGCACGCTGCACGGCGTTGAAATCAGCATCGATCCGGGGGATGCGCAATGAACGCGCACGCCCGGGCCGATGCCTGCGACGCCTTCGCCGCACCCCTGCTGGAATGGTTCGATGTCCACGGCCGCCATGACCTGCCCTGGCAGCATCCGCGTACGCCCTACCGCGTCTGGCTCTCGGAAATCATGCTGCAGCAGACCCAGGTGCGCGTGGTGCTGCCGTATTTCGAACGCTTCATCGCTGCACTGCCGACGGTGTCGGCACTCGCCGCTGCGCCGCGCGACGACGTACTCGCCCTCTGGTCGGGCCTCGGTTACTACGCACGCGCCCGCAATCTGCATGACGCCGCATGCATCTGTGCCGAACAGCACGGCGGTGAATTGCCGCGCAGCTTCGACGCACTCGTAGCCCTGCCGGGCATCGGCCGCAGCACCGCGGGTGCGATTCTCGCCCAAGCCTGGGGCGACCGTTTCGCCATCCTCGACGGCAACGTCAAGCGCGTCCTTGCCCGCTACCACGGTGTCGACGGCTGGCCGGGCCAAAGTGCCATTGAAAAGCACCTCTGGCAGCTTGCACACGAGCACCTGCCCGACACCCGCCTGGCCGATTACACCCAGGCCCAGATGGATCTGGGCGCCACCCTCTGCACACGCCACTCCCCGGCCTGCGGTGACTGTCCGCTGCGCCCCGGCTGCATCGCGTTCGCGCAGGGACGCACCGACGAGCTGCCCACGCCAAAACCCGGCAAACCCCTGCCCACCCGCGAGGCCCTGCTCCTGCTCCTGCGCGACGACGAAGGTCGCATCCTGCTCCAGCGTCGCCCGCCGGCGGGCGTCTGGGCACAGCTGTGGTCGCTTCCCGAAGCCACGGACGAAGCCGGCGCACACGACTGGCTGCAGGCGAATTTCAACGGCGACCACGGCCGCGGCGAAACCCTGGCCACGATCGCGCACGCTTTCAGCCACTACCACTTCAACATGCATCCGCGCCGCTGGTCCGCGGTCGCCCCGTCAAGCCGGGTGCGCGACAATGAGGACCTGCGCTGGGTGTCCCGCGACGCACTTGCCGGGCTCGGCATCCCGGCACCGGTCAGGACGCTGATCCAGGCGCAGTTCGCCACCGACCAGGAGAATCAACCGTGAGCCGCACCGTTTACTGCGAATACGAGAAGCGAGAGGTCCCGGGCCTTGCCTTCGTGCCATGGCCGGGCGAACTCGGCAAGCGTGTGTTCGCCGGAATCGGCCAGACCGCCTGGGCGGCCTGGCTTGCGCACCAGACGATGCTGATCAACGAAAACCGCCTGTCGCCGATGGACCCCGAGCACCGCGCGTTCCTCGAGCGCGAGATGGAAAAGTTCCTGTTCGGCGGCGGCGCGGAAAAGCCCGCCGGCTACGTGCCAGAAGGCGCGGCCTGAGCCTCGTCCCGCGCAGCCTTCTCGGCGGCCTTGATGCGCGCCGTATCAAGCGGGCGGATCCGGTCGATCCGGCACGGCAGCTGCATCGATGACGAGTTGTGCACGACCACCTTGTCGAAGCCCGCGTAGACGCGCCCGGTCTGGTTGGTGAGGCTGATCGCCGGCGTGTACTCGATGTCGAGGCAGGGGCCGCTGAAAGTGAGCAGCCAGGCTTCCTTCGGCCGCGTCCACACCGCGATATTGCGTTCGTCCAATGGGGTCCAGCCGCTGATGCGGCCGAGGTAGGTGAAGCTTTTCACCGGCTCACCGGCGGCGGCTTCGTAGCTGGCAAGCTTTTCAGCCTCGCTCATTCCCGAACCGGTGGCGCAGCCACCCAGTACCAGCAGTCCAACCACCGCCACCGCCGCGAAGATCCTGCCTTGCATGGTGTCCTCCTGCCGCGGCGCGGCATGTCATTCCCGCTCCGATCATGAGCCCTGCCGGATGTACCCGCCGCCGGAATCGCCAGCTGCGTTCAGCCCCGATATGGCCTTGCCTCACCTGCGGCCGCTGCCGTATCATTCCGGGCTCGCCAGTGGCCGGGTAGCTCAGTTGGTAGAGCAGGGGATTGAAAATCCCCGTGTCGGGGGTTCGATTCCCTCCCCGGCCACCATTGCGAAACCAAGGGCTTGCAGCAGTGCAGGCCCTTTTGCTTTCCGGGCGGAACCAGGCCGCCGCTACTGCAGCCTGTCGACGATCTCGGTGGCGTGGTTTTCCAGCAGCCCGGCCGATGTCAGCCATGCCGAGGCGTTGAAGGTCTTCACGTCGAAATGCCCCAGCACGCGGCCGTCCGGCGAGACAAGGCGGACCGTACTGGCGACCTTGTCGCGCCCTGCCATGATGCCGGCCCAGAGCCGCGCGCCGTCGGAGCGGAGGCGGAAATGCGTGAGGGTCACCTCGACCTTGACGGCGTCGCCGCCATCGGCGAACAGGCCGCGCTCCCTGAGCTTCTGCCCCAGGTGGCGTTCGAGCGTACCCAGGCCCTCCGCGTCCGCATCGCCGTTGTTCCTGATCTGGAATGAATACTTCTGGTTCGCGGCCGCCGTATAGGGCTGGTGCACGACGCTGGTCGTCGAACAGCCGGCCAGCAGGGCGCCGAGAAGGATCGCGTGGAATGCTTTCATGCATGACTCCGACCTGGTTCACGACCACGATATCCCGCGTCGGATCAGGCCCGCAATGCCGGTCGACCCGGGCATGCGCCGCGCGCGCTAACCTGTGCCGATGCCGCCCCGAGTCCCTGACCCCCGCGAAGCCGCGCTGCGCCGGCGCAAGTCCATCGCACTGGGCTTGCTGGTCTTCGCCGGGCTCGCGCTCGCGGTGGTCTCGGTGCTGGAACGCACGCATCCGCACTGGGCTTTCGGCTTCATGGCCGCGGTATTCGAGGCGGCGCTGGTGGGCGGGCTGGCCGACTGGTTCGCCGTGGTCGCGCTGTTCCGCCATCCGCTGGGCATGGGCTGGATCCCGCACACCGCGATCATTCCCTCGAAGAAGGACGCGCTCGGCGCGAGCCTGGCCGATTTCATCAGCGACAACTTCCTCGGCACCCGCCAGGTGGCCGACAAGCTGCAGACGATGGACATCGCGGGCTCCGTCGCGAGCAAGCTCGCCGACTCCGCGTTCTCGCAGACCATGGGCCGTGCGGTGGCCAACGCCCTGCCCCGCATCCTCGACGCCCTCGACAGCGAAGAACTGCACCGCTTCCTGCACCGCATCGCCGATGCCCGCCTGCGCCAGGTCGACCTGTCGGGCGTGGTCGCCGTGGTGCTGCGCCAACTCACCGACGAAGGGCGCCACCAGGCGCTGGTCGATGCGGGCCTCGCATATGCGGGCGAAGTGCTGGCCGCGCCGGGCACCCACGAGCGCATCTCCGCACTGGCCTCGCGCGAACTGTGGAACGTGCTGCGCTACCTGAAGCTCGAAGGCGTGGTGGCCGACAAGGTCGCCGACAAGCTGGTCGCCGGAATGAGCGGGATGCTCAACGACATGGCCACCGATCGCGACCACGAGATGCGCCAGCGCATCGGCGTCGAATTCGAGCGCCTGATCCTGCGCCTGGAGGACGACCCGGGCCTGCAGGAACGCGTGAACGTGTTCCGCGACCAGCTGATCCAGGACTCCGACCTGTCACGCTACCTGCGAAGCCTCTGGACGGACCTGGGCACCTGGATCCGCGAGGACGTGCAGCGCGAGGACTCGGCCATCGCCGCACGCACCGCCGGCGTTGGCGCGGAGATCGGCGCACGGCTCGCTGCCGACGACGACATGCGGGCGTGGATCAACCGCGGCATCGTGGACCTGATCCTGCCCGAGGTGGAACGCTACCGCGAAGGCATCCGCGGCTTCATCGTCGAGCGCGTGCGGCAATGGAGCGCTGACGAACTGACCCGTGAACTGGAGCTCGCCGTAGGCTCGGACCTGCAGTTCATCCGCTACAACGGCACCGCCGTGGGCGCGCTCATCGGCGGCATCCTGTATGTCCTGGTGCACGGCATCCAGCGGCTGGTCTGACTCGCGCCGCCGAGCCGGCCGTCGGCCGGCGCGCTTACCCGACTAGGAGTCCTTGCGACCCGAGCCGGACTTCTTGCCGCCGCCGTCCTGCTTGTTCACCGTGGCCCAGGCGATGCGCTCGGCGTCTTCCTTCGACCGCCCCTGCTCGCGCTCGCTGTCCTCGATGTGTTCGGCCTGGCGCTTCTGCTTGTCGGTGTAGGACGACTTGTCTCCACGACTCATGTCTGGCCTCCTCGGCTGTCGGACGGGTTCATCCGCGCGGTCCGCCCATCACGGGCAGGATCGCGCCGTTCACGTACGAGGACATCACCGGCGAGGCCAGGAACACATAGGCCGGCGACAGCTCTTCCGGCTGTGCGGGGCGACCCATGTCGCTGTCCTTGCCGAAGTCGGCGACGTCCGGCGCCGCCTTGTCGGCGGGATTGAGCGGCGTCCACACCGGGCCAGGCGCAACGCAGTTCACGCGGATGCCGCGGCCCAGCAGATTGCTGGCAAGCGACTTGGTGAAGGCATGGATCGCGCCCTTGGTCGCCGAGTAGTCGAGCAGCTTCGGATTGCCGAAGATGCCGGTTTCCGAGCCGGTGTTGATGATGCTGGCGCCCTCCTCCATGTGCGGCAGGGCGGCGCGCGCCATGTGGACGTAGCCGGCGATGTTGGTCTGCAGGGTTTCCTGGAGGTGCTCGTCGGTGAGGTCTTCCAGCCGCTCCACGTGCTGCTGGAACGCCGCGTTGTTGACCAGCACGTCCAGCCGTCCGAAGGCCTTGGCGACCTGGTCCACCGCGCGCTTGCAGAACTCCGGATCGCGCACGTCACCGGCGATGACCAGGCAGCGCCCACCTTCAGCCTCGACATGGTTTCGGGTCTCTTCCGCATCGGCGTCTTCGGCCAGGTGCAGCACGGCGACGTCGGCGCCTTCGCGCGCGAACAGCACCGCAACCGCGCGGCCGATGCCGGAGTCGCCGCCGGTGACGATCGCGGCCATGCCTTCAAGCTTTCCGCTGCCCGCGTAGTCGGGCGCCAGGAAGCGCGGCTGAAGGTCCAGCGCGTGCTCGTTGCCGGGCTTGGCCAGGTGCTGCGCGGGCATCGGATTGGTGGGCTGGCGCCGGGCGCCTGCCTGGGCCGGCTTCTTCTTCGCCGGTGCCTTCTTCTTCGCGGCGCTGGCGGCCTGGTCGGCCTCCTGCTGGATATCGCGCTGGCGCTCCACGGTGCGCTTCGTACCCTCGCCCTTCGCGGCCTTCTTACCTACCTTCTTCCCTACCTTCTTCGCTGGCTTCTTCGTTGCCATCGGACACTCCGTCGCGGAACCGTGGCCGCCGAAGCTAGCGCCGCCGGCGTTGCCGCGACGTCATCGCCACGTGCAGGCCACGTCACGCCCGCCACGCCGCGCGCACCGCCACCGACTCATCCGGCCTTGCGCGCCGGCTCCTTCGCCGCCTTGCGAGACGTACCACTCTTCGCGGTCTTTTTCTTCGCGGATTTCTTCGTCGTCTTTTTCGTGGCTTTCGCAGCCGACTTCTTCGCGGTCCCGGAGCCCGCCGCGGCGTCCTCCTTGCCGGATCCCTTCTTCGTCCCCTTCGCGGCCTTCTTGGCCGGCGTCCGCCGCTTGCTGCCGATGCTCTTCTCCAGCAGCGCCATGAAATCGACCACGTTGGTGGTCGCATCCTCCGGGACGTCGCGCTCTTCCTCGTCGGTCTTCGCGACCACGCCCTGCGACTTCATGCGGTCGCGGATCACCTTCTCCAGGCGCTCGCGGAACTCGTCCTTGTAGCCGGAGGGATCCCACTCGCCGCTCATCGACTCGATGAGCTGCTTGGCCATTTCCAGCTCCTTGTCGGTGATCCGGTAGTCGCCGGTATTGCCCTCGGGCAGCCGGTGATCGGCAGGGTCGACGATTTCCTGCGGATAGCGCAGCAGCATCAGGATCAGGGCATCGCCCTGCGGCAGCACCGCGCAGAGGTATTCGCGGGTGCGCACCACCACCCGCGCGATCCCGGCCTTGCCGGTGTCGCGCAGGGTCTCGCGCAGCAGCACGTACCCCTTCTCCGCCTTCTTCGCCGGCACCAGGATGTAGGGCTTCTCGAAGAACTGCGGCGGGATGTCCGAGGCGTCTATGAAGTTCTCGACCTCCACCGTCTCGTGGCTCTCCGACGCCGCGGAGCGGATGTCGTCCTTCTCCAGCACCACGTAGCTGCCCTTGTCGTATTCAAAGGCCTTGACCACGTCCTTCCACGGCACTTCCTCGCCGGTTTCGGCGTTGACCCGCTCGTACCGAACCGGGCGGTTGTCACGCGAATCGAGCATGCGGAAGCTGAGGTCCACGCGCCGCTCGCCGGACATCAGCGACACCGGCACGTTCAACAGGCCGAAGCTCAGGGTGCCGGTCCAGATCGGTCGCGCCATGGTGGCCTCGCAGCGGTGGGGGCGGACCGCCGACGTTAGGCGCGATGCAGTGAGTCAGCGGTGAAGCCCGACACCCCGTGCGCCGAGCATCCGCAAGGGCCGCGGTCTTCACGCCTGCCCGACCCGCGGATTGCTGTGCTGCACCAGGTCCACCCCCACACGTAGGAGCTCCCCATGATCTTCAAAGCCATCCGACTCGCCATGCTTGCCGGTGCGGGCGTCGCGGCCTGGAAAGCGTTCAAGAATCGCCAGGGCAGCACGCAGGCATCCGGCTCGTTCTTCGAACGGGCGCTGCAGGGCGGCGTCGCCGACATCGAAGCCGCCCGTTCCGCGCAGCTGCGCGGCGCATCCGCCGAGCTCAGGCGCTTTGCACAGCAGCTCGAGCACGACCATGGCCAGCTCAACCAGCGCCTGGCCGATGCCGGCGGCATCGAACTGCCGGAACCGGACGACCGCCAGCGCAAGGCATTGCACGCGCTGGATGAGCACCAGGGCGCGGCCTACGACCGTGCCTGGCTGCGTCACATGGCACGCGGCCACGCCAGCGCGATCCGCCTGTGCCAACGCAGGGCGGACGCGGGCGGCCCCGGTGCCGGGGTCGCATCCGAAGCGCTGTCCACGCTGCGCGACCATGCCCGTACCCTGGACGAGCTGCGGCGCGCTTCGCCGCGGACCGGCGCAGCGCAGTCGCCCCGGGCGACGGCCTGAACCCGCCCGGCCCTTGCCACATCCCCTGGGCAATACCGTATACTTCGCGCCCTGCTTGGGGCGGTTAGCTCAGCGGTAGAGCATTGCCTTCACACGGCAAGGGTCGCAGGTTCGATCCCTGCACCGCCCACCAGTTGCAACACAATGGCCACCCTCGCGGGTGGCCATTCTGTTTCAAGCCTAGGCAGCCAACAGGCCGTCACGCCGGGCGGGCCAGGCCCTGATCCACGCGGCCACGTCGGACGCGGGCATCGGCTCGCCAAACAGCGCGCCCTGACCCAGCGGACAGCCGAGCGTGCGCAGGCAGTCCAGGTCGTCCCGATTATCCAGGCCCTCGGCCACAGCCTGCACTTCGAGCTCGCGCGCCAGTGCCAGCGCGGCCTGCACGATGGCCCGGCGCGACGCGTCGCCGGCGGCGCCGCGCACGAAGCCGCGGTCGATCTTGAGCTCCGAGAACGGGATCCCGCCCAGCTGCGCGAGGTTGGAGAATCCGGTGCCGAACTCGTCGATCGCCAGGCGCACGCCCTTCAGCCGCAGGCGGGTCATGATGTCCAGCTGCGCCCGTGGATCCACCGGCAGGCGACCCTCGGAGAACTCCAGCACCAGACGCTCCAGCGGGAAGCCTGCGGCATCAGCCAGCCGCGCCACGCGGTCAGGGAATTCCAGGCTGGCCAGCGCCGCCATCGACACGTTCACCGATACGTCCAGGGCACTGCCGGAATCGCTCCAGCGGCGCGCATCATGCAGGGCGTTCGCCAGCACCACCCGCGTCAGCGGCACCACGAAGCCGCCGTCCTCGGCCAGCGGCACCAGCTCCGACGGCATCAGGATGCCGCGCGTGCGGTGCTGCCAGCGCGCCAGCGCCTCCACGCCGGTGATCTCGCCGGTGAGCAGGTCCAGCTTGGGCTGATAGAGGTTGAACAGTTCGCCGGCGGTGATCGCCGCCTCCAGCGCGGCGGCGTCGGCGGCGGTCACCGGGGCCACCGCCGGCGATGGCGCATCGGACACCGGGCCTGCCACGGCTTCGCCGGCCTTCAGCAGCCTGCGCAGCTCGACCGGCGCCACCGGCTTGACCAGGTGCCCCAGCACGTCAAGTCCCTGGTCGCGCGCAAGCTGCCCGACCGCCTGCAGCACGCGCGCGTCGGCGCCGCTGATCAACACCAGCGCCCCCCTGTAGTCCATCGCGGCCAGGTGGCGGACGAATTCCACGCCATCCATGCCCGGCATGCGCAGGTCGCAGAACACCAGCCCGAAGCCCGCGGGGTCGGCCGAGAGCAGCGATAGTGCGTCCTCGCCGCGCGAACACAGTTCGATGCCGGAGTAGCCGCTGTCGCGCAGGCCCATCGCCCGCAGCTGTATGTGCAGCAGGCGGGTGGTGAAATCGTCGTCGTCGACTACCAGGATTTTCAAAGCCAGTTCCTCGCGTTCTGCCATTCCGCGGCGGCGGGCCCCGCGCCGCGCCACCCGCGCATCGCGTGCAGCGCCGCGTCCAATGCGTCCACCACGTCCGCCACCATCGATACCAGGGATCCGGTGCTGCCGGTCGCGGTCGCGCCCTCGTCCTCGAGCACCGCGCACAGCCTGCCCAGCGGCAGCGCACCGACCGACCGCGAAGAGGATTTGAGGCGATGGGCGAGCATGACCGCCTCCGCGGCGTCGCCGCTGGCGGCCGCGCGCAGCAGTTCGGCGCGGATGCCGGTGGCAACCGTGTCGAAGTAGGCGACGATCTCCACCATCACCGAAGGCTCGTCGCCGACGATCTCGCGCAGTGCATGCACGTCGAAGACCGCCTCCGCGCGCGGCATCGCCGCGGCCGCCGGCACCCGGCGCGTTCCCGGGGGTGGCGCCTGCGCCATCCAGCGCCCCAGCACCGCACGCAGCCCTTCCAGCTGCAGGGGCTTGGTCAGGAATGCGTCGAATCCGGCCTCGCGCGCGCGCTCGGCCTGCCCCACGCGCGCATCGGCGCTGAAGGCGAGCACCGGCGTGCGCGGCCCTGCCCCTTCCTCCGCGCGGATCGCGCGCACCAGGGCGAAGCCATCCTTGACCGGCATGTGCAGGTCGCTGAGCACCAGCGCGAAATCCCCTTCGCGCCAGCGCAGCAGGCCGTCATCGCCATCGACCGCCATCTCGGCGGCCACGCCGACCATGGCCAGCTGCCGCGCCAGCACGCTGCGATTGATGGCCTCGTCTTCGACCACCAGAATGTGCCGGTCGGCGCCCGGATCTTTCCTCATGCCTCCCTCCCTGGAAGCAGCGAAACCCAGTATTGCTGCTTTGCAGCATGCTACCGGCCCGGCGCGATGGGCCCCGTGCCCTGCGTCACAGACCGGACAGCGGCTCCGGCGTGGAAGTGCCGGACGCCCGCCGGATCAGGGGCAGGCGCCGATGCGCTCGAAGGCGAGGTCCTCGTAGTCGTAGCTGAAGTCGGCCTCCGGATCGACCTTGGCCATGGCCAGGCGCGGCGGTCCACCTTCCTCGCCAGTCCGGAAGTCCACCCGGGCGTCGGCATCGGGGCCCAGGGTGTCGAAGTCGACCAGCAGGCGCTCCCCCGCCCGCAACACCGGGCCGCCCAGCCGCGGCGACTTCAGCGACTGGAAGCGCACGCCGTCGCCGGCCGGGCAGACCGATGCCTCGCCGAACCAGGGATCGCGGTAACGGCCGAGCCAGTGCGCCAGTTCACCCGTGGACACAGACTGGCGCACGGCAGGTTGCGGCGGCGCCTCATCGGCGCGGCCCGTGGTCGCCGCGGACCGCTCAGCGACCAGCAGTCCCGCGTAATGATCCACCAGGCCCGCACCAGAGACGCCGGAGAGCGCCGGCCCGCAGGAGGCCGCCGCGCAGGTGAAATGCTTCGACAGCGCCTGTTCCAACACCGTCCGCGCCTCGCCCGCGTCGCTGTTGATCAGGATCACGAAGCCGACGCCAAGCTCGGGCAGCAGCGTGACGGCGGAATACATGCCCGACAGCGTGCCGGTGTGCGCCACCTTCTGGGTGCCGTCCACATCACTCAACCGCCAGCCGTGGCCGTAGGCGGAATAGTGGCTGCGGTTCCAGTCGCGCATGCGCTGCGTCAGCGGCATGGACATGTGCGCGGTCCAAGCGGCCTTGCGCTGCTCGCGTGACAGCCACGGGCTGGCCTCGCGCCCGGAGCCGACGCTGCCACCCGCGGTGCCGCCCGCCCGGTCCGGCGTGTCCGGATCCAGCCAGGCACGCGTCCAGCGCAGCATGTCGTCCAGCCCGCAGCGCACGCCGCCGGCCGCCGCCATCGGCATGTCCGCAACCAGTTCGCCATCCGGTCGCGCCACCCACGCGCCATCGCGCCACGCGTGCGGCGCGGCAATGCTGCCCGCCTCGTCCACGCGCCATTCGCCGACTCTGCAGCCGTCCATGCCGAGCGGCCCGAATACTTCGCGCCGCATCAGCACCTCGTAGGGCGCGCCGCCGGCCGCCGCGGCCACTTCCCCGGCCACGATGTACAACGTGTTGTCGTAGGCGTAGCGGGAGCGGAAGCTCCAGCGCGGCTTGAGGTGCGCCAGCCCGGCGATGACCTCGTCGCGGGTGAAGGAGTTGGGTTCCGGCCACAGCATCAGGTCGCCCGCGCCCGGGCCCAGACCGCTGTTGTGGACCAGCAGGTCACGCACCTGGATCTCGCGCGTGACCCAGTCTTCGTGCATGCGGAAGGCCGGAAGGTGCTTCACCACCGGATCGTCCCAGGCCAGCTTGCCGGCATCGACCAGGCGCGCGAGCAGGGCCGCGGTCATGGCCTTGGAGTTGGAGGCGACTTTGAACAGGGTATCGCCGGCAATGGCCTCGCCACCGCCTGCCACGGCATTGCCACGGAGCTCGAGCTGCGGCTCCGCGCCGTCCACGACCACGCCCACCGCGATCCCCGGCAGGTCATAGCGCGCCACGACATCGTCAACCGCTGCCGTGATCGCGTCAGGTCGCACCTCGGCAGCGGGCAACGCGCCCGGCGCAAGAAAAAAAGCGGCTGTGAGTACGTCCGCGACAGGGACTGACATTCGATTGCACACCATCACCCGCTCCTGCTGGAACCGCCGCCGGCGCGTGCCGGCGGCGGTCCATCACCCATGGCTGGATCGCGCCGTCAGAAGTTCCAGGTCACTACCAGCTGTGCGTAGCGCGGCGACTGCCAGCGCGTGCCGGTGCCGAATGTCGAACGGCGCACGCCGGGCTGGCCTTCATAGCGCCCGCGCACGTTGATCACTTCCTGGTCGTTGAGGAGGTTGTAGACCGACAGGCGCGCCTTGAGGTCGACATTGTCTACGGGCAGCGTCCACAACAGGGTTGCACCGACGTTGTAGGTCCAGGGCATCCGGCCGAAGGCGCCACGTTCCGAGCGTTCGTAGACGCGATCCTGCCACGGGTCACCCGAGCCGCAGTTGGCAACGCACAGCCAGCCGGTGCCACCACCGCTGCCTTCACTGGTGGGACTTGCGACCGTGCCGCTCTCGCCCGGCCACGACACGCCGAACGCGCTGATCGGGCCACCCGAGAGAGCGCTCACGGTGCCGCCGATCGACCACATCTCGTTGAACTTGTAGTTGCCGCGGATCTTGATCTGGTGGCGATGGTCGTTGAACAGGTCGCCATACCGGTCGTTGTTCGCCGGGTGGTCCCAGTGCTGGACCATGCCGGTATCGCCGTAGTTGGTGTCGGAGTTGACCGGGCCCTCGTGGTTGCCTTCCAGGCGCGACCACAGGTAGGAGGCGTTGAACGCCCACTTGTCGTCCCAGGCACGGTCGATCTGGAACTCCACCGCCTTGTAGGTCCGCTTCGGATCCGAGTAACCGATGATCTCGTCGCTGCCGGCCTTCATGTACCCCTCTTTCGAGGTATCGATGGTGACCCAGCCATCCTGCGCACAGCCCATGTCAGTCGTGCCCCAGAGGGTCAGCGACTCACCCGGGTTGGCGATTGGCCAGAGGTTGCTGTGGCGCTGGCCGCACAGCGCATTGATACGGACGTCGTCCATCGCGTTGGGCATGCGCCGGTAGGTCGCGTTGACGCCCCACGACCAGGCTTGGTTGATCATCGTCTGGAAGCCAAGGATGGCCTCGTCCTGGTACACCGCGTCCAGACCACGGTCCACCGGTTCGTTGGACAGGTTGAAGCTGTCGTCCACCGGGCCGATCTGGTCGCCGAGGATGGGTGCCATGTAGGGCGCGCCGCTCACGGGATTGATCGAAGGCTGCCAACCGTTGAGCGCGTAATAGGTGTATTCGTCGGTCAGGCCACCAGCAAAGTTGTAGCTGATGATACTGGTCACCGGCATGTAGTAACGGCCGAGGTTGCCGAACAGCTTCGTGCTGCCGTCGCCCTTCATGTCCCACGAAAAGCCGAAGCGCGGCGACACCAGGTTGTCGAGCTTGATGTAGCTGTTTCCGCCCGCGTCGAAGTTCTCGAAGTTGTCCACGCGCAAGCCGAGGTTGAGCAGCAGGTTCTGCGCCACGCTCCATTCGTCTTCGATGTAGAACGCACTTGTGTCGATGTCGAACACGCCGCCATCCGAACGCCGCCGCGCCATCATGAAGGCATCGACCCCCGCCGGCAGCACGGCACCGTTGCCGAGCACATCGCCGGGAGTGCCGCCATACGCCGTGAACAGCTGCCCGGTCGGGCCGGGATAACGCGTGGTGCGGTCGGTGGTCATCAGCTCGTGGTCCCAACCGAAGCGCAGCATGTGATCGCCTAAGACCCACTCGAAATCAAGGCGCTTCACCCGGCGCTCGTCCTCGTGGGCGATCACCGAGCCACCCGGGTGGCAGCCCAGCGTCGGCTCGCCCATCGCCCGGTAGACATCGCCATAGGTCGCGTTGTTGTACGACACCAGGTCGCAGAGCGGATCCGCCGGTGAGCGGTTGAAGCTGCTGCTCTTGTTGACGCCGTACATGCCCTTGGCCGTGAAGTTCTCGCCGAAGCGCCCGGTATAGGTCAACGACCCACTGGTGCCACCGCTGGAGGCCGAGGACCGACTGGGCGCATCGGCGGCGATGGTTCCGGTGTCGAATTCGTACGGGCGCACGGCGGTGTCGGAGTCACCTTCGTCGGAGAACGCAAGCAGCTCCAGCAGATGGTTGTCGGAGATGTTCCAGTCCAACTTGGTGCCCCAGAAGCCGTTTCCGCCGTCGTTGGTGGTCCAACTGCTGCCACTGGAGTTGGTGAAACCGGAGTTGCTTTCGCGCTGCTCGTACATGGCGAACAGGAAGAGCTTGTCGCGCACCAGCGGCCCGGACGCCCAGACGTTGGCCTTGCTGAAGCTGCTGCGATCGTGGCTGCCCCGGACGTTGACGCTGCCATCGTCGTAGTACCGGTCATCGGCTTCGGTCTGCCAGGCACTCGGTTCGAACGTGAGTTCGATCCCACCCTCGAATTCGTTGCCGCCCGAGCGGGTCACAGCGTTGATGACGCCACCCGTGCTGCGGCCGAACTCCGCGGAGTAGCCGCCGGTCTTGACCTGGAACTCCCTGAAGAACGCGAAGGGCGCCGTCGAGAAGCTGTGGCGCCTGTAGAAATCGGTGACGTTCAAGCCGTTGATGAAGACCGAGTTCTCGGCAATCGACGAACCGCCGAACGAAATGCCGCCAAGCGACGAGTTGCCGCCGACCACGCCCGGTGCAAGCTGCGCGACGGATGCCAGACTTTGCGCCACGGGCAGGCGCGAAATCTCCTCACGGGTCACGTTGGTGGCCGATTCGGTGGAGCGTACGTCCACGCGATTGACCACGCGCGAACCGACCACCGTCACCGCGGCCAGGTTGGCCACGCCTCCCTCGGTACCGACGTTGACGGTCGTGGTGCCGCCTAGCGGGACGCTGACCTTGATTGGGTCGCCCACCGTCTGGCCGCCGCGCACGACCTGCAGGTCATAGTCGCCAACCTGCAGCTGGCCGAGCCGGTAGTTTCCGTCCGAGCCCACGGTCACGCTGCGGGTAACGCCGGTGTTGGCATTGGTGATGGTGATCTGGTCACCGGCGTTGGCATAGCCGGCGACCGAACCCGTGGCGCTCTGGGCCATGACGACGGGCGCCATGGTGGACAGGCACGCCCCGAGCGCGATGCAGAGTGCGGCTCGACGGAGCCTGGTATGACTGGCCTTCATTGCGATTTCTCCCCGGAACAGATATTGGCTACGTAGGTTTGGCTCAGGTGTTCTCGTCCATGACCGGTGGCAGCAGCTGCCACTCGAAGTCATAACTCCATTGATCGAAGTACAGGTTCCCCCCGTCCCACTCGGCTTCCCCGCGCTGCAGGTCGACCGTTTCCGAACGTGCATGCTGCTTGGCGGGCACGAACTCGCGCGAGTAGTCGTCATTGAACGCGATGCGGTACGCGTCCAGGCCGCCAAGATAGAAGTCGGCGAGTCCGGCATCGGCGCCCGGCAGGCGGCCGAAGGTGACGTCCATCGGCACCCAGCCGTACGGGGCCAGGTACATCCAGCCCCAGTCGTGCATGTTGTTGTAGCTGTCGTCGGAGAAGATCCAGCCCGACTGCCAGCGCGCGGGAATGCCGTTCATGCGCAGCAGGGTGATCAGCAGCAGGGTCTGCTGGCCGCAGTCGGCGTGGCCCTGCTCCAGCGCGTGCTGGCCGATATTGGTGATCGTGGAATATTCGCGGGCGCCGGCCCAGGGAATCGAATCGACCGACGCGAACAGCTTCTGCGCGATGCGATACGGATTGGTTTCGTCGCCCACCACCTGCGCGGACTTCAGCCGCATGGCGTCCGTGAAGAGCACGTGCGGCGCGCGTTCGGCGACGAAGGGCGCGAGCTCCGGCGTGATCTCGGCGGGCACCACCTTGTCCGGATCGATATCGACGTACTGCGCGTGGACGGTGAGCTCGTAGCTGACCGAGAACCCGGTCGGCTCGCCCGCCACCGCCGGCGCTTCCATGTAGATGGTGCGCTGCAGCGTCGGCTCCGGCGCAAGCCTGTGGCTGGCCGGCGTGGTCGAGACCAGCTCGATGGCCTCCTGCTGCCCTGGTATCGCACGCGGGAACGGCAGCCAGGCGCGCACGGTTTCGCCGGCGGGCACCGCATCGGGCTTGACCGTCAGCGATTGCGTGACCCGCACCCGACGCGGTGCGACCGAGCTGTGGCCGCTGGCCAGTGCGGCATCGCGCACTTCGGCATGGTGCGGGTGCGCGGTTTCCAGCGGGCTGTCGTAGAACGTCAGCGGCGTGGCCCGGCGCTGGCGCGCCTCCTCGCTGAGGCGGAAAAGATTGGACGGCCCGCGGCTGAACCAGCGGCGTTCACCGTCGATCACGCGCGCCTCGACCAGGTTGGCCGCATCCCAGCGCGCGAACTCTTCGTCAGTCATGTCGGGGATATCGCGGCGCAAGCGCGCCTTGGCAGCAGCCTCGTCCAGGCTGAAGTCCATCAGGATGCGGCGCATGCGTTCGCGCTGGAACTCCAGCGCCGTGCGCTGCGTGTGGTCGAGCGAAGCATCGGCAAGCGCAGCGGTGATCGCGGCCTCTGCGCCCTTGAAGTCACCGGAGTCCACCAGCGCCACGATCCGCGGAGGCGCTGCGAGCAGGGCCCCGAGGTCGGGGCCGGCATCAGCCGATTCCAACGCGGGAACTTCCCCGGTCGGGACGGTTGTCGCAGCGATAGCTGCTCCCACAAAAGCGCTCGCCAGGAAAGCTGTGGACACAAAAGCTGTGGATACGACAGCTGTCGCCACAAAACCGGCTCCCACAAAACCGGAGGCCACGGCGTTGGCGCTGGCCGACGTGCGGGCCAGACGTACGCATCGTGTCTCGGGTTTGAACCTGCGTGCCACCTGCACTGAACGCCTCTCCTCGTCCCCTGGGTGCTGCCTTGGCTGTGTAACATGGCGTTCACAGGTCGTCAATAATTTATTCTTTCCGATTGATTTCCTTGAATGATGTATTCCATGATGGATCTTCAACCGGTTCGCCGGAAAGGGGATGATCATGCGCATCACGGCACTGTTCCTGGGCCTGCTGCTCGCCATGCCGGCCACGCTGGCCGCACGCGAGCCGCTGCAAACGCCCGCCCACACGCCCTCGCCTCCGCTCGCCGTTCCCGGCTTGGCCGAAGAGCACCTCTCGCCCGACCACTGGATTTCAGGTCTTGCACAGCCCGACCGGGTGATCCTGACGCCGGCGGAGATCGCGGCGCAGAACGCGCGCATGCAGGCCGAAGACCCGTCGATCCACGACATCGAGGCACTGCCCGCACAACTTGACGACAAACAGGTACGCGGCTGGATCGAAGACCTGTCGGTCCTCCCCGAGCGCGCGCTCTACGACGTGCACGGGCAGCCCGTCGCACCGGGTGACCTCGAACGCATCCAGGCCAACCTGGCGCTGGACGCGGTGCCGGCCAGCCAGGCCACGCGCCACGGCATGGTGGTGCGCCGCGCCGACCTGCGCGCCTTCCCCACCCGCATGCGCGTTTTCAGCAGTGCGGATGACAGCGACATCGACCGTTTCCAGGAAAGCGCGCTGTTCCCCGGCGACCCGGTGGCGATCGTCCACCAGAGCCGCGATGGCAACTGGTACTTCGTGGCCAGCCAACGCTATGCCGCGTGGATCGAGAAGCAGCACGTGGCCGAAGGCGACAGGGCGGCGATCCACGACTGGGGCCGGCGCGCGCCGTTCCTCGTCGTGACCGGCGCCACCGCGCGCACCGCGTACACGCCGGAAAACCCGGGCGTCTCCGACGTGCAGCTCGAGATGGGCGTGCGCGTGCCGGTGCTGGCCGACTGGCCGGGATCCGACGAGGTCAACGGCCAGCTACCGGCCGCGGCGCACGTGATCGAGCTTCCGGTGCGCGGCGAAGACGGCGTGCTTTCGTTCGAGCCCGCCCTGCTGCCGCGCTCGAACGATGTCGCCAGCGACTACCTGCCGCTGACCGAAGCCAACCTCATCCGCCAGTCCTTCAAGTTCCTAGGGGAGCGCTACGGCTGGGGGCATTCCTACAACACCCGCGACTGCAGCGGCTTCGCGTCGGAAATCTACCGCAGCTTCGGCGTGCTGATCCCGCGCAACACCAGCGCGCAGGCGGTGAGCCCCGCGCTCAACCGCCTGCCCTTCACCGCCGAAGACGGCCACGAGGCCCGCGTCGACGCACTGCGCGACGCGCGCCCCGGCGACCTGGTCTACATCCCCGGCCACGTGATGATGGTGATCGGCCACGTCGACGGCGCGCCCTTCGTCATCCACGACACCAGCGGCATGAGCTGGCTGCCCGAAGGCGGCACCGGGCTCACGCGCCTGCACCTCAACGGCGTGGTGGTGACGCCGGTCCTGCCGATGATGTCCAACGCGACCACGCCCACGGTGGACCGCATCACCAGCATCCAGCGCATCAGGCCCTGACGGGAACCACGCACACATGAAGATCACCGACATCCGGCTCGCAATGCTGCGGGTTCCGCTCAAGACCCCGTTCAAGACCGCGCTGCGCACCGTCGACACGGTCGAGGACATCGTGGTCATGATCCACACCGACGACGGCCGCATCGGCTACGGCGAGGCCGCGCCCACCGCGGTGATCACCGGCGATACCCACGGCTCGATCATCGCGGCGATCAACATGGTCATCGGCCCGCGCCTGATCGGCCGCGACGTCGCCGACCTCAACCGCAACGTGCAGCTGGTGCAGGGCGCGATGGAGCGCAACACCAGCGCCAAGGCGGCGGTCGAGATCGCGCTGTACGACCTCTGGGCGCAGCTGTACGGCGCCCCGCTCTACCGCATGCTCGGCGGCGGCGGCGACCCGGTGGTCACCACCGACCTCACCATCAGCGTCGACTACATCGACAAGATGGTCGCCGACTCGCTGGCGGCGGTGGACCGCGGCTTCGAGTCGCTGAAGATCAAGGTCGGCAAGGACATCGGCCTGGACATCGAACGGGTCAAGGCCATCCACGCCGCGGTCGACGGCCGCGCCCTGCTGCGCCTGGACGCCAACCAGGGCTGGACGCCGAAGCAGGCCGTGTTCGCGATCCACGCGCTGGAAGACGCCGGCATCCACCTGGAGCTGCTGGAGCAGCCAGTGCCCGCACGCGACATCGAGGGCCTGAAGTACGTCACCGAGCGCGTGCACACGCCGGTGATGGCCGACGAAAGCGTGTTCGGCCCGTCCGAGGTGATCGACCTGATCCAGCGCCGCGCCGCCGACATCATCAACATCAAGCTGATGAAGACCGGCGGCATCTCCAATGCCATCCGCATCGCCGACATCGCCGAGGGGCACGGCGTGGACTGCATGATCGGCTGCATGATCGAGTCAGCGATCAGCGTGGCCGCCGCGGTGCACCTGGCGGTGGCCAAGGCCGGCGCGATCACCAAGGTCGACCTCGACGGCCCCTCTCTGTGCACCTTCGACCCGGTCGAGGGCGGCGTCGAATTCAACGAGTCCGAGATCGCCATCAGCGACGCGCCGGGCCTGGGCATCCGCTCGGTGCGCGGCCTCGAGCCGCTTGCGGCGGCCTGAGCGCGGAATGGCGCCACTGGCCAGGATCCGGGGCGAGCGCGATCGCATGTCGGCGATCGAGCGCCGCATCGCCGACTACATGATCGACAACGCCCACCTGCTGCGCGACTACTCTTCGCAGCAGCTGGCCAACGCGCTGGGCATCAGCCAGTCCAGCGTGGTGAAGTTCAGCCAGAAGCTCGGTTTCAAGGGCTATCCCGACCTCAAGTTCTCGATCGGGGAATCGCTGGCGCGGCGCGGCGGGCCCAACGGCGCCGACGCCATCGCCGAGCCCGACGATCGCGACGAAGAACCCGGCGCGCTGCTGGCCGAGTCGCTGTGGCGCGCCAAGGCCGAAGCGGTCAACGTCACCCGCGCGCTCAACGCGCACACCGACGTCGCCGCCGTCGCCGAAGCGATCCGCGGCGCCGGCAAGGTCTATTCGATCGGCGTCGGCAACGACGGCCTGTACTCGCGCGCGATCGCCATCAAGCTGGCGCTGATCGGGCGCACCGCCATCCACCTCTTCGATCCGGCGCTGATGGCCATGGGCACCTCGTCGGCCGCCTCCGGCGACGTCCTGCTGGTGCTGTGCGAGCACGGCCAGGAAGCGGCGCTGTGCCACACCGCGCGCCTGTTCCGCCGGCGCGGCGGCAAGGTGGTCACCATCACCCGGCACACCGCCAACGCGCTGCGCGCGCATGCGGACATCGCGCTCCTGGTCAGTGCCCACGACCCCAGGCCGCAGGTCGAGCTGCTGCTGTACCAGGCCGCGTTGCAGCACCTGCTCGACCTGGTGTTCCTGCTGCTGTGCGAAGACGAAGCCCACCTGCGCATGCTGGTGGAAAACGCGGCGCCGATCGAGTGATGATGTAGGGATGAACCGGAACCGACGCGCTATGCCGCGCCTCTCCAACGCCGCGCGCGTCCTGCTCGCCCTCGCCCTCGGCGCCGCCGTCGGCCTGTCCCTTTCATACAGCGACCCGGCCCTCGGCGCCGACGTCGCGGACCTGGTGCAGCCCATCGGCCGCCTTTGGCTCAACGCGCTGCAGATGACCGTGGTGCCGCTGGTCGCGGCGCTGGTGGTACTGGGCGTCAATGCCGCCGCCGACGCAGCGGCCTCGGGTCGCACCGCGCGCCGCGCCATGGCCGTGTTCGCGGTGCTTCTGATCGCATCCGGCACCTATACCGCCTTCATGGCGCCCGGCCTGCTGTCGCTGGTGCCGCGCGACCAGGCCCTGGTCGACGGATTTCGCCTCGCCATCGGCGCCGACGACACCGCGATCGGCCGCGCGCCAGCCTTCGGCGAATGGATCACCACCGTGATCCCGAGCAACGCGCTGGCGGCGGCCGCGGCCAACGCCATGTTGCCGCTGGTGGTGTTCTCGCTGTTCTTCGGCTTCGCCGCCTCGCGCATCGATCCAGACCGCCGGGCGCGCCTGCTGGAGCTGGTGCAGGCGATCGCCGACACCATGATCCAGGTCGTGCGCTGGGTGCTGTGGGCGGCGCCGATCGGCGTATTCGCCCTGGTGCTGGCGGTCTGCGCGCGCGTGGGCCTGGCAGTGCTTGGCGCCCTGGGCTGGTACGTGCTGCTGCTGTGCGTGCTGTACATCAGCGTGACCGTGTTGCTGTATGGCGTGGCGCGCCTGGCCGCCAACGAGCCCGTGCGGCGCTTCATGGTCGGTATCTTCCCGGCGCAGGTGATCGCGGGCAGCACCCAGTCTTCGCTGGCCTCGCTGCCGGCGATGATCGACTGCGCGCGAACCCGCCTCGGCTATCCCCTGCACGTCACTGCCCTGGTGCTGCCGATGGCGGTCTCGCTGTTCCGCATCACCAGCCCCGTGCAGTACATCGGCGTGGTCACGTTCATCGCCTGGATGTACGGCATCGAGCTCGGCGGCGTGCAGGTGGTCACCGCCATCGCCCTGTCGGCGCTGATCAGCATGGGCTCGGTCGGCCTGCCCGGCCAAGTCAGCTTCATGACCAACAACTTGCCCGTGACCCAGGCGATGGGCCTGCCCGTGGAGCCGCTCGGACTGCTGCTGGCGGTAGACAACATCCCCGACATGTTCTCGACCGTCGGCAACGTCAGCGCCGACCTGACCGCCACGGCGATCGTCAACCGGATGGACGGGGACGGTAGCTGACGCCGGATTGTTGGAGAGGCCCACGCGTGTCTGTGGAATCGACTGCAGCCGATCGCCGCTATAGCGGCTCCCACAGGATCAGGGGGATTCTCGGGCTGATGCGGGAGCGGCTACAGCCGCGTGGGAGCGGCTACAGCCGCGATCGCCGCTGTAGCGGCTCCCACATCCGGGGGGTTAGTGGCTTTTTGAGGTGCGCATTTCGAGGACGCGCGGCGGCGGTGCGAAGGTCCCGGCACGCGCCATTTCCCAGAAGTTCTTGAATACCGCGTGCCGCTCCGGCACGCCGGCCAGAAGCTCTCCCGGCTGCAGGAAGTGGTAGATGTTGGCCAGCGAGCTGACGTGCATTTCCGACACGCGGCGCACGATGTGCTCCGGTCCCAGCTCGGCCGGCGACGACAGCCCCGCCGCGCACAGCAGCTCGCGCAGTGCGTTCAGGGTGTTGCGGTGGTAGTGGGCCACGCGGTCGGCCTTGGCCTCTACGTCCAGGTGTGTCCAGCGCCGCGGGTCCTGGGTGGCGATGCCGGTCGGGCACAGGTCGTTGTGGCAGCTGCGCGCCTGGATGCAGCCCAGCGCGAACATGAAGGCACGCCCCGCGTTGCAGAAGTCCGCGCCCAGCGCCAGCGTGCGCGCGATGTCGAACGCGCTGGTGATCTTGCCCGCCGCGCCCACCCGGATGCGGTCGCGCAGGTCCACGCCCACCAGCGTGTTGTGGACCAGCATCAGCGCCTCGTTCATGGGCACGCCGATGTGGTTCATGAATTCCACCGGCGACGCACCCGTTCCACCCTCGGCACCGTCGACCACGATGAAGTCCGGCAGGATCCCCGTCTCGCGCATGGCCTTCGCCACCCCGAACCATTCCCAGGGGTGACCGATCGCCAGCTTGAAGCCCACCGGCTTGCCGCCCGCCAGCTGGCGCAGCCCGGCCACGAACTCCAGCAGCCCGATCGGCGAGCCGAAGGCCGAATGCTGCGCGGGTGAAATGCAGTCCACGCCCACCGGCACCCCGCGCGCCAGCGCGATCTCCGGCGTCACCTTCGCGCCCGGCAGCATGCCGCCGTGGCCGGGCTTCGCGCCCTGCGACAGCTTGATCTCGATCATCTTCACCTGCGGGTCCGCGGCGTTGTCCGCGAAACGCACCGGGTCGAAGCGGCCCTGTTCGTCACGGCAGCCGAAGTAGCCCGAACCGATCTCCCACACCAGGTCGCCGCCATGCTCGCGGTGGTAGCTGGAGATCGAGCCCTCGCCGGTGTCGTGATGGAAGCCGCCGCGCTTCGCGCCCAGGTTGAGCGCACGGATGGCATTGGCCGACAGCGAGCCGAAGCTCATCGCCGAGATATTGAACACGCTCGCGTCGTAGGGCGCATTGCTTTCCTCGCCCATGCGGACCCTGAAATCGTGGTCCGCCAGATGGGTGGGCGCCAGCGAATGGTTGATCCACTCGTAGTCCTTCCCGTAAACATCGTGGATCGTGCCGAAGGGCACCGTGTCCTGCTCGCGCTTGGCGCGCTGGTAGACCAGCGCCCGCTGTTCGCGCGAGAACGGCACCTCCTCGGTATCGCGCTCGATGAAGTACTGCCGGATCTCCGGCCCGATCGACTCCAGCCCGTAGCGGAAGTGCGCCAGCACCGGATACAGCTGGCGCAGCGTGCTGGTTCGCTGCATCACATCGGCCAGCCCGAGCAGCGCCAGCGCCCCGGCCACGGTCACCAGCCACCACCAGTGCGGCGACCAGGTATAGGCCAGGACCAACCCCACGATGGCGAGCGCGATGCAGACGAACCAGGCGGTGTAGCGGTAGGTCATTGGCGACAACGGCTGCGCGCCGGCGCGACGCGGGCCAATCATCACATACAGCGATGTGGGGACATGATTTCGAAAGGTGTGCCCGGGGTGGGAATCGAACCCACATGGCCTTGCGGCCGGAAGATTTTAAGTCTCCTGCGTTTACCTGGTTTCGCCACCCGGGCAGTGGCGGCCGCAGCGATCGCGGCACGCCAACCGAGAAACGCACGAAGGCCGCGGAAGCGGCCTTCGATGATGGTGCCCGGCGTGGGACTCGAACCCACAATGGCCGCAAGGCCCGGGGATTTTAAGTCCCCTGCGTCTACCGATTCCGCCACCCGGGCAGGTGCCGGGGCCGTGTGGCCCCGAAGTCAGGCGGCGTCGCGTAAGCGCTTGCGATCGCGGGCGGCGGCACGCTCTTCGACCTTCGACAAGGCCTCGTCGCCGCGCGGCGCGCTGGTCCCCGGGACCGGTCCGGAAGTTTTCGGTGCGTGCAGCGGTCCGAACACCGGCATCCGGCGGATCGCGCCGAAGAAGCGGAGGGTCCGGGCACGGTTGCTGCTCAGTGCGTACCAGCCCAGGGTCAGGACGAGGAAGCCGGCCAGGATCACCGGGTTGGGCACGTCCAGGCGCATCATCTGGCCGGCCACCAGGCCGGTGACCAGGCTGAACGCCGCCAGGGCCACGGCCGCCTGGGTGGGGCCGAAGCCGGCGTCCTGCATGAAGTGGTGGATATGGTCGCGCCCGGCCGAGAACGGCGAGCGCCCTTCGCGGCTGCGGCGCACGGTCAGCACCAGGCAGTCCATCACCGGGATCGGGATCAGCCACAGCGCCAGCACCGGGTTCACGGGATGGCCGGTGTTCTGCGTCAGGCGGAACACCACCCACGCGACCACCAGCCCAAGCCAGGCGCTGCCGGCGTTGCCCATGAACGTCTTGGCACGCGGCTGCCAGGGAAAGCGCATGTTGTAGACAAGGAAGGCGGACACCACGCCTGCAATCACCAGGGCGATCTGCGCCAGCGCCGGGTTGCCGGCATACATCGCCGCGGCGGCCAGCATCACCAGGCAAACGGCGACCAGGGAACCGGCCAGCCCGTCGGCGCCGTCAACCATGTTGATGGCATTGATGATGCCCACCGTGGCGAACACGGTGAAAGGCACCGAAAGCCAGCCAAGCTCGCCGAAGCCGAAGATGCCGCCGACGTTCTCCACGCGCACGCCGGCGCCGTAGATCATGATCAGCGCGGCCACCACCTGGGCCAGCACGCGCCAGTACCAGCGCAGGTCGAAGCGGTCGTCGTACAGCCCCACGCCCACCATCAGCAGCGAGGCGGCGAAGAACGAGGCGGTCGTCGCGGGGGCGTATCCGGGCAGGAACAGCAGCATCACCACCAGGCAGCCGACCACCATCGCCAGGCCGCCGATGATCGGCGTGGGATGCGCGTGGTCCTTGCGGCCCACGGGGAAATCCAGCAGGTTCAGGCGCGGCGCCAGCGGGTGAAGGAGCTTGAGGACACCCCATGAGATCACGGCTGCAAGCAGTGCATAGCCCAGTCCGATCTCGAACACCCAATTCATCCCTGACTCCATAGATTGATCGACCCTGATCACGCACATGCCGCGCGCCGGCCTGATCACACGCAAGAACCAGGCCAACTGTCCGGGTCTGGTGCGGACCGGAAGGACGCACGGCGCCAGGGAGCCCGCCGAGCATGCCAACCCCGTCATGCACAGGGCGTGATAAAGCGCGCAAGTGCTTCATGTTACAGCCTTGCTGCGTCGCAGCAAAGGCGCCGACGCGAATGGGCAGCCAATGCCGTCAAAGGCCACCGGGGGGCAAAAATCGGCAGGAAGCGCCCTCGCGGCCGCGTTGACCCCCCGCATCGGGGCGCTGCCACGCAAACGCCTTGGCATGCTTCCTGCTGGAATTCCGTTGGGCCAGAGAGGCCAGCCGGGGGATACGGCCGATGTCGAACGGAAGCGACCCATCGCAGGACAGCTCCACAGGGGACGCGCATGATCCGCGCCCGCCGCGCCCGCGGCTGGCCGCATTGCGCCGCCGGCTGGGCGCGCTCGCCCAGCGTTGCGGCCCGCGCGAGCCCGCTCCCGACGGCCTCCGCGGCCTCCCCGAGATGCTCGCCGCGTGGCTTCGCACCCTCGAATCCTGGCTGCAGCGGCTGTCCAGCGACCCGCCTTCGCGCCAGGCAGCCTTGCCGCTCACCCTGTCGCATCCCCAGCGCCCGCGCGGGCCCTTGCACGCCCTCGCCGCGATGCGCCGCAACGTTTCCATCGCGCTCGCCGCGTTCCTGGTGATGTTCGTGGGCGCCGGGATCCTCAACTGGCTGGATCCCTTCGGCCTGGACCGCAATTCCCAGGCCTATTCCGAGCACCTGAATGCGCGCGCGGAGGCGCCGTTCTACGACTCCGCCGCCCAGGGCGACATCGTGGTGGTGCTGATCACCCCGGATACCCTCGAGCAGCGCGACTTCGCCTGGCCGCCGCGCTACGAGTATTACGCCGAGGCCATTGGCCGCATCCTCGCGGACACGCCGCGCGCGCTCTACGTCGACGTGCTCGCCCGCAAGGCCCGCGACTACGACGGCACCCTGGACTACGCGACGCAGGAAATTTCCCGCGCCAGCGACGCCTCCGGCGTGCCCGTGATCTTCGCGACCGAGACGCCCGGTGCACCCTCGCTGTTCTCCAACGACCGCGGCGTGGGCGTGGCGCCGATGGCCTGGCAGGCCGCGGACAGCGATTACCCCCTGCGCCTGCGCCCGGAGAACGTCGTGCCCTGGCGGGACGCCGAGCCCCCGGTGGCCGATGCCTGCGCCTTCGACTCCGTGGCCCTGCGCCTGTACCGCCACGCCTGCCCCGGCCTGCTGCCGGCCACGCACGCCTGCCCGACCCGCGGTTCGCAGGCAGCGCTGCCGCCCCTGCCCGGCTGCAACATCGCCGCGGGCGCCGCCAACCTGCCGGAACCCGTGCCGCACCTGGTCGTGCAGTGGGGCCTGCAACGCCCATGGCACACGCCTGAGCCGGACGGCTGGCGGCCCGCCTGTAACCGTGCGGACGCGGCCCCCGCAGCGGGCTGGCGCATCGGTGCCGCGCTGAAGGCGCTGTACCACAGCCTCCTGTCCGGCCGCGATGGCGAGGCCGTGGCCCGGACGCGCGAACGCTGCCCGTACACGCTCACCATCACCGAGCACGAGCTCGAGTACCTCCCCGAAGGCTTCCTGTCCGACCGCATCGTCATCCTGGGCGTCGACCTGCCCGGCCTGGAGGACAGCGTGGCGACGCCGGTCCACGGCCGCCTTCCCGGCGCCTACCTGCACGCCATGGCCCTGGACAACCTGATGCACCAGGGCGCCGGTTACCGGCACCGGGATGCCCACACCGCCCGCTGGACCAGCATGCTGGCCGGCTTCGCGCTGTGCCTCGCGCTGGCGCTGGTGTTGCGCTCGCGCTTCGGCGCCCGGCCGCTGGCCCGCCGGCTGCTGCTGGCCGGCCTGGCCCTGCTCCTCGCCGTGCTGACCAGCTGGCTGCTGGGCGCCGTGTTCCACCTGCCGGCGCCCAACTGGCTGGCCGGCTTCGCACTCTTCGTACTGGCCGCACACCGGGTGACGAAGACGATGACCTCGCCACCCCCGCCTCCTCCGCCGCCCGCGGCGGAGACGCTTCCATCCCCCACACCACGCTGAGAGGACGCCATGGACACCAGCACATCGAGCCACTTGCCCACCCTGCCGCTGTTCGCCATGGCGCTTGCGCTGCTGCTCGTGGCGCCCGCGCCGGTGCACGGCGCCGATCCACCCGCCACCAACGCAACCGTGCCGGGCACGGCCCCCGAACAGCCCACCCGGGTCATCCGCCTGCGCCGCGCCAAGGCCAGCCGCTTCACCGTCGAAGAAGGCCGTTTCCGGCGTGCCGATGCGCTTGATCCCGCGCAGCTCCCGCTGCCGGCGCGCGTCATCGCCGTGTCGCCGCGCGGCTATGTCCAGGTGGACGGCCCCGCCGGCCCGCTGTGGCTGGACGCCATGGACGTGGTGCAGGACCCGCCGCCGCAGGTGAAGGCGCGCTGCCTGGGCGCGGTGTCCGCGCACCCCACGCGCAAGGTGGCCGGCGTCTCGGGCGCCGGCGAGGACTGCTGACGTGCGCCGGCACAGCGCGCTCGCGCTCGCCCTCGCCGCCTGCCTGCTGCTGCCCCTCGCGGCACAGGCGCAGTGGAAGATCGGCGGCAAGACCGTCACCCGCGACCAGCTGGCCCAGGCCAAGGCGCTGTGGATCACCGGCAGCGAGGTCCTGAACCCGCAGGAGATCCCGGACACCTGGCAGGCGATGCGCCAGACCTACGGCGTGCTCGGCAACGAGCAGCTGGACGCGCAGCTTAACGGCGTCCTCGAGCGCCTGCAGTCGACCTGGCACGAGCCCCCGCCCCCGGCGCGCGTGTACGCCACGCCCGACCCCGCGTTCCGCGCCTTCGCCACCACCGATGGCGGCATCATCGTCGCCGCCGGCATGCTCGCCAGCATGGAGTCGGAGGACGAACTCGCAGCCCTGATCGCGCACGAGTACGCCCACCTGCTGCTCGGCCACAACGCGCCCAGCCTGCTCGAAACCACCGCCCGCAAGTTCGGCGGCGCGGCCGACACCTACCTGGGCATGCGCCACGGCGCGCTGCGCGGCGACCCCAGCCAGGCGCTGGTGCGCGACATGCTGGCAAGGAACCTGGTGGCCGAAGGCATGCAGACCGCGCTGGCGCCCGCGCGCAGCCGCAAGGACGAGACCAGCGCCGATGCCCTGGCCGCCGACCTGCTGCTGGCCGCGGGCTACAGCCCCGTGGGCCTGGCCGACATGCTCGGCCGCATGGAGGCCTGGGAGGCCCGCCTGCAGGCGACCCGCGAGGAGCAGGAACAGCGCCAGACCTCGCTGCAGGTGGTGGTCACCGCGCATGCCACCGACACCCGCATCGGCGGCACCGCCAGCGGCACCCGCAACGAGATGGTCGCGGCCGGGCTGGGCGAGGCGTTCAACCGGCTGGGGCGCGGCATCAAGCGCCTGCGACGCCAGCACGACACGCCGGACGTGCGCCTGGACAAGGTGCTTGCGCACCTGGACAAGGCCCATCCCGACCACGAGCGCCCCGAGCTGCGGCCCCTGCCCTGGGCCGGCAATGCCGGCATCGCCCGCCTGCTGTCAGGCGTCGACGAGGTGCACCAGCTGATGCGGCAGGTCGAGGAAGGCGACACCCCGGCCGCCGCGGCCACCGCCACGCGCGTGCGCAGCGGCCCGGCCGCGCACACGCCCTATGCCCGTTCGGCGCTGCTGTTCCTGCCCGACAACCGCCGGCGCGACTGGGAGGCCGTCGCCGTCACCGAGCTCAAGCGGCCCGACTCCCTGTACCAGACCCATTTCATGGCCCTGGACCGCATGGCCGGGCAGAGCAGCGCGCGCGCGCTCGAGGCGCTCGAGGTCAGCCGCGCCAGCCTGGGCGATACCGACGAACTGCTTCCGCACAGCGTGCGCCTGAACCGCAAGGCCGGCAAGGGCGACGTGGCCGCCGAATACGCGCTGCGCTGCCAGGCCACCGGCGACGAAGCCCTGCAGCGGGCCTGCGCCGACAGTGCTCAGTAGTACTCGCGGTACCAGCGCACGAAGTTGGCCACGCCTTCTTCCACGCTGACCTGCGGCCGGTAGCCCACGCCATCCACCAGGGCCGACACGTCGGCCTCGGTGTCCGGCACGTCGCCGGCCTGCAGCGGCAGCAGCTCCATCACCGCCTTCTTGCCCAGGCAGTCCTCCAGCACCTCGATGTAGCGCAGCAGCTCCACCGGCTGTTCGTTGCCGATGTTGTAGATCCGGTACGGCGCCACGCCGCTGGTGCCCGGGTCGGGTGCATTGCCGTTCCATGCCGGATCGGCCGCGGCCGGGCGGTCCAGCACGCGCACCACGCCTTCCACGATGTCATCGACATAGGTGAAGCTGCGGCGGTGGTGGCCGTGGTTGAAGACCTTGATCGGCTCGCCGGCCAGGATCGCCTTCGTGAACAGGAACAGCGCCATGTCCGGCCGCCCCCAGGGCCCGTACACGGTGAAGAAGCGCAGCCCCGTGCAGGGCACGCCGTACAGGTGCGCATACGAGTGCGCCATCATTTCGTTGGCCTTCTTCGTGGCCGCGTACAGCGTCAGCGGATGCTCGGTGCCCTGGTGCTCGTTGAAGGGCATGTCCAGGTTGGCGCCGTACACCGAGCTCGTGGACGCGAACACCAGGTGCTCCACCCCGTGGTGCCGGCAGCCTTCCAGGATGTGCAGGGTGCCGGTGACGTTGCTGGACACGTACACGTGCGGGTTTTCCGCCGCATAGCGCACGCCGGCCTGCGCCGCCAGGTGCACCACCCGGTCGGGCGTGTGCGTCGCGAAGGCCGCTTCCACCGCCGCTCGGTCGGCCAGGTCGGCCTGGATGTGGGTATAGCGCGGGTGGTCCATGAAGCGCGCCAGGCGCGCCTGCTTCAGGGTGACGTCGTAGTAGTCGTTGAGGTTGTCGAAGCCGATGACCTCGTCGCCGCGCGCCAGCAGGACCTGGGCAACGTGGCTGCCGATGAAGCCGGCGGTGCCGGTGACGAGGACTTTCATGGGGACATACCGGAAAGGAAAGGCGAAATGATACCGGCGGTCGCTCAGGGCGTCAGCACGACCTTCCTGCAGTCGTCTTCCTGGGCCTCGAACATCTCGTAGCCCTGCGCGGCATCGGCAAGCTTCATGCGATGGGAAATGATCACCTCCGGCGCCAGCCGGCCCTCGCCGATCGCGTCCAGCAGTTCGGGCATGAAGCGCTGCATGTGGGTCTGTCCCATCTTGAAGGTCAGGCCTTTTTCGAAGGCGTCACCGAACAGGAAGCCGTGGATGAAGCCGGCATACACGCCCGGCACGCTCACCGTGCCGCCGCGGCGCGTGGCCGCGATGCACTGGCGGATGGCCTTGCCGCTGGAGCCTTCCAGCTTGAGCGTGGTCAGCACGGTTTCGGTCGGGCTGCCCTTGGCCTCGAAGCCGACCGCCTCCACGCTTGCGTCCACGCCGCGGCCGGCGGTGGCCTCCACGATCGCTTCGGCCGGGTCGTCGATGTCATCGAAGTTGATCGGGATCACGCCGTAGGTGTCGCGCGCGAACGCCAGGCGGTGCGCGTTCTCGTCGACCATGAAGATCGTCTCCACGCCCAGCATGCGCGCGCAGGCCGCCGACATCAGGCCGACCGGGCCCGCGCCGAAGATCGCAAGCGTCGAGCCCGCGGCGACGCCGGCATTGAGCACCGCCTGGTAGCCGGTGGGCAGGATGTCGGACAGGAACAGCACCTGCTCGTCCGACAGCACGTCCGGCACCACCAGCGGGCCGACGTTGGCCTTGGGCACGCGCACCAGCTCGGCCTGGCCGCCGGGCACGCCGCCGTACATGTGGCTGTAGCCGAACAGCGCCGCCGGCGGCTTGATCTTCTTCGCGTTCATGATCGCGCCGCGGCCGGGATTGGTGGTCTCGCAGGCGGCATATTCGCTGAGCAGGCAGTGGAAGCAGGTGCCGCAGGCGATCACGAAGGGAATCACCACGCGGTCGCCACGCTTCACCCGGGTCACCGCGGGGCCGGCGTCTTCCACGATGCCCATGAATTCGTGACCCAGGATGTCGCCGTCTTCCATCGCCGGGATCTTGCCGCGGTAGATGTGCAGGTCCGAGCCGCAGATGGCGGTCGCGGTCACGCGCAGGATGATGTCGTCGGGCGCAACCAGCGCGGGATCGGGGACGGTTTCGACGCGGACGTTGCGGGAGCCCTGGTAGGTGAGTGCCTGCATGGGAACGGCCTTTTCGGGGGAAGGAAGGGCCGAGGTTGCGGGATGCTTGGTGATGCGAATTTTTTCTTTTTGAAGCGCGGTCGCAGCTGTAGCTGCTCCTACAGGATGTTCACGGCGCGGGGGCGATGGTTCGGGGACCTTCGGAACCGGCGCACCGGCATGAGCCTGGTCGAGTACCGCCGCAAGCGCAGCTTCGACAAGACCCGCGAACCCGAACCGGGCAAGCCCCTGCCGCGCGGCAAGCGCGCGATCTTCGTGGTGCAGCTGCACCACGCCAGCCGGCGCCACTACGACTTCCGGCTGCAGGTCGGCGACGCGCTGAAAAGCTGGGCGGTGCCGAAGGGCCCGAGCTACGACCCCGCGGTCAAGCGCATGGCAGTGGAGGTGGAAGACCACCCGGTCGACTACGCCGGCTTCGAGGGCGAGATCCCCAAGGGCGAATATGGCGGTGGCCACGTCGCCCGCTTCGACCACGGCGTCTGGTCCACCGAGGGCGATCCCGAAGCGCAGCTCGCCAAGGGCCACCTGCGCTTCGAACTGTTCGGCGACAAGCTCAAGGGCGGCTGGCACCTGGTGCGCTCGGGCAAGCCCGCGCGCCAGCCGCAGTGGCTGCTGTTCAAGGACAAGGACGCCTGGGCCGGCGAGCTTGAAGCCGACGACCTGCTGGCCGACGTCACCGCCGCACCCGCCGCCGACGTCAAGCGCGCCGGCGCTGGCAAGGCCGCGAAAAAGAAGCTCGCCACCGTGCCGGCGGCACGCAAGGGACGCCGCAAGGACTGGGCGAAGAAGGCGCAGGCGCTGACCCAGGCCAAGCGCGGCAAGGTGCCCGATGGCGCCTTCGAACCGCAGCTGGCGAAGCTGCACGAATCACCGCCCGAAGGCGAGCAGTGGATCCACGAAATCAAGTGGGACGGCTATCGCATCCTGGCCACCATCGCCGGCGGCGACGTGCGCCTGTGGTCGCGCAATGCGCTGGAGTGGACGCAGAAGCTGCCCGAGATCCGCGCCGCCATCGAATCGCTGCGCCTGGACTCCGCTGCCCTCGACGGCGAGCTCATCGCCGGCGGTGGCACCAAGGCCGACTTCAACCTGCTGCAGGCCACCCTGTCCGGGGAGCGCCAGGGCAGCCTCGCCTACGTGCTCTTCGACCTGCTGCACCTGGATGGCGTGGATATCGCCGCGGCGCCGCTGGTCGAGCGCAAGGCGCTCCTCAAGGAGCTGCTGCAGGGCGCCACCGGGCACCTCGCCTACAGCTCGCACACCGTGGGCGACGGCCAGCACGCGTTCGAACTTGCCGGCGACAACGACTTCGAAGGCATCATCTCCAAGCGCAGCGACCGCCCCCACCATCCCGGCCGCAGCGACGAGTGGCGCAAGGCCAAGCGCCTGGAAAGCGACGAGTTCGCCGTGGTCGGCTACACCCAGCCCAAGGGCAGCCGGACCGGCTTCGGCTCCCTGTTGCTGGCGAAGCCCGATGCCGAACACGGCTGGCTGTACGTCGGCCGCGTCGGCAGCGGTTTCAACGACGCGTTGATGGCCGAGGTGACCGCCAGGCTGCCCAAGCGCGGCAGCAAGGAACCGACCGCCCACGTAGGCACCACCGACACCGACCTGCGCGGCGCCACCTGGTTTGCCCCACGCTTCGTGGTGGACGTTTTCTACCGCGGCATCGGCCGCCAGCAACTCCTGCGCCAACCCTCGCTCAAGGCGGTTCGCATGGACAAGGACATCGAAGACCTGGCCGACAGTGATCGCAACGCGGCCAAAGACAAGGGCAAGGCCACCAAAGCAGCCAAAGCACCCAAAGCGACCAAAGCGACCAAGGCAACGAAGACCACCAAGACCGCCAAAGCAACAAAAGCCATCAAGCCCAACAAAGTCAGCAAAGCCAGCAAAGCAACCAAAACCACCAAAACCAGGGCCAAAAAATCCCGTGTGGGAGCGGCTACAGCCGCGATCCCCCCACCCCGCAGCCCCCCCACCCTCTCCAGCCCCACCAAGATCCTCTTCTCCGACATCCGCGCCACCAAGCGCGACGTCTGGGACTACTACAACGCCGTGATCGACCACATCCTCCCCGAGGTCGCCGGTCGTCCGGTCTCCGTGATCCGCTGTCCCGCCGGCACCGACAAGACCTGCTTCTTCCAGAAGCACCTCACCGCCGGCCTGGAGCTCGTCTCCACCCAGCGCCTGAAGGAGGAAAGCGGCGCCAACGCCGACTACCTCGTCGTCGAAGACGCCGCCGGCCTGCTGGAGCTCGTGCAGTTCAACGCGATCGAATTCCACCCCTGGGGCGCCTTTGCAGATGCCCCCGACACCGCTGACCGCGTGGTCTTCGACCTCGATCCCGGCCCCGGCGTGTCGTTCGCCGACATCAAATCGGCCGCCACCCACATCCGCAAGCTGCTGCAACAGATGGAGCTCGAGTCCTTCCTGCGCGTGTCCGGCGGCAAGGGCCTGCACGTGGTCGTGCCGCTGAATCCCGGCTGCGACTGGGACCTCACCAAGCGCTTCGCCCAGGGCTTCGCGCAGGCGCTGGCGCAGAGCGAACCCGACCGGTTCGTCGCCACCGCCACCAAGAGCAAGCGCAACAAGCGCATCTTCGTCGACTACCTGCGCAACGGCCGCGGCGCGACCGCCGTCGCTTCCTACTCCCTCCGCGCCCGCCCCCGCGCCCCGGTGGCGATGCCGATCCTGTGGAGCGCCCTGGGCAAGCTCAAGCGACCCGACGCCTTCACCATCCGCGACGTACCCGCGATGCTCAAGCGGCGCCGCAAGGACCCATGGGCCGGGATCGACGCGATCAAGCAGAACCTCGCGCGCTGGAGTGAAAGCGCAGAGTGACGATGAGGTCGCTTCTGTGGGAGCAGCTTCTGTGGAAGCGGCTTCTTTGAAGCAGATTTTTGTGGGAGCGGCTATAGCCGCGATTGGCAGCAGCATCGCGGCTATAGCCGCGATCGGTTGCGCCGGGACTCCACCATCGCGGCTATAGCCGCTCCCACAGGGGGGCTGGTCCGCGAATCGCGGCTGTAGCCGCTCCCACAAGAAAGGACTCAATCAGCCCGGTAGCACCAGGCTTACGCACAGGCCGCCGCCTTCGCGGTTGAGCAGGGAGATGCGGCCGCCGTGCGCCTCGGCGATCTCGCGCGCCAGCGCCAGGCCCAGGCCGGTGCCGTGGCGCTTGGTGGAATAGAACGGCAACAGTGCGTTCGACAGCACCGACTCGTTCATGCCATTGCCGCGGTCCAGCACGTCGATGCGCCAGCCGTCCGGAAGGCGACGCAGCGCCAGCCGCACCCCGCCCGGCGTCGAGCCGGATTCGTGCGCGTTCTTCAGCAGGTTGAGCAGTGCCTGTTCCAGCTGGGCGACATCGGCGCGCGCGCCGCCGTCCACGTGGCCTTCGATGCCGAATTCGACCTGGTTGCGCAGGCGGGCGAGGAACTGCTGCCAGTCGATCGCCTCCAGCCGCGGCGAGGGCAGCTTGGCGAAGCGCGCGTAGTCGCGGAGGAATCCCTCCAGGTGCCGCGCGCGCTCTTCGATCGTCGCCAGCGCCCCCGGCAGGCGCTCGTGCTGGCCGCGCCGCAGCAGCTCCGCGCCCGAGTGCGCGAGCGATGCGATCGGCGCCAGCGAGTTGTTGAGCTCGTGGCTGATCACCCGGATCACCTTCTTCCAGGTCTGCACTTCCTGGCGGCGCAGTTCGGCGGTGAGCTGGCGCAGCAGCACCAGCTCGTGGCGGCGGCCGTTGAGCCGGAACAGGCGGCGCGAGAGGTGGTAGATGTCCTCCTCGTCCTCGCGGCCGACGGTGAACATGCCGTCGCCGCCGCGCGCGAACGCGTCGCGCAGCGCCTCGGGCGCGCCGGCCAGCAGTTCGTCGAAGGCCACGCCCTCGAGCTTGCGGCCGTCGCCGAGCAGCTTGCGCGCGGCGAGGTTGCCGAGCACCACGTGGCCGCCGGGATCCACCAGCAGCATCGCCACCGGCGTGTTCTGGACCATGGTGTCCAGCAGCAGCTCGCGCTGCACCAGGCGCAGGCGCTGGTCGCGCAGCGTGTCGCCAAGCGCGCGGTGGCTGGCCACCAGGCCGCCGAGTTCGCCGCCCCCGTCCCAGGTCACGCCGAAGCTGTAGTCGCCATCGCGGTAGCTGGCCACGCTTCCGGCCAGCGCGCGGAACAGCGAATGCGCCGGCCGCAGCAGGCGGTGCACGTGGTAGAGCAGCAGCGGCAGCGGCAGCGCGACCGCGACCAGCGCCGACAGCCAGCGCGGCTGGATCCACTGCTCCAGCAACAGCACCAGGCCGGCCGCCAGCGTCATGTAGGCCAGCGCCATGCAGGCGAACGCGATGCCCAACGGCAGGCGCCGGCCCCGCGCCATCATTCGCGCCGGATGCCGAGGCGGTCGAGGCGTCGATACAGCGCCTGTCGCGACAGGCCCAGCTCGATGGCAGCCTGCGACAGTACGCCGCCACTGCGCTCCAGCGCGGCTTCGATCGCCGCGCGGTCCAGTTCCTCGCTGCCGGCCGCAGACACTGCGGCGGCCGGCGTTGTCGGCAGGCCCAGCGCCGCCGCGGCCAGCGTATCGCCCGGCGACAGCAAGGCCGCGCGCTGCACCACGTTGCGCAGCTCGCGCACGTTGCCCGGCCAGGGATGGCGGAGCAGGGCGCGCTCGGCGTCGGTGGCCAGGCGCTTTCCGGCGGGCAGGAAATGCAGGGCCAGCGGCAGGATGTCGTCGGGGCGCTCGGCGAGCGGCGGCACGGCCAGCTCGATCGCGTTGAGGCGGTAGTACAGGTCTTCGCGGAAGCGGCCGTCGCGGATCATCGCCGGCAGGTCGGCGTTGGTGGCACTGACCACGCGCACCTTGACCTGGCGCTCGCGGTTGCCGCCCAGGCGCGCGAAGCGGCCGGTCTCGAGCACGCGCAGCAGCTTGACCTGGCCGGCGGCCGGCAGGTTGCCGATCTCGTCGAGGAACAGGGTCCCGCCGTCGGCGGCCTCGAACTTGCCCTCGCGCGCCTTGCCGGCGCCGGTATAGGCCCCGGCCTCGGCGCCGAACAGTTCGGCCTCGATCAGCTCGCCCGGCAGCGCGCCGCAGTTGAGCGCGACCAAGGGCCCGTCCTTGGCCAGCGAATTGGCGTGCACGATCTCGGCGATCTTTTCCTTGCCGGCGCCGTTGGGCCCGGTGACCAGCACCGGCAGCTCCGAGCGCGCCACCTGGCAGGCCAGCGACAGCAACCGCTCGCTGGCGGGGTCGGCATAGACGATGCCGCGCAGGTCGTTGCCATGCGACAGCGCGCTGCGGCGGCGCCGCTCTCCGCTGCGGTGGCGCGCGAGCTCGCGCCGCGCCTCCGACAGCTCCAGCAGGTTGTTGACCGTGGCCAGCAGCTTGCGGTCGTCCCATGGCTTGGCCAGGTAGTCGGCGGCGCCCGCCTTGACCAGGTCGACCGCGGATTCGAGGTGGGTCCATGCGGTCAGCAGGATCACCGGCAGGTCCGGCTCGCGCTCGCGGATGGCGTGGAACAGCGCCAGGCCTTCCTCGCCCGAGGTGGTGTCGGCCTGGAAGTTCATGTCCTGGATCACCAGATCGATGTCGCCCTGGCGCAGCCGTGCCAGCCCCGCGTCAGGCGACTCCGCGCTGGCCGCGTCGATGTCATGCAGCGAGAACAACAGCTCCAGCGCGCTGGCGACGGCGGCGTTGTCGTCGATGATCAGGATGGTCGGCATCGGTCCGGGATCATACGCTCCGGGTGGCCACGGCCGGGGGCACCGAGGCCGCGCGCCGCGCGGGCCCCAGCACTGCGATCTGCCCCAGCAGCCACAGCACGACCGCACCCACCGGCAGGTACACCAGCGGCAGCCGCGGCAGCTCGTAGCGGCCCATCAGCAGCTGGTTGATACCGAAGGCCAGCACCATGCCGACCACGATGCCGATGGTGGCCAGGATGAAGTTCTCGGTCTGGAAGTAGCGCAGGATCTGGCCGCGCGTCGCACCCAGCGCGCGGCGGATGCCGATCTGCTTGCTGCGCTGCTGCACCCAGAAACTGGCGAGTCCGACGATGCCCAGCGCCGTGATCAGCAGCAGTGCGATGCAGACGATGCCGAGCAGCCAGACCATCGAGCGCTGCTGCTGGTAGTACTCGTCGCGCAGCTCCCGGAAGGTCTTGGTGTTCTCCTCCAGGATGATGCGCCTGGGCCCGTTGGCGCGCAGCGCGTCGGCGGCGCTGGCCAGGATCTCCTGCCGCCGCTCGGGGCTCGTGCGGATGACGTACTGGCCGCCGAGGTCGTAGCTGACGCGCACCGGCAGGATCATCGAGTACTGGCTGGCTTCCGGGCCACCGAGGCTGCTGGGGCGGATCAGGTGCGCGACCACGCCGACGATGCGCGCCGGATCGTCGCCGCCGAAGTAGAGCGTCTTGCCCAGCGGGTCCTCGCCGGGGAACAGCCGCTCGGCCAGCGTGCGGGTGACCACGACGCTGGGCAGGCTGACGTCCTGTTCCGGATCGCTGAGGGCGGCGTGCGCGACGAGTTCGTCGGCCGTGAAGTAGCGCCCCGCCACCAGCTCCACGCCGAAGGTGTCGAGGAAGTGTTCGTCGCCCATGTACATGGTGGCGCTGAGCGTTGACTGCTGCTGGTCGGGCGTCAGGTTGACCCCGGAGTTCCAGGACGAGTTCACGAACGGCACCTGGTTGCTGGTGGTGGCGGCCTTGACCCCGGGCATCGCGCGCAGCATCTGCAGGTCCGAGCGGGTCTGCGCGGGGGCATCGGCATCGTTGCCGATCGGGGTGATCTGGATGCGCACCAGCTCGTCGAGGGCAATGCCGCTGGGCCGGTTCATCTCGGTGATGCGCTCCCCCACCAGGAACAGCGCGTTGCAGATGATGGCGCAGGTCAGCGCGATCTCGAGAACGATCAGCGCGGCCGCGGTCTTGTGCCGAAGCAGGGTGGAAAGGATCGGTCGGATGTCCATCAGGCGTTCCCCGGGGCTACTGCGACTTGAGCTGGATGGCGGGCGTGACGTCCATGGCGCGCCACGCGGGAAGGAGGCCGGCGATGATGCTGGCGGCCACGGCAAGCAGGAAGGTGGTCAGCAGCATCGGCAGGTCCAGCTGCGCGAGCTCCGCATAGCTGGAGGGCTGCTGGCGCACGGCCCACAGTCCCAGCAGGGCCAGGCCCAGTCCGAGGATGCCGCCTGCCAGGCCGACCGCGCCGGCCTCCACCAGGCACTGCTTGAAGATTTCGGTGCGGGATGCGCCGAGTGCCCGGCGCACGCCGATCTCGCCGCTGCGGCGCAGGAACTTGGCCAGCAGCAGGCCGACGGTGTTGAGCAGGCAGACCAGCAGGAAGCCGAAGCCGAGCCACAGTTGCATCATCACGTCGCGCGGGACCACGTTGTTGAAGTCCAGCCAGTCCATGACGTTGCGCAGGCGGACGTTGGGTTCGCGTTCGAAGCGGCCTGCTGCCTTCTGCTGTGCCGAGTAGTTGTCGAGGTAGGCCTTGTAGTCCGCCGCCTGCGAGGCGTCCTCGAGTTCGACCCAGTACTGGATCCACACGCAGGGTGCGTTGAGCCCGGTCTCGTCGGGGCTGCCGTCGCCCCAGCAATCCATGCTGCCGTTGCGGCCGAAGTCGAGCGCGCGCGAGGTGGAGAAGGGCAGGAACACGTCCTCCAGTTCACCGTAGCGGTCGCTGTTCATGTCGTAGAAGCGCGGGGTCGGACGCCACTCCTCGAGCACGCCGGCGACGCGGAACTCGTTGCCGCCGATCACCAGCGGCCGGCCCACGCTGTTGGCGCCGCCGAACACGCGGTCGTTGAGCGACTTCGAGATGACCGCCACCCGCGCGCTCGCGTCATCGTCGGCGGGCGTCCAGCCGGTGCCGTGCAGGAAGGGCGCCGCGAACATCGCGAAGAAGTCGGCGCTGGCGTAGCGCGCGTCGGAGAAAAACGGCGGGATATCGGCCTTTTCCGGCGTGATCGAGACCGCGCCGCCGGTCATCATCGCCTGGCGCAGGCCACGGCCTTCGCGCAGCAGGGTCTCGGCGTCGAAGCGCGTGACCTGGGCCGCGGGCTCCTCGCCGGCAACGAAGCCGCGCATCGTGGCCGGATCGAGCTGCACGTAGAACAGGCGGTCGCTCTTCTCCGGGATGGGATCGCCGGACAACACCCGGAACACGGTCAGCGTGGTCATGCAGGCGCCGATGCCGAGTGCGATCGCCAGCACCATCAGCGCGGTCAGCACCTTGTTGCGGCGGAAGCTGCGCAGCGCGAGCTTCGAGTAGTAGCTGAGCATGGCGGGCTCCTCAGGCGTCGGTCGCAGTGGCGCGGGCGCCGGCTTCGGCTTCGATGCGGCCCGCGCGCGCCGCCCGGGTCAGGCCCGGTTCCACCGACAGGTCGGTGGCCATGCCGTCGACGATGTGCACGTTGCGGTGCGCGCGCGCGGCAAGCTCGGGGTCGTGCGTGACCATGACGATGGTGGTGCCCTGCTGGTTGATGTCCTCCAGCAGCTCCAGGACGCTGCGCGCCATCTGCGAGTCGAGGTTGCCGGTGGGTTCGTCGGCCAGCAGCAGGCGCGGGGTGCCGGCGATGGCGCGCGCGATCGCGGCGCGCTGCTGCTGGCCACCCGAGAGTTCCGCCGGGAAGTGCTTCATGCGCGAGCCCAGGCCGACCATGCCCAGGGCGTCCTCGATGCGAAGCTTGCGTTCGTTGGCCGGCATGCCGCGGTAACGCAGCGGCACGTCGACGTTGTCGAAGAGGTTCAGGTCGGGGATCAGGTTGAAGCCCTGGAAGATGAAACCGATCTTCTGGTTGCGCAGGCGGCTGCGCTGGTTGTCGTTGAGGCCGCGCACGTCCTCCCCGTCGAGGTGGAACTCGCCGCCGGTGAAGGTTTCAAGCAGGCCGGCGATGTTGAGGAAGGTGGTCTTGCCCGAGCCCGAGGGCCCCGTGACGGCGACGAACTCGCCTTCGCCCACGTGCAGGTCGAGCGAGCGCAGCGCGTGCGTCTCGACCAGCTCGGTGCGGTAGACCTTGGTGACCTGGCGCATGTCCAGCATGGCGGGGGTTCCTTGTGCGGAGTGTTGGTTGGCGGGCATCAGTTCACCCGGAACATGCCGGGCAGGCTCGATGCCGGCAGGAAATGCTGCGGCGTGCGTGCGTGCGCCTGCGGATGGGCGGCGCCCCGCGGGGGGAGCGCCTGCGTGGCGGCGACAAGGCCGTAGATCTCGCTCAGCCGGCGCGGCACGGCGTCGGCCAGCTCGCTCGAGCTCCAGTGCACGTGGTGGGGGAAGCCGGTGGTTGCGTACATGGTCACTCTCCGGAAATGCGGACGCGGTCCGCCTGCTGGAACTGGTCGCTGCCCGAGACGACGATGCGCTCGCCGGGCTGCAGCCCTGAAACGATTTCGACGGCCGACAGGCTGGACACGCCGGCCTGGATCGCACGCCGCTCGGCGCTGCCGCCGTTCACGACGTAGGCGAAGTTGCCGCCGTCCTGCTCGAGGAAGGGGCCGCGCTCGACCATCAGCACGTCCTCGCGCGTGTCCATCACGATGCGGGCCGAGAGGCGCTGGTTCTGGCGCAGGCCCGGCGGCTGGCCGCCATCGGCGAAGCGCAGGCGGGCGTTGACCTCGCCGTTCACGACTTCGGGCGACACCGCGGAAATCTCCGCCGGCCACAGCTTGCCGACGCTGGTGACCTGGGCCGGCATGCCGATGCCGAGGTCGCGGGCGAAACTCTCGGGCACCTTGATCTCGACCTCGAACTGCGACAGGTCCACCACGCCCAGGATCGGCGCGTTGGCCGCCACGTTCGTACCCTGCGCGATCTGCACCTGGCCGACCTGGCCGTCGAAGGGCGCGCGCAGGGTCAGCGCATCGACCTGGCGGCGCAGCTCGCCGACCACGGCCTGCTGGCGCTCGGCCAGCAGGCGCTTGTTGCCGGCGTCAATGCCGGCGCCCTGGCCCTGCAGCGAGAAATCCTGCTTCGCGGCGGCGACGCCGATCTCCGCCTTCTTCAGGCCGTCGAGCGCGCGGTCGTACTCGTTGCGCGACACGGCGCCGCCCTCGAAGGCGCGCTGGTAGCGCTCGACGTCGCGCTGCGCCGCGACCTGGTCGATCAGCGCCTGGTCGAGCAGCTTCTGCGCGTCGGACCGGGTCAGCCGCGCGTCGAGCACCGCCCGGTTGGCCTCGCCCTGCAGGCTGGCGAGCGTGGACTCCTCCTGCACCAGCTTGCTGCGCAGCTCGGGGCTGTCGATTACCGCCAGTTCCTGGCCCTTCTCCACGGCGTCGCCGGCCACGACCTTGAGCGCCACGGTGCCGCCGGCGATCGCGTACAGCGTCGGGCTGTTGGCGGCGATCACGCGCCCGTCGGCGGAGAGGTCACGGACCAGGTCGCCCCGGACCACTTCGGCGACGCGCAGGCGGGAGGCGTCGTGCGAGCGTCCGCCGCCGCTCCAGCCCACCGCCACCCAGGCCGCCGCGGCGAGAACGGCGAAGCCTGCCAGCGCGGGCCAGGTCCACCGGCGCAGTCGCCGGCCGGAGTTGCCGGAGGACTCGCGGGGAGCGTCCTGGGCGGAGGTATCGCGGATGGGGCGTGGGATGGACATGGGTGCTCCGGGTGGCGTTCACCTCTTGAATACGCAAACCCCGTGCCACCTGGTAAATACTTGATTTAAAAGCGATTTGTCACAAATGGCCGGTGTCCGGGACACCGTTGGCGGACGTCCGCCGGTGTCCGCGCCCGCGGCTATGCGCCGGAAGCCGCTGCATCCATTTCGTTAAACATATGTTCATTTTTGTTGCAAGTGTGCTTAGTATCGAACTGCTCCGCCGTTCAGGTGGAGTCCAGTGGCGGCCACAACGGGGGGCGCAAGCGGTCGCGGCAGGTCCTTGTTCCATCATTCCGGAGAGATAGATGAAGCCGAAAAGCACAAAGCTGCGGGAGGCGATCGTGATCGCGCTCGCCGTGGGCGCAGCAGGCATTGCAGGAAGCAGTACCGCCTTCGCACAGGACCAGGGGAGTACGGACGCGCCGGACAGCGCCACCACGCTGGACGCGGTTCGCGTCACCGGCACCCGCATCCGCAGCCAGACGATGACCGCGTCCAGCCCGGTGACCGAGATTTCGCAGGAGGAGTTCAAGTACGCCGGCGCCACCACGGTGGAGGACCTGGTCAACCAGTACCCGCAGCTGGCACTGGACTTCGACAACTTCCTCAACAACGGGTCCCAGGGCTATGCCACGGTGGACCTGCGCGGCATGGGCCCGAACCGCACGCTCGCGCTGGTCAACGGCCGTCGCATCCCCAAGGGCCTGGGCGAGACGCCCGACATCAGCATCATCCCGGCGGCGCTGCTGCAGCGGGTGGACGTGCTGACCGGTGGCGCGTCGGCCGTCTATGGCTCGGACGCGATCGCCGGCGTGGTGAACTTCATCCTCGACGACAAGTTCGAAGGCGTCAGCGTCAACCTGGGCTACTCGGGTTACCAGCACGACAACGACAACGACTACATGCAGGGGCTGATGGACCAGAGCGACTTCGAATACCCGACCGGGGATTCGGGCCTGGACGGCGTCACGCGCAACATCGACGTGGCCATCGGCGGCGCGTTCGGCGAGGGCGGCCATGCGATGGCGTGGGCGACCTGGCGCAAGGGCAACGCACTGCTGCAGGGCCAGCGTGACTATTCGTCCTGCGCGCTCAATGGCACGGGCACCGCCTGCGGCGGCTCGCCCACCGCCGACCCGGGCAACTTCTACATCGTGGCCCCCGGCTCGGGCCTGTATACCTACGTGGCGCCGTCAGCCTCGGGCTGGACGATCCCGGACGGCCCGAACATCTACAACTACGCGCCGGTCAACTACTACCAGCGTCCGGACACGCGCTTCACCGGGGGCGCCAGCGTCAGCTACGACGTCAACGAGTACTTCAAGCCGTACGTCGAAACCATGTTCGTGAATCGCCGCAGCGGCACGCAGATCGCGCCGTCGGGCGCGTTCTTCACCGACATCGTGGTGAACTGCGATACCGATGTCATCGGGAGCATGTGCGGTGACATCGGCATCACCGACGACGAGTTCGTCGTCTACGTCGCCAAGCGCAACGTGGAAGGCGGGCCGCGGCTTTCAGACGACGAATCGACGAACTACAGCATCGTCACCGGCGCCACCGGCGCGCTGTTCGATTCGGGCTGGACCTGGGATGCCTCGCTGCAGTACGCGCGCACGACGGTGAAGTCGGAGAACCACAACGACTTCGTGACCACGCGGGTGCGCGATGCGCTGCTGGGATGCCCTGCCGGTGCCTTCGATGGCTGCGTCCCCTACGAGGTCTGGACCGACAGCATCACTCCGGAGCAGGCACAGGCGCTGCAGGGCGTGGGCATCGTCAACTACTCGACCGACATGAAGGTGCTCAACGCCTACGCGACCGGTGACCTGGGCTTCGGGTTCGTCGCCGACATGCCGATCAGCGCCGTGCTCGGCTTCGAGAAGCGCAACGAGCGCTTCAAGCGCGTGGCCGACAGCAACATGCAGACCGGCAATTTCACCGGCCTTGGTGGTCCGACCACCAACCTCTCCGGGGGCTACGAGGTCGACGAGGTCTTCATGGAGGCGAACGTGCCGCTGGTCGCCGGTGTCGCGGGCTTCGACAGCGTCGACCTGCAGCTGGGCTACCGCTACACCGACTACAGCACCTCGGGGGCCGTCGATACCTGGAAGGTGGGCCTGGGCGCCAGCTTCGCCGACAACCGCTACCGCTTCCGCGCCGGCTTCAACCGCGCCATCCGCGGCGCCAACGTCAACGAACTGTTCTCGGACCAGCAGATCGCGCTGTGGGTGGGCGACGATCCGTGCGCCGGGCCCACGCCCGAGTTCACGGCCGCGCAGTGCGAGCGCACCGGCGTCAGCGCGGCACAGTACGGGAATGTCGCCGCCAACCCGGCGGGCCAGAACAACCAGTTCATCGGTGGCAATCCCAACCTGCAGCCGGAAATCGCCAACACCTGGACGGTGGGCTTCGCGGCCAGTCCGATCGAGAACCTCGAACTGAGCGTCGACTACTACGACATCGAGCTCGAGAACGTGATCGGCACGATCGGTGCGCGCACCATCATCAACCTCTGTGCCAATGGACAGGACACCATGTGCACCCTGATCCGCCGCAACGCCGTCACCGGCGACCTGTTCCGCGGCAGCGATCCGGACACGTCGGGCCTGGTGGTCAACACCAACGGCAACTTCGGCACGCGCCGCTACCGTGGCATCGACCTCACGGCCGGCTACGGCTTCCAGGCCGGACCCGGGCGGCTCACGACGTCGTTCGTCGGCAGCTACATCCTCGAGCGTTCCTTCCAGCCGGTGCCCGGCGACAGCTCGGCCGATTACAGCTGCGAAGGCCTGATCAACAGCCAGTGCTCGACGCCCGAATGGCGGCACATCGCCAACGTCCGCTATGCCATCGACCGCTACACCGTCGGCCTGCGCTGGCGCTATATCGGCGAAATGGACTACCGCAACACCGATGGCTCGACCCCCGGCACCGACTATTTCCTCAGCGGCCCGGGCAAGCTCAAGGCCTTCAACTACATTGACCTGTCCGGCTCGGTGCAGCTGGGTGAAAACATCACCTGGACGATGGGCGTGAACAACATCGCGGACAAGGAGCCGCCGATGATTGGCGGCAACCTCGGACCGGTCCAGGCCAACTCGCTGTCGGGCTTCGACCAGGCCGGCCGCTACGCGTTCACCAGCGTCACGTTCGACTTCTGACCCGGGATCGACTCGACTCTCATCTCCATCGGCAACATTTGGCGGCGGGCCTGTCCCGCCGCCTTTTTTCCCGTCCGGTGCGGCTAGACTCGGGACAGGCAACGGGTCGGGGGCACGGGATGACAGCGAGTGGAGGCGCCCCGGCCGGGGTGATGCAGGGCTACGCGCTGCTGCGCGAGGGCCGGGTGGAAGAGGCCGTGCGGCATGCCGCCGGCCTGCTGCGGGAGCAGTCCGATCATGTCGACGCGCTGGTACTGGCCGGCGAGGCGGCGGTGGCCGAAGGCGCGCCGGACGAGGCGCTCGGCTACATGCAGCGGGCGATCGACGCCGGTCCCGGCAACGAGGCGCTGCGGCTCAAGCAGGCGGGCCTGCTGCTGCACCTGCGGCGCCGGCGCGAGGCGCTCGACCTGGCCCTGTCGGTGGCCGCGAAGGCGCGCGGGCGCGGTGGTGGCCAGGCGCTGTGGCAGGCCGCCAGCATCGCCGCCAACTGCAACCGGCCGCTTGATGCCGTGCCGCTGTACCAGCAGGCGCTTGGATCGATGGGGCCGCAGCCCGGCCTGCTCTACGACCTGGCCGTCGCGCAATTCTTCACCGGTGACTTCGAAGCGGCCGAGGCGAATCTCGACCGGATGCTCGCGATCGCGCCGCAGGCCGGGCATGCGCTGTACCTGCGCAGCACGCTGCGCCGGCAGTCACCCGGACGCAACCACGTCGACGAACTGAAGCAGCGGATTGCCGCCGGACTCGGCCGTCCGGACCAGGACGCCGCGGCGTGGTATGCGCTGGCCAAGGAGCTGGAAGACCTGGGCGAGCACGCCTCGGCCTTCGATGCCCTCGACACCGGTGCGCGCCTGCGCAGGCAGACGCTCGACCATGACATCGCGGGGGAATGTGAAGCCCAGGCGCGGATCCGCGCCGCCTACGGCCGCGAGGTGATGGCTGCGCCCGCGCGTGGCCATGCCGGCGCGGCGCCGATCTTCATCGTCGGCATGCCGCGCACCGGCACCACCCTGGTCGAGCGCATGCTGGTGCACGGCGGCAGCGTGCGCTCGGCGGGCGAACCGCTGGACCTGGGCAACCTCATCGGCGCCCATGCGCGCGAGGCGCTGCAGGCACGACCGCAGCTGACGCCCGCGGAGGCGTCGCTGCACATCGACTTCGAGGCGCTGGGACGCGACTACGCGCGCGGCGTGTCCGAGGCGGCGGGCGCCGAGCGCTTCATCGACAAGATGCCGGCCAATTACATGTACTGCGGGCTGATCCGCAGGGCGCTGCCTGAGGCGCGCATCATCCACCTGCAGCGCGACCCGCTCGACAGCTGCCATGCCGTCTACAAGACGCTGTTCTTCAGCGCCTACCACTTCTCCTACGACCTCGACGAGCTTGCCCGCTACTACATCGCCTACCGGCAGACCATGGCGCATTGGCACGAGGTGATGCCGGGCACGATCCTGGACGTGCGCTACGAAGACCTCGTGGCCGACCCCGACGGCCAGGCCCGGCGCATCCTCGAATGGTGCGGCCTGCCCTGGGACCCCGAGACCCGATACGGCCAGGCGCCGGCGCGGGCCGCGTTCACCACCGCCAGCGCGGCGCAGGTGCGCGAGCCGGTGCATGCGCGCTCGGTCGGCGGTGCGCAGCGGCACCGGAAGCGGCTGGAACCGCTGGTGCGGAGGCTGGCCGAGGCCGGGATCGCCGTCGACTGATGCCGCCGCTCAGGGCGCGGGCTGCATGTCGAAGGCTACGGTAACGCGCGGCCCGGGATCGTCGAAGGGCACGGTGCCGTGCCAGAGGTAGGACGGAAACACGACCAGGGTGCCGGGGCGCGGCTGCACCAGGCGGCGCGGGCCGAGGTCGAGTCCCAGCGATGCCATCGGCTGTCCCAGCTGCAGCCAGCCGGGGCCGGCGGCGGCCCCGGGTCCGCCCGGATGACGCACCGAAGGCGGCACTGCCACGTAGAACGCCGAGCTGAGCCAGCCTTCGTCGTGGATGTGGTCGGCGTGGTGGCCGGCGCTGCGCAGGCGCACCGACCATGAGCCGATGAAGCGGATGCCGCGCTGGCGGCGCGCAAGGAAGGGGTGCCGCGGATCGTCCGGCAGCCCGGCCAGCCAGGCTTCGACCTCCGCCCGCAGCGCCTCGGCCGTCGCCCGGATCACCGGGTCGTCGCGCCCGAACAGCCGCCCCGGCGTCTGGGTGCCTCCCCGCACGCTCTGCGCGCGCGGCTCGCGCGATGCCAGGTGCAGGCCGGCGAGGGTCGCGTCCAGCGCGTGCAGGAAGCCCGGCACGTCTTCGTGGCCCGGGGGCGGCTGGATGGGGAGTTCGCCGACCAGCCGGTCGTAGCCGAACAGCCACTCCTCGCGCGGATCGCCGGCCAGCCGCCAGGCGGTGCCGAGCAGGCTCCAGGCCTCCTGGTTGCGCGGATCGCGGCGTGTGGCGCGTTCGGCGCAGGCGCGGGCGAGGTCGATCCTGCCGGCGCGGAAGGCGTGGCGGGCGTGCGCGTTGAGGAAATCCGGGCGCAGGTCGCCCAGCTGTGCGGCGACGCGGGCGTAGAGCACGCCGGCCTCGCCGCCGCGGCCGAGGCGGTCGAGCGCGTCGGCGGCCAGCCAGTCGAGCGCGGGCTGTCCCGGCGAGGCACTGCGCAGTGGCTGGAGCCATGCCAGCGCCTCGGCGCTCCGGCCCGCGTCCAGCAGTGCGCGCACGCAGGCCAGCTGCAGCGGGACGTTGGCGCGCTGCGCACGTGCGGCGGAGCACAGCGGCCCCAGCGGATCCTCGCCGGGGGCGAGCGCGTCGCCGTGCTCCCAGAGCAGGTGGGCCAGGGATTCGTGCCCGCCGATGAATCCGGGATCGCGTGCCACCAGCGCGCGCGCCGCGGACAACGCCTGTGCCGGTTGGCCCAGGTCCTGCAGCAGGCCCAGCAGGGCGTTGCGCACCTCGGGTGTGTCGTGGTCGAGCGCCTGGGCGCGCAGCAGGCACGCGCGAGCGTCCTGCAGACGTCCGAGCCGCCGCAGCACGGCGCCGCGGTTGACCCAAGCCGGCGCGGCCTCCGGCGCAAGCGCGATCGCGCGCTGCAGCGCGTCGTCGGCGGCCTCCAGCTCGTCGAGCGCCTGCAGCGCGCTGCCCAGGCCGTGCCAGGCCTGCGCCGTGGCCGGACCGAGCGCAAGGGCGCGCTCGAACGCGGCGCGCGCCTCGCGGGGCTGGCCCAGGCGCAGGTGCAGGCTGCCGGCGTGGAACGCGGTCCGCGTGGTGTCAGGGCAGGCAAGCAGGACGCGCAGCGCCTCGGCGGACTCGCCGATCCGGCCCAGCCACGCGGCGTGGTTCAGCGCGATCACTTCGTTCCCCGGCGCCAGTGCGGCCGCGCGCGTGAACGCAGCGTGGGCGCTGGCGTCGTCGCCGGCGTCGGCCAGGCACATCGCCAGCAGTTGCTGCGCGTCGGCCGCCTGCGGGGCGTCGGCCGCAAGCGTGCGCGCGATGCTCAGAGCGGCCGCGCCGTCGCCTTCGCGCAGCCTTGCCTGTGCGGCGAGGAAGCGCTGTGCCTGCGCGGCATCCAGCGGGCGCGCGACCGGCACGCCTAGCGGACGCGCCGGGCGCGCAGCGACACGCCGCCTCGCGTGCGCAGCATGTGGCCGCCGAGCGCGCCCTTGGTGATCCGGACCACGTCGCCGGGCGCCAGGGCACCGGTGGCGCCTGCGGGTACGGTCCAGCGCTGGCCGTTGTCGAGCGTGAGCCAGCGCCGGCCCCCGGCGCTGTCCACCCGGCTCACGCGGGCCTCGATCCGGTCGGGTTCGACCTCCTGCGCGGGCTGGCCCGGGTTGCGCAGCGGCGTTGCGGACCGGCTTGCCTGCGGCAGGCCGAAGTCCTCCACCGCCCGCGCGGCGGCGGCCTGGCGTACCTCCGGTGGTGGCGGGAAGGCGCGGTCGTAGCAGGCCAGCCGCTCCGCCGGGTCGGAGCTGGACGCACAGGGATGGCCGCTGACAGGCTGCGCCACGGCGGTGGCGGGCAGTGCGGCGGCAAGCAGCAGCGTCAGCAGCGGGAGGTGCGGGCGGGGCATCGCGGTCTCCGGAACGGCCCGCGGGCGGGCGTGCACTAGAGTATGCGTCCACACGCGGGAGGGTGCGGATGCAGGACGCGGACGAAGGGACCGCAGGGCTGCGGCGCGAGGCCGGAGGGCACCTGGCGCGTGGTGACTGGGCGTCGGCGATCATCGGCCTGCGCGCGCTGCTCGCGCAGGCGCCGCGCGATGCCGACGGCTGGTTCAACCTCGGCTACGCGCTGCGGCGTGCCGGCGCCTTCGAAAAGGCGCTCGATGCCTATGCCGAGGCCCTGCGCCAGGGCGTGGCCGACCCGGCGATGGTGCACGTCAACCGCGCCGCGATCCTCGCCGACCACCTGCGCCGCGATGACGACGCGGAGGCGGAGCTGCGGCGCGCGCTGCGGCTGTCGCCCGGGCACCCGGCGGCGCTGCTCAACCTCGGCAACCTGCACGAGGAGCGTGGCCGCCGCGAACAGGCCGGCGAGGCGTACGAGGCGCTGCTCGCGCGCGGCGAGGGCGATGCCGCGGCCGCCGAAGCGCTGGCCCGGCTGGCCCAGCTGAAGCCGCCCGTTGCCGCGGACGATCCGATGCTGGACCGGCTGCGGCGCAGCGCCGGCGCTCCTGCGCTGGCGCCGGCCACGCGCGCGAACCTGTGGCTGGCGCGGGGGCGTGCGCTGGACGCGCTGCGCCTGCCCGCGGACGCGATCGATGCATTCGTCCGCGGCAAGTCGCTGGCCCACGCGGGCCATCCCGCCTACGACCCGGTCGCGGCCGAAGCGCAGGTGCAGGAGGTGCTGGATGCATTCCCGCTGCCGGCCCCGGACGTCGCGTGGGCCGGCGTTGCCGGCGATCCGGGCGCGTCGGCGGCGGCGGAACCCGGACCGCTGTGGATCTGCGGCATGTTCCGCTCCGGCTCGACCCTGCTCGAGCAGGTGCTGGCGGCGCACCCGGACGTCGTGGCCGGTGGCGAACTCGACCTGCTGCCGCGCATGGCCGCCGGCGCGCTGGCACCGTTTCCAGCCACGATGGCAACGCTCGACGGGCAGCAGCTGCAGGCGCTCGCCCAGGCCTACCAGGGTGCGGCCCTCGCGCGCCTGCACCCGGCGCCGGGCGCGCGGATCTTCACCGACAAGCGCCCCGACAACCTGCTGCTCGTGGGGCTGGCGAAGCGACTGTTTCCACGCGCGAAAGTCGTGGTCACGCGCCGCGACCCGCGCGACATCGCGCTGTCGATCCTGATGCAGCACCTGAATCCACGTGCCTTCCCGTGGGCGGCGACGCTCGTCGGGATCGGCCACCACGTCCTGCTGCAGCGCCGGCTGGCGCTGCACTGGCAGGCGCTGTATCCCGGCGACGTGCTGGACTTCGACTACGACGCCTTCGTCGCCGCGCCCGAAGCCCCTCTGCGCACGCTGCTCGATGCCCTGGGCCTGGGCTGGCATCCGGACTGCCTGCGGTTCCACGAGCTCGGCAATACGGTCAAGACCGCCAGCGCCTGGCAGGTGCGCCGGCCGCTGTATGGAGACGCCTCGGGCAGATGGCGGCGGTACCGGAGCCAGCTCGCGCCGCTGGAGGACATGCTGCGCGCTGCCGGCGTGGACCTGGGCACCGGCCCGGATCAGGCGCCGGCGGATGCGCGGTAGTCGCGCATCGCGCTGGCCAGGGCCTGCACCATCGCCCGCTCCTCGAGCGACAGCAGCGGGTTCCATACGTCGAAGATCAGTACCACCCTCAGCTGGTCGCTGTCGTTGCGTGCCTCGTGCTCGAGGGTGTCGTCGAATACGAAGACCTTGCCGGGCTCCCAGCCGCGCCGGTCGTGGCCGACGCGGAAGCTGCAGCCCGGCGGCACCACCAGCGGCAGGTGTGCGACCAGGCGCGCGTTGGTCTCGCCGGTGTGCGGCGGAATGTGCGTCCGCGGCGCCAGCGCGGAGAACATCGCGTTCGGGCACAGGCCGGCGATCTCGACCGCGTCCACCGCGGCCAGCGCGTCAGCCGTGGCGGGGCACTGGGCGATGTTCGCGGGCACCGGCTCGCCGTGCGCCCACAGGGGGAAGGAACTCCAGTCGCGGGAATGGTTGAGGTCCTGCCACTGGTTGACGGGCTGGTCCGGCTGGTAGGCGATGTAGGGCTGGAAGCGGTCGAAGCGGTCAGCGACCAGGGCTTCGAGTTCGGCGAGGATGTCGGGCGTGCGTGCTTCCAGCGCCGGGATCCAGGGAAACAGCGCCGGGTCGTGGAAGGGCAGGGCCGGCAGCCGCGGGACGTAAAGCTGGTTGCATTCGGAATGGTAGGGCCGGGAGCGGCCGGCGAGGATCGACACCGCCTCGTCCCAGCGCCCGGCCACGGCCGGTGCCACGGTCTCTCTCGGCGCAGCCAGGGCCTGTTCCAGGAACGCGGCCAGGGCCTCGCCGTCGCGGGCGACGATGCCGTTCGCGTGCTCCAGTCGACGCTGCAGGGCCGGCGGCCACTGCGGCCGCGGCGGGGCGACCTTCAGCGCGTCGCGGAACACCGCCGCCGCCGCCGGCCCGCGGCCCGCACGCTCGAGGAATTCACCCTTGGCCAGCAGCGCCGGGAGGAAGTAGGCGTCGAGCCCCAGGGCGGCGTGGATCGCATTCCACTCGGCCGCGCCGTCGCCGAGGTCGCGGTGCACCACCGCCAGCGTCAGCACCAGCATCGGATCAGCCGGTGCGGCGGCGCGCGCGGCTTCAAGCAGCTCCAGCGCTCCCCGGGCGTCGCCGCGCTGGTGGGCGTGCACGCCGAGGCTGAAAAGCGCCTGCACGTTGCCGGGATCGAGCGCACGCACCTGCGACCAGAGGCGTTCGGCCTCCTGCCAGCGGCGCGCGTTCGCGGCACTGCCCGCGGCCGCGATCAGGGCCTGTAGACGTTCACTCACCAGGGGATCTCCGGGACGTTGCGATTCGCCTGATTCTAGGCACGGCGCGGGCGGGTTGGACAGGCACCGGACCCTGGGGGGGCAGCCGACCGGTGCCCTACAATGTCCGGCCAGTCCCAGGAGCGTGTCCATGTGCGGAATTGTCGGTGCGATCGCTGATCGCGATGTGGTCCCGGTCCTGATCGAAGGACTCAAGCGCCTCGAGTATCGCGGCTACGATTCCGCCGGCATCGCGGTCGTCGATGGCACCGAGATCCGCCGCGTGCGCCGCACCGGGCGCGTGTCGGAGATGGAAGGCGCCGCCGGCAGCGAAGGCTTCTCGGCCACGCTCGGCATCGGCCATACCCGCTGGGCGACGCATGGCGGGGTCACCGAGTCCAACGCGCATCCGCACGTGAGCCACGGCGTGGCGCTGGTGCATAACGGCATCATCGAGAACCACGAAGAGCAGCGCGAGCGCCTGCGCGGCATGGGCTACGCGTTTGAATCGCAGACCGACACAGAGGTCATCGCGCACCTGATCCACCACTACCTGCAGGACGGCGCCGACCTGCTCGGCGCGCTGCAGCGCACGGTCAAGGAGCTGCACGGTGCCTATGCGCTGGCCGTGGTCAGCCGCAAGGAGCCCGGCCGGATGGTGGTCGCGCGCATGGGCTGCCCGCTGCTGATCGGGCTGGGCGAAGGCGAGAACTTCGTCGCCTCCGATGTCTCCGCGATCCTGCAGGCCACGCGCCGGGTGATCTTCCTTGAAGAAGGCGACACCGCCGAGATCACGCGCGAAGACGTGACCGTGTTCGGCGAGGACGACCAGCCGGTGCTGCGCGAAGAGCACCTGTCCGATGTCTCGCTGGCGTCGCTGGAGCTCGGTCCGTACCGGCACTTCATGCAGAAGGAGATCCACGAGCAGCCGCGCGCGCTGGGCGACACGATGGAAGCGATCATCGACGCCGGCGGCTTCGAGCCGGAGCTGTTCGGCAAGGACGCGGCGGAGGTGCTGGCGCAGGTGGAAGGCGTGCAGATCCTCGCCTGCGGCACCAGCTTCTATTCCGGCTCGGTGGCGCGCTACTGGATCGAGGCGATCAGCGGCCTGCCCTGCAGCGTCGAGATCGCCAGTGAATACCGCTACCGCGACGCGGTCGCGAACCCCAAGCACCTGGTGGTGACGATTTCCCAGTCGGGCGAAACCCTCGACACCATGGAAGCGCTGAAGTACGCCAAGTCGCTGGGCCAGGACCTGACGCTTTCTATCTGCAACGTGCCCGAGAGCGCCATCCCGCGCGCCAGCAGGCTGGTGTTCTACACCCGCGCCGGCGCCGAAATCGGCGTTGCATCGACGAAGGCCTTCACCACCCAGCTGGTGGGCCTGTTCGCGCTGGCGGCCACGCTTGCCAAGATCAACGGCCGCCTGCCGGAAGCAAAGGAAGCCGAGTACATCGAAGCCCTGCGCCACCTGCCCGGCAGCGTGCAGCACGCGCTGAACCTGGAGCCGCAGGTCGCGCTGTGGTCGGAGCACTTCACGCCCAAGGAGCACGCGCTGTTCCTGGGCCGCGGCGTGCACTATCCGATCGCGCTGGAAGGCGCGCTCAAGCTGAAGGAAATCTCGTACATCCACGCCGAAGCCTATCCCGCGGGCGAGCTCAAGCACGGCCCGCTGGCGCTGGTGGACGACGACATGCCGGTGGTGGTGATCGCGCCCAACGACAGCCTGCTGGAGAAGGTGAAATCGAACATGCAGGAAGTGCGCGCGCGCGGCGGCCAGCTGTTCGTGTTCACCGACGCCGACAGCAACTTCAGCGAAAGCGAGGGCGTGCACGTGATCCGCACCGAGCGCCACGTCGGCGTGCTGAGCCCGATCGTGCACACGATCCCGGTGCAGATGCTGGCCTACCACGTGGCGCTCGCGCGCGGGACCGACGTCGACAAGCCGCGCAACCTGGCGAAGAGCGTGACGGTGGAGTAAGCGACGCCCGCCCGGCTCGCGGGCCGCGGCAGCCGGCAGGGCCCGCCGGCAACGCGCTAAAATGGTCGTTTTTTGGCCACCAGCATGCTTGAACACCGCACCCGGGCGCGCGTCCCGGGCGCCGCGCTTCCCAGGCTCCTGGCCCGGCTGGCCGGCGTCGAACCCGGCCAGCAGGCGCGGTCCCCGGCGGAGGTGCTGGGCGACTGGCTGGACTGGCAGCGCGCCGTGGCCCTGTCGCGGGCGCTCGATGACGCGCCCGCGAACCGGGACGTCAGCGAGGACCCTGAGGGCGCCGCAAGCCCCGTTGTGGCGAGTGATGCCCCGGCGGGGCATGTCGCTGCGGGGCACGCCGCTACGGAGCACGCCGCTACGGAGCACGCCGCTACGGGGCACGCCGCTACGGAGCACGCCGCTACGGAGCACGCCGCTACGGAGCACACCCCGGCGGATCGCACCGGCGCCAGGATGGACGAGGTCGCGGCTGTCGCCGCTGAATGCATGCGCGTTCGTGGCGCGCTGGAAGAGGCCATCGCCGACGATGCCCGCGACTGGACGCTGTCGCGGTATCCCCGCGCGGGCGAGGACGGCGCCAGTGCCGCCGCGGGTGCCGCCGCCGTGCAGCACCACTGCCAAGGGCTGCAGCGCGACATGCAGTCGGCGACCGGGCGCCTGCGCGGCGAGCTGCGCGAGTGCCTGGCGCAGTGCGCTGACAGCCCGGCGCGGCTGGCCGCGGTCGATGCGGTGATGGAAGGCCTGCTGGCGCCGCGGGAACACGCGCTGCTGGTGCCGGTCGTCCCTGCGCTGGTCGCGCGCTTCGAGCGGCTGCATGCGCTCGATGCCGATGCCGAGGCGCCGGCGAACATGGATCCCGGCGCCTGGCGCGCCGGCTTCCGCGACGAGGCGCGGCAGGTGCTGACGGCCGAACTCGATCTTCGTTTCCACCCCATCGAAGCCCTGCTTTCCGCGCTTCGCAGCCAACGACCGGACGCATGAAAAAAACTCTCCTCTGCAGCCTCGTCTTCGCCCTCGGCCTGCTGGTCGTGTGCTGGATCGGCGCGGGCTACATCGGCAGCCATGCGCTGGCGTTGGCGGTCACCGCCCTGATCGGCGCGCTGTACCTCATCGGCGGCGTCGAGCTGTACCGCTACCGGCAGGCGACCGGTGGCCTCGTCGCCGCGCTGGACGCGCCGCCCGGACCGGATGGCCTGGCCTCCTGGATGGCGGGCCTGGACCCGACGCTGCGCGGCGCGGTGCGCCAGCGCATCGACAGCGGCCAGGCACCGCTGCCGGCGCCTTCGCTCACGCCCTACCTGGTCGGCCTGCTGGTCCTGCTGGGCATGCTCGGCACCCTGCTGGGCATGCTGGTCACCCTGCGCGGCACCGGCATCGCGCTGCAGTCGGCAAGCGACCTGCAGGCGGTGCGCGATTCACTGGCTGCGCCGGTGGAGGGCCTGGGCGTGGCCTTCGGCACCTCTATCGCGGGCGTGGCCGCCTCGGCCATGCTGGGACTGCTGGCTGCGCTGTGCCGCCGCGAGCGCGCGGACGCGGTGCGCCTGCTCGACGCCGCGAGCGTGGACGGCCTGCGCGTGCATACCCGCGCCCACCAGCGCGATGAATCGCTGCGCCTGATGCAGGCGCAGGCGGAGTCGATGCCGGCCCTGGTCGAGCGCCTGGAATCGATGGCGGCGGCGATGGAGCGGCAGGCCGAGGCCGCGCATGAGCGCCAGGCATCGCAGCAGGACGCGTTCCATGCCGGCAGCACGGCGGCTTGGGAGCGGCTCGCCGGCACGCTGTCGGCGGCGCTGGAACGCGGCGCGGCCGACAGCGCGCGCGCGGCCGCCGAGGCCGTGCGGCCGGCCGTCGCCGCGACGATGGACACGCTCACGCGCGAAGCCGCGCAGCTCAACGCGACGGTTGCCGCTTCGGTAGAGCGCCAGCTGGCCGCGCTCGACGCGGGCTTCGAACGCAGCTCGACCGCCGCCACGACGCTTTGGCAGCAAGCGCTGGCCGAGCAGGCCGGGTCGCAGCAGGTGTTGGCCGAAGCGCTGCGCACGGGCCTGGACGCGGCAGGCGAACGCCTCGTGGAGCGCACCGGTGGCATGGTCGAGGAGGTGGCGTCGCGCCTGGAGGCCACCACGGCCCAGCTCGGCACCGCCTGGGACGCGGCGCTCACGCGCCAGCAGGCCCAGCACGATGCCCTGGTCGAGCGCCACGGGCAGGCGCTGGACGCGGCCGGCGTGGCGTTCGCCGTGCAGTCCGCGACCCTGCTCGAGCAGCTCGAAGGCACGCATGCGCGCCTGCAGTCCGCGCTGTCGGAGCAGGACGGAGAGCGCCTGGCCGCCTGGCAGGATCAGCTCGCGACGATGGCCGCCTCGCTGCGCGAGGGCTGGGCCCGCGCCGGCGAAGAGGCCGCGCAGCGGCACGAGGCCGTGGCCTCGGCCCTGGCCGGTGCCGCCGCCGACATCGGCGCGCAGTCGCAGGCCCACGCGGCGGCGACCATCGCCAAGATCTCCACCCTGGTTGAGGCCGCGTCGGAAGCGCCGCGCGCCGCCGCCGAGATGGTCGCCGAGCTCCGCCAGAAGCTCTCCGACAGCATGGTGCGCGATACCGCGATGCTGGCCGAGCGCACGCAGCTGATGGAGACGCTGTCGACCCTGCTGGAGGCCGTGAACCACGCCTCCACTGAACAGCGCGGTGCGATCGATGCCCTGGTGTCGACCACGTCCACGCTGCTGGAGCAGGCCGGCGGACGCTTCGGCGAGCAGGTCGAGGCCGGCACCGGCGCGATCGACGCCGCGGTGGCGCGCCTGGATGCCGGGGCCTCCGGCGTGGCCGGCCTGGGCGAGGCGCTGGCCGGCGCCGTGCAGCAGTTCGGCGAGCGCAACGCGGAGCTGACCGGACGCCTGGACGGCATCGCCGTCGCGCTTGAGGCCTCCGGCACGCGCAGCGACGAACAGCTGGCCTATTACGTGGCGCAGGCGCGCGAGCTGGTCGACCTGAGCGTGCTCGCGCAGAAGCAGATCATCGCCGAGCTCCGCCAGCTGCCGGGCGCGGTGGCCGGGGCCGGGGCGGCGGCATGAGCCTGGAGGTCGAGGGCGACGTCGATTCCACGGTCCCGGTGTGGGCCGCGTTCGGCGACCTGATGTCGGTGCTGCTGGGCGTGTTCGTGCTGATCCTGGTCGGCGTGATCGGCGTGCAGCTGCACCTCGAGGCGAGGCTCGCCGAAGAGGTCGCGCAGCGCGAGGTCGAACAGCAGCGCCGCCTGACCCTGGAGCAGGCGCTGGCCGCACCGCTGGCCAGTGGCCGCATCACCCTGGTCGACGGCCGCATCGGCATCAGCGGCAGCGTGCTGTTCGCGCTCGGCTCCGACCGCCTGCAGCCCGAGGGCGAAGCGCTGCTGGACAGCCTGGCCGCCCCGCTGGCGGGGTTCCTTGCCGGCCGCGACGAGATCCTGATGGTCAGCGGCTTCACCGACGACCGCCTGGTGCGCGGCGACAGCCAGCGCTATGCCGACAACTGGGAGCTGTCCGCGCAGCGTGCGCTGACCGTGACCCGCGCGCTGGTGGCGCAGGGCGTGCCGGCGTCATCGGTGTTCGCCGCGGCCTTCGGCGCCGAGCAGCCGGTGGACAGCAACGCGCACGCCGAGGGCCGCGCGCGAAATCGCCGCGTCGAGATGGCGCCGGTGCCGCGGCAGGGCGCGCAGGTTGCAGATGGCGGCTGACGGCAGGAGGAAAGGTGCGAGGCGCTCGCCGCTTACCGGGGTGCTCGATGTGCTGGGGCAATGGTCCATCGAGCGAAGGGAGCTGGCCGATCCGACCGACCTGGGCCTCCCCGGCCCTGAGCAATGGCCGGCACTTCCGGCGCTGGATGGCGTTCGCGAGCTGTGGGCAGGGCTGCGCAACCGCGAGCAGGTGCGTCGCGCGCTGGCACCGACGCCCGACGATGCCGGACCGCTCAATTCGGGCGCGCTGGCGGGGCGGATGCTGCGCCTGATGCAGGCGCAGTCGCCGGAGTACCTGCGGCACTTCACCGCTTACATCGACACGCTGGCGGACCTGCAGGAGCTGCACGCCCGCGCCGGGTCGGCCGGCGGGATCTCCGGCCGCGGCGGCGATGCGTCGCCGGTCCGGAAGCGCGCGAAGGCGCGCCGGAGCCGGGGAGCGACACGCCCCCCGGCGGACGCAGGCTAGGAGCGGGTCGCGGCGCCGTTCGGCTCCGCTGCGTTGCCGCCCGCGTCAGCGGCGGGAGCGCCGTCGGCGTTGGTCTCGCTGTCGGCGTCTGCATCCGCATCCGCCCCGACCTCGGGCATCTCGGGCGCCACCGCCGGGCCACCCACGCGCGAGACGCGCCAGATGATGTTCGCCAGGTCGTCGGCGATGACCACCGCGCCGCGCGGGTCCACGGTCACGCCCACCGGGCGGCCGCGGGTGGTGCCGTCGTCGTCGCGGAAGCCGGTGGCGAAGTCGATCGGATCGCCAGCCGGGCTGCCGTTGCGGAACGGCACGAACACCACCTTGTAGCCGGAGGGGTCCGGACGGTTCCAGCTGCCGTGCATGCCGACGAATGCGCCATCGGCGAACTCCGCGCCCATCACCGGGCTGGAGAAGTCCACGCCCAGCGAGGCCACGTGCGCGCCCAGGCTGTAGTCCGGCGTGATCGCCGCGGCGACCTTTTCCGGGTTCTCCGGCTTCACGCGGGTGTCCACGTGCTTGCCCCAGTACGCCCAGGGCCAGCCGTAGAAGCCGCCGTCGCGCACAGAGGTCAGGTAGTCGGGCACCAGGTCCGGACCGATCTCGTCGCGCTCGTTGACCACGGCCCAGAGCTGGCCGCTGCCGGGCTGGATGGCGAGGGCGGTGGGATTGCGCAGGCCGGTCGCGTAGGGGCGGTGCATGCCGGTGGCGACGTCGATCTCCCAGACCATCGCGCGGTCCTGCTCGGCCAGCATGCCGCGCTCGGTGATGTTGCTGTTGGAACCGATGCCGACGTAGAGGAAGCGGCCGTCGGCGCTGGCGGCCATCGCCTTGGTCCAGTGGTGGTTGATCTTCGATGGCAGCAGCGTCAGCACTTCGGGCTCCGCGGCGCTGGCCTGCGTCTGGCCGGGCTGGTAATCGAAGCGGACCACCGCGTCCTGGTTGGCCACGTACAGGTCGTCGCCCACCAGTGCCATGCCGTAGGGCGCGTTGAGGCCGTCGGCGAAGACGGTCTGCAGCTCGTAGTCCCCATTGCCGTCGGCGTCGCGCAGCAGGGTCAGGCGGTTGCCGCTCTTGACTCCGGTGGTGCCGGCGGCCTTGATCGGGCCGGCGATCACGTCCTTGGGCTTGAGCTTGGGCGCGTTGCCGCCGCGGCCCTCGGCTACCAGGATGTCGCCGTTGGGCAGCACCAGGGTCTGGCGCGGGATGCCCAGGCCGGTGGCGATGGCGCGGACCTCGAAGCCCTCGGGCACCACCGGCACGCGGTCGCCCCACTCGGATGGATCGGCGATCACCATCTGCGGCAGCAGGCCGCGCTTCGGCTCGGGCAGGTTGACGTCGGTGCCGTACTGCATCGGGCCCGGGTCGGGGTTGCAGGCGGCGAGGACCACGGCGGACGTGGCAAGGGCAAGCAGGCTCAGACGGTTCATTCCACACCTCCGATGCGCGGGGCACGGACCGCGAAGAACGTCGCCACGATGGCGAGGACGACGGTGATCACCGACAGCATCAGGCCGCCGGGCATGCTGGCCCAGGCGTCGCGCGCGTGCATCAGCGCGTTGAAGAAGCCGGTGACCCAGGTCACCAGCAGCAGGACGAAGTGCAGCAGCGAACCCGGCGTGCGGCGCGAAGGCAGCAGGCCGGCCAGCGCGGACACCAGCGCCACGCCCGCGACCACCAGGCCGCCGGTGATCAGCCAGGACGCGAAATTGTTCCACTGGATCTCGAACGTCCGCGCATAGGCGATGTCGCTGAGCAGGGCGCCGATGAACAGGAAGGCCACGCCGCCGAGCAGCAGTGCGTGGACTGGATGAAAAGCCGGTATGGGCCGGCGTTGGATAGTCGAAGCCATGGGGGTCCTTCGGAAAGCGGACGCCGGTGCGGCGTCGGGAGGGATGGCGGCATCCTGCGCGCAGCGTGGAGCCTGTTCATCTTAGGCCAGGGCTCCTCCACCATCGTGCGCTGCCCCGGGACGCTGCGTTCCCGGTGCTGCGGGCCGGCGCTGCGGGCCGGCGCTGCGGGCCGGCGCTGCGGCTACCCGGCGGGCGCCGGTGCGGGCAGGGCGTCGCCCGCGGACCAGGCCTGCGCCTGCAGCTGGTCCAGGAGCGCGACCACGCGTGCGCGCGTGGCGGCGCCGTGGACCGGCAGGACCAGGCTGTCACCCGCACGTGCATCGGCCAGGATCAGGCGCGTGGCCTCGGCTTCGTCCAGACACTCGACGATGGCATCGGCGGCCACGCCGCCGTGCAGCAATGCGTCGCGCAGCAGCTGTGCCACCGCGCCGCTTTCGCGGCCGCGCATATAGGCACTGTCCATGTCCTTGAGCACGACATGGTCTGGCCGGAAGGACGCGGCGGTGGCGGCAAGTTCGGCGATGGCCTGGTCGCTGCGGTTGCCGGCCTGGCCCAGCAGCAGGCGCAGGCGGCCAGCCGGGTGATGCGCCTGGCGCACCAGCCCAAGCAGGTGCTGAAGTCCGTCCGGGTTGTGCGCGTAGTCGACGTAGACCTGCACGTCGCCGCCAAGCGTCCAGCGCTGCAGCCGGCCGGGATTGTCGTCGTGGGCGCGGCCGAAGCGCGCGAGCACGGTGCGGATGGTGTCCGGGCTGATCCCCAGGCATGCGGCGGCGAGCGCGGCGGCGGCGCAGTTCTGCACGTTGTGCGCGGCCAGGCCGCCGAGGGTCAGGGGCATGTCGGCGACTGCGCCGAGGTCATGTGCAGTGACTCCGTCGAACAGTCGCAGCCGGCCGTCGCGCACGCCGCAGCTGCGGCGGCCATCGCTGCGTGCCTGGTTCAGCAGCGGATGCCCGTCGTCGGTGGAGAACCAGGCCAGCGGTGCGTCGAGGTGGGCAGCATGTCGGCGCAGCAGTTGGTTGTCGGCGTTGAGCACCAGCGTGCCGGCAGTGCCGATGGCGCGGGCCACGGTCAGCTTGACCTCGGCCAGGCCGTCGAGGTCGTGGATGCCGTACTCGCCGAAGTGATCGGGACTGACGTTGGTGACCAGGGCCACGTCGGCCCGCTCCACGCCCAGGCCGCGGCGCAGCAGGCCGCCGCGCGCGGTCTCCAGGATCGCGGCCTGCGCCTGGCGGTTGCGCAGCAGCGCGCGCGCGCCGCCGGGGCCGGAGTAGTCGCCGTCTTCGATCAGCGCGCCGTCAAGGTAGATGCCGTCGGTGCAGCTGTTGGCGGTGTGCCAGCCGTGCGCGATCGCCATCGCGGTGAGCAGGCGCACGGTGGTGGTCTTGCCGTTGGAGCCGGTGACCAGGGCGACGGGGATGGTGTGCAGCGCCTGCCACGGCACCTCGTGGGGAAGCGGCAGCGCGGGGTTGTCCCAGGTGAGGCTTCCGGTGCCCAGGCCGATGGAGAGCTGTTCGTCGTCGAGCAGCAGCGGCAGCTCGTGGGCAAGGGCGCCCTCGCGAAGGGCGCGAAGACGGGGAAGGTGTTCGGCGGTGGCGGCGGCGCGCAGGATGCGGAACGCTGCGTCGTCATCGTTGATTGGCGCGTGGGCCGGCTGCAGGGCGGGTTCGCCGGTGTCCATGCCCGCCGCTGCAAGCGTGGACAGCCAGGCCCATTCGTTGACTTCGGTGGCGGTGTACAGCCGGTCGGCCGGCGCCGCGAAGGCGAGGCTGGCGCCGGTGGCGTGATCGCGCACCAGGACCGGGCCATCGGGCCAGTCCAGGACTGAACGTGCGCGCTCGATCCGCTGTTTCCAGCCGTCGATCAGGGCGCGCGGGACCGGCGCGCCGACCCCGGTTTCCAGCACCACGCCGGCGTCGGCGAAGTACAGGTTCGGACCGGTCAGGCGGCGTGAGTCGTCGAAGGGAAGCGGCGCGGGTGCGGTCATCGGGCGCGCGGTCAGTCGCTGTCTTCGTCGGGGACGAATACCAGGCCGCGCTCTTCGCGCACCAGGCCTTCCAGGTCGAGCGTCGACTCCTCGATGGCGAGGGCCAGCGGCGGTGCCTGGACGGGCTTCGCCGGGCCGGTCGCAGCGCCTTCGGGCCTGAACTTGGTGACCTGTTTCCAGGAGCGGGCCAGCGCATCGGCGAACACCAGCAGCAGGTCGCCGGCCTGGCCCATGCGCAGGGCGGCGTCGATCGCCTCCTGTTCGTCGGGGATGACCGAGATCGCGGCGTCGTCGACGCCGGCGTCGCGCAGCGCGCCGGCGATGATGTTCGGCACCTCGTCGCCGTCGCGGCCGCGCAGGTTGTCGTCGCGGCGGCAGATGTAGTGGTCGAAGCGCCCGGCGACCGCCTGCGCGATCGCCACCAGGTCCTCGTCGCGGCGGTCGCCCGGCCCGGCGACGACCACGATCCTGCGACCGTCCACGTCCAGGCGCTGCGCCAGGTCGGCCATCACCCCGACCGCGTGCGCGTTGTGCGCGTAGTCGAACAACACCTTGAACGGATGCTCGTTGAACACGTTCATCCGGCCCGGCGCCTGGAAGAAGGTGGTGTCGAAGGTGCGCAGGCCGTGGCGGATGTCGTCGAGCTTCAACCCAAGCGCGAACGCCATCGACGCGGCGAACATCGCGTTCTGCACGTTGTGCAGGGCGCGGCCTTCCAGCGTCGCCGGGATCAGGTGGGTCCACAGCAGAGGGATCTGGCTGCCCTTGTCGTAGAGCGTGATCATGTGGCCGTTGACGCCCTCTTCCAGCGCGCAGGCGCGGCCGCCGGCGCGCACGTGCTCGCGGACCAGGCCGTGGCCGGTGTTCATGGTCACGTAGCAGATGGTGCGCGCCCTGGTGTAGCCGGACATGCGCAGCACGTTGGGATCGTCGGCATTGAGCACCGCGCATTCGTCGGCCACCTCGACCACGATGCGCTTGATCTCGGCCAGCTGTTCAAGCGTGTCGATGCCCTTCAGCCCGAGGTGATCGGGCTGGACGTTGATCACCGCGCCGACGTCGACCCGGGTCACGCCCATGCCGGCGCGCAGCAGGCCGCCGCGCGCGGTCTCCAGCACCGCGAGATCCACCGTCGGGTCGCGCAGCACCATGCGCGCGGAGACCGGGCCGGTCATGTCGCCTTCGACCGTGCGCTGGCCGTCGATGTAGACGCCGTCCGTGGTGGTCAGGCCGGGGGTGTGGCCGGCCATCTTTGCGATGTGCGCGAGCATGCGCGCGGTGGTGGTCTTGCCGTTGGTGCCGGTGACCGCGGCGATCGGCACCCGCGCCGGCGAGCCCGGCGGGAACAGCATGTCGATCACCGGTCCGGCGGCGTCGCGCGGCGTGCCTTCGCTCGGCGCCACGTGCATGCGGAAGCCGGGCGCGGCGTTGACCTCGCAGATCGCACCGCCGATGCGCTTGTAGCTTTCGGTGATGTCGGGGGTGATGAAGTCCACGCCGCCCACGTCCAGGCCGATCGCGCGCACCGCACGGATCGCCATCTCGCGGTTGTCGGGATGGATGACGTCGGTGACGTCGGTGGCGGTGCCGCCGGTGGACAGGTTGGCGGTGGAGCGCAGCGGCACGACTTCGTCGGCGGCCGGCACGGAGTCGGCGGTATGGCCGGCGCGTTCGAGCATGAGCTCGGCCTGCGCATCGAGCTCAAGGCGGGTCAGCACCTTTTCGTGGCCTACGCCGCGGCGTGGGTCCTGGTTCACCTGTTCGATCAGCTCAGTGATGGTGCTGCGGCCATCGCCGACCACATGGCCGGGGGTGCGCCGGGTGGCGGCGATGAGCTCGCCGTTGACCACCAGCAGGCGATGGTCGTCGCCCGGCTGGAAGGTCTCCACGATCACCGAGCGCGAGTGCGCCTGCGCAGCCACGAAGGCCTCGCGGATCTCGTCGTCGCCGGTGATGTTGATGGTGATGCCGCGGCCGTGGTTGCCGTTCCAGGGCTTGAGCACCACCGGCCCGCCCAGCCTGCGCGCCGCCTTGAGCGCGTCGGTCTGGCTGGAGGCCATCTGCTGGCGTGGCACCGGCAGGCCGAGCGCGGCGAGGATCTTGTTGGTCTCTTCCTTGTCGCTGGCGAGCTCCACCGCGATGTAGGACGTGCGCCCGGTGACCGTGGCCTGGATGCGCTGCTGGTAGCGACCGTGGCCGAACTGCACCAGTGACTGCGCGTTGAGCCGCAGCCAGGGGATGTTGCGCTCCTCGGCGGCGCGCACCAGGGACGCGGTGGACGGCCCGAGTGCGCCGCGCTGTGCGTAGCGGATGAACTCGTCGCGGGCGACATCCCATTCCCAGTCCTCGGGAACGCTGCCGGCGGGACGGAGGTCGGCGGGCAGCAGCGAGGCGATCAGCCGCAGCGCCAGGTCGCCGGCGGCGATGCCTTCCTCGCGCTGCACGTATTCGTAGACCACGGTGTAGACGCCGGGGCGGTCGTCGACGCTGCGGGTCTTGCCGAAGGTGACGTCTTCGCCGGCGATGTTCTGCAGCTCGATCGCCACGTGTTCAAGCACGTGCCCGAGCCAGGTGCCGTCGTCCTCGCGCATGCGGCGCAGGAAGCCGCCGGGCTCGCGGTAGGAGCAGCCGTGCTCGGCCAGGCCGGGGAGGGCCGTCACCAGGCCGTCGATGAATTCCGGCCCCAGGCGTGCGGTCGGCCACTGCTCCAGCGCACCCAGGTCCAGCAGCAGGCGGATCACCGGAAAGTGCGCGTGGAGCGAAGGGCCGACGTAGACGGAGCGTTCGAGGATGCGCATGGTGAGTCCCTTCGGTCAGGTCTTGCGGGTGGCCAGGCGTCCGGCCGAGGCCCGTCGCGTGTGCAGGTTGAACGTGGCGCCAGCGACCAGGATGTGCACGCCCAGGCCCAGCATGCACACCGGGTCGTCCTCGCCGGCATGCGCGATGGAGGAGAACTGCAGGTCGTGCGCATCGACCACGGTGACCGCGCCGCTGCCTTCCACCTCCAGCGTGTCGTCGGGCGAGATGAAGGCCGCGGTGTCCTCGTCCAGGCCGATGCCGATCGCGAACGGGTTGTAGGCCAGCGCGGCGGTGAGCCGGCCGAGGCGGTCCCGCTGGCGGAAATGCTGGTCGATCACGAAGCGGTTGGTCAGGCCGAGCCCGGGCGCGAGCCGCACGCTGCTGGCGCGCGGCGAGGATCCCTCGCTGCCGAACGCGATCATGTGCTCGCTGAGGAAGCCGGCGCCGGCGCTGGTGCCGGCCACGGGCACGCCCTGCGCGTTGCGCAGGCGGATCGTGCGTGCCACGTCGGTGCCGCCGAGGATGGTGGACAGCCGCAGCTGGTTGCCGCCGGTGAAGAAGATGCCGCTGGCCTGCTCCAGTCGCGCCAGCCGGTTGGCCTCCTGGCAGTCGCGGCGGGTGTCGAAGTCGAGGACCTCGACGCTGGCCGCGCCCATGCCGTCGAACAGTTCCTCGTAGCGCACGCCGGTTTCCTTCAGCCGGCTGGCGGTCGGGATCACCACGATGTCGGCCTCGCTGCCGCCGCTGAGTTCGACGAAGCGCTTCAGGATGCGGGGGTTGGTGTCCTTGTCCTCTGCGCCGCCGATCGGGATGATCCAGCCGCGTTGCTCCCCGTTGGCGGGTTTGCTCGGCATCAATGGGCTCCTGTCTGGTCGTTGTGTCGGGATGAACCCTCGAACGTACCATGCCGCAGCACCGCGCCGTTCCGCAGGTGTGGGCGTCCGCCGGCGAACACGTCGCTGACCGCGCCGCTCCCGTCGATGACCACGAAGTCCGCGTCCGCGCCGGCGACGATCCGGCCCTTGCCGGGCAGCCGCAGCAGGTCGGCGACGTTGCTGGTGAACGCCGGCAGTGCGTCTTCCAGCGCAACGCCGCGCGCCAGCAGTTCCTGCAGGGTGTCGGCCAGGGCGCCGGAGTGGCCGACGTCCATGCTGGCGACCCGCCCTTCGGCATCGAAGCAGGGCAGGCAGCCGCCCGCGTCGGAGCTGACGGTGACCCGTTCGCGCGGAGCGCCGCTGTCGAGGTAGCGGACCAGCGCATCGGCCGCGCTCCATGCGTCTTCGCCTTCGGCCACCGGGAAGGCGGTGATGTCGATCGTGCAGCCGCGCCGCGCCAGTTCGATGGCTTCGTCGAACAGCGCCTTGCGGCGGTTGACGTGGGTGGGGTTGAACACCCGCGGCGGCAGTTCGCTCTGGTCGAGCGCGCGGCGCACCAGGTCCAGGCCGCGCGCGCCGTCGCCCAGGTGCAGGTGGACGATGCCGGCCTTGCCGGTCATCAGCCCGGCCACGTGCGTTTCGGAGGCGATCCGCAGCAGCTCGTCCAGCGTCGGCTGGCTGGAGCGGTGGTCGCTGATCGCCAGCTCGCCCACACCGATCAGGCAGTCGATGAAGGCGAGGTCGGCGCGCACGCTGCCGGTGATCGTGGCCGGCGGCAGGTGGTAGCCGCCCGCGTAGCCCCAGGCGGACAGGCCTTCCTCGCGCAGCGCATTGACCTGGGCCACCAGGTCACGGGTGCCGCGGGCAACGTCGTCGGTGCCCAGCAGGCCGACCACCGTGGTCACGCCGCTGCGGGTGTAGTGCGAGAGCATCGGCGCCGGCACCCGGCTGGCGAAGCCGGCTTCGCCGCCGCCGCCGGTGACGTGCACGTGGCCGTCGATGAAGCCGGGCAGCAGCCGGCGGCCGCGGAGGTCGACGGTGGAGGCGCCGAACGCTTCGGGCAGGTCGGGCGCATCGGTGCCGATCCACAGCAGCTTGCCGCCGCCAAGCAGCAGATCGCGGCGTCCCAGCGGTTCAGGAGCGTATAGGTCCGCGTTGCGGACCAGCGTTGTCTTCATCGAGGCAGGTTGGAATGCGCCGGGCATGGCGTCAAGCAAGGCGGATGCGCGGCGTGGCGTCGTGAACGGCACGCAATGGCCGCGCCGCGGGCGGGGGAGTAGCGTCGGGGCATCACCGCAGGCGGAGGCCGCCATGTCCACGCTCGTTCCCAACGTCCGCCCGGAGCCCGACCAGGCGATGGTCGACATCGCCGACTACGTCACCGGCTTCGCGGTCGAATCACCGCTGGCCTGGACGACCGCGCGCCACTGCCTGCTCGATACGCTGGGCTGCGGCCTGGAGGCGCTGGAGTATCCCGCCTGCACCCGGCTGCTCGGGCCGATCGTCCCGGGCACGGTGGTGCCGAACGGCGCGCGGGTGCCCGGCACCGGCTATCAGCTCGATCCGGTGCAGGCCGCTTTCAACATCGGCGCGATGGTGCGCTGGCTGGACTTCAACGACACCTGGCTGGCGGCGGAGTGGGGGCATCCGTCGGACAACCTCGGCGGCATCCTCGCCGTGGCCGACTGGCTGGGCCGCACCGCGATCGCCGAGGACAGACCGCCGCCGCTGATGCGCGACGTGCTGCGCGCCATGGTCAAGGCGCACGAGATCCAGGGCTGTCTCGCGCTGGAGAACAGCTTCAATGCCGTCGGCCTCGACCACGTGGTGCTGGTGAAGGTGGCCTCGACCGCGGTGGTGGCCGGGCTGCTTGGGCTGTCGCGCGACGCGATCGTCAATGCCGTCTCGCAGGCCTGGGTGGACGGGCAGAGCCTGCGCACCTATCGCCACGCGCCCAATACCGGCAGCCGCAAGTCCTGGGCCGCGGGCGACGCCACCAGCCGCGGCGTGCGCCTGGCGATGATCGCGGCCACGGGGGAAATGGGCTGTCCGGGCGCGCTGACCGCTCCCGGCTGGGGGTTCTACGACGTGTCGTTCAAGGGCGAACCCTTCCGTTTCCAGCGCCCCTACGGCAGCTACGTGATGGAGAACGTGCTGTTCAAGATCAGCTTTCCGGCCGAGTTCCACGGCCAGACCGCGGTCGAGGCGGCCTTGCTGCTGCACGACCGGCTCGCGCGCGCCGGACGGCGCGTGGAGGAGGTCGCCGCGGTCACCATCCGCACCCAGGCGGCCTGCATCAGGATCATCGACAAGCAGGGCCCGCTGGACAATCCGGCCGACCGCGACCACTGCATCCAGTACATGGTCGCGGTGGCGCTGATCTTCGGGCGCCTGACGGCGGCCGACTACGAGGACGAGGTTGCCGCCGACCCGCGCATCGACCGGCTGCGCGCGAAGATCGCCTGCGTGGAGGATCCGCAGTACACCGCCGACTACCACGATCCCGCGAAGCGCAGCATCGCCAACGCGCTGACGCTGGCTTTCGAAGACGGCACCGCGCTCGACGAAGTCGCGGTGGAGTACCCGGTCGGGCACGGGCGCCGTCGCGACGAAGGCATCCCGCTGCTGGAGGCGAAGTTCCGCCGCAACCTGGCGCGGCGGTTCCCGGTCGCGCGCCAGGAGGCGATCCTGGCCGCCAGCCTGGACCAGGCGACGCTCGAGGCGATGCCGGTGCCCGAGTACGTGGATCTGTACGCGAACTGAGGCCTACATCGTCTCCGCGGGCGTTGCCGCGGCGACTTCGGCCGCATCATCCGGGCGGGCAAGATCCGCGGCGTCCAGCGGGTCGGCGGTGGACGCGGGCGGCGGCGTTGCGGCGCCGCCGGTCCGGGCCACGCGCCAGATGGTGTTCGACAGGTCGTCGGCCACGATCAGGGCGCCGCGCGGATCCACGGTCACGCCGACCGGGCGGCCGCGGGTGGTGCCGTCGTCGTCGCGGAAGCCGGTGACGAAGTCGACGGGATCACCCGCCGGGCGGCCGTTGAGGAAGGGCACGAACACCACCTTGTAGCCCACCGGGTCGGCACGGTTCCAGCTGCCGTGTTCGCCGACGAAGACGCCGTCGGCGAACTCCGCGCCCATCACCGGGCTGGAGAAGTCGACGCCAAGCGCGGCGACATGCGAGCCGAGGGAGTAGTCGGGAACGATGGCAGAGGCCACTTTTTCCGGATCCTGCGGACGCACGCGGTCATCGACGTTGCTTCCCCAGTAACTGTAGGGCCAGCCGTAGAAGCCGCCGTCGCGCACCGAGGTGAGGTAGTCGGGCACCAGGTCCGGGCCGATCTCGTCGCGCTCGTTGACCACGGCCCAGAGCTGGCCGCTGCCGGGCTGGATGGCAAGCGCGGTGGGATTGCGCAGGCCGGTCGCGTAGGGGCGGTGCATGCCGGTGGCGACGTCGATCTCCCAGACCATCGCGCGGTCCTGCTCGGCGAGCATGCCGCGCTCGGTGATGTTGCTGTTGGAGCCGATACCGACGTAGAGGAAGCGGCCGTCGGCGCTGGCGGCCATCGCCTTGGTCCAGTGGTGGTTGATCTCCGACGGCAGCAGGGTCAGCACCTCGGGCTCCGCCGCGCTGGCCTGCGTCTGCCCTGGCTGGTAGTCGAAGCGCACCACCGCGTCCTGGTTGGCTACATACAGATCGCCGCCGATCAGGGCCAGGCCGTAGGGCGCGTCGAGCTCGTCGGCGAACACCGTCTGCAGTTCGTACACGCCGTCGCCATCCGCGTCGCGCAGCAGGGTCAGGCGATTGCCGCTCTTCACCGAGGTGGTTCCCGCGGACTTGATCGGCCCGGCGATCACGTCCTTGGGCTTGAGCTTGGGCGCGTTGCCGCCGCGGCCCTCGGCCACCAGGATGTCGCCGTTGGGTAGCACCAGGGTCTGGCGCGGGATCAACAGGTCGGTGGCGATGGCGCTGACCGTATAGCCCTCGGGCACCACCGGCAGGCGGTCGCCCCAGCCGGCGGGCTCGGCGATCACCATGTCCGGCATCAGGCCGCGATGCGGCTCGGGCAGGTCCGGGTTGGCGCCGTACTGCAGCGGCGCGGACTCCTTGCCTCCGCAGGCGGCGAGGGCGAGGCTGAGAATCGCGATGGCGGGCAGGGGATGGCGGTTCATTTCACTTCTCCGATGCGCGGGCTGCTGAAGCCCAGCCAGGCCGCGATCACGGCCAGCACAACCACGACCACCGACAGCACCAGGCCGCCGGGCATGCTGGCCCAGGCGTCGCGGGCGTGCATCAGCGCGTTGAAGAAGCCGACCACCCAGGTCGCGAGCAGCAGCACGAAGTGCAGGACCGATGCCCGCGTGCGCCTGGATGCGGCCAGGCCGAAGAGCGCGCACACCAGCGAGAGCGCCAGCACCACCAGGCCGCTGGCGATCAGCCAGGACGCGAAGTTGTTCCACTGGATCTCGTAGGTGCGGGCGTAGGCGATGTCGCTCAGCAAGGCGCCGATGAACAGCGTCAGGGCCCCGCCGGACAGGGCTGCGTGCGCCGGGTGATACGCGGGCGCGAATCTGCGAGGAACGGTAGCGACCATGGGCGGACCTCCTGCGTGGACGCGATGGCGCCCGGGTGGGTTGCGGCCTCCGTCGGGGCCGATCCTGAACCACGTTACTCCGCTGCATTTGAGGAAGGCGTGCAGGGCCGGGCCGGCAGCACCGGCGGGTCACGCGCCGGTGATATCGTCACGGACCCTTCCGCGCATGCCGGGTCTGCCATCCGATGGGTACCTACGCACTCGGTTCCGTATTCGCGCCGGCCTCGGTGGCCCTGGTCGGCGGCAGCCCGCGGGAGCGCTCGCTGGGCCGGCTGGTGCTGGGGCAGATCGTCGAAGGTGGCTTCCCAGGGCGCGTGGGCGTGGTCAATGCGCGCTATCCGTCGATCGCCGGCGTCGACTCTTCGCCGCGGCTGGACGCGCTGGGCTTCACGCCGGAGCTGGTCATCATCGCCACGCCGCCGTCGAAGGTCGCGAAAGTGGCCGCCGCCGCCGCCGATGCCGGCGCGCGCGCGGTCATCGTGCTGACGCGTGGCATGGGCGAGGGCCCCGATTCGCACAATGCCGCGCTGGCGGCGGTCGCGCGCGAGCGCGGCCTGCGCGTGGTCGGGCCCAACTGCCTCGGCGTGATCGCGCCGCATTCGAAGCTCTACGCCAGCTTCGCGGCGCACCGGCCGCCGCCCGGCGACATCGCCCTGGTGTCGCAGTCGGGCGCGGTGGGCGCGGCGATGATCGAATGGGCGCATGCGCGCGGGGCGGGTTTCTCCGCGGTGGTGTCGCTGGGCGATGCGGTCGACGTCGACTTCGCCGACCTGCTGGACTGGTTCGCCGTCGACCGCCACACGCGCGCGATCCTGCTCTACCTCGAACACGTGCGCGACGCGCGCAAATTCCTGTCGGCCGCACGCGCGGCGTCGCGCGGAAAGCCGGTGGTGGTAGTGCGCCCGGGCCGGCACCTGCGCCGCGCACCACCGCACTCCAGCCATGCCGCGGCGCTGGCCACCCCCGACGATGTCTATGACGCGGCCTTCCGCCGCGCCGGCCTGCTGCGCGTGCGCGCACTCGACGAGATGTTCGCCGCTGCCGAGACGCTCTCGCACCTGGGGAGCGTGCCCGGCAAGCGCCTGGCGGTGCTGACCAACGGCGCCGGCACCGGCCTGCTCGCGCTGGACCTGCTGCAGGACCTGGGCGGCGAGCCGGCGCGGCTTTCGGCCTCTACCGTGGAGCGCCTGGACGCCACGCTCGAACGCGGCTGGTCGCGCACCAATCCGGTGGACCTGCTTGGCGATGCGGACGGTGTGCGCTACACCGCCGGACTGGAGGCGCTGCTCGATGACCCGGGCAACGACGCCATCCTGGCAGTCAACGTGCCCACCGTGCTCTCCGCGCCAAGGGAGACCGCGGAGGCCACGGTCGCGGTGCTCAAGGCGCGGCCACGCGGCGCGGCGCGCAAGCCGGTGCTGGCGCTGTGGCTGGGCGATGACGACGGCGCCACCGCCCTGCTGGGCGATGCCGGCGTGCCGACCTATGCCAGCGAGACCGAGGGCGTGCGCGGCTTCATGTACCTGGTCCGCCACCGCGAAGCCCAGGCAGCACTGATGGAGACGCCGCCGAGCCTGCCCGACGACTTCGCCTTCGATCGCGCCACCGCCCAGGCGCTGGTGGACGCGGCGCTTGCCGAAGGCCGCGAGTGGCTGGATCCCGCCGACACCGCGCGCCTGCTGCGCGCCTACGGCATCGACCTCGCCACGCCCGTCCAGGCCGCCGATCCGGACGCCGCCGCGGCCCTGGCCGCGCCGATGCTCACCGATGGCGGCACGGTCGCGGTCAAGGTGCTGTCGCCGGACATCGCGCACAAGTCGGACGTCGACGGCGTGCGCCTGCATGTCGGCAGCGCCGAAGCAGTGCGCGAGGCCACCGCCGACATCATCGAGCGCGCGCGCAAGCTGCGGCCAGAGGCCCGCATCGACGGGGTCAGCGTGCATCCGATGGTGCTGCGCGCGAAGGCGCGGGAGGTGATCGCCGGCATCGCCGACGACCCGGTGTTCGGGCCGGTGGTGGTGTTCGGCCGCGGCGGCACCGCGGTCGAGCTGATCGACGACAAGGCGCTGGCGCTGCCGCCGCTGGACCTGCGCCTGGCGCACGAGCTGATCGGCCGCACCCGCGTCTCGCGCATCCTGCGCGCCTATCGCGACGTGCCCGCCGCCGACGAGCGCGCGCTGGCCCTGGTGCTGGTGAAGCTCGCGCAGCTGGCCGCCGACATCCCGGAGCTGCGCGAGATCGACATCAACCCGCTGCTGGTCGATGCCGGCGGCGCGGTGGCGGTGGATGCGCGGATCGCGGTGGCGCCGTCCACGCGCCTGCACCGCGGCCGCGGCCACCCGCGCTTCGCGGTATTCCCGTACCCGACCGAGCTCGAGCGCACGCTCACGCTGTCCAGCGGCCGCCAGGCTTTCCTGCGCCCGGTGCGCCCGGAAGACGACGCCATGTTCCGAAGCTTCTTCGAGCACGTCAGTGCCGAAGACCTGCGCCTGCGCTTCTTCCGCGCCGTGCGCGACTTCAGCCACGACTTCATCGCCCGCCTGGTGCAGCTGGACTACGCGCGCTCGATGGCGCTGGTGGCGATCGATGTCGAAACCGACGAGATGCTCGGCGCCGTGCGCCTGCTTGCCGACTCCGACTTCCGGCGCGGCGAGTACGGGATCATGGTGCGCTCCGACCTGAAGGGCGCCGGCCTCGGCTGGCGCCTGATGCAGCAGATGATCGAGGTCGCGCGCTGGATGGGGCTCGAGACCATCGAGGGCCAGGTGCTGCGCGAGAACAGCACCATGCTCGCCATGTGCCGGAAGCTCGGCTTCAAGGTCGTGCCGGATCCGGACGACGCGACCTTGATGCTGGTGACCCTGCCGGTCGAAGCCTCTCCACCGATGTAAGCGGGCTTTTTGTGGGAGCGGCTATAGCCGCGATCGCTGCTTGGGCAGTACGTGACACTTTTCGCGGCTATAGCCGCTCCCACAGACTCCCTGGCCGCTCCCACGAGTCCTTGGCGGCTCCGAAAGGCGCTCTGGCCGCTCCTGCAGCCCATCCGGCAGCGCTGCGGGATAATGCGCACATGCGCAAGATCCTGCACATCGACATGGACGCCTTCTACGCGTCGGTGGAGCAGCGCGACGATCCGTCCCTGCGCGGCCGCCCGGTGGTCGTGGCCTGGCGCGGCGCGCGCTCGGTGGTGTGCGCGGCCTCGTACGAGGCGCGGGTGTTCGGGGTGCGTTCGGCGATGCCGGCGGTGCGCGCCGAGCGCCTGTGCCCCGACGCCGTATTCGTGCCGCCGGACTTCGTGCGCTACAAGGAGGCGTCGAAGCAGGTCCGGGCCATCTTCCTGCGCCACACCGACCTCGTGCAGCCGCTGTCGCTCGACGAGGCCTACCTCGACGTCACCGCGCCGAAGATCGCCTCACCCAGCGCCACCGAAAGCGCGCGCATGATTCGCGCCGAGATCCGCGAGGCCACCGCGCTCACCGCCTCCGCGGGCATCGCGCCGAACAAGTTCCTGGCCAAGATCGCCTCGGACTGGAACAAGCCCGACGGCCAGTTCGTGGTCAAGCCGTCCCAGGTCGAAGCCTTCCTGACGCCGCTGCCGGTATCGAAGATCCCGGGCGTGGGCAAGGTGATGGAACAGAAGCTCGCCGACATCGGCGTGGCCACCGTCGGCGACCTGCGCGCGTTCGCGCTGGAAGAGCTGCAGGCACGCTTCGGCAGCTTCGGCGCCGGCCTGTACCGGCGTGCGCGCGGCATCGACGAGCGCCCGGTGGAGCCCGACCAGCCGGTGCAGTCGATCTCGGCCGAGGACACCTTCGAGCACGACCTCACGCTGTACGAGTTCGAGGACGCGCTGCGCCGCCTGGCCGCCAAGGCCTGGGACGCCACGCGAAAGACGCCGCGCGTCGGGCGCACGGTGGTGCTGAAGCTCAAGACCTCGGATTTTCGCATCCTCACCCGCAGCCATACGCCCGACATGCCGCCGGCGACGCTTGCGGAGTTCACCGCCATCGCGCTGGCGCTGCGCGAGCGCGTGTCGCTGCCGGCGTCGACGCGCTACCGGTTGGCCGGGGTGGGGCTGGCCGGCTTTCGCGATCCGGAGGAAGCGCCGCTCCAGGCGCCGTTGTTCGCCTCCTGCTGAAGCGCCACGCGTCGCGCGGGGCGCAGTTCGAGCCACAGGCTGTAGGCGGCGGTCAGCGCCGGCAGCAGGTTCTGCAGCACGCCCACGGCGTCCTGCTTGTCGGAAAACACGAAGTACGCCAGCGTCAGCCCGCTGCCGCACAGGCTCAGGATCCAGAAGCTGCGCGGCACCACCGCGCGCCCGGCGCGCCGCGATGCGCCGAACTGCAGCAGCCATCGCGCGCCGAACAGCAGCGCGCCGAACACAGCGCATCGGGCACCTGCGCCCCGACCGCACCGGCCAGCGCATCGAGCTGCCGGCGGATGCCAGCTCGGAGCTGGTGGTGATCGCGGAGGCGCTCAACGACTACATCGCCCGCAACGAGCTGTACGTGCAGCGCGAACGGGTGTTCATCGACAGCATGCGCCACGAGCTGCGGACGCCGATCGCGGTGATCTCGGGCGCGGCGGAGCTTGCCGCCGCGCAGACCGGCGTGCCGGACGCCGCGCGGCAGCAGATCGCGCGCATCAGCCGCACCGGCCGCGAGGTCGAGCGCCTGATCGCGCTGCTGCTGGTCCTGGCCAAGGAGCCGGGACGCCTGGCGCAGGCCAGCGATCGCATCGACCTCGCGCAGCTGCTGCCCGAGATCATCGATGACCACCTGCCGATGGCGCGCGAGAAGGGTCTGGTGCTGGCGCTGCAGCCGCCGCCGCGCTGCAAGATCCTGGCGCCGATGCCGGTGGTGCAGGCGGCCATCGGCAACCTGCTGCGCAATGCGATCGAGAACAGCGACAGCGGCGGGATCGACATCCGCATCGATGCCGCCGCGGTGGTCATCGATGATCCCGGACACGGCATGACGCCCGAGGAGATCAGCGCGATCTATGCGCGCATGGCGCGCGGCGGCGGCCGCGAGCGCGGCGGTATCGGCCTGGAGCTGATCTCGCGGCTGTGCGAGCACCTGGGCTGGACGCTTGAGATCACGTCGCGGCCGTGGCAGGGCACGACGACGCGCCTGGACCTGTCGAAGGCCCGTGTCCTTGCCTGAGCGGCCCGCCTTGCGCTGGCCCGCCCGCGGTGCGCCGGCGACAATGGCCGTCCGATGAAGCCGAGGAGACGCCCTGTGTCATTCCCCTGGTCGCTGGTGCTGTTCGACCTCGACGGCACCCTGGTCGACAGCGCCGCCGACATCGCCGAGGCGGTCAATCGCACCCTGGAAGAACTCGGCCACGCGCGCGAGGACGAAGCCACCGTGCGCGCGTGGATCGGCCTGGGCACGCACGTGCTGCTCGACAGCGCCCTGCGCCACGCCGGCAGCGATGCCGATGTTGACGCGGTGATGCCGCGGCTGATGGTCCATTACGAAGCGTGCCTGCTGCTGCACGCGCGCCTGTATCCGGGCACCACGGAGACGCTGGCCGCGCTGGCGGATGCTGGCGTGGCGATGTCCATGGCCACCAACAAACCCGAGCGCATGGCGCGCGTGCTGAGCGATGCGATGGGCATCGACCGCTGGTTCACCCACGTCGTCGGCGGCGACACGCTGGCCGAGCGCAAGCCGTATGCAATGCCGTTGCTGCACCTGGCGGCGCTGCACGGCGTGTCCGCGGCGGACACGCTGATGGTGGGTGATTCCGAAGCCGATGCCGGCGCCGCGAAGGCGGCCGGCATGGACCTGGTGCTGCTGCGGCACGGGTATCCGCGTGATTTCGACCTGGAGCGCGCGGGGGCGGTGGCTGTCCTCGATGGACTTGAGGGTTTGACCACCCTTGCCCGTCCTTGACGTCCGCCGCTCCCACAAAGGCGGCGGCCTACTTCGCGGGGCGATAGCGCAGCGTCAGCCCGTACTCCCGTCCCGGCTGGTTGAACCACGCGATCGTCTCGTAGTCGCGGTCAAACAGGTTGCTGGCCCGCGCCTGCAGCGTCCACTCGGGATTGATCGCGTACTCCACGCGCAGGTCCACCGTGGCGAAACCGCCCAGGCGCACGGTGTTCGCCGCATCGTCATAGCGCGCGCCGCTTCCCAGCACCGATGCGCCGATGCGGAAATCGCCGAGCGCGCGATCGACGTCGATACGCCCGTTGTTGCGCGCGCGCCGCGGCAGCAGCCTGTCGTGGTTCGGTCCCGGCGACAGGTTGCGGGGATCGATGTGGCCGAGCTCCGCGCCGAGGTCCCAGCCGGCCAGCGTGGCGTGCGCGGTCAGTTCGGCGCCGCGGATGCGCGACTCGTCCACGTTGAGCAGGGCGAAGTCGGTGTCGTATCCGATCAGCTCGTCGATCCGGGTTTCGAACACGTTGAACGTCCAGCCCCGGTTCTGCCCCTGGCGCGCCAGGCCCAGGTTGATCGTGCGCGACTCCTCCGGCCGCAGGTCGGCATTGCCATACACGGGGTAATACAGATCGTTGAAGGTCGGAGTCTTGTAGCCGGTGCCGGCGCTGGCGGTCAGGCGCCAGCCGTCGGCGAAACTGAAGCCGTAGCCGACGCTCGCGGTGGCATGGCCGCCGAACTGTTCGTTGTCGTCGTGGCGCAGGCTGGCTTCGAAGGCATGCGCATCGAATCGGCCCTGCCAGGCGACGAAGCCGGCGGTATTGTCGCGGCGGTCCTCGATGTAGGCCGTGCTGGCCTCCACCGCGTCGCGCATCCAGTCGATGCCGACGCTCAGCACCTGGTCGTCGCCGATCGCCACGTCGCCCTGCGCCGAGGCGGTGAAGCGACGGGTGTTGATGCGGCTGGCAAAGTCGCGACTGTCGTCGACGGGATCGTGGAAGCGGGTCAGGGCGCGGTCGTCCGAGCGGCCCACGCGCAGGTCCAGGTCGACGTTGGCGCGCGGCCGCCACTTCAGTCGCGTGCCCAGAACCTGCTGCCGGTTGTCGGCCTCGTTGCCGCCGAAGATGCTGCCGTCGTATTCGTTGAAGGCATCGGCAAGCAGCGCATGGCCTTCCAGGTCCAGGGTATCGGACACCTCAATGCCGCCGCGCAGGCTCACCGACGCGTTCCGGTAGCCGTCGCGGTCGGGCTCGTCGACGAAGCAGCCCGCGCCCCAGCCGGCAGCGGTGCCGCGGCAGGCGTCGATGCCGTCGGTGCGCTGCCACGCGCCCTGCGCCTGGAACCAGGCACGCCCGGTGCGCTGGCCGATGCCCGTGCTGGCCGAGCGGAAGCCGTTGTTGCCCGCGCCCATGCTGAAGGTGCCCTGCAGCGGGCCTTCCGCCGGGCGACGGGTGAAGATCTGCACCACGCCGCCGATCGCCTCGGCGCCGTACAGGCTCGAGCGCGGCCCGCGCACCACTTCGATGCGTTCGATCTGCTCCAGCGGCAGGTCCTGGAACGAGCTCATGCCGGCGGTCGCCGAGCCGATGCGCACGCCGTCCACCAGCACCAGCACGTGGTCGGACTCGGTGCCGCGCAGGAACATCGAGCTCAGCTTGCCGGCGCCGCCCTGGTTGGCGAAGTCCATGCCGGCGCGGCCTCGCAGCAGGTCCAGCAGCGAGGTCGCCTGGCTGCGTTCGATCAGCTCCCGGTCGATCACCTGCACCGGGACGTTGCTGTCGATGGCATTGAGCTCGGTGCGCGTGGCGGTGACCACGATCGTGTCGAGTTCGGTGGCCTGGGCCCGGCCGGTGGCATGGGCAGCGGGTGACAGTGCCAGCGCGATCGCCAGCGTGAGGAAGGTGTGGTGCGGCTTCATTCGGAAACTCCATGCGTCGCGCACGCCCGCGCGACCGGTGTGGAAGAAGTCGCGCGTGGAGGATCCGACGGAGGGGCGACATGCGGGGCACGGCGCAACTGCCGCCGCAATGCCCTCCGCATCGCAACCAGTGGCTTCCTGGCCGGTCTCCGGGCTCGCGGGCGGACAGCGCTGTGGCTGGCCAGCCCCGGCGCCTTCCCGTGCGGATGCACAGTGGCGGTTTGCCGGGGTGTTTCCTCGCTTACCGTTGCGGGGGCAGCGCCGGAATGCTTCGCCCGCGTGGCGCGGACGGAAGGTCACCGGCTTCCCGTTTCAACCCTTGGGGGAATCCCCTCGGGTCACCAGAAAGTGCGCGCAGTGTACGGCAGCGAGATGGTGCGCGACAGTCGCGGTGACGCGTGACCGCCGCGAATGGATCAGTCGTCAACGGCCTCGTCGAACAGACGCGGCGTCGGCATCGCATCGTCTTCCTGCATGACCGTGGTGGTCACCGGTCCGGCGGGCGGGCGGTTGCGTGGCGGCGGCAGGTCGGCGATCGCGGCCTCGGCGGCGGCGACCAGTTCCACCCGGCGTTCGTCGGGCACGTCCTGCCAGTGGCAGTCGCGCAGCGCGCCTTCCAGCGAGTACAGCAGGTTGAGGCTGGGCTTGAAGCCGGCGCGCTTGATGCGCATGAACGCCTCCAGCGGACCCGCTTCCATGAGGTCTTCCGGCGTCCTCAGGCCCACCTGGCGCAGCCACGCGGCCGACTTCGGGCCGATGTTGCGCATCTTGAGCGGTTGGGCGCTCACGAGCCCAGTGATTCCACGTACACGCGTGCGATCTCCTCGAGTCCCCTCTGGTCTTCAACGTCGAACCGGGCCGGAACCGGACTGTCGAGGTCGAACACGCCGACCAGGGCGCCGGCGTGGAACAGCGGGACAACCAGTTCCGAACGCGATGCGGCGTCGCAGGCGATGTGGTCGGCTACGGCGTTGACGTCGTCCACGCGCTGGGTTTCGCCGCTGCGCGCGGCCGCGCCGCAGACGCCGCGGTCGAGCGGGATGCGCACGCAGGCGGGCTGGCCCTGGAACGGGCCGACCACCAGCTCGGTGCCGTCGTAGAAGTAGAAGCCGACCCAGTTGAGCTCCGGCAGTGCGTGGTAGACCAGCGCCGAGAGGTTGGCGGCGTTGGCGATGCGGTCGCGCTCGCCATGGAGGAGGGCGCGCGCCTGGGCGGCGAGCTGGGCGTACTGCTGCGGCTTGTCGCCGCTTAGACTCTGCGTGGTGAACATGGAACCAAGTGTAGCGCGGGGCGTGCTGGTGACCGGCACCGACACCGGCGTCGGCAAGAGCGTGGCCAGCGTGGCCCTGCTGCATGCGCTGCGCGCGCGCGGGCTGCGCGCGGTGGGCATGAAGCCCGTGGCCGCCGGCTGCGAGGCCACGGCGCAGGGCGTGTGCAACGACGATGCGCTGGCCCTGCAGGCCGCCAGTGACCCCGTGCCGGCCTACGCCGACGTCAATCCCTGGGCATTGCCCGAAGCCACCGCGCCGCAGCTCGCGGCGCGCGCGGCCGGCATCGAGGTGTCCATGCCGCCCGTGCTGGCGGCGTACGCACGGCTCGCGGCGGATGCCGACGCGGTGGTGGTGGAAGGCGCTGGCGGCTGGCTGTCGCCGCTTGCCGACGGCATCGAGCATGCCGACCTGGCCCGAGTCCTGGGGCTGCCGGTGCTGCTGGTGGTGGGCCTGCGCCTGGGCTGCCTCAGCCACGCCCGGCTCAGCGCCCGCGCGATCGCCGCCGACGGCTGTCGCCTGCTGGGCTGGGTGGGCTGCGCGGTCGACCCTGCGTTCGATCGCCGCGATGACTACCTGGGGCTGCTCGACGCCGCGCTGCCGGCGCCCTGCCTGGGCGTGGTCGCACATGCCGGGCCAGTCGTGGATCCAGGCGCCCTGGCGGCCGGCCTGGCGGCGGCGGCGCGCGCCGTGGCCGTGGCGGAACAGACGCAGTAAGGGACGCCACGACCGCGGCCACGGGCTGACCACGCGGCATTCACATCGTTGCGCCCTGTGCGCGGCACCATGTGCTCGTTGGCGATCCCTGACTTCAGGCACGGCGCGAGCGCCCCCGGCGGCGTCATACTTGCCGACCTGTTTCGCCATTCCCCCGAGAGGCACCCATGCGGCGCATCCTGATTGCATCCATCCTGACCGCGACGCTGGCCGCATGCGGCGGCGAACAGGAGGCCCAGCAGCCGCCGCCGCCCGAGCTCGGGGTCATCTCAGTACAGCCCACCAACGCGCCCCTGCGGCGCGACCTGGTCGGTCGCCTGGCCGCCTACCGCAGCGCCGACGTGCGCGCCCGTGTCCCCGGCGTGATCCAGCGCCGCGTCTACCAGGAAGGCAGCGACGTGACCGAAGGCCAGGTGCTGTTCGAGATCGACCCCGCGCCGCTGCGCGCTGCCGCCGGTGAGGCGCAGGCCGCGCTCGCCCAGGCGCGCGCCAACCAGGCTAACGCGCGCGCCTTCGCCACGCGCGCGCGCAGCCTCGCGCCGGAGCGCTTCATCTCGCAGTCCGACCTCGACAACGCACTGGCCGCCGAACGCAGCGCGAATGCCTCGGTGCAGGCCGCGCAGTCGGCGGTCGAGAGCGCGAACATCAACCTCGGCTACGCCACCGTGCGCGCGCCGATCTCCGGCCGCGCAGGCAAGCAGCAGGTCACCGAAGGCGCGCTGGTCGGGCAGGGGACGGCGACGCTGCTGACCACGGTCGACCAGATCGACCCCCTGTACGTGAATTTCAGCATGGGTGCCGGCGAACTCGACGAAGTGCGCAGCATGCAGCTTGATCGCGAGGGCCCGGTGGCGGTGCAGGTGCTGCTGCCCGGCGGCAGCGTCTATGAACATGCCGGCGAGCTCGACTTCTCGGGCGACGTCGTCGATCCGGAAACCGGCGCCGTGTCGTTGCGGGCTACGCTGCCGAATCCCGACCGCCGCCTGCTGCCGGGCACCTACGTGACGCTGGTGGCCACGCTGGGCGTGCAGCACGGCGTGTTCACCGTGCCCCAGGCCGCGGTGCAGCGCGATGCCACCGGCCCCTATGTGATGGTCGTGGGTGCCGACGACATCGTGGTCCGCAAGGACATCGCCACCGCGCGCGCCGAGGCAGGCAGCTGGATCGTCAGCGAAGGCCTGGCTGCGGGCGACCGCGTGGTGGTCTCGGGATTGCAGCGCGCGCAGGCCGGCCAGCCTGCGACCGCCACGCCGTGGCAGCCGACCGCGGCGCCTGCCACTCCCGGCACCGCGCCGGCCGGGCAGGACGCCGCGCCTCCGTCGGCTCCGGCCGCTTCGCCGGAATCGGCCGAAGGCCATCCCGACGCGGCCACGCCCGCTGGCGATGACACCGCCGCCGACGCCGCCGCGCAGGGCTGACCCCGATGCCTCGTTTCTTCATCGACCATCCGGTCTTCGCCTGGGTCATCTCCATCCTGATCGCGCTCTCGGGCGTGATCGCGCTGCTCAACATGGGCGTGGAGTCCTACCCCAACGTCGCGCCGCCGCAGGTCACCGTGGGCGCGGGCTATCCCGGCGCCGATGCCGCCACCACCGAGCGTGCCGTCACCCAGGTGATCGAGCAGCAGCTCACCGGCATCGACAACCTGCTGTACTTCAGTTCGAGCTCAAGCTCGTCCGGCCGCGCCAGCATCACCCTGACCTTCCAGACCGGCACCGACCCCGACATCGCCCAGGTGCAGGTGCAGAACAAGGTCGCGCTGGCCACACCACGCCTGCCGACCGAGGTCACCCAGCAGGGCGTGGTGGTGGCCAAGGCGAATGCCGGCTTCCTCATGGTGGTGGGGCTGCGTTCGTCGGACCCGTCGTTCGACCGCAATGCGCTCAACAACCTGATCGGTTCCAGCGTGCTGGAGCAGATCGCGCGCGTGCCAGGCGTCGGCAGCACCCAGCAGTTCGGCTCCGAGTACGCCATGAACATCTGGCTCAACCCGGACAGGATGCAGGGCTATGGCCTGTCGGCCAGCCAGGTGCTGCAGGCCGTGCGCGGCCAGAACGTGCAGTTCGCCGCGGGCTCGATCGGCGCCGACCCGGCACCGGCGGGCCAGGGCTTCACCGCCACGGTCTCGGCCGAGGGCCGGTTCGCCACCCCGGAACAGTTCGGCGACATCATCCTGCGCGCCGATGCCGACGGCAGCACGGTGCGCCTGAAGGACGTGGCGCGCATCGACATCGGCGCCCAGAGCTACGGCTTCGACACCAAGTTCAACGGCCAGCCCACCGGCGCGTTCGCGATCCAGCTGCTGCCCGGCGCCAACGCGCTGACCGTGGCCGAGGGCGTGACCTCGCGCATGGACGAGCTGCAGGGCAGCTTTCCGCAGGGCGTGGAATGGTTCAGCCCCTTCGACAGCACCACCTTCGTCACCATCTCGATCAAGGAAGTGGTGAAGAGCCTGGTCGAGGCGATGGTGCTGGTGTTCCTGGTGATGTTGATCTTCCTGCAGAACCTGCGCGCCACCATCATCCCCACGCTGGTGATCCCGGTGGCGCTGCTCGGCACCTTCCTGGGCCTGAGCATGATCGGCTTCACGATCAACCAGCTGACGCTGTTCGCGATGGTGCTGGCGATCGGCATCGTGGTTGACGACGCCATCGTGGTGATCGAAAACGTCGAGCGGATCATGGCGGAGGAGCACCTGCCGCCGCGCGAGGCCACGATCAAGGCCATGGACCAGATCACCGGCGCGGTGGTCGCGATCACCGTGGTGCTGGCGGCGGTGTTCATCCCGAGCGCGCTGCAGGGCGGCGCCTCGGGCGAGATCTACAAGCAGTTCGCGATCACGATCGCGGTGGCGATGGGCTTCTCCGCGTTCCTCGCGCTGGGCTTCACGCCGGCGCTGTGCGCGAGCTTCCTGAAGCAGCACGAGAAGCATGACGCCGATGCGCCCGGCGGCGGCAAGCGCCAGAACATCGTCTATCGCACCTTCAACAAGCACTACGACCGGATCGCGGCCACCTATGTGCGCCACATCGGTGGCGCGGTGCGCCATGCGCCGCGCTGGATGCTCGTGTTCGTCGCACTGACCGTGCTTGCCGGCGTGCTGCTTGCGCGCCTGCCTGGCAGCTTCCTGCCGGAAGAGGACCAGGGCTATGCCATGGCCATCGTGCAGCTGCCGCCGGGCTCGACCCTGCAGCGCACGCAGACGGTGTTCGAGGACGTGCGCGCCACGCTTGAACAGGTGGACGGTTACGAGGCCATGATGCAGGTCGCCGGTTTCAGCTTCATCGGCCAGGGCGAGAACGTCGGCATGGCCTTCATCAAGCTCAAGGACTGGGGCGAACGCGACGGCACGGTGCAGGACTTCCTGCAGGCGGCCAACGGCGCGCTGTACGGCATCCGCGACGCGCAGATCTTCGTGGTCAACCTGCCTACGGTGCAGGGCCTGGGCCAGTTCGGCGGCTTCGACATGTACCTGCAGGACCGCGCCGGCCTAGGTCGTGACGCGCTCACGGCGGCGCGCAACCAGCTGCTGGGCGCGGCGGCGCAGGATCCTTCGCTGACCGCGGTGCGGCCGAACACGCTCGAGGACGCGTCGCAGCTCAAGCTCACCGTCGACCGCGTGCAGGCGCAGGCGATGGGCCTGTCGGTCAATGACATCTACAGCGCGATCCAGCTGATGCTGGCGCCGGTGTACGTCAACGACTACTTCGCCGACGGCCGCGTGAAGCGCGTGAACATGCGCGCCGACGCGCCCTACCGCACCGATCCAGGTTCGCTGTCGCGCTTCTACACGCCGGCCGCGCCCTCGGCCGACGGCACGCCCAACATGATCCCGCTGACCAGCGTGGTCGACGCCGAGTGGACCATGAGCACGCCTTCGCTCACCCGCTACAACGGCTATTCGGCGGTGAACATCGTCGGCTCCCAGGCGCCGGGGCACAGCTCGGGCGAGGCCATGGGCGCGATGGAGCGGATCGTCGAGGAAGAGCTGCCGGCCGGTTTCGGCTACGACTGGGCGGGCATGTCCTACCAGGAGATCATCGCCGGCAACACGGCGACGCTGCTGCTGGTGCTGTCGGTCGTGGTGGTGTTCCTTTGCCTGGCCGCGCTCTACGAGAGCTGGTCGATCCCGGTGGCGGTGCTGCTGGCGGTGCCGCTGGGCATCCTGGGCGCGGTGGTGTTCACCATGCTGCGGCCGGGACTGTCGAACGACATCTTCTTCAAGATCGGCATGGTCACGGTGATCGGGCTGGCGGCCAAGAACGCGATCCTGATCATCGAGTTCGCGGTGCTGGAGCGCGCGGCCGGCAAGACGCTGCGCGAGGCGGTGATCGAGGCCGCGCGCATGCGCTTCCGCCCGATCCTGATGACGTCATTCGCCTTCATCATGGGCGTGACGCCGCTGGCGCTGTCCAGCGGCGCCGGTGCCAACGCGCGCCACGCGCTGGGCACGGGCGTGATCGGCGGCATGCTGTTCGCGACCTTCCTCGGGCTGCTGCTGATCCCGGTGTTCTTCGTCAGCGTGCGCCGCCTGTTGGGCGAGCGGCTGGATGATCCGACAGGGGGGCCGGCCCCGGGTGGTGGAGGCGCGTCGCCGCCGGCTGCCGGATGATTTGATGCAGGCATGAAAAAACCCGGCAGCCGAAGCTGCCGGGTCGCTTGAAGCGGGCACCGCGCGGGGAGAGGGTCGCGTGATGCCCCGGTCCCGTCGCCGGGACCGCTGTGACGCGTTTGCTTACTTGCGCTTGCCGGTGGCGGCCTTGGTGGCGCCCTCGACGGCGTCCTGCGCCTGCGCGGCGGCCGACTCGACCTGGCCCTTGGCGATCCGGGCGATGGCTTCGTTGGTGGCCACGGTCTGGCCGAAGGCTTCCTGGCTGGCGCTGACCGAGCGCTCGGCGCTCTCGCGGGCAACCTGCACGCCCTTCGGCCACACGGCCTTCAGGCCGTCGAAGTCACGGACCTCGGCCAGCTCGCCCCAGAAGGCGAAGGCGGCGTTGGTGTTCTGCTCGATGGTCGACAGCTGCAGGCCGATGGCCTTCTCGGCGCCGGCCAGGGCCAGGCGGTTGACCTGGGCGGCGGTGTCGGCGAACTGACGGGCGGCGGCGGTGAACTGCTCGTTGGTGTTCTGGTACATGGCGGGCTCCTGCGATGTCCGGCAGGGATTGCCGGTTTGTGCGGTGCAGCATATCCCAGCCAATGTTGCGGTGCAACAACCGCTCGTCGGCACGTTCAGGTTCCGGGCCAAACACGTGTGGGAGCGGGGCTTTTTGTGGGAGCGGCTACAGCCGCGAATACCGACATCGCGGCTCTAGCCGCTCCCACAGGCCGCCAATCGCGGCTATAGCCGCTCCCACACAGGCCGGCACTGTGTGTCAGCCCCGGTAGCGGCATCCGGAGGTGCACGTTTCGTGCACCACGACCTCGGACAGCTGCGGCAGCGCGGGCCGCAGCCGCTCCCAGATCCACACGGCCAAGCGCTCGCTGGTCGGGTTCTCCAATCCCTCGATATCGTTGAGGTAGTGGTGGTCCAACTGGTCGTACAAGGGCTTGAACGCGGCCTTGATGTCGGCGAAGTCCATGACCCAGCCGGTCTCCGGGCCAGGCTCGCCGGACACGTGCAGCTCGATCCGGAACGAATGACCGTGCAGCCGCGAGCACTTGTGGCCCTCGGGCACGTTCGGCAGCCGGTGCGCGGCCTCGAGGGTGAAGACCTTGAAGATATCCATGTTCATTCCTTTTCCGGCACGCGCACCGCGCCTTCCATCAGCACCCGCGCGCTGCGGCTCATGATCGCCTTGGCCACGGTCCAGCGGCCATCTTCCTGGCGGGCTTCGGCGCCCACGCGCAGGGTGCCGGACGGGTGGCCGAAGCGGACCGCCTCGCGTGCACCGCCGCCCGCGGCCAGGTTCACCAGCGTGCCGGGGATCGCCGCCGCAGTGCCGATGGCCACCGCGCACGTGCCCATCATCGCGTGGTGCAGCTTGCCCATCGACAGGGCGCGCACGTTGAGATCGATGTCGGCCGCAGCGATAGCCTTGCCGCTGCTGGCGACGTAGTCCGCCGGCGACGACACGAACGCGACCTTGGGGGTGTGCTGCCGCGTGGCGGCGCCGGCGATGTCGTCGATCAGGCCCATGCGCAGGGCGCCGTGGGCGCGGATGGTCTCGAACATGGCCAGTGCCTTGGCGTCGCCGTTGATCGCGTCCTGCAGCTCGGTGCCGGCATAGCCGATGTCGGAGGCGTTGACGAAGACGGTCGGGATGCCGACGTTGATCATCGTGGCTTTCAGCGTGCCGACGCCCGGCACGTCGAGGTCGTCGACCAGGTTGCCGGTGGGGAACATCGCGCCGGCATCGCCGTCATCGGAGGGATCGATGAACTCGAGCACGATCTCGGCCGCCGGGAAGGTCACGCCGTCGAGCTCGAAATCGCCGGTCTCCTGGACCTGGCCGTTGACGATCGGCACGTGCACCACGATGGTCTTGCCGATGTTGGCCTGCCAGACGCGCACGGCGTAGGTGCCGTTCTCCGGCAGGCGCGCCGCATCGATGAAACCGTTGGCGATCGCGAACGGACCGACCGCGGTGCTGAGGTTGCCGCAGTTGCCGGACCAGTCCACGAAGGCGGTATCGATCGAGATCTGCCCATAGAGGTAGTCGACGTCGTGGCCTGGCTGCGTCGGCGGGCCGATGATCACGCACTTGCTGGTCGACGAGGTCGCGCCACCCATGCCGTCGGTGTGCTTGGCGTAGGGGTCGGGCGAACCGATCACGCGCATCAGCAGCGCGTCGCGCGCCGGGCCGGGCACGCGCGCGGCTCCGGGCAGGTCTTCGAGGCGGAAGAACACGCCCTTGGAGGTGCCGCCACGCATGTAGGTGGCGGCGATGCGGAGCTGGGGGAGGTGGGGCCGATGGGTCATGGGAAGGCTCAGGCGGTGGCGTCGGCGTTGGCGTTGGCGGCCAGGAAATCCTGCGCGAAGCGCTGCAGCACGCCGCCGGCCTCGTAGATCAGCACTTCCTCGTCGGAGTCCAGGCGGCAGGTCACAGGCACGCCGGTGCTGCTGCCATCGGTGCGATGGATCACCAGCGTCAGCGTCGTGCCGGGCGAGCGGATGCCGGTGACGTCGAAGGCCTCGGTACCGTCGATTCCCAGGGTCTCGCGGGTGGTGCCGGACTCGAACTCCAGCGGCAGCACGCCCATGCCGATCAGGTTGGTACGGTGGATGCGCTCGAAGCCCTCGGCGACGATCGCCTCGACGCCGGCCAGGCGCACGCCCTTGGCGGCCCAGTCGCGACTGGAGCCCTGGCCGTAGTCGGCGCCGGCGATGATGACCAGCGGCTGCTTGCGCTCCATGTAGGTTTCGATCGCTTCCCACATGCGGGTGACCTTGCCTTCGGGTTCGATGCGCGCCAGCGAACCCTGGCGGACCTCGCCCTTGTCATCGCGCACCATCTCGTTGAGCAGCTTCGGATTGGCGAAGGTCGCGCGCTGCGCGGTCAGATGATCGCCGCGGTGGGTGGCGTAGGAATTGAAGTCCTCTTCGGGCAGGCCCATCTTCGCCAGGTACTCGCCGGCGGCGCTGGACGCCATGATCGCGTTCGACGGCGACAGGTGGTCGGTGGTGATGTTGTCGCCCAGCACCGCCAGTGGCCGCATGCCCTTCATCGTGCGTTCCCCCGCCAGTGCGCCCTCCCAGTAGGGCGGTCGGCGGATATAGGTCGACATCGGGCGCCAGTCGTACAGCGGCTCCACGCGCGTGCCGTCATCCACCGCGATGCGGAACATGGGCTCGTACACGCGGCGGAACTGCTCCGGCTTCACGCTGGCCTTCACCACGGCGTCGATCTCCTCGTCGCTGGGCCAGATGTCCTTGAGCGTGACCGGCTGGCCTTCGGAGTCGATGCCGAGCACGTCCTTCTCGATATCGAAGCGCACGGTGCCGGCGATGGCATAGGCGATCACCAGCGGCGGGGAGGCCAGGAAGGCCTGCTTGGCATAGGGGTGGATGCGGCCGTCGAAGTTGCGGTTGCCCGACAGCACCGCCACCGCGTACAGGTCGCGGTCGATGACTTCCTGCTGGATCACCGGGTCCAGCGCACCGGACATGCCGTTGCAGGTAGTGCAGGCGAAGCCGACGATGCCGAAGCCGAGCTGCTCGAGCTCGGGCAGCAGCCTGGCCTCTTCCAGGTACAGCTGCACCGCGCGCGAGCCCGGCGCCAGCGAGGTCTTGACCCAGGGCTTGCGCGTCAGCCCGCGCGCATTGGCGTTGCGCGCCAGCAGCGCGGCTGCGATCACGTTGCGCGGATTCGACGTGTTGGTGCAGCTGGTAATGGCGGCGATGATCACCGCGCCGTCGGGCAGCAGGCCCTCGGCTTCCTGCGCGCGCGCGCCGGCCAGGTCGCCGGCGACGCCGCGCTCGGCCAGGTCGCTGGTTGCCAGGCGGCGATGCGGATTGGACGGGCCGGCCATGTTGCGGACCACGCTCGACAGGTCGAAGTGCAGCGTCCGCGGATACTGCGCGTTGGCGAGATCCGAGGCCCACAGGCCGGCGGCCTTGGCGTAGGTCTCCACCAGGGCCACCTGCTCGTCTTCGCGGCCGGTGAGGCGCAGGTAGTCCAGCGTGTTGTCATCGATGAAGAACATCGCCGCGGTCGCGCCATATTCAGGCGCCATGTTTGAAATGGTCGCGCGGTCGCCGATGGTCAGCGCCGCGGCGCCCGGGCCGCGGAATTCCAGATAGGCGCCCACCACCTTCTGCTGGCGCAGGAATTCGGTCAGCGCCAGCACCACGTCGGTGGCGGTGATGCCGGGCTGCGGCTTTCCTGAAAGCTCCACGCCGATCATTTCGGGCGTGCGCATCCACGAGGCGCGGCCGAGCATCACGCTCTCCGCCTCCAGCCCGCCGACACCGATCGCGATCACGCCCAGCGCGTCCACGTGCGGGGTATGGCTGTCGGTGCCGACGCAGGTATCCGGGAATGCAACGCCGTCGTCGACATAAACCACCGGCGACATTTTTTCCAGATTGATCTGGTGCATGATCCCGTTGCCCGGCGGGATCACGTCGACGTTGCGGAAGGCCTTTTTCGTCCAGTCGATGAAATGGAAGCGGTCGGCGTTGCGCCGGTCCTCGATCTCGCGGTTGCGGCTGAACGCATCGGGATCGAATCCGCCGCACTCCACCGCAAGCGAGTGGTCGACGATCAGCTGCACCGGCACCACGGGATTCACCTGGGCCGGGTCGCCGCCGGCGTCGGCGATGGCGTCGCGCAGGCCGGCAAGGTCCACCAGCGCGGTCTGGCCGAGGATGTCGTGGCAGACCACGCGCGCCGGGAACCACGGGAAGTCCAGGTCGCGGCGGCGCTCGATCAACTGGCGAAGATAATCGTCGATGCGGGCCGGCTCGGCGCGACGCACGATGTTCTCGGCGTGTACGCGCGCGGTATAGGGCAGGGTGTCCCACGCGCCAGGCTGCAGCGCCTCCACCGCCTCGCGGGCGTCGAACCAGTCGAGCCTGGTTCCGGGAAGGGGCTTGCGATATCTGCTGTTGGTCATGGCGAGTGCGGGCGCTGGCGGGAGGGGCCCATTGTATCGCCGCGGGATGGCTTGCCCTGAATCGATGTTCGCGCCTGGCGATCCGGATCATTCTCCAGAAGGTGTCCTGACCGCCTTTTCGTGCCGCCGCGGCCCGTACCAGATATGCAGGGCGTCGCGGGTGCGCGCCATGCGCCTGGGCGAGGCGAAGAAGCGCAGCGCAAACCGGATTTTCTCGCCCAGCGAGTAAGTGTGCATCTTGCGCGCCGAGGTAATGACCGGCGTGCGCAGGATCGCCAGTCGGCCCTGCCTGGCCAGGGCGCGGCCGAGGGCTACATCCTCGGCCACGTACAGCCCTTCGTCGAATCCGCCAGCGGCGTCGAAGGCCTCGCGGCTGCAGAAGATGAAGCAGCCCGGGGTGATGCGGAACAGGCGGAACAGCAGGATCGAGGCCGATTCGAACAGGCGGACATGGAGCGGCAGCGGGCGCATGAAGCGCACGGCGGTGCCGCCACCGGCCGCGCCGGCATCGAGCGCCTGCATCGCTGCAGCCACCGCCTGGCGGTTGACCAGCGTGTCCGCATCCACGAACAGCAGGCGGTCGCCGCTCGCCGCGGCGGCGCCGGCGTTGCGCGCGCCGGCGATATGGCGCACGTCGACCTGCACCACGCGGGCGCCATGTGCGCGGGCGATCGCGGCGGTCGCATCGGTGGAGGCGTCATCGACCACGATCACTTCCACCCCCTCGCCAAGTCCGCCAGTGGCGCGGGCCACTGCCTCGAGCGTCGCGGCGATGACGGGCGCCTCGTCGTGCGCGGGGATGACGATCGAAAGCACATCGGCTCCTGTGGCTGTTTCAACCTGGCGTCGCGGGTCGGCCACCAGTCTGCACGGGGCCGTGCATGCGGTCGTGTGACGGGCTCCTGATAATCCGGTTGAATACCGCGCCGATAATTGCTCGAAAACAAGTATTAGACGCGGGAAGCATTCAAAACTAGACTTGCGAACTATTCCCCCGATTGAATTATGGAGTAATACCTGGTGGCCAATCTCGCAACCGTCCTGAAAGCCGAAATCGCGCGCCTCGCCCGCAAGGAAGCCAAGACCCAGCTCGAGCCGCTGCGCAAGGCCAATGCCGGTTACCGGCGCGATATCGCGGCGCTCAAGCGCGAGGTGGCGGCCCTGGCGCGGCAGGTGAAATCCGGGGCGCGCCCGTCGCACGCGGAAAAGGCGACGGCGCCTGCGGCTGACGGCGATGCCCCGCGCGTCCGTTTCCAGGCCAAGGGCCTGAAGTCGCACCGCGAGAAGCTTGGCCTGTCCGCGGCCGAATACGGCCAGCTTGCGGGCGTGAGCGGGCAGTCGATCTACAACTGGGAAGCCGGCAAGACCGTGCCCCGCCAGGCGCAGGTACAGGCACTCGCCGCGCTGCGCGGCATGGGCAAGCGCGAGGCGGCGAAGCGCCTCGAGGCCGCTGCGGCCGGATAGCCCGCCGGGTTCAACCGACCATCAGGCCGATCACCAGCGCGTTGACCAGGTTGATCACGAAGCCACAGGCCAGCGGCACCACGAGGAAGGCCTCGGGTGCCGCGCCGTTACGCGGTGATCAGGCCGCTGACAAGGGACACAGATGACCGCAGACCATCCGCAGCAGCCGGCCCATCGCAAGGACGCCAACGGCAACGATGGCCTGGCGCGCCTGCTTGACCACGTCGCCAAGCTGGCACCCGTGCGCGCCGCCATCGTGCATCCCTGCGATGCGTTGAGCCTGGCCGCGGTGCTGGACGTGCGCGATGCGGGGCTGGTGGAGCCGGTGCTGGTGGCGCCGCGTGCGCGGCTGGGGGCGGCGGCGGAGGAGGCGGGGATCGACATTTCCGGTCTTCCGGTCGAGGACGTGCCGCACAGCCACGCCGCGGCGTTGCGCGCCGCCGAACTGGCCCGCGAGGGCAAGGTCGAGATCATCATCAAGGGCAGCCTGCACAGCGACGAGCTGATGTCGGCGGTGGTGGCCTCGGCGTCGGGCCTGCGCACCAAGCGCCGCGTGAGCCACTGCTTCGTGATCCAGACGCCGCACTATCCGCGGCCGTTCCTCGTCACCGATGCCGCGGTCAACCTCGCGCCGGACCTGCTGCAGAAGGCGGACATCGTCCAGAACGCGATCGACCTGGCGCACGTGCTCGGCATCGCCACGCCGAAGGTGGCGATCCTGGCCGCGGTCGAGACTGTGAACCCGTCGATGCAGGCCACGCTCGACGCCGCGTCGCTGTGCAAGATGGCCGATCGTGGCCAGATCACCGGGGGCGTGCTTGACGGCCCGTTGGCCTTCGACAATGCGGTGTCGATGGAGGCCGCGAAGACAAAGGGCATCTCGTCGCCGGTGGCGGGGCAGGCCGACATCCTCGTGGTGCCGGACCTGGAGAGCGGCAACATGCTGGCCAAGCAGCTGATCTTCATGGGCCAGGCCGCCAGCGCCGGCATCGTGCTGGGCGCGAAGGTGCCGGTAGTGCTGACCAGTCGCGCCGATCCGCGCGAGTCGCGCATGGCCTCGTGCGCGATCGCGCTGATGCTCGCGCACCACAATCGCCAGAGCCCACCGTGAGTGGACGTCCCGCGGCGCCGGCGGTGGCGTCTTCCGGCGCCGACCTGGTGGTGGTGCTCAACTGTGGCTCGTCGAGCATCAAGTTCGCAGTCTACGACAGCGGCGTCGATCCACTGCCGCGCAGGGCGCTGTGGAACGGCAAGGTGCAGGGCATCGGCGGTTCCACGCCCGACTTCGGCGAAAGCGGCGTCAAGCCGTTCGCGATTGAACTCGATGGCGGCACGCCCTATCGCAGCGCGCTGGCGTTGATCCGCGACCGCATCCTCGAGCGCCTGGGCGGACGCCGCGTGGGCGCGGTCGCGCACCGGGTTGTGCATGGCGGCAGCAAATACTTCGAACCCGTACGCGTGGATCACGGCGTGCTGGAGGACCTGCGCGGCTTCATCCCGCTGGCGCCGCTGCACCAGCCCTTCGCGCTCGAGGCGGTCGGGATCCTGCTGCGCGAGTATCCGCGGCTGCCGCAGGTGGCCTGCTTCGACACCGGCTTCCACCACACCGTCCCCATGGTCGAACAGATCCTGCCGCTGCCCTGGGATGCCTGGGAGCGCGGCCTCCGGCGCTACGGCTTCCACGGCCTGTCCTACGCCTACATGGCCACCGCGCTGCCCGAGCGCCACGGCGATGTCGCCCGCGGCCGCAGCATCGTCGCCCACCTCGGCAGCGGCGCCAGCCTGTGCGCGATGCGTGGCCTGCAAAGCGTGGCCACGACCATGGGCTTCTCCGCGCTCGACGGCCTGATGATGGGCACGCGCACCGGCGCCCTGGATCCCGGCGCCGTGCTGTACCTGATGGAGATCGAGAAGCTCAGCCTGGAGGAGGTCGGGCAGCTGCTGTACCACCGCTCGGGACTGCTGGGCGTGTCCGGCATCTCGCCGGAGCCGCGCGTGATCGTGAAGCACGAAGGCGACGAGGGCATGGCCGGCGAGCGCGCGCGCGTTGCGCTTGAACTCTACGTGCGCCGGATCGTGCGCGAAATCGGCGCGATGGCCGCTGTGCTGGGCGGGCTGGACCTGCTGGTGTTCACCGCCGGCGTCGGCGAGCACAACGCCTTTATCCGCGAACGCGTGTGCAGGGACCTGGTGTTCCTCGGCGTGGAACTGGATGACGCGGCGAACGAGGCCGACGCCCACATCATCTCCGCGCCGGCCAGCCGCGTGCTGGTGGGCGTCGAGCCGACCAACGAGGAGTGGATCGCGGCGCGGCAGGCACTTGCCTGCCTGGCATAGCGCCAGTCAGGCCCGCTGCGCCGATACCGGGGATAATGTCGACATGAGCAAGAAGATCGATCGCATCCAGGCCGCACTGCAGGCACTGTCTCCCAGCCACCTGGAAGTGCTGGACGAAAGCCATATGCACAGCCGCGGGCTGGAAACGCACTACAAGGCGGTGATCGTCAGCGACACCTTCGCGGGCAAGCCGTCCGTGCGCCGGCACCAGGCGGTGTATGCGGCGATGGGCGGGCTGATGGGCGAGATCCATGCGCTGGCGCTGCACACTTACGCTCCTGATGAATGGGCGGAACAGGCCGCAGTGCCGGATTCGCCGCGATGCATGGGGGGCAGCCGGCACGACCGGGGCTGAGCGAACGGCGGCCCGGACGTCCGTGGCCACGCGCCCGCTGCGACCACCGGCGCCGGCGCCATTGCTGGAACCCCCGCGCACCCGGCACCATGGATTCTTTCCCACCGGGTCGAACCATGGCCGGAATGCCCGCGCGGCGCAGATGGATGTTCGCAGCGGTTGCGGTCGTCGCGGGGCTCCTGCTGGTCCTGGGCATCGCCCGTTGGCGTGGGCCGGTCCTGCCGGGCTACGCGCTTGTCTCCGGCCCGATCGTGCAGAACGTCGTCGCGACTGGTCGCGTGGCGGCGCTGTCCCGCGTGCACGTGGGGGCCGAGATCGCGGGCCTGGTACTCGAGCGGCGGGTGATGGAAGGCGACCGGGTCGCGCCCGGCGACGTGCTGGTCACGCTGCGCGCGCGCGATCTGGAGGCGCGGCGCGATGAAGCCCGCGCGGCGCTCGCCGCGCTGCGCGAGGCCGAACGTCCCGATGCCGACGCACGGCTGCGCCAGGCCAATGCGGAGCTTGCGCAAGCGGAGCGGGAGCTGGCGCGGCGGCGGGCGCTTGGCGAGCGCCAACTCGTGGCGCGTGAGAGCGTGGAGCAGGCCGCCCAGGCCCTGGTGGTGGCGCGCGCCGCCGCCGAACAGGCGCGCGTGGCCGCGGCCGCGCTCAATGGCGGCGCCCGCGAGGCCCAGGCGCGTGAGCGCCTGGCCGCGGCCGAGGCCGACCTCGCGCGGGCGGTGATCCGTTCCACCGTGGCAGGCACGATCCTTGTCCGCAACGTCGAGCCCGGCGACACGGTGAATCCCGGTGACGTGCTGCTGGAAATCGCGCGCGACGCACCCGGCGAGGTCCTGCTGCCGCTGGACGAGAAGAATCTCGCCCGCCTGGCGCCGGGGCAGACGGTCACCTGTATCGCCGACGCCTTCCCGGACCGCCCGTTCGCGGCGACCGTGCATCACATCGCGCCGGGCATCGACCCCGCGCGCGGGACCGTCGACATCCGCCTGCGCATCGATCCCGGTGCCGACTTCGTGCGCCAGGACATGACCGTGACCGCCACCATCCTGACCGGCAGCCGCGACAGCGCGCTCGCCGTGCCCAACGATGCGCTGGTCGACGCGAGCGACGGCTCCGATCGCGCCATCGTCCTGCGCGTGCGCCGCGGCCGCGTGCAGCGCACGCCGGTCAGGCTCGGCCTGCGCGGGCTTGCGATGAGCGAAGTGCTCGAAGGGCTGGAGGAAGGCGACCATGTGCTGGCGGCCGGTGCGCTGGCGCCGGAAGCGCTCCCGGAGGATGGCGGGCGCGTCCAGATCGAAGCCCAGGCGCCGCCGCCCGACGCCGGTCGCCGCACGCGCGGTGAGCTGCCGGTCAAGTTCGACTGAGCGATGTGGATCGAGACCACCATCGCGATGCGCTTCCTGCGCCACGGCCGGGCGCAGACCCTGCTGATCCTGTTCGGGATCGCGGTGGGCGTGGCGGTGATCGTGTTCGTGACCGCGCTCATCGCCGGCCTGCAGGACAACATCATCGAACGCACGCTCGGCACCCAGGCGCACGTGCGCGTGGAGGCACCCCGCGAGGTGAGCCGCATCGCGCCGGCTGCGCCCGGCACCCTGCAGCTGGTGCTTGAGGACCGCCGCGCGCAGGCGCTGCGGCCGATCGACAACTGGTTGCAGGTGCGCGACGTGCTCGATGGACTTCCCGGGATCACCGCGGTGTCGCCGCTGGTGTCGGGGCCCGCGTTCGGGCGCCGCGGCGATGCCGTGCAGTCGGTCGCGCTGGTCGGCGTGGACCTGCCGCGCTACCTGCAGGTGATCCCGCTGGACGAGAGCATGGTCGAAGGCCGGCTCGAGGTCGGCTCGGGCAACGCCGTGGTCGGCAGCCAGCTTGCCGAGGACCTCGGCCTGCGCCTGGGCGGCAAGCTCAGGCTCGATGCCGGCGACGGCCGCGAAGCCATCGTCAACGTGGCGGGCATCTTCGAGCTCGGCGTGCGCGAGCTCGACGCCCGCTATGTCTACCTGGACCTGAAGCAGGCGCAGTCGCTGCTCGCGCTGCCGGGCGGGGTCACCGTGATCGATGTCACCGTCGAGGACCTGTTCGGTGCCAACCGCATCGCCGATCGCATCAGCGGACTGACCGGCCTGCAGGCCGAGAGCTGGATGGAGACCAACGCGCAGCTGATGAACGCACTGACCTCGCAGAGCATGTCGACGCGGATGATCAGCTTCTTCGTCGCGGTGTCGGTGGCGCTTGGCATCGCCAGCGTGCTCGCGGTCAGCGTCGCCCAGCGCACGCGCGAGATCGGCATCCTGCGCGCGATGGGCACGCGGCGGCGGCAGATGTTGCTGGTCTTCCTGGTGCAGGGCGCGGTGCTTGGCCTCGCCGGCTCGGCGCTCGGCGCCCTGGCCGGCTGGGGGCTGGTCGCCGCGTTCAACGGCTTCGGCCCCGGCCTGTTCTACATCCCGATACCGGCCGCGCTGGTGCCGGCTGCGATGGCGCTGGCCACCGTCGCGGGCGTGGGCGCGGCGCTGGCGCCGGCGTCGCGTGCCTCGCGCCTGGATCCGGTCGAGGCGATCCGCCATGGCTGATCCTCCCGGCGAGGTGCTGCGCCTGCAAGGCCTGCGCAAGTCCTACAACATCGGCCAGCCGAACGAAGTGGAAGTGCTGCACGGCATCGACCTGCGCCTGGACAGCGCAGACTTCGCCGCCCTCGTCGGCCCCTCGGGCTCGGGCAAGAGCACGTTGCTCAACCTCATCGGCCTGCTTGATTCCCCGACCGAGGGCGAACTGTTCCTGCGCGGCGAAGCCACGCGGGGCATGGACGATGAAGGCCGCACCGCGCTGCGCGGCCGCCACATCGGCTTCGTGTTCCAGTTCCACCACCTGATCGGTGCGTTCACCGCGCTGGAAAACGTGCTGATGCCGTCGATGGTGGCGAATGGGCGCCCGGACCAGGACACGGTCGACAGGGCGCGCGGACTGCTGGAGGACGTCGGCCTCGACAGGTTTGCCGACCGCCGTCCCGACCAGCTATCTGGCGGGCAGCAGCAGCGCGTTGCGATCGCGCGCGCGCTGGTGACGCGGCCGTCGTTGCTGCTGGCGGACGAGCCGACCGGGAACCTGGACACGAAGACCGCGACCGATGTGTTCGAGCTGCTGCGGCGCTTCAATTCCCAATACGGCTGCGCGGTGCTGGTGGTGACGCACGACCCGCGGCTGTCGCAAAGCTGTGACCGTACGATCACCCTGGTGGACGGGCAGATCGTTTCAGACGAAGCCCGCGAACAGCCCGGGCGCGATAGCGCGTCGGACAATTGATTGCCCCCGGAACAGCATCGCTCCCGTTGCGTCGCACAATGCAAGACGCGGCAAGCAATGCCACAGTAGCTTCCGTGCGGGCCGGCATGTCCTGGCGCCGCCCGATCCGGGAGCAGTCGAATGAAAGCGACAAGTCTGGTGTCACCCGTCCGCTGGGTCGGAATCCTGGTGCTGCTGCTGATGGCGGTGGCCGTGGTCTACGCCGGATACACCGCGATTTCCTACTGGCCGTCGATCGCCGTCTGAGGAAGGACCTATGAACAAGCGGCAGTCACGGATCTTCGCCATCGTCGCAACAGGCCTTGCCGCCGTTGCGTTCCTCGGCCTGACTTTCTACAGCCACATGCGTTTCGGCGAGCTCACCAACGCCGACGACATCACGCCGGAGATCACCCACGGCAAGGACGTCTGGCACAAGTACAACTGCATCAACTGCCACACCCTGTTCGGCGAAGGCGCCTATTACGCGCCCGACCTGACCAAGATCGCGCAGCACCGCGGCGAGGCCTACCTCAAGGCCTACATGCGCGACCCGTCCCAGTTCTATGACGAACAGCGCCATCGTCGCCTGATGCCGACCCAGGACCTCAGCGAGGTCGAGATCGCCAACCTGGTCAAGTTCCTCGACTGGGTGTCGAAGGTCGACAACCAGGGCTGGCCGCCGCGTCCGATCCTGGTGTCCGGCGGGTCGGTCGTCGTGGCCGCGCAGGGCACGGCCGAGGGCGCGGCGGAGGCACAGGACGTCAGGCCCGTGCGCGCCGACAGCGACCCGCGCGCGATCGGCGAGAACCTGTTCGGGACCGCGGTGCCGGTCTGCACGGCCTGCCACTCGCTGCAGCCCGGCGTCCAGCTCGCGGGGCCATCGATGGCCGGCATGTCGGAGCGCGCGGCGCAGACGATCGCATCGCCGGACTACACCGGCAGCGCGACCGATGTCGAGGGCTACATCCGCGAATCCATCGTGACGCCCAGCGCGCACCTCGTGCCAGGCGCGATGTTCTCGGCCGAAGGCACGTCCTTCATGCCCAACACCTATGCGGACAGCCTGACCGAAGAGCAAGTCGACCAGCTCGTGGCCTTCCTTGGATCGATGAAATAAGACTGGCGGGCGTCCTGCGCCGGCACCGGGAGATTTTCTATGCGCTACAAGTCCCAATCAGTGGCCTACTGGTACTTCGCCGTGGCCATGGTGCTGTTCGGTCTGCAGATCGTGTTCGGACTGCTGTCGGCCGCGAAGTACCTCGGGCCGGACCCGCTGCTGTACATCCTCCCGTTCGACGTCACCAAGACGATCCACACCAACCTGCTGATCGTCTGGGTGCTGACGGGTTTCATGGGCGCCACCTACTGGATGGTGCCCGACGAATCCCGCACCGAGCTGCACAGCACGAAGCTGGCCTACTGGCAGCTGGGACTGTGGACGCTGATGGGCGTGACCGCGGTCATCGGCTACCTGTTCCGCTACGGCACCGGCAACAAGCTGCTCGAGCAGCCCTTGCCGCACAAGATCGTGATCGTGATCTGCATGCTGATGTTCCTCTACAACATCGGCATGACCATCAAGAAGTCCGGGCGGTTCACGACCACCGAGGGCGTGCTGCTGGGCGGCCTTGCGCTGTCGGCGATCCTCTACATCCCGGCGCTGCTGCACTACGAGAACTACACCGTCTCGATCTTCTACCGCTGGTGGACCATCCACCTGTGGGTCGAGGGCGTGTGGATGATGATCATGGCCGGCTTCCTCGCCTACCTGCTGATCCGCCTGTCCGGCATCGACCGCGAGGTGATGGAGAAGTGGCTGTACGTGATCGTGGGCCTGGTGTTCTTCGCCGGCATCCTCGGCACCGCGCATCACTATTACTGGGTGGGCGTGCCGCATATCTGGCTGCCGATCGGCGGCTTCTTCAGCGCGCTTGAGCCACTGGCGCTGGCTGCGATGGCGATCTACGCCTATGCGGCGATGCGCCGCGGCGGGGTGAAGCACCCCAACTCGCTGGCTCTGCACTGGACCATCGGCAGCGCCATCTTCGCCCTGTTCGGCGCCGGCCTGCTGGGCCTGGCGCACACCTGGCCCAGCGTCAACAAGTGGACCCACGGCACCCTGGTCACCGCGATGCACGCGCATTCGGCGTTCTATGGCGCCTACGCGATGATCATCATGGCGATGATCACCTATGCGCTCCCCAGCCTGACCAACCGGCCGCAGGACAGGTACTCGCCGCTGGGTTACTGGGCGTTCTGGCTGCAGGTGACGGGCATGTTCGGGATGACGCTGTCGTTCGGCACGGCCGGCATCGCCCAGGTGTATCTGGAGCGGATCATGGGCATGGGCTACCTCGATGCCCAGCTGAAGATCCAGGTGCATTTCCTGATGCTGATCCTGACCGCGACGATCTTCGCCACCGGCGTCGCGATGTTCATCTTCGACTTCTTCAGGTACCGCCCGCAGTTCGACGTGATCGCGGATGATGCCGACGGCGAGCTGCAACGGCGCCCGGGACGCTGATGGGTGGATGAGCACATGAGGCCGGCGGAGGCCGGTCCGTACTACCAGCCCACGGGCAACGAGGTCGGGATCGTCGAGCAGTGCCATGCCGGCGGGCTGGCGGTGATGCTCAAGGGCCCCACCGGCTGCGGCAAGACCCGCTTCGTCGAACATATGGCGTGGCGGCTGGGCCGCCCGCTGATCACGGTGTCGTGCCACGACGACCTGACGGCAAGCGACCTCATCGGCCGCTTCCTGATCCGCCACGACGACACCGTCTGGCAGGACGGCCCGCTGACCCGCGCCGTGCGCGAAGGCGCGATCTGCTATCTGGACGAAGTGGTGGAGGCGCGCCAGGACACCATCGTGGTGCTGCACCCGCTGACCGACTACCGGCGCATGCTGCCGATCGACCGCACCGGGGAAACCCTCGAGGCCGCGCCGGGTTTCCAGCTGGTGATCTCGTACAACCCCGGCTACCAGCGGATGCTCAAGGACCTCAAGCCGAGCACGCGGCAGCGCTTCGTGGCGATCGAGCTCGGTTTTCCCGAGCCTCCGGCCGAGGCCGCGATCGTGGTCGCCGAGAGCGGCGTGGACAGCGGCACTGCCGTTGCGCTGGTTGAGCTGGCGGGCCGCGTGCGCTCACTCCGCGACCGCGGCCTGGCCGAGGTTCCGAGCACGCGCCTGCTGATTGCCGCCGGACGCCTGGTCGCCAGCGGCATCAGCGTAGGCGAGGCGTGCAACGCGGCGGTGGTTTCACCGCTCAGCGACGATCCGACCCTGCTTGGCGCGATGCGGGAGCTGGTCGACGCGATGTTCCCCTAGGCGTCCGTCGCCGTGGCCGAGGCCGAGGATGTTGTCGTCGACGTGGCGCGTCACGCCACGGTGTTCATCCGCGACACCTGGCGGCGGCACTATGCGCGCGAGCCCGACGAGCCGATCGCGCTCGCGTCGCTGGTCCGGCGCCTGGACCTGCTGGTGTCGGCCGCGTTCGGCACCAGCCTGCCGATCCGGGTGGCGCTGCCGCCGGCGCGCCCGACCGTGCTGCACCGGCTGTTCCACCGCCCCGCATATCCGCGCCATCGGCAGGCGCTGCCCGCCACCAGCGGCAGCGCGATCTGGCTGCCGGCCCATCTCGGTACCTGCGATGCCGTCAAAGCGTCGGAGCTCTATCGCGCAATGGCGCTGCAGCAGGCGTGTCGGGCCACGCGCGGCCACGTGCAGGCGATCGCGGGGGAGCGCAACCCGCTGCTGCGCGATATCGCGCTGGTGCTCGAGGCGCAGGCCGCCGAAGCCGAGGTCGCGCGCGGCTTTCCAGGCCTGGTGCCGGCCCTGCGGCGGCTGCGCGGCCTGGCGCTGGCCGCGCGCCCTCCGCTGGCCGGTTTCGCGGCCGCGCGGCAGCCGCTGGACCAGCTTGTCCGGGACATCCTGGAGGCTGAGTTGGAGGTAGCGTCCGACCGCAAGGCCGAAGCCGACACCAACGCCAACACCAGCACCAACACCAACAGCAACAGCAACAGCAACACCAACGCCAGCTCCGGCGACCGATCCGAATCCAGCTCCGAATCCCGATCAGACGCGAGCCGGGCTGAAGGCCCGCTCGAACATGCTGAACGCCTGCTCCGGGACTGGGGCCTCGACGACGCAGCCGTCCGCCGCCTCGGCCCCGTTCCGCTGTACCGCGACTGGTGGACCGGCGAACTGCGCGATACCGGCCCCGCCTCGCGCCTGGTCGAAGGCACGCCATCCAACCACGACGGGGAAGATACCGGCCCGGTCCGAAGCGCGCGCATGGAGCGGCGCCCCGAAGAGCGCGAAGCCACCGAAGACGAGGACCGCCCCGGCGAACCCGGCGTGTGGATGATCCAGCAGGACGCACCTCACGAAGTCGCCGAGGATCCCTTCGGCCTGCAGCGCCCGGTGGACCGTGATGACGAGACCGGCCCCGACGAATACGGCGACATGCTCTCCGAGCTCGCATCCACGCGGATGGTCGCGGCGCCCGACCCGCCGCGCGAAGTCCTGCTGTCCGACGATCCTCCCGCCAGCCGCGCGAAGATCGAGTTCGACGATCCCGACGCCGGCGGCACGCGCTTCCGCTATCCCGAGTGGGACCATGCGGGGGCGTCCTACATCGAGCACGGCACCACCGTGCGGATGCTGCCGCCGCCGGCCGGCGACCCTGCCTGGATCGACGCGACCCTGGCCCGCCACCGCACCCATCTCGACGGCATCCGCCGCCAGTTCGAAGCCCTTCGCCCTGAGCGCGTCCGCCTGCGCCGACAGAGCGACGGCGAGGACATCGACATCGATGCCTGCGTGGAAGGCCGCGCCGACCTGCGCGCCGGCGGCTTCCTGCGCGAAGGCCTGTACGAAGCCCGCCGCCCGGGCCGGCGCAGCATCGCGGTCTCGCTGCTGGTCGACAGCAGCGGCTCCACCGACGGGTTCATCGGCGGCGGCCGGCGCGTGATCGACGTCGAGCGCGAGGCCCTGCTGCTGGTCTGCATGGCCCTGGAGGGCCTGGGCGAACCCTTCTCGGCCATGGCCTTCTCCGGCGAAGGCCCGCACGGGGTGTCGATGCGCAGCCTGAAGGCATTCGATGAGGCCTACGGGCCGGATGTCGCGCTGCGCATTGCCGGCCTGGAGCCGGAAAACTACACGCGCGCCGGCGCCGCCATCCGGCATGCCACGTCGCTGCTGATGCGCCAGCCGGCCGAACACCGCCTGCTGCTGATGCTGTCGGACGGCAAGCCCAACGACGCCGACCGCTATGACGGGCGCTTCGGCGTCGAGGACATGCGCCAGTCGGTGGCCGAGGCGCGGCTGCAGGGCATCTTCCCGTTCTGCCTCACCGTGGACCTGCAGGCCCCGGCCTACCTGCCGAAGGTGTTCGGGCCGGACAACTATGCGGTGCTGTCGGCGCCGGAGCGGCTGCCGCTGGTGCTGCTGGACTGGACGAAGCGGCTGCTGGCGCGATGAGGGCGTGTCGCTACGTCCGGCAGCCCGCCCCACGAGCCGAGGCAATATCATGCCGCCTCGGCATCACCGACTGTGCGAGGGATGGATGAAGAGGGCAGCGTGGATCCAGTTGGTGCCGGCGGCGGTACTGGTCCTCGCAGGCTGGGTGCATGCCGCCGAGGGCGGCGTGGCCCCCGAGCGTCCAAGGGCGCGCGACGCCGGTGTCGTGATCGGCGTGCAGGAACCCGGGCCCCGCAACGCCATTGTCGACGTGCCCGGCGTGGCGGTCGGGCACGCCACCGTGATCGAAGGCGATGCCTTGCGCACCGGGGTCACGGCGATCCTTCCGCACCCGGGCGACCTCTACCGCGAGCGCGTCCCCGCCGCCGTCGTGGTCGGGAACGGCTACGGCAAGCTGGTCGGCGTGACCCAGGTCGAGGAGCTTGGGGAGCTGGAAACCCCGATCCTCCTGACCGGTACGCTCGGCGTATGGCGCGCGGCGGACGCACTGGTGGAGTGGCAGCTGGCCGGCCCGGGGATGCAGGACGTCAGGTCGCTGAACCCCGTCGTCGGTGAAACCAATGACGGCTTCCTCAACGACATCCGCGCACGCGCGATCCAGCCCGGACATGTCCGGGCGGCGTTGGAGTCGGCCTCGACGGACAACGCCGATGAGGGCGCGGTCGGCGCCGGAACGGGAACCGTCGCCTTCGGTTGGAAGGGCGGCATCGGCACCAGCTCGCGCAGATTGCCGGCGGCCGATGGCGGTTACGTCGTGGGCGTGCTGGTGCAGAGCAATTTCGGTGGCCGGCTGACCATCCGGGGCGTGGCGTTGGACGACCTGCAGCCCGATGCGCTCGCAGCCGCGGTCAACGGAGAGCAGCCGCCGGGCGATGGCGACGGCAGCATCATGATCGTCGTCGCCACCGATGCCCCGCTTGATGCACGCCTGCTGCGGAGGCTCGCGGCGCGCGCGCTGATCGGCATGGGCCGGACCGGTGGCGACATGAGCAACGGCTCGGGCGATTACGTGATCGCATTCTCCACGGCGGCGTCCGTGCGTAGGGCGCTGGGCGATCCGCGGCACGCGGTCGAGCTGCTGCCCAACGACGCGATGACGCCGCTGTTCGAAGCCGTGGCCGAGGCGACCGAGGAAGCCATCGTCAACTCCATGTTCCGGGCACGGACCATGCGAGGCCACCGCGGCACGGTGCATGCGCTGCCGCTTGGGGACGTGCTGCCAAGGTTGAGGCCAGCCCGCTGATGCTTCCGGACGGCATCGAACGCGGCGCGGCCAGATGTCCAGCCCGCTTCCTCACGCGTTATGGAACCGCCTCCCTGCGCGTGATCCGGCACCCGGGCGAAGAGCCACAAAAAAGCCCGCATCGAAGGCGGGCTTTGATCGTCCAACTGGTTGATTTGACTGGACAACATGGTGGCTATGGGTGGACTCGAACCACCGACCCCGGCATTATGAGTGCCGTGCTCTAACCAGCTGAGCTACATAGCCATTGGCCCCGCACGCAGCGCGTGGCGAGCCGGCAATTGTCCACTTGGCTGGCTCCGACGTCAAATCCCCCGGCCCGGCTTGTCCCCTCCGGCGCCCCGTGGCAGAGTCGGTCGCAGTGACGCTGTAAGCGTCGAAAGACCTCAGGAGTCCGCATCGTGATCGATCCGGACGGCTATAGACCCAATGTCGGCATCGTTCTGATGCATCCGGACGGCCGCGTGTTCTGGGCGCGCCGGGTGCGCCGTGACGGCTGGCAGTTCCCGCAGGGCGGGATGAATTCCGACGAGACCCCGCTCGAGGCCATGTACCGGGAGCTCGCGGAAGAGACCGGGCTGCAGGCCCGCCATGTCGACGTGCTGGGCGCCACGCCGGGCTGGCTGCGCTATCGGCTGCCGCCGCGCGCGATCCGGCGCAACGACAGGCTGGTGTGCATCGGCCAGAAGCAGGTCTGGTACCTGCTGCGCTTCACCGGCGCGGACGCCGACCTGCGCCTGGACCTGACCGACACGCCGGAGTTCGACCACTGGCGGTGGGTCGATTTCTGGTATCCGCTCGAACACGTGGTGAACTTCAAGCGCGGTGTCTATACGCGGGCGCTGCAACATCTGGCGCCGTTCGCGCGCCAGGTGGCCGGGCCCGGGGCGGTGCCGACGATCAGCCTGGAAGCCCAGCGCGGGCGAGGGCGGCCGACATCGCCGACGAGAACGCGCCTCGTTCAGGATTGACAATCATTCTCATATGGAACGACAATCGGTTCGTCCCATGAACCGTGAGTCCGCCGTGTACGTCTGTGTCTGCAACGGGGTTACCGACCACCAGATCCGCGAGGCCGCGGCCGCAGGCTGCGGCAGCATGACCGAGCTCACCATGCGCACCGGCGCCGGCGCCTGCTGTGGCAGCTGCGTGGATACCGCGGTGGCGCTGCTGGAAGACGAGGCCGCGTCGCGCATGGTCCTGCAGATCCTCCCGCTGGCCAACGCCGCCTGAGGCCTACGCATCGGCCCCCCCCGGATGAAGGTGGGGATGATCACGATTCGCGTTCCGGCACATGGGGATCGTTGGCGCTAGAGTCGTCAGGATCATTCCCCACGCCAGCCGGAGACATGCCATGAAGGGCGACCCCAGGGTCATCGAGTTCCTCAACAAGGCGCTCTACAACGAACTCACCGCGATCAACCAGTACTTCCTGCACGCCAAGATGCTGAAGAACTGGGGCCTCGAAGACCTCGCCAAGCACGAGTACGAGGAATCGATCGACGAGATGAAGCACGCCGACCAGCTGGCGGACCGCATCCTGTTCCTCGAGGGGCTGCCGAACTTCCAGGCGCTGGGCAAGCTGCGCGTGGGCGAGTCGCCGCGCGAGATCCTGGAGTGCGACCTGGCGCTCGAACTTGACGGCCTGCCGCTGCTGCGCGAGGCGATCGAGTACTGCGACGGCATCAAGGACTACACCAGCGGCCGCCTGTTCAAGGACATCCTCGATTCCGAGGAAGAGCACGTCGACTGGATCGAGACCCAGCTCGACCTGATCAACCGCGTCGGCGAGCAGAACTACCTGCAGTCGAAGATGGGCGGCTGAGATCGCCCCGGGGCAGGCGCAAGACCTGGTGCCGCTGAAGGCCAGGTGCCTGCCATGGCAGGAGGAGTCCGGGTGACTCCTACGCCTGCGCCGCGCTCGCCGCCTTCAGCGCCGCGCGGGCCCGGTTGAACTCGTTGGCCACCAGCGCCACCGCCACGGCGGGGCGCTCGAGCAGGCGCTCGCGGGCGCCCAGCTCGACGCGCTTGGCCGCGGCCGACAGCGACATCGCGCCCAGGTTGGCGCTGGATGACTTCAGCGAATGCGCGGCGTCGCGCAGCGCGTCGTAGTCGGGTCCTGTGGCCGCCTGCTCAAGGGTGCCGACCAGGCGCGGGGTGTCGGCCAGGAAGACGTCGATCAGGTGGTCGAGGTCGCCGCCGAGCATGGCGCGCAGCTCTTCGAGGATCTCGTGGTCGAGTACCGGCGGCAGCGTGGGCGGCGGGACCGTGGGCCGCGGCGCTGGCGGGACCGGAGTGGCGGCGATCGCGGGTGCAGCCGCAATCGGGGGCGCAGCCGGGCTTGCCGCCAAGCCATGCACCTCCGTGCCGTCGTCGGGTCCGGCGACGGGGGGGATCCCGTCCACGACCTCGATCTCCGCATCGGCGGCATAGGCCCCGGCGTCGCGGCCGATCATGTCGCCGGTCTCGGGATCCACGTCGTAGGCTTCGCGCTGGGCAGCGGCCGCCGCCGTTTCGGCGTTCCACCAGCGCGCCAGCGTCCGCTCCAGCTCACTGCGGGTCACCGGCTTGGCCAGGTAGTCGTCCATGCCGGCGTCCAGGCACTTCTGGCGGTCGCCGGCCATTGCGTTGGCTGTCATCGCGATGATCGGCACGTGGCGGCCGTCGCCGGCGTCCTGTTCGATCTCGCGCCAGCGACGGGTGGCGGTGTAGCCGTCCATCACCGGCATCTGGCAATCCATCAGCACGACGTCGTAGCGCGACGCCTCCATGCGCAGCAGCGCGGCTTCGCCGTTGCTGGCGGTGTCGCAGGTGATGCCGAGCACAGACAGCAGGCGCTGGCCCACCATCAGGTTCACGGGGTTGTCTTCGACCAGCAGCACGCGCGCGGCGCGCATTGGAGCCGAGGGCAATGAGGATGCGATGGCGTTGGCCATGGAGAGGGGTTCCCTGACGTGGTCCGGTGCCTGTAAGGCGTTCCCGCCCAGGAGGGCGGCACGGAGGTCGGCGTCGGGGGACTGCCGGCTGAGGAGGGTGACGCTGCGTTGCAGTTCATCGGGCACCGGATCGTCCCCGTACAGGCAGACGAGCTTGAGGTCGCCGTAGACGGCCTGGCGGCCGAGGTTGCGGTGCAGGGCCACCGCGGTGCTGCGCATGCCGGCAAGGTCCGCCAGCACGAGGGAATAGGCCCAGGGCGCGCCCTGGTTCGCCGCCGCGCGCAGGCGGTCGAGGGCTTCCTGGGTGGTTTCGACCGCGCTCATGCGCAGCCCCCAGTTGGGCAGCAGCATCGACAGCCGCAGGCGCAGGCGCGGATCACCGCTGAGCAGCAGCAGGCGTCCGCGCGCCGAGTTGTCCTCGGCCACGGTGGGCATGTCGCCGGCGGCCTTGAGCAGCGGGATCTCGAACCAGAACGTGGCGCCGTGGCCCTGCTCGGATTCCACGCCGATGCGGCCGCCCATCAGGTCGACGATGCGCTTGGAAATCGCCAGCCCCAGCCCGGTGCCGCCGTACAGGCGGGTGGTCGATGCGTCGGCCTGGCTGAAGGCCTGGAACAGGCGCGCCTGCGAACTGGCCGGGATGCCGATGCCGGTATCGCGCACTTCGAAGCGCAGCTGGTGCTGGGCCGCGGTCTCGCCGTTGCGGCGCACGCTCACCGTGACCGAGCCGCGCTCGGTGAACTTCACCGCGTTCGAGACCAGGTTGCCCAGCACCTGGCGCAGGCGCACCGGATCGCCGCGCACGGCCAGGCGCACGGCCGGGTCGATGCTGAGGCTCATGCGCAGGCCCTTGCCCTGCGCCGGCCGGTCCATGAGCTGCATGACGCCATCGAGCAGTTCGCGCAGGTTGAAGCCGGTGCTCTCGAGTTCGAGCTTGTCGGCCTCGAGCTTGGAGTAGTCGAGGATGTCGTCGACGATGCGCAGCATCTGCTGCGACGAGGTGTAGGCGGTGCGCACCAGCTCGGCGTGGTCGGGCGCCAGGCGCGCGTGCATCAGCAGGTCCAGCATCGGCACGATGCCGTTGAGCGGGGTGCGGATCTCGTGGCTCATCGTGGCCAGGAACTCGCCCTTGGCCATCACCGCCGATTCCGCGGCTTGCTTGGCCTGGCGCATCTGGGTTTCGAGCTGCGCGTGCTGTTCGATCTGCGCCTGCAGCTGCTCCATCACCGCCTCGTCGCGGCGCGCGCGCTCCTCGGCTTCGTCCATTTCCTGGTCGCGCTTGCGCACGCTGACGTGGATGGCGATCACCGTGAACAGCACCAGCAGCACCAGCACCAGCGCCGCATGTTGCCAGGGCCCGGCCAGCCCGAGGGCGTCCAGCACCAGGGAAAGCGTGGCGCCGGCAGCCGCGCCCAGCGCCAGCCAGCGCAGCATCATTGCCGAGGGTCGTCCGCGTGTCAGCATCTCAGAGCACCGAGTGGTGGAAGTCGAAGTCCATTTCTCCCGCGGCCTGCTGCACCAGGTTGCCCTGGATGAAGTCGACGCCGCTGATCCAGAGCGTCGCGGCGGCCTGCGGATCCTCCACCTGCTGGCCGATGACGCACAGGCCCAGGCGGTGCGCGCGCTCGATCGCCTGGCGCATTTCATCGCGCACGGCCGGGTCGTCGAGCTTCTGCGAATAGCGCGACGCCAGCCGCACGTAGCCCAGCGGCAACTGGGCGAGCAGGGCGTCGGCCTCGCGGCCGGACTGGTACTGGCCCAGGCACAGCTGCACCCCCGCCGGCACCATGGTGTCGCAGAATTCGCGCAGGGCCAGGGCGTGGATCAGCGCTTCGTCCTGGCGCACGTCGATCACGATCCGCGCGCCCTCCACGCCATAGGCGGCAAGCATGCCCAGCACGTGGTCGGCGTGGCCGTCGCGCGCCAGGCTGCGCGCCGACTGCGACACGAACAGGCGCACCGGCCGGCCCTCGGCCACGCGCTGGTGCAGCACCGTCACCGCGAGTTCCAGCACGCGGGCATCGATGTCGTGCATCAGGTCGGCGGCATCGGCGGCGGGCAGGAAGTCGGCCGCGGCCTGCAGCTTGCCGCCGGTGTCGCGCATCCGGAGCAGCGTCTGGAACTGGGCCTCGTCGCCGCCGGCCACCGCCACCACCGGCTGGAAGGCGAGTTCGAAGCGGTTGTCGGCCAGCGCCCGGCGCACGGATTCGGCCATGGCCTGGTCGTGGTCGCGCTGGCGCGGCGGCTGGTAGCCGGCGACGGCGGTGGGCTGGGCGCGGGCCTCGCGCAGGGCGCGTTCGGCGGCGGCCAGCGCGCTGCTCGCGTCGCCATAGGCGTGGGCCAGGGTGGTGTAGCCGACGAAGGCGCGCAGGCGCACCGGTTCGTCGTTCGCGCTGAAGCCTTCGCGGCCGAGCGCGTCGCGCAGCGCACGCGCGCTTTCGGGCAGTTGCGCGGGTTCGAGCTCGGCGGCGTGGATCAGGTAGATGCTGTCGCTCAGGCGCGACACCGCGTGGCCGGACGCGGCTTCGCCGATCCGGGCGGCGGCATCGGTGAGCAGCTGTTCCAGCCCGGTATAGCCGTAGCGGTCGCGGAGCACGCCGATGCCCGCGATCTCGACCATGAACAGCGCGCCCTTGCCGTCGCCGGGGATCATCGAGTTCAGGCGCTGCAGCATGTGCGAACGCGTGAACAGGCCGGTGACCGGGTGGCGGCCGCCGCCGCTGCGCTCGCGCTGCAGCATGCGCGCGCGGCGCACGCGGCTCTGCACCGCGGCGATCAGGTGCCGCGGCCGAACCGGCTTGGTGAGGAAGTCGTCGGCGCCCACCTCGAGCACTTCGAGCTGGCGCTCCGGGTCCGGGTCGCCGGTCAGGAAGACGATCGGCACGTGGCCGTAGGCGGGATCCAGGCGGATGAGGTTGGTCAGCTCCACGCCGTCCATGCCGGGCATGTGCAGGTCCATCAGCACAAGGTCCGGGCGGAAGGTCCCGAGCGATGCCATCACCTCGGTGGCCACCGAGACCACAGCGGCCTGCATGCCGGCGCCGCTGAGCACGCTTTCGGCGAACAGGGCCTGGCTGAGGTCGTCCTCCACCACCAGCACGCGATAGGGCGCCTCGGGGCTGCCGTCGGCGGCGACCGGGGGCGTGACCGCGGGAGGCGGAAGCTCGACCGGGGACGCATCGGCGTGCACGGCCACGGGCGGCGCGGCATCTTCGCACCAGCGGCGCCAGTAGCCGGCCGGCGGGAATTCGGCGCGCACGGCACCACCGGGCAGGGTCGCTGCCTGGCCCGTGTCCGCTGCGGTCCGTGTGCCGGGTGCTGCGCTCACTGCGGGAGCCCTCCGTGGGCAGGGACGGAGGTGCAGCGCACCTTGCGCTCCCCCCGAATCGCCAAGCCTACAACGAACCGCCTCCGCGGTCCTGCGATGCCGGTCGCGCCCGGCCCGCCACGGCCGCGGACCGGCGCCCGAACAGCCGGCGCCAGACCCACCACAGGCCCAGGGCGAGCAGCAGGCTCAGTGCCAGCGCGATCCCCAGGGCCAGCAGCGGGTTGGCCAGGGCCAACGCGAGCAGGCCGATCGTGGCGACGTCCTCGGTCGCCGAGGCCCCCCAGTTGCTGAGCGGCTCGGGAGATGCATTGATCAGCACCCGGCTGCCGGCCTTGAGCGCATGGCTGCCGAGGGCGACGCCGGCACCGGTGGCGAGCATCCCGGCCGACAGGTCGCCATCGGGCGAGAGCGCGGCCGCGGCCAGGAAGGCGCCCGCCGGCACCCGCGCCAGCGTCTGCAGAAGGTCCCAGCCGGAGTCGACGCCGGGGATCTTGTCGGCGAAGAATTCGACCAGCGCCAGGACGCCGGAAATCCCCAGCACCCAGGGTGACGCGGTGACCTCGAGCGCCGCGGGCAGCTCCAGCCAGCCCAGCGCGCCGGCCACGCCGACGCCGAACACGGTCAGGTAGACGCGGACGCCGGCCAGCCATGCAAGCAGCACGCCGGCGGCAAACAGTTGGGCTTCCGACATGGCCGCGCTCCCCGGGACGGTGGTGGACTGCGATGGCGCGAAGTATATGCGTGGCCACGTTCGCCCGGCGCTCAGGCGCGGGCGTTACCATGCGGGGATGCCCGACACGCCCCCGCCCGAACACCCGTACCCGCGCGCGCACATGGTCCTGATGGCGGTGCTCGTGGCCTGCCTGCTGTTCGGCATCTGGGGTGCCTGGACGGTCTCGGTCAGCGCCGGCCGCGGCGACGATACCGCGCTCCGCAGCGAGGCCGAGGCCCTGCGCCAGGAGGTCGCCACGCTCGCGCGTTCGGACCAGGTCAGCCGCGAGGCCAACGGCGACCTGCAGATCGCGCTGGCCGAGCGCGACGAGGAAATCTCCGCCCTGCGCGCGGACGTGGCCTTCTACGAGCGCCTGGTCGGCAGCACCAGCCAGCGTCGCGGCCTGACCGTGCACGGCCTCCGACTGCAGTCGCAGGGCGAGGGCGCCTGGCACTTCACCGCCACCCTGACCCAGACCCTGAACCGGGCCGCGGTCAGCAGCGGCGAGCTGACGATCGAGGTCGAGGGTTCGCGCAACGACAGCCTGGAGCGCCTGGACTGGACCGCGCTGCGCCAGCTCGACGACGCACCGGGCGTGGAGTATTCATTCAAGTATTTCCAGCAGGTCGACGGCGACCTGATGTTGCCGGGGGATTTCAAGCCGCTGCGCGTGATCGTGCGCCTGGCACCGCCGCGCGGCCAGGCGGTCGAACAGTCCTTCACCTGGGCCGAGGCCACCGCGGCGACGCCACGTTCCGCGCCGGATGCTTGAAGCCCACGGCCCCACCCCCCATGCTTGATGGCATGAGCACCACCATCGATCTTTCCGCCCCCGGCTACCAGTCGCTCGACCGCCCGCTGGAGTTCACCCCGTCGGCCGCGGCCAAGGTTCGCGAACTGATCGCCGAAGAGGGCAACGACGCCCTCAAGCTGCGCGTCTATATCCAGGGCGGCGGCTGCTCGGGCTTCCAGTACGGCTTCGAGTTCGACGAAGAGCAGGGCGACGACGACCTCGCCGTGGCGACCGACGGCGTGACGCTGCTGGTCGACCCGCTGAGCCTGCAGTACCTGATGGGCGCTGCGGTTGACTATGTCGAAAGCCTGCACGGCGCGCAGTTCACCATCCGCAATCCGAACGCGAAGTCGACTTGCGGCTGCGGCAGCAGCTTCACCGCATGAGCCCGCGGCGCGCGGCGCCGTTCGCCTTCGTCGAGGCGCCGCTGGATCGCGCCGAGAACATCCGTGACGACAACGAGGCCCTCGCCCGCCTGTGGGCTACCGGGCGCGCGCTCGTGCTCGATGCGGAGGGACGCGCGTGGGCGACGGCCGATGGTTCGCTGCTCGCGCCGCCCGCGATCGATTTTGCCGACGGGCCCGACGCGGCCCTGTTCCTGGGTTTGCGTGGCGACGAGGGCTGGTTCGCGGTGCGCGCGGAAGATGCCCATGACCCCGCTGCGCGCGGGGTCGCGGACACGCCCGGTGCCGCAGCCATGGCGCCGCCGCTCTGCGTCGACCTGCGCAGCGCGGCCGCGCAATGGCCGGATTTCGAGGCCACCGCCTTCGCCCAGGCGCGCGCGGTGTTGCACTGGCGCGCGCGGCACCGCTACTGCGGGGCCTGCGGCGCGGCGCTGGAGTACCGGCGCGCGGGTTGGCTTGGATGTTGCGGCGGCTGCGGACTCGAGCACTACCCGCGCACCGATCCGGCGATGATCGTCGCGGTGAGCGATGGCGATCGCCTGCTGCTCGGTCGCGGGCCCGGCTGGGCGCCGCGGCGCTATTCGGTGCTGGCGGGCTTCGTCGAACCGGGCGAGTCGCTGGAGCAGACGGTGGTGCGCGAGGTGCACGAGGAATCCGGGGTGCGCGTGCTGGGCTGCCGCTACCTGGCGTCGCAGCCGTGGCCGTTCCCGTCGTCGCTGATGCTGGGCTTCGAGGCTGAAGCCGCACCGGACGTGCCCCAGTGCCTGAGCGACGAGCTCGAGGATGCGCGCTGGTTCACGCGTGACGAAGTCGGCGCAGCGCTGCGCGACGAGTCCGGCCCGGATGGGCTGCTGCTGTCGCCGACCATCTCGATCTCGCGCTGGCTGATCGAGCGCTGGCACGGCCGCGGGTGACGGCGGCCGCCGTCGCCGGCTGGCGCTAGAATCAGGGCATGTTTCCGACTCTGTTCGCGGTCGTGGTAGCCCTGGTGCTCGGCCACCTGGCGCCCTGGTTTGCCGCCGCCGTCCGCGACGACGGCTGGTATCGCGCCCTGCTGCGCTGGCTGGATGGTCGCTTCCGCGAGGACGCGTTCTGGCGCGGGCGCTGGGGCCTGCTGTTGGCGCTGGTCCCGGTAGTGCTGGCGGTCGGTTTCCTGCAGTGGCTGCTGCACGGCGTGGCGTTCGGGCTGCCGGCGCTGGTGTTCGGCGTGGGCGTGGTGTTCTACGCCTGGGGCCCGCGGGATCTTGATGTCGACGTGGCCGCGGTAGTCGATGCGGAGGATTCCGCCGAGCGCCGCGAAGCGCTTGCACGCCTGCGGCCGCCGGCCGCGGCCGGCGCGGCCGACGCCGGAGACGAGATCGGCCGCGTCTTCATCGCCGCGCTGAGGCGCTGGTTCGGCGTGCTGTTCTGGTTCGTGGTCCTGGGCGCGGTGGGCGCCCTGCTGTACCGGCTGGTGGCGATCGCCGCCGAGGACGAGCCTGCGCTGTACCTGCCGGCCGGCACGGTGGAGGGCGCGCGCCGGCTGCTGGTGCTGCTGGACTGGCCGGTGGCGCAGTTGATGGCGCTGTCGCTGGCGCTGGTGGGCAACTTCGACGTGGTGGTGTCGGCCTGGAAGGCCGCCGGCGGCATCGGCCTTGCGCAGGGGGTCGACGTGCTGGCCGCGGCCGGGCGCGCGAGCGTGCGTCGTGAGCTTGACGACGCGGTCCGCGAGGCCGGCTCGGTGGAGGCTGGCGTCGAGCGCGGTGCAGGATCCGGTATCGAACCCGGCCACGCCGGGGTGCCGCCGATGGCGGCGCCCATGGCCACGGTGCTCGATGCCCCGCTGGACCAGGCCATGCGCGACGCCATGTCCCTGGTGTGGCGCGTCCTCCTCGCCTGGCTCGCCCTGCTGGCCCTGTTCGTCGTCGCCGGCTGGGTCAACTGACCGTCAGGGATGGTCGCCGCGCAGTGCGCGCACCCTCGCTTCCAGCATCGCGGCGTCGGCTTCGCGTCCGGGAACCGGCGCGCCGGCGATGACCGCGACGTGGGCGCGGAAGCGGCGCGGCACCCGCATGAGGCCAAGGCGCCCGCTTGCAGCCGACGGGCTGCGCCGGCTCCACATGCTGCTCCACATCCCGCGCAGGGCCATCGGGACCACCGGCACCGGACGGCGTTCGAGGATGCGTTCGACGCCCGATTTGAACCGCGCAATCCCGCCATCCGACGTCAGCCGGCCTTCCGGGAAGATCAACACCAGCTCGCCCTCGGCGAGTGCCGCGTCGATGCCGTCGAACGCGCGCTGCATCATCGCCGCGTCCTCCTTCGGGCTCGCGATCGGGATCGCGCCGGCGGCCTTGAAGATCCATCGCATCACCGGGATCTGGAAGATCCGGTAGTACATGACGAAGCGCACCGGCCGCGGGATGCTCGCCGCGAGGATCAGCGCGTCCATGTAGCTGACGTGGTTGCAGACCAGGAGCGCCGGGCCCTCGTCGGGCACGTGGCGCTCGATGCCGTGCAGCTCCAGGCGGTACAGGGTGCGCACGAGCAGCCAGCTGACAAAGCGCATCGCGAACTCGGGCACGATGGTGAAGATCCACGTCGTGACCAGCAGGTTGGCGATCGCCACCGCCAGGAAAACCTCGGGAATGCTCCAGCCCAGCACCTGTTGCAGCACCAGCCCCGTGACCGCCGCAGTGACGATGAAGGCCGAATTCTGGATGTTGAGCCCGGCGAACACGCGTGCCATCTCGTGCTTTGGCGTGCGGCTCTGGATCAACGCGAACAGCGGCACGATGAACAGGCCGCAGGAGAAGCCGATGCCGGTGAGGTCGATCGCGATGCGCCAGCCGTGGTCGCCGGCGAGGAAGCCGGCGATATCGAGTCCCACCTGTGGCGCCAGCCCGCTGCGCGCGAAGTAGAGGTCCAGCATGAAGGCACTGATGCCCAGCGCGCCCAGCGGCACCAGGCCGATCTCGACCGTGCGCGCGGAGAGCTTTTCGCACAGCAGCGAGCCGGTGCCGACGCCGACCGAGAACAGCGCAAGGCCGAAGATGTACAGGCTGGTCGAGCGCTCGGCGGCGCCGAGGTGCAGCTCGGCGTAGTTCGGCAGCTGCGCGGTCAGCACGGTTCCCACGAACCAGAACCAGGAGACACCGAGGATCGCGTTGCGCACCGCCAGCGTGCGCCGGGTCAGCTTCCAGATGCGGACCGACTCCGGTACAGGGTTCCAGTTGACCTTGAGCCCGGGCGCACCCGCATCGACGCGCGGGATCGTGCGTGCGACCACGTTGCCGATGACCGCCAGCGCGATCACCGAGGCCGCGGCCGCTTCCGCGCCCCACGCGCCGGCGATCTGGAAGACCAGCCCGCCGTAGATCATGCCGGCGAGGATCGACAGCGAGGTGCCCATCTCCACAAGGCCGTTGCCGCCGGTGAGTTCCTCGGGCTTCAGCACCGCCGGCAGGATCGAGTATTTCACCGGCCCGAACAGCGTCGACTGCATGCCGGTGGCGAACAGTGCGACCAGCAGCAGCGGCATGTTGCCGAGCAGGAAGCCGATGCCGGCCAGGGTCATGATCGCGATCTCCATCGTCGTGGTGATCACGATCAGGCGCTGCTTCTCCAGCTTCTCGGCGAACTGGCCTGCGATGGCGGAAAACAGGAAATAGGGCGCGATGAACAGCGCCGGCGCGAGGTTGGTGTAGAGCGTGCGCTGCTCGCTGTCCACGCCCAGGTAGAACAGCAGGCCGATGATGGCCTGCCGGTAGACGTTGTCGTTGAAGGCACCCAGTGCCTGCACGGCGAAGAAGGGCAGGAAGCGCCGCTCGCGCAGCAGCTGGAACTGGGAATAGGCCATGCGGACCCCGGACGGTGTGCGGCGAGCCTAGCGCAAGCCCGCGGAACCGGCCATCGCCCCCGCCCGTCGCTGCTGTGGGGCCAGATACCGACGTCCTTGTGGGGGTAGCGACAGTGAAACATTGATCGCAGCTATAGCTGCTCCCGCAAAGACAGCTGCTCCCGCGGGGGAAACGTTGGTTTCTAGAGGGTGGCGGCGATTTCGGATATCGCCTTGAACGAGCGCAGGCGATGGTCGAAGTCGAACACGTCGGAGACGATCATGAGCTCGTCTGCAGCGGTGCGATCGGTGAGCGCGCGCAGGCCTTCGCGCACGGTGTCGGGGCCGCCGTAGATGCTGTGCGCCAGCATGTGCGAGGCCTGGGCCTTTTCCTGCGGCGTCCAGTACTGCTCGATGTCGTCGATCGGCGGCTTGGTGAGGTCGCGCGCGCCGCGGAAGATCCCGGCGAACGACATCTGCTGCGAGGTGGCGAGGAACTTCGCCTCGTCATCGGTCGGCGCCGCGATCACGTTGACGCCCACCAGCGCATACGGTGTGTCGAGCTGTGCCGAGGGCTGGAAGCGGCTGCGGTAGATCGACAGCGCCTGGTCCAGCATCTGCGGCGCGAAGTGCGAGGCGAAGCCGAAGGGAAGACCGAGTTCTGCCGCGAGCTGGGCGCCGAACAGGCTGGAACCGAGGATCCACAACGGCACTTCCGTGCCCGAGCCGGGCACGGCCTCCACGCGCTGGCCGGGGCGCGTCGGCGACAGCCAGGCCTGGAGCTCCTGCACGTCCTGCGGGAAGCGGTCGCTGCTTGCGGGGTCGCGGCGCAGGGCGCGCACGGTGACCTGGTCGGTGCCGGGCGCGCGGCCCAGGCCGAGGTCGATGCGTCCCGGGAACAGCGTGGCCAGCGTCCCGAACTGTTCGGCGATCACGTAGGGCGCGTGGTTGGGCAGCATGATGCCGCCGGCGCCGACGCGGATCTTCGAACTGCCGCCGGCGACGTGCGCGATCACCAGCGAGGTCGCCGCGGTGCTGACCGCCGGCATGTTGTGGTGCTCGGCGATCCAGAAGCGCTCGTAGCCCCAGCCTTCGGCCTGGCGGGCGAGCTCGCGGGCTTCGTCGAGCGCGGTGCGGATGTCGCCGCCCTCGCGCACGCGGCCGAGTTCGAGGATCGAGAGTCGGGGCATGGCTGGAGTTTCCGTCGCAATACAGGTGGAACGAGCCTAGCGCATGCACACGCACGGCAACGCGACATCACTGCAACGCTGCACCGCCGCGGACTGGCCGTTCAGCCTTGCTCGCGCTCCACCGCCCGCCAGCCGATGTCGTGGCGATGGAAGCCCCCGCGCCACGAGATGCCGGTAACGGCCGCATAGGCCCGCGCCTGTGCATCGGACACGCTGTCGCCCAGTGCGCAGGCGCAGAGCACGCGCCCACCGGCGGTCACCGCGCGTCCGTCCACGAGGCGGGTGCCGGCGTGGAACACCTTCGTGTCGGCGGTCTCCACAGGGGCGATTCCGTCGATGGCGTCGCCGAGCCGTGGCGAGTCGGGATAGCCCTCGGCGGCCATCACCACGCCCAGGGCCGGACGCGGATCCCAGTCGGCTTCGACGCCCGCCAGCACCCCGTCGATCCCGGCTTCGACGAGCGTGGCGAAGTCCGAGCGCAGGCGCATCATGATCGGCTGCGTTTCCGGGTCGCCGAAGCGCACGTTGAATTCGATGACCTTCGGCGCGCCGTCGGCGTCGATCATCAGGCCGGCATAGAGGAATCCGGTGAACGGCACGCCGTCGGCGGCCATGCCCGCGACGGTCGGTTCGATGACCTCGCGCATGATCCGCGCGTGCACCTCGGGCGTGACCACCGGTGCCGGCGAATACGCGCCCATGCCGCCGGTGTTGGGGCCGATGTCACCGTCGCCGACGCGCTTGTGGTCCTGGCTGGTGGCCATGGGCAGCGCGGTGCGACCGTCCACCATGGCGATGAAGCTGGCTTCCTCGCCGTCAAGGAATTCCTCGATCACCACGCGCGCGCCGGCTTCGCCAAAGGCGTTGCCGCCGAGCATGTCGCGCACCGCGTCCTCGGCTTCGTCCAGCGTCATCGCCACGATCACGCCCTTGCCCGCGGCCAGGCCATCGGCCTTGACCACGATCGGCGCGCCGGCCTCGCGCAGGTGCACCAGTGCGGGCTCGACCTCGGTGAACACCGCGTAGTGCGCGGTCGGGATGCCGTGCCCGGCAAGGAAGTCCTTGGCGAAGGCCTTGCTGCCCTCCAGCTGGGCGGCCACGGCGGACGGCCCGAAGATGCGCTGGCCCTCGGCCTGGAAGCGGTCGACGATGCCCGCCACCAGCGGCGCCTCGGGCCCGACCACGGTGAAGGCCACGCCCTGGTCGCGGGCCAGCGCCAGCAGCGCATCGATGTCGGTCGCATTCACCTCGACGTTGCGGCAGCCGGCCTCGGTCGCGGTGCCGGCATTGCCCGGCGCGACCAGCACCTCGGACACCCGCGGCGACTGCGCCAGCCTCCACGCCAGCGCGTGCTCGCGCCCGCCCGAACCGATCACAAGGATTTTCATGTCTTCAGCCCGCCTGCTGGAAAACCTGTTCGAATGGAGGTGTGGCAGCGCAGGGCGGGGCCCGGAGTTCACGCAGCGAACTTCGGGATCGATGCCAGGCGCAGCCGGGAATCAATGCCTGAAGTGTCTGACGCCGGTGAACACCATCGCGATGCCATGCTCGTCGGCGGCGGCAATCACCTCCGCATCGCGCATCGAACCACCCGGCTGGATCACCGCTCGGATGCCCGCCTCGCCGGCGGCATCCAGGCCGTCGCGGAAGGGGAAGAACGCATCGGACGCCATCACCGATCCGGGCACCACCAGGCCCGCGTCCGCGGCCTTGATGCCGGCGATGCGAGCGGAGTACACGCGACTCATCTGCCCGGCGCCGACGCCGACGGTGGCGCTGTCCTTCGCGTATACGATGGCGTTGGACTTCACGTACTTGGCCACGCGCCAGGCGAACAGCAGGTCGCGCAGTTCGGCCTCGGTGGGCGCGCGCCTGGTCACCTGCTTCAGTTCGCCCGCCGTCATGCCTCGGTTGTCCGACGACTGCAGCAGCAGGCCGGAGCCGATGCGCTTGCTGTCGTAACTGTTCATGCCCTCGCCGTGCGGGATGCGCAGCACGCGCACGTTGGCCTTCTTCGCGCAGTACTCGAGCGCCCCTGACTCGTAGTCCGGCGCGATCAGCACCTCGACGAACTGGCGGTCCAGGATCGCCTTCGCCGTGGCCGCGTCCAGCGTGGTGTTGAATGCGAGGATGCCGCCGAATGCCGAGGTCGGGTCGGTGGCATATGCGCGCTCGTAGGCCTCGCCGCAGCCCGCTGCGGTGGCCACGCCGCAGGGGTTGGCGTGCTTCACGATCACGCAGGCGGGCGCGTCGAACTGGCGCACGCACTCCCAGGCCGAATCGGCGTCGGCGAGGTTGTTGTAGCTGAGCTCCTTGCCCTGCAGCTGGGTGAAGGTGGCCAGCGTGCCGGGCACCGGATACATGTCGCGGTAGAAGGCGCCGGACTGGTGCGGGTTCTCGCCGTAGCGCAGGTCCATCACCTTCACGAATGCGGTGCCCATCTGCGCCGGGAATTCGGCGCGCGCCGGCACGTCCGCGGTCGCGTCGCCGATCGCCGACAGGTAGTTGCCGATGGCCGCGTCGTACTGCGCCACGCGGTTGAACGCCGCCACCGAGAGTGCGAAGCGGGTGGCCGCGGACAGCGTACCGTCGTGCGCGTCCAGTTCGTCGGCGATGCCGGCGTACTGCGCCGGATCGGTCGCTACCGCCACGCGCGCGAAGTTCTTCGCCGCCGAGCGCAGCATCGCCGGGCCGCCGATGTCGATGTTCTCGACCGCGTCGGCGAGCGTGCAGTCCGCCTGGGCGGTGACCGACTCGAAGGGATAGAGGTTCAGCACCAGCAGGTCGATGGCGCCGATGCCGTGCTCGGCCATCACCGCATCGTCGACGCCGGCGCGACCGAGCAGGCCGCCGTGCACCACCGGATGCAGGGTCTTGACCCGGCCGTCCATCATTTCCGGGAAGCCGGTGGCGTCCGAGACGTCGCGCACCTCGAGGCCGGCCTCGCGCAGGGTGCGGGCGGTGCCGCCGGTGGAGAGCAGCTCGACGCCGCGCGCCGCAAGGGCCTTGGCGAGTTCAACCAGGCCGGTCTTGTCGGACACGGACAGCAGGGCCCGGCGCAGGGGCAGGCGATCGGTGGTCATTGCACGTGGGGGCAGCGGAGAGGCCCCGATTATACGGCGCGCCGACGACCCGCCCCGGCGTTGCGGGGATCAGACGATCCCGTAGTCGCGCAGTTTGCGGCGCAGGGTCGCGCGGTGGATGCCGAGCATGGCGGCGGCGCGGCTCTGGTTGCCTTCGCAGTGGTTGAGCACTTCCACGAACAGCGGGATCTCGAGCTCGCGCAGGGCGATGCCGTACAGGTTTTCCGCATCGCAGCCGTCGAGGTCGCGGATGTAGCGGCGCACGGAATTCGCCACGTGCTCGCGCAGCGGCGCCCGTTGCGTGCCGCGTGCCTGCGGCTCGTTGCTGTCGGCGGCGTTCAATCGGACCCCTGGACCATGTCGCGCAAGCGCGCGATCGGAAACGAGTCTAACGCGCGGCGCCCGCGCCTGCCATTGGCGCGGGCCCGTCGCGGAAATCGAAGGCGAAGCTGACCGCGCCGGGACCGGGCTCGAGCACGTCCATCCGGATCACGGCGCCCTGGCCGCTGGCGAGCAGGTCCGAGGGTGGCCTGCCGCCCAGGTACTCCGCCGCGGTGAATTCGCGCGTGCCGAGCGGGCGGCCGTCGATGTCGGACAGCGTCAGCACGATCCCCGGCCAAGGCTGCGCCCAGGCGGCGTCGTTGCGGAAGCTGGCGGCGATGCGCAGCGCGTTCGCGGCCCGGGGGTGCGGACGCACGTCGCGTTCGAGCAGGGTGAACGCACCGGCCTCGCGCCAGGGCGGCACGGTGCAGCGCAACAGGCCGCAGGCGCCAGCGACCACCGGCCGCCAGCCCGGGTCGCCGGCCAGCCGCGCGCGATCGGCCAGCAGCCATTGCAGTGCCAGCAGCAGCGCCAGGGCGATGACGGCGGCGGGCAGCGCCCATCCGTGGCCGGCTCGTGCGTCGGGCGCGTCGCCGCGACGGGCGCGGGCGAAGCTCGGGGCCGCACGACTGGCGGCGCGCTGCGTCTTTGGCGGCGGCGGAGCGGCGGTTGGCTGGGCGGCTCCGGCTGCCGGGTCCGGGATGACGGGCTGTCCGGCGTCCGCGGCCGGGTCCCCGGTGGCTGGCTGAAGCGGGCTCGTCGGTGCCGCGTTCGTGGATGGCAGGCCATCCCGGTCCGCCGCAGGTGTCGCGGCGTCATCCGCGGGCACCGGAACCTGCACTGCGCCCCGCGACGCGGCCGGTCCGGGCTCCGGCTTCGGTTCGGGGTCGGGCTCCGGCTCCGGCTCGGGGCCGGCCGGCGGCGGTGCCGGTACCTGCAGCAGCGTGGCGATCGAGATCGCGGGCTGCGCAGCGCCATCGTCCGCCGGATCCGCGGCGCCGGTTCCCGGCATGTCGAATGCCTCCGAGATCGCCGCGGCCACGCCGCTGCGGGCGTCGTCCACCGTGGCCGCCGCGCCCGCGGGAAGGTCGCGCAGCGGCGCCGCGCAGCGGGGGCAGCGTTCCGGGGGCAGGTCGGTGGCCGGGTCGGTGGCGACCAGGCCGCGACAGGAGGGGCAGTTGACGAACATATGCCCTATTCAAGCACGCGCGCTTCGCGGCGGGCAGCCGTCAGCGGCGGCGGATGCCGTCAATGCGAACCCAGTCACCATCGACCGTGACCGAGAGCCCGTCGAACCACTCGCCGTAGCGCGCGAGCAGCGCGTCCTGCTGGCCGACGAGGATGCCTGACAGCGCCAGGCGGCCGCCGGGTCCGACGCGAGCGGCCAACTCGCCGGCGAGCGCATCCAGCGCCGAAGCGAGGATGTTGGCGACCACCACCGGCCAGGTGCCGGCGGGCGCGTCAGCGGGCGCGTGCACCGCCAGACGTTCGCCTACGGCGTTGCGCGCGGCGTTGTCGGCGGTCGCCAGCAGCGCCTGCGGGTCGTTGTCGATGCCGGTGGCGTGGGCGGCGCCGAGCTTGAGCGCGGCCAGTGCGAGGATGCCGCTGCCGCAGCCGAAGTCGAGCACGCGCACGCCGTCCAACAGGCCGTCGCTGGCCAGTCCGTCCAGCCAGCGCAGGCACAGCGCCGTGGTGGGATGGGTGCCGGAGCCGAAAGCCAGACCCGGGTCCAGGCGCACGATGGCGGCGGCGTCGTCGCTCGCGGCGCCGTCGGGCAGCTCGTGGTTCCAGGGCACGATCCAGGTGCGCTCGCCGAAGCGCAGCGGCGCGTACTGGTCCATCCATGCGCGCTCCCAGTCCTGGTCCTCGACGTTGCGGAACGACACCCGGCTCCAGTCCAGGCCGGAGTCGAAGCTCTCCAGTGCAGCGAGCAACAGCAAGGGGTCGGCGTCGTGCGGAAACAGCGCGCTCAGCGAAATCGCCGCCCAGAGGGGTGTCTCGCCGACGCCGGGCTCGAGGATCGCGCGTTCGTTGCCGGTATCGGCGTCCGCATCGAGCATGGTGACCGCCAGCGCGCCGACGTCGTCGAAGGCGTGCTCGTAGCGGGGCTGTTCGGATTCGCGGCAGTGCAGGGTCAGTTCAAGGAAGGGCATCGCGCGGGGCCGGACCGGGGACGCATCATGGTACCGGCCCTCGTGCGGGGCTGCCGGCCCGGGATCGCCCCGGGCCGGCAACGGGCTCAGCCGCCCGGCACCAGGGTCTGGACCTGGAAGGCGGTGCCGCGGCCGGTGCCGTCGGCGCGCAGGGTGGCGGTGCCGCCCACCGGCGACTTCGTGGAAAGCACGGTGAAGGAGTACAGCTCGCCCCAACCCAGCGAGCGGCCGCCGGAACCCGCGCGCCACTCGATGCCGTCGGCGCCGGCCTCGAAGGCCCAGTCGTTCGCCGCATCCAGGTCGCCATCGCGGACCGTGGTGCCGGTGACGAACGCGCCCGAGCCGGTGGCCAGGGCGAAGGCGTCGAAGCCCTGCGTCGAACGGATGCGCAGGTTGGGCGAGTTGCCTTCGGTGTCGGCGAAGGCGAAGTCGAAGTTCATCAGCGCGTAGTGGTACTGCCAGGTGCCCCCTGGCAGGCGCTTGACCTTGACCCCCAGCTTGGCGTGCGAGTCCCCGGACACCAGCTCGGTCATGAGCTTGCGTTCCTTGGTCGGGTTCATGTGCGGGTTGCGCGGGTTCAGCGGCGCGCTGCCGCTGGCGAACCAGCGGTCGATCGCCGAGCCCAGGCGCTCCACGCTGGTCCCGATGTTCCAGATGCTGCCCGTCCACGACGGCGTGGTGAGCTTGGTGGACATCGAGTTGTAGATGTCGATGTCCTTGCGCGCGACGTACCAGGACTCGAACATCCAGGTGGCGCCGGGGTTGGCGGTGGCCGACACCTGCGATTCGCCGACCAGCATGCGGTGGGAATAGTTGTCGCCCGGCGCGGTGTTCTGGGCGCCGTTGCAGTCGGGGTCGAAGATCGAGCCGCAGCGGCCCCAGAGGCCCGGGCCGGGCAGGATCTCGTCGCGCGAGGTCATGCCCTGGGTGTAGTCGTTGTTGCCGACCGAGTAGGTGTCGGTGCAGCCGCGGCCGAGCGCGTGTCCGTGGTGGTCGTTGCTGTCCAGGCAGCTGCCGTTGGTGGTCAGGTAGGCGTGCTTCACGCCGGAGCGGCCGACCTGCTCGAAGCTGCCGTCGGCGTTGGTCCGGTACATGTTCCAGATCAGGTAGGGATGCTGGTCGTTGTTGTACGGCGCCGAATTGCCCGAGAACTTCTGGTGCCAGGGGATGCTGGCCGTCCACATCGCGCGGCTGGTACCCAGAGGGTCGTTGGGCACGGTGGCGTTGATGCTGCCTTCGTTGACGTTGTTCTTCAGCGTGGCCGACGGCGCGATGGCCATGGTCCCGTTGCCCGCGGGCCCGCTGCAGCCCTGGCAGCGCAGGTACTGCGCGAAGGTGCTGAGCATGAAGATGTCGTTCTGGTAGGTGCCGCCGTCGGGCGCGGGATCGCCGTCCCAGGTGATGTGGTTGGCCATCGGCCGGAGGTCGCCGCTGCCGCGCACCTGCACCGGCACGTCGAGCTGCAGCTCGGCGATCGCCATGCCCGCGGCATACGGCGCGCCGATGCGTTGCGCCAGCCGCTCACTGATCCGGATGTCGGAGGAGCCGATGGTGAACGACGGCGGATCGTCCAGCAGTTCGTGCATCACATGGTCGACGTGGAACCAGGCCACGCCCTTGGCGTCGACCAGGTCGAACTCGGGTTCGGCGCCGCGCTTGACCGCGCGCGGGACCAGGCGGAAGCCGTCCAGGTCGATGCTGCCGCCCTTCAGCTGCATCACGTAGCCGCCGCGGGCCTGCAGTGCGCCGCCGGCCATCTGCCGTGCATAGCCGTTGTCCACGAAGAAGCTCATCTGCAGGGCGTCACGCAGCGCGAAGCGCTCGGAGCCGTCGGACGTGAGCTGGCCGTGGACGGAGCCGGGCACGATGCGCATGCCGAGGTCTCCGGCAAGGTCATGGTTCCAGCGGATGCCGATGTCGCCGCCGCCGATGCTCCATGGCCTCGCGGCCTTTTCGGTGGTGGCGCCCTCGGGCGCGGGTGCGGCGGTACGTGGCTGTGCGACTACGATCCCGGCGGTGGCCGTGGCCAGAAGGCCGCCCAACACGACGGTTGCGACCCTGCTCTTGCGAACGCGCATCGATCCTCTCTCCCTTGTCGTTTGTACCGGCCCCCGTGCCCGGTGAACGATCGAGCATATGCGAGCTGGCCGGAGCCACCAAGGTGCGGTGCGACATGGCGCCGCCGCTGGACACGGCGGCGCCTGTTCAGGAGCGACGCTCAGAGAATCGAGAGCGAGGTTTCCTTGCGCTCGGTCAGGCGCTTCTCGAGGTAGTGGATGTTGCGCCCGCCTTCCTCGAAGCCGCGGTCGGCGAGGATCCGCTGCTGCAGCGGGATATTGGTGCGGATGCCGTCGACCACCATCTCGCTGAGCGCGACGCGCATGCGGCAGATCGCCTGCTCGCGGTCGGCGCCGTGGACGATCAGCTTGCCGATCATCGAGTCGTAATTGGACGGCACCCTGTATCCCTCGTAGACGTGGCTGTCCACGCGCACGCCGGGGCCGCCGGGTGCGTGGAAGTGCTGGATCAGCCCGGGCGAGGGCAGGAAGCTGTCCGGGTCCTCGGCGTTGATCCGGCATTCGATGGCATGCCCGCGCAACACCACGTCTTCCTGCCGGATCGACAGCGGGCGGCCGGCGGCGATCAACAGCTGCTCGCGGATCAGGTCGATGCCGGTGACCATCTCGGTGACCGGGTGCTCGACCTGGATGCGGGTGTTCATCTCGATGAAGTAGAAGCGGCCGTCCTCGAACAGGAACTCGAAGGTGCCGGCGCCGCGGTAGCCGATGCGGATGCACGCGTCCACGCAGACCTGGCCGATCTCCGTGCGCATGGCCTCGGTGATGCCCGGTGCCGGCGCTTCCTCGACCACCTTCTGGTGGCGGCGCTGCATCGAACAGTCGCGCTCGCCCAGGTGGATGGCCTTGCCCTGGCCGTCGGCCAGCACCTGGATCTCGATGTGGCGCGGGTTCTCGAGGAACTTCTCCATGTAGACCATGTCGTTGCCGAAGGCCGCCTTGGCCTCCTGCTTGGTGGTCGCCACGGCGCCCGGCAGCGCGGCCTCGGTGTGGACCACGCGCATGCCGCGGCCGCCGCCGCCGCCGGCCGCCTTCACGATCACCGGATAGCCGATCCCGCGCGCAAGCCGGATGTTCTCCGCGGCGTCGTCGCCCAGCGGGCCGTCCGAGCCGGGCACGCAGGGCACGCCGGCGGCCTTCATGGCCTTGATCGCCTCCACCTTGTCGCCCATCAGCCGGATGGTGTCGGCCTTGGGGCCGATGAAGGTGAAGCCCGACTGCTCCACGCGTTCGGCGAAGTCGGCGTTCTCGGCCAGGAAGCCGTAGCCGGGGTGGATCGCCTGGGCGTCGGTGACCTCGGCGGCGGCGATGATGCTGGCCATGTCCAGGTAGCTTTGCGGCGAGGGCGCCGGGCCGATGCACACCGATTCGTCCGCCATGCCGACGTGCTTGAGGTTGCGGTCGACGGTGGAATGCACGGCGACGGTGCGGATGCCCAGCGCGTGGCAGGCGCGCAGGATGCGCAGCGCGATCTCGCCGCGGTTGGCGATGACGACCTTGTCGAGGGGCATGTCGTCCGGCCTCAGCCGATCACGAACAGCGGCTGGTCGAATTCGACCGGCTGTCCGCTCTCGCCGACGATGGCCAGGACCGTGCCGGCGACATCGGCTTCGATCGGGTTGAACATCTTCATGGCTTCGATGATGCCCAGCGTGTCGCCGGCGCTGACCGCCTGGCCGACGGTGACGAAGGGCGGCTTGTCCGGCGCCGGCGACGAGTAGAACGTGCCGACCATCGGCGAGCGCACGACGTGGCCGTCGGGAAGCGCGGGGCCGGTCGGCTCGGCCGGCCGTCCGCCGGTGGCGGCCTGGACGGGCGATTGCATCGGCATCACCGGCTCGGGCTGCGCGCCGGCCTGGATGAACTGGGCCGGTGCCTGCGGCCCATAGCCGCGCGGCGTGCGTGCGAGGCGCACGGATTCCTCGCCTTCCTTGATCTCGATCTCGGCGAGGTTGGAGTCCTCGAGCAGGTCGATCAGCTTCTTGATTTTTCTCAGGTCCATGCGGGCCTCTCAGGTGGTGCCGGCAGGCGCCGGCAGTGGCAATCGGGAAATCGCGGGTCGTGGACGGTGAAACCGGAATCCGGCTCAGTCCGCCCGCGCCAGGCGGGGGAGGGCGGCATCCAGGGCAAGCGCGTAGCTGGCGGCGCCAAAGCCCGCCACCACGCCCACCGCCAGGTCGCTGAAGAAGCTCTGGCGGCGGAAGGGTTCGCGCGCGTGCGGGTTGGACAGGTGCACTTCGATGAAGGGGATCGCGACCGCGGCCAGCGCGTCGCGCAGCGCCACCGAGGTATGGGTGAAGGCGGCCGGGTTGAGCAGGATGAAGCGGGTGCCGTCGCCCGCGGCGGCCTGGACCCGGTCCACCAGCACGTGCTCGGCGTTGGACTGCAGGCTCTCGAACGCCAGCCCCGCCGACTCCGCGCGCGCGCGCAGCCCGGCGTCGATCGCGGCCAGCGTGTCGCGGCCATAGATCTCCGGCTCGCGGCTGCCGAGCAGGTTGAGGTTGGGGCCGTGGAGGACCAGAAGCCTGTCCATCTCCGGTGCGGATCCGCCGTCACGAAAACGGCGGCCAGTCTGCGGCAAGCGGTCGATCGTGTCCAGATCGCCGAAGTTTTGCGAATTAGCGCAGTTTTAAACGTCCGTTTGATCAGTCGCCGCTGCGGGCCCAGGCGTCCAGCTCGCCGTGCACGAACGGGCCGATGCGCTGCTTGAGCAGCCGGCCGTCGGCGGAGACCAGCACGGTATACGGCAGAATCCCGCGCTGGTTGCCGAGCTGGACACCGGAATCGCGCGGACCCGCGGCGTCGATCAGGATCGGATAGCGCACCGGGATGCGCTCCAGGAACTCTTCCACGGCTGCCTGGTCGTCGAGCGCGATGCCGATCACCTGCACGCCGCTGCCACCCTGTTCGGCGGTGAAGCGGTCGAGTTCGGGCATCTCCTCGATGCAGGGGCCGCACCAGCTGGCCCAGAAGTTCACCAGCAGCGGACGGCCGGCAAACTCCGCCGGCAGGGTGCGCGGCGTGCCGGACAGGTCGGGCAGGGTAATGGCGGGAACCTGTTCGCCGCGGCGGGCCACCACGAGGTCGGCGGGCGGCGGCGGCGCCACGGCGTCCATCGCCTGCTGCACCGCGCGCTGGCCGAGCTCGGTGCGCAGCAGGGGGCCGGGGCCGTTGACCGCCAGCCCGGCCACCACGCCAAGGACGCCCGCGGCCAGCGCCACCAGCAGGATGCTGCGCGTGCGCATCAGCGTGCCCCCCGTTCGAGTGCCGCGACCGTGCTGTCGCGGTCGAGCACGGCCGGCAGCACGTGGCCTTCGCCGCCGTCGCGCGGGTAGACCACGTACAGCGGCACGCCCACGGCGCGGTGCTGCTCGAGGAAGGCGCTGATCTCAGGATCGACGTTGGTCCAGTCACCGACCATATAGATGGTCCCGGTGCGGGCCAGGGCGTCCCTGAAAGCGTCGCTGGACAGCGTGCCGCGTTCGTTGGCCTTGCAGGTCACGCACCAGTCGGCGGTCATGTTGACGAACACGGGGGTGCCGGCATCGCGCAGGCTGCGCAGGCGCTCGGCGGAGTAGGGCACGCGGCCGCCCTCGGCCGCGGGTGCCGCGGCAACGGCCGGCGCCGGTATGCGTCCGACCAGCCAGGCAGACGACAGCGCCACCAGCAGCAGCGCGATCGCCGGCAGCCGCCGCAACCAGCCGCCGCGCATGCGCGCGCGCTCCAGCCACCACAGGGCCAGGGCCATCACCGCCACGCCCGCGGCCACCAGCGCCATGGCATCGACGCCGCGCTGGCGCCCCAGTACCCAGGCCAGCCAGATGGCGGTGAGGTACATCGGGAAGGCCAGCACCTGCTTGAGCGTGTCCATCCACGCGCCAGGCTTTGGCAGGCGGTCGGCCAGCGCCGGCACGAAACCGACCAGCAGGAAGGGCAGTGCCAGCCCCAGGCCCAGCGCCAGGAACACCAGCAACGCGGCGGCCGGCGGGGCCGAGAAGGCATAGGCCAGCGCGCCGCCCATGAACGGCGCGATGCAGGGGCTGGCGACCACGCAGGCGAGCACGCCGGTGAAGAAGTCGCCGACCGGTCCGCTGCGCGCGGCCAGCCCCTGGCCGAGGTTGGCGCTGCCGCCGACGCTGAACACGCCCGAGAGGCTCAGGCCGACTGCCGCCATCAGCAGCACCAGTGCGGCCACGAAGCCCGGCTGCTGAAGCTGGAAGCCCCAGCCCATGGCCTGGCCCGCGGCGCGCAGGGCCAGTACGGCCAGGCCGACGACGGCGAACGCGACCAGCACGCCTGCGGTGTACCAGAGCGCCTGCCGGCGGGCGTGGGCGCGGCTGGCGCCGCCCTGCGCCAGGCCCAGCACCTTGAGCGAGAGGATCGGCAACACGCAGGGCATGAGATTGAGCAGGATGCCGCCGGCCAGCGCCAGCAGCAGGGCGCCGGCAAGTCCGGCGCCGGCGCTGCCGGGCGGCCGGCTGCGGACGGCGTTGTCGGCGACCGCGCCGCCGGCCGGGTCCGGCGCGGCGACTGCGGGCGTGCCGGATGCGGGCGCCTCCGCGGCCACGGTTCCCGACGGGTCCCCGTCGCCCCCTGCAATGCGGGCCAGGGCGTTGGCGACGTCGACGCCGGTGCTTTCGGCGTCCGGACCGGTCGCGGGGTCGGCGCTGGCCGTGCCGCGCGCGCCTTCCGGCTGGATCGGCGCGGCCGCGCGACCCGGCGCCACCGAAGCCGTGCCCGCGGGAAGCGACACGTGCACGCTGCGGGTCATCGGCGGATAGCAGATGCCTCCGTCCTGGCAGCCCTGGAAGGTGGCGGTGAGGGTGGCCTCGCGCGGCTCGCCGTGGCTGCGCTGCAGGGGCAGCGGTACGTCGATCCGGTCGAAATAGACCACGACCTCGCCGAAGTATTCATCGTGGTGCGCGACCCCGCGTGGCCAGCGCGGCGCGCCTGCCCGGATGCCATCGGCCTCCAGCCTGAAGCTGCTGCGGTCGCGGTAGAGGTAGTAGCCGGGCGCCGGGGTGAAGCGCATCAGCAGCGTGTCGCCATCGTCGACGATGGCTTCGAACGCGAAGGCCTGCGCGTCGGGCAGCGGCAGCGCGTCGGCCGCGCCGGCGACCGCCGGCAGGGCGCCGCCCGCGCCACCGGTGCCCAGCGACTGGCCCAGCGCGGCGAAGCCGGCGTCGGCCCGGCTCGCCACCGGCCGCGGGCTGGCCGCCGGCAGGTCCACCGCCACCGTGCGCGTTTGCGGCGGGTAGCAGATGCCGAGGTCGGCGCAGCCCTGGTAGCGGATCTTCAGCGTGGTGCGTGGGGAGGTCGCGCTGCCTTCGAGCACGCCGCGCACGCTGCCGCGGTAGGTCTCGACCTCGCCGAAGAATTCGTCCGTGTGGCGCGTGCCCGCGGGAAGCTGCAGGCCCGCGGGGTCTGCGCGAAACCCGTCGTCGACGGGCTCGGCGCCCATGCGGTGGCGATAGAGGTAGTAGCCGTCGGCGATCGTGAACTCGACTTCGATGCGGCCGGGCGCGGTGGCCTTGGCGCGCAGCGCGAAGGCCTCGTCCACCGGCAGCAGGTCGTCCATGTCGACCGCCGCCAGGGCCGCCGCCGGGGCCAGCAGCGCCGCGATCGCCAGCACGGCGGCGTGCGCCAGGCGCCGCCACGCGGGCCTGGCAACTGGCGCCGTGGCGTGGGAGCGGATGCAGGTACGCGGAAGTGCGGTCATCGGGACGGGCAGGCGGCAGGAGCCGCACAGGGTAGCTGACCAGGTCGGGCTGCAGCTTCGCGAGCCCGGAACGCAGAAACCCGGCACCGGCCGGTGGAGGGTCGTTGGGCCTCACGCGTGCCTGATTCCACGCTGGCCAAGGTCGATCGCGATGCCCGGATGGCATCGCTTCCATCTGGTCGCCCGGGAAAAAGGGGTGCCGGATCCGGCACCCCTGTCCTGGTCGACGCCCCGGGAGGCTGGCGTCAGCGCTTCGCCTTCAGCCGGCTTCCGCCTGACAGCGCCGGAGCAGGTGCCGCCGCCCCGGCCGCGTTCTCGCGCTCGCGCGGGTAAAGCCGCGGATTGCGGGGCTGGGCGGCCGGCGGGGTGGCGAGTTCGCAGGTCGCCGGGGCGGTGGATGCGAACAGCGCCTCGGTGCCCCATTCCGGATGGTCGATGAAGGGGTTGCGGTTGCCCTGGTAGGCGGCGACCACCTCGTTGCGCGCGCGTTCGGCATCATCCGGCGGATCGGCGAGATGCCATTCAAGCAGGGTCGAAAGCAGGCCCATGTATGCAGGCGAGGCGCTGGTGCCCACGATCTTGCTGCGGTCGTCGGTGAGCTCGAGGTCGGGCTCGGACTGGCCGGTGGTCGGGTGCTCGCCGCCCTCGTAGCGGATCGCCATGTACATCACCGCACGCGCCATGTCGCCCTTGCGCGCGCCCCAGACCTCGAACGAACCCTGGTTGCCGTTCGAGCCCTGGACCCAGTTCGAATTGCCCGGGTAGGTGCCGGTACCGCCGCCGCGGCCGTTGTTGGACTCGGTCGGCCGCTCGCCGCAGTTCGACGATGCACAGTTGGCGAAGGGCATGTTCCCGCGGTTGCCGTTGTAGACCTCGTCGCTCAGGTAAAGCATGTGGGTGTCGGTGTACGGCGAGTGCGGATAGCCCAGGTCGCCCACGCGATCCGGGAAGCCGAGCGAATTCGGCCAGGTGTGCTCGCGGTTGTACTTGTTGCTGCCGCCGCTGCCGGCGCGGTCGGAGCCCTTGGCGTAGCTGCGGTTGCGGTAGACGTCGAGGATCTTGCCGGCGTCGTTGGGATCCTCGTCGGCGATCTCGAGGATCGTCCAGGTGCTGGTGCCGCTGCCGCTGTAGGGATACGCGACGTGCCCGCGGATGGTCTCGTGCAGCGAGCAGCGCAGCTGTTCCGGACTGGAATCGTTGACCCGGCCGTAGTACTCGCCGCCACCGCCGCTGTCCGAGCTCTTCACGCGGAAGTCGATGACGGTGTCGGCCTCGGGCGCGGCTTCGTCGAGGTCGACGATGAAGTCGGCGTCGACCAGGAGCGAGCAGCTCTGGCTGGGGATCAGCGGAATCGAAGGCGTCAGGGTGAAGCTGGTCGCCTGCGACACGTGGTCGAGCGTGGGCTTGCGGCGCGCCGAACCTTCGCAGGCCAGGGTGAACCCACCCGGCTGCGCGATGACGGGCTCGCTGAAGGTGACCGTGAGCTCGGCCGCGTACGGGAAGTCGCTGGAGCCCTGGGTCGGGAAGGTCTCGACCACGCGCGGCGCGGCATTGCCGGGCTCGCCGAAGGACTGGTCGTTGTTGCAGGCGCCGAATGTCTGGCTGGCGGCCTCGGCCCAGGTGAAGTCGGCGGAGACGTTGCCGGTGCCGCCGAGCTGCAGCGACTGGCCGATCGGCGTGCTGTTGGGCTGCATGACGCCGATGTCGGTGCTGCTCATGCCGGCGGCCGGGCCGTTGCTGGCCACCATCACGCCTTCGTAGCTCAGGAACTGGACGACGTTGCCCTGCGGGTCGACCAGTGCGATGCCGTCGGGCGCGCCGTTCTGCAGGCCGTTCTCGGGGTATTCGATAGTGGCGAAGCGGACCTTGCCACCGCAGGTCGCGAGACTGCCTTCGGACAGGGTGTCGGTGTCGTACGAGGAGCCGTTGCTGCCGTTGTAGAGCACGATCTGGTAGCCGGCGAGGCTTTCTCCGGCGCTGCCGACGACCTCGATCGCCTCGCCGACGTCGGTGTCGACGTTGTCGTAGTGGATTTCGTTGATGAAGACTTCGGCCTGGGCCGGGAACGTGGCGGCCATCGCCAGCGCGATCGCGCAGCAGAGCCGGGAACTGACAGGTCGCATCTGGTACTCCCCTCTTCGTGAACCACGCAATCTAAACGTCAAACATGACGGCTGCCAGACAGGGAAAGCACTATCCCGCCCATCTGCACGCCAGCGCGACGCGGCGAACGTATTCTTGTGGAGCGAATTCCCCCCCAATTCATCCAGGTCATCCCATGTCCTTTCCAATCCGCCCGGCCGCACTCCGCGCCGGACTGGCCGCAGTCCTGTTCGTGCTCGCGCTGCCTGCCGCTGCCGCGACCGGCATCGAGGTCGCCGCCGGCGGCTCCAAGACCACCGAGCGCGAGTTCACCAAGGTGGCCTCGGTCGCCTGGCTGCCGGAACTGCGGGAGCTGGACAACGCGGTACTCCGCGGCGAGGTCGGCGCCATCCACGTCGACGGCCGCGGCCACGTGCGTGGCCGGGACCTGTCCGACAACGTCCTGATCGGCTACGTGGGCCTGCGCTACGAGCGCACCGACAACGGCCTTACGCTTGGTGCCGGCATCGGCGCCCAGTCCGGCGAGACGGACGCCCTGTCCGGCGATCCGCAGTTCGTGACCACCGCCGGCTGGCGGTGGGACCGCTTCTCGCTGCTGCTGCGCCATGTCTCGAACGCCAGCCTGCACGCGCCCAACAACGGCGAGACCATGGTTGTCGGCGCCTGGCGCTTCTGAGCCGGGCCTTTTATTTCCTCCGGGGCCCTTGAACCCCGCGAACGCCCCCCCATCTTGCGGACATCCCGGCACTGCCGGGTTTTCGCGGCGCGCGTTTTGGCACTCGGCAGGGCCGACTGCTAGACTCCGCGACCGATTCGTTTTTTTGTCAAGCAAAATCAATCACTTGTGAGGATTGTCATGAACCTGAAGCCGCTCTACGACCGTGTGGTAGTCAAGCCGATCGAAGCCGACGAGATTTCCGCCGGCGGCATCGTCATCCCCGACAATGCCAAGGAAAAGCCCACCCGCGGCGAAGTGATCGCCATCGGCGAGGGCAAGGCCCTGGACAACGGCAGCGTGCGCGCGCCGAAGGTCAAGGTCGGCGACAAGGTCATCTACGGCCAGTACTCGGGCTCGGCGTACAAGCACGAAGGCACCGAATACAAGATCGTGCGCGAGGACGACATCCTCGCCATCGTCGGCTGAGCGCGCGCCAAGCGCATCGCAACCCCCATTCCCTGATCCATATTCGAGGTAACTGAAATGTCCGCGAAGGAAATCCGCTTCGGCGAAGACGCGCGCGCCAAGATGGTCCGTGGCGTCAACGTGCTTGCCAACGCTGTCAAGGCAACGCTTGGCCCCAAGGGCCGCAACGTCGTGCTCGACAAGAGCTTCGGCGCCCCCACGATCACCAAGGACGGCGTGTCCGTCGCCAAGGAGATCGAGCTGGCCGACAAGTTCGAGAACATGGGCGCGCAGATGGTGAAGGAAGTCGCCTCGCGCACGTCCGACGACGCCGGTGACGGCACCACCACCGCGACCGTCCTGGCCCAGGCGTTCATCCGCGAGGGCATGAAGGCGGTCGCCGCCGGCATGAACCCGATGGACCTCAAGCGCGGCATCGACCAGGCGGTCAAGGCTGCCGTGGAAGAGCTGAAGAGCATCAGCAAGCCGTCGTCGACCTCGAAGGAAATCGCCCAGGTCGGCACCATCTCCGCCAACTCCGACGCCAACATCGGCGACCTGATCGCCCAGGCGATGGACAAGGTCGGCAAGGAAGGCGTGATCACCGTTGAAGAGGGTTCGGGCCTGGACAACGAGCTGGACGTGGTCGAGGGCATGCAGTTCGACCGCGGCTACCTGTCGCCGTACTTCATCAACAACCAGCAGTCGATGTCGGCCGAGCTGGATGATCCCTTCATCCTGCTGCACGACAAGAAGATCTCGAACGTCCGCGACCTGCTGCCCGTCCTCGAGGGCGTGGCCAAGGCCGGCAAGCCGCTGCTGATCGTCGCCGAGGAAGTCGAGGGCGAAGCCCTGGCGACCCTGGTGGTGAACACCATCCGCGGCATCGTCAAGGTCGTGGCCGTGAAGGCCCCGGGCTTCGGCGACCGTCGCAAGGCGATGCTGGAAGACATGGCCATCCTCACCGGCGGCACCGTGATCAGCGAGGAAGTCGGCCTGTCGCTCGAGAAGGCGACCATCAACGACCTGGGCCGCGCGAAGAAGATCCAGGTCACCAAGGAAAACACCACGATCATCGACGGCGCGGGCGAAGGCTCGGGCATCGAAGGCCGCATCAAGCAGATCAAGGCGCAGATCGAAGAGACCTCTTCGGACTACGACCGCGAGAAGCTGCAGGAGCGCGTGGCCAAGCTGGCTGGCGGCGTTGCGGTGATCAAGGTCGGTGCCTCGACCGAGATCGAGATGAAGGAGAAGAAGGCCCGCGTCGAAGACGCCCTGCACGCCACGCGTGCGGCGGTTGAAGAGGGCGTGGTCCCGGGCGGCGGCGTCGCGCTGCTGCGCGCCAAGACCGCGGTCGAGAGCCTGAAGGGTGCCAACGAAGACCAGAACCACGGCATCCAGATCGCCCTGCGCGCGATGGAAGCCCCGCTGCGCGAGATCGTGACCAACGCCGGCGAAGAGCCGTCGGTCATCGTCAACAAGGTCAAGGACGGTTCGGGCAACTTCGGCTACAACGCCGCCAACGGCGAGTTCGGCGACATGATCGAGTTCGGCATCCTGGACCCGACCAAGGTCACCCGCACCGCGTTGCAGAACGCGGCCTCGATCGCCGGCCTGATGATCACCACCGAAGCCATGGTGGCGGAGCTTCCCAAGAAGGAAGAGCCGGCCATGGGCGGCGGCGGCGACATGGGCGGCATGGGCGGCATGGGGTTCTGATCCCAAGCGACCCTGCGTCACCGCAGTAAAACGAGGGCCCCCGCAGCGATGCGGGGGCTTTTTTCGTTTGCGGCGCGAGGCCGCGCCAGGGCATGGCCAGGCAGGCCGGGGCTCAGCGGTCCGAGTGCTCTGGGCCGGAGGGGTCGCCTTCCGCGGGTCCTGGCTCACTCAGGATCCCGGTCGGCTCGGCATCGTCGGGCAGGGGCACGTAGTCCACCTCCGGATCCGCGGCCAGCGCCTTTTCGGCCCGGTCCACGATGATGGCGTGCAGGTCCGAGGTGGACAGGTTGGAGTCTTCCGACAGCTCCCGCAGCTCGGCCGCGTCGCGATCGGTGAATTCCTGCCTGGGGTCGAGGCGGAGCGTGGCCAGAGCGCGCAGCCGCTGCCGGCGCGCCGATTCGGCGGACATGGTTTCGCGTCCGCGCAGCCAGCCCGCTCCCATCGCCACGATCACGCCAAGCCCGAGGTAGCCCAAGGCCGGGTAGACATACGACACCAGTTCGCGAAAGCCGATGAAGCTCAGCCCGAAGCCCACCAGCACCGAGGCGATGTAGACCCTGCGGAACCACTCCGGCCGGCGTCGCGTGAGGCGTTTTCCAAGCGCGTAGAACATGCCCAGCGCGGTGTTGAAGATCATCGCGAACACCACGACCGACATGGCTGCGCCGAGCGTGGGATGGATGGCGTCGACCAGCGCCAGCATCGGCAGTTCATCGCTGCCGACCGTGCGCACCTGCAGGAACAGGGCAACCACCGACAGCGTCAGCAGCACGAGGAAAAGCAGCCCGCCCAGCAGCCCGCCCACGCCTGCCGCGCGCGTGTCGAACACGTCGCCGCCCATGACGATGGCCATCGACACGGCCGTGACCACGCACAGCCCGACATAGTTGAGTGCGCCCACCCACCAGTTGGGCAGGGTGGTCCGGACCTGCGCGGCCGCGACGTTCAGCATCCGGACGTCGGCGTCGGCGGTTGCGATCGACCAGAGCGAGGCGCCCACCAGGAACACGATGATGAAGGGCGTCATGACGCCGATGATGCGGGTGACCTTGGAGACGTCGAACATGCCGGCCACCAGCACCGCGGCGAGGGTGAGCGTGGCGCCGGCCCAGACGGGCCAATCGAACTGCTGGGCCATGTTCGCGCCGCCGCCGGCGAACATCACGAAGCCGATGGCGAACAGCGTGGCAATCGTGACCAGGTCCATGAAGCCGGCCACGGCGCGCGGCGAGACCAGCCGGAACACAGCGGTGTGCTCGGTGGCCTGGGTGTAGCTGCCCAGCTGGAAGGCTGCGATCCCGCTGACCGTCATGATCAGCGATGCGATCACGGCGCCGACGATGCCCATGGTCCCGAAGGCGACGAAGAACTGCATCATCTCCTGCCCGGAGGCGAAGCCGGCGCCCACGATCAGGCCGATGAAGGCCATGGCGATGCCCAAGGCGCGCTTCAACACTGGTTTGGCTCCGCGACGACGAGGGGCTGGTCGAGAGCCTGGACGCGCGGCCGTGACGGACGCGTATCGCGAGCCGGCCGGTCGCGGTGCGACAATCCGCCCTCCCCAGCCCCCGACGGAGCTCTGATGGCCGGCGCCTCCCTGCTCACCCTGCTCGACGACATCGCCACCCTGCTCGACGACGTCTCCATCCTGACCAAGGCCGCCGCGAAGAAGACCGCCGGGGTGATCGGCGACGACCTCGCGCTCAATGCCCAGCAGGTCGCCGGCGTGAAGGCCAACCGCGAGCTGCCAGTGGTCTGGGGCGTGTTCAAGGGCTCGCTGGTCAACAAGCTGATCCTGGTGCCTGCGGCGCTGCTGATCAGCTGGCTTGCGCCCGTGCTGGTGATCCCGCTGATGATGGTCGGCGGCGCCTACCTCAGCTACGAGGGCTTCGAGAAGGTGCTGGAGAAGCTGTTCCACTCCCACGCGAAGCCGGACGCGGAGGCGCGGGCGCAGGCGGTGCTGGCGTCCGGCGAGACCCCGATCGAGATGGAGAAGAAGAAGATCAAGGGTGCGGTGCGCACCGACTTCATCCTCTCCGCCGAGATCATCGTGCTGTCGCTGGCGGTGGTCGCCGAGGAGTCGCTGCTGACGCGGACGGTGGCGCTGTCGCTGATCGCGCTGGGCGTGACGGTCTTCATCTACGGGCTGGTCGCGGCGATCGTGAAGATGGACGACGCCGGCCTCTGGATGGACAAGCGGCCCGGTAAGCTCGTGCCGGCGCTGGGGCGCGCGCTGCTCTACGTGACACCGTGGATGATGAAGGCGCTGGGCATCATCGGCACCATCGCCATGTTCCTGGTGGGTGGCGGCATCTTCGTGCACAACATCGATGCCCTGCACCACCTGGTCGAGGTGATGGAGGGCTGGGGCCTGCCGGGCTTCGTGGCGGACACCGGCGCCAGCCTCGTGGTGGGCATGCTGGTGGGCGCGCTCGTGGTGGGCGCGGCCAGCCTGTTCCACCGGATCCGCGGCAAGGCGCCCGCGGAAGCGCACTGAGGCGTCCGCATGCACGATGACATCCGGCGCGCCCCGCGCGCCACGATCGGCCTTGCCGCGGGCGGCACCGGCGGCCACCTGTTTCCCGCCGAGGCGCTGGCGCGCGAGCTGCAGGCGCGCGGGCATGGCGTGGTCATCTACACGGAAGCGCGCGGCGCCCGTTTCACGCAGGCGCTGGAGGGGCTGCCGCACCTCGTGCTGCCGGCGCGCAGCCTGGCCGGAGGCATCGGCGGCAAGCTCGCGGCGGCCGCGGTGATCCTGCGCGCCACGGCCACGGCGCGCGGGGACATGAAGCGGCGCGGCGTCCGCTTGCTGGCGGGCTTCGGCGGCTATCCAAGCTTCGCGCCGGCGCTGGCCGCGCGCAGCCTCGGCCTGCCGCTGCTGTTGCACGAGCAGGGCTCGCGGCTGAGCCTGGCCAACCGCAGGCTGCTGGGCTTCGCCGATCGCGTGGCGACTTCGTTCGGCGACATCGGAGGCGTCGACGCCGCCGCGCAGGGCAAGCTGGTGGAAACCGGCAACCCGGTGCGCGCGGACATCCTGACGGCGGCCAGCGCGCCGTATCCGCCGCTGGCCGACGACGCGCCGCTGCGCCTGCTGGTGGTGGGCGGCAGCCAGGGTGCCGCGGTCTTCGGCCGCGTCGTGCCGCCGGCGCTGCTGGCCCTGCCCGAGGCACTGCGCAAGCGGCTGCAGGTGTCGCTGCAGTACCGCGGGGACGATGCCGATGCCATCGGCGCGACGCTGCGCGACGCCGGCATCCGGGTGGACCTGCGGCCCTTCTTCGACGACATGGCCGCGCAGCTGGGAGACGCCCATCTGGTCGTGACCCGCGCCGGCGCGACCACCATCGCCGACCTGCTGGTGGTGGGACGTCCCGCGATCCTGGTGCCGATCCCGCAGGGTGGTTCGCGCGATGAGCAGCGTGGCAACGCGCTGGCGCTCGAGCGCATGGGCGCGGGCTGGTGCATGCGCGAGGACGATGGCGGCTTCACCGCCGAAGCCCTGGCGGCGCGCCTGCAGGACCTGTTCGCGGAGGCGGGTGCGCGGGCGGATGCGCGACCCGGCCACGGCGCCGCGGCGTACCAGGACGGCCTGCGCCTTGCCGAAGCCGCCGCGGCGGCCACGCGCCTTGGCCGCCCCGATGCCGCGGCGCGCCTGGCCGACGAAGTGGAGGCCTTGCTGGCCGCACGCGCTCCGATCGGCAACGCGGAAGGCTGACGGGCATGGCCGAGGCCGACGACGTCCTGATCATCGGCGGCGGCCATAACGGCCTGGTCTGCGCCGCCTACCTGGCCGGCGCGGGACTGAAGGTAAGGGTGCTGGAGCGCCGCGGCATCGTCGGCGGCGCCGCGGTGACCGAGGAATTCCATCCCGGCTTCCGCAACTCGGTGGCCAGCTACACGGTGAGCCTGCTCAACCCGCGGGTGATCGCCGACCTGCGCCTTGCAGAGCACGGGCTGCGCGTGGTCGAGCGGCCGTTCTCGAACTTCCTGCCGCTGCCCGACGGCCGCGCCTTCCGCCTGGGCGGCGAGCACGGCCAGGCCGAGGTGGCCAGGTGGTCGGCGCGCGATGCCGAACGGCTGCCGCGGTACTTCGCGATGCTGGAGCGCGTGGTCTCCGTGCTGCGCGAGCTGATGCTGCTCACGCCGCCGAACGTTTCAGATGGCTTCGTGCTGGCCGACTGGCTGGCGTCGGTGTCAGTCGCGCGGCGCCTGCGCCACCTCGACATGCGCGGCCGGCGCGACCTCCTGGACCTGTTCACCAAGTCCGCCGGCGAACTGCTCGACCACTGGTTCGAGTCCGATCCGCTGAAGGCCGCGCTGGGCTGGGATTCGGTCGTCGGCAATTTCGCCAGCCCCTACACGCCCGGCAGTGCCTACGTGCTGCTGCACCACGTGTTCGGCGAGGTCAACGGCAAGCAGGGTGCGTGGGGGCATGCGATCGGCGGCATGGGTGCGATCACGCAGGCGATGGCGGCCGAATGCGCGGTGCGGGGCGTCGTGGTCGAGACCGGGATCGAAGTCGCCCAGCTGCTGCTGGTCGGTGACCGCGCCGTGGGCGTGGCCTTGGCCGACGGCCGCGAGCTGCGTGCCAGGGCAGTCGCCAGCAACCTCAACCCCAAGCTGCTGTACACGAAGCTCGTGCCGCACGCGCAGCTCGACGGGGACACCGCGCAGCGCATCGCGCGCTACCGCTGCGGCTCCGGCACCTTCCGCATGAACGTGGCGCTGTCCGAGCTGCCCGACTTCAGCGCCGCGCCCGGCACAGCGCTGCAGCCGCACCACCAGAGCGGCATCCTGGTCGGACCCTCGCTGCGCTATTTCGAGCAGGCATTTTTCGATGCGAAGTCGAAAGAGCACAACGCTGGCTGGTCGCGCGCCCCGATCGTCGAACTGGTGATCTCGTCGACCCTGGACGACAGCCTCGCGCCTCCGGGCCGGCACGTGGCGAGCCTGTTCTGCCAGCACGTCCATCCGGACGTCGACGGCGGCTGGGACCTGCACCGCGACGCCGTGGCCCGGCTGATGATCGACACCGTCGACGGCGTGGCGCCCAACTTCGCGCGCAGCGTGCTCGGCTACGAGGCGCTGTCGCCGCTGGACCTGGAGCGTCGCTTCGGCCTGGTCGGCGGCGACATCTTCCACGGCTCGCTGGGCCTCGACCAGCTGTTCTCGGCTCGACCGCTGCTGGGGCAGGGAAATTACCGCGGCGCCTTCAAGGGCTTGTACCTGTGCGGTTCCGGCACGCATCCGGGCGGTGGCGTCACCGGCCTTCCGGGGCGCAATGCCGCCCGCGAGCTGCTGCGTGACTTCGGCCGCGGCCCGCTGCCCGTCCGGTCGGCCCGCAATTCCTGAACTGGCGAGTCTCGTTTTGCGCTGCAGCGTGCAAGTTGCATAACGTTTCCTTCACGATCGTCCTGCACCCGACGTGGGGGAGGGAGCAAAGCCCGAAGCGGTCCGCCGTTTCGGGCTTTTTTTTGTCCCGGCCCCGGCAGGTGCGGCGTGCGGCCGGAGCCGGTGCCACAATCGGCGGATGGATCCGGTGACCCCCCAGGACGCCCCCGCGCTGCTTCGCGCCCACGTCGACCGCTTGCTGGCCCTGCTGGACGATGGGCTGGTCCGGCGGGGCGGCGAGCCGCTGCGGCGGGTGGTGGCCGCGAGCGACTTCGCGGCCGGGGTCTTCGCGCGCCAGCCGCGGGTGCTGGAGGCGCTGCTGGAGGATCCGTCCGCGCCCATCGAGCCACCCCGGCTGGATCCGGACGCGCCCGACGCCTGGCCGGGCCAGCTGCGCACCTGGCGGCATGCCGCCTCGGCGCGCCTGGTCTGGCGCGACCTGGCCGGGCTGGACGCGGTGGGCGAGACCCTCGCCGGGAGCACGCGCCTGGCCGAGGCCTGCCTGCAGCTCGGGCTGGCCGCGGTGGAAACCCAGCTGGCCGCGCGCCACGGCGTGGTCCGCGATGGCAGCGGTGCGCCGGTCCGGCTGGTCGTGTTCGCCCTGGGAAAGCTGGGCGGCGGCGAACTGAACTTCAGTTCCGACGTCGACCTCGTCTACGCCTATGCCGAAGCCGGTGAAAGCGACGGCGCGCGTCCGCTCGCCGCCGAGGACTATTTCGCCCGCCTGGGCCGCGCGCTGGCGAAGCTGCTCGACGAGCAGACCGCCGATGGCTTCTGCCACCGCGTCGACCTGCGCCTGCGCCCCTTTGGCAACGCCGGCCGGGTGGCGCTGAGCTTCGCGGCGATGGAGCAGTACTTCCAGCGCGAAGGCCGCGACTGGGAGCGCTACGCCTGGCAGAAGGCGCGGCCGGTAGCGGGCGACATCGACGCCGGCGAGCGCTTCCTGGTGGCGCTGCGGCCCTTCGTGTACCGGCGTTACCTCGATTACGGCGCGCTGGCGGGGCTGCGCGAGATGAAGGCGGCGATCGCGGCCGAAGTCGCGCGCAAGGACCTGGCCGACGACATCAAGCGCGGGCCCGGCGGCATCCGCGAGATCGAGTTCCTGGTGCAGGCGCTGCAGTTGATCCGCGGTGGCCGCGAGGCGGCGCTGCGCGGCCGCAGCCTGCTGCCGATGCTCGATGCCCTGTGCGCCGCGCGCCAGGTCGAGCCGGCTGCCGCGGACGAGCTCGCCGAAGCCTACCTGTTCCTGCGCCGGGTCGAGAACCGGCTGCAGATGCTGCGCGATGCGCAGACCCACGTGCTGCCGACCGGGCCGCTGGACCGGTTGCGCATCGCCGAAGGCCTGGGCCACGCCGACTGGGACGCATTGCTTGCCGCGCTGGAACCGCGGCGCGAACGCGTGGCCGCCGAGTTCGATGCCCTGCTCGCGCATCGCGACGAATCACGCGGCGCTGTCAGCGGCGACCTGGCCGGTTACTGGCGCGCGCTGCCCGAGGGCGGCGACGCCGCGGTGCTGGCCGCGGCCGGCTTCGGCGACGCGGGCGAGGTCGATGCCGCCCTGCGCGACTTCGTGCGCTCGCCCAGCGTGCGCGACCTGTCCGACGCCGCGCGCGCGCGCCTGGACCGGGTGATGCCGGTGATGCTCCAGGCCAGCGCGCCGGCCGATCGCCCGCTGCAGGCCATGCGCCGGCTGCTGGCCCTGCTGCACAACATCCTGCGGCGCGCCAGCTACCTGGCCCTGCTGGACGAACAGCCCGCGGCGCTGTCGCGGCTGATCGACCTGGTGACCCGCAGCGCCTTCCTCGCCGAACGCGTCGCCGCGCACCCGCTGCTGCTGGACGAGCTGCTGGATGCGCGCGTGGACGGACCGATGCCCGGGCGCAGGCAGATCGATGCCGCCTGCGCGGCCGCGCTTCAGCGCGATGACATCGAGGGTGCCTTGTTCACTCTCAACGAGACCCGCCAGGCGCTGAGCTTCCGCATCGCCCTGGCCACGCTGGACGGACGCATGGCCGCCGTCGACAGCGCGCGCCAGCTGACGCAGCTGGCCGACGGCGTGCTCGCCACCGTGGTCGAACTGGCACGGCGCGAGATGCGTCCCGCGCACGGCGTGGTGGCCGGCGCACCGTTCGCCGCCATCGGCTACGGCAGCCTGGGCGGCGAGGAGCTTGGCATCGGCTCCGACCTCGACCTGGTGTTCCTGTACGACGCGCCCGCCGACGCCCTGTCCGACGGCGCGCGCCCGCTCGAAGCGCAGCGCTGGTTCGCGCGCTTCGCGCAGAAGATCGTGCTCCTGCTGGGCACGATCACCGGCGCCGGCCGCCTGTACGAAGTCGACGTCCGCCTGCGTCCGGACGGCGGCAGCGGCCTGCTGGTGTCCTCGCTCTCGGCCTACGGCGAGTACCAGCGCGAGCGCGCCTGGACCTGGGAGCACCAGGCCCTGGTGCGCGCCCGCTGCGTGGCCGGCGACGCGGGCCTGTGCGCTGCGTTCGAAGGCGTGCGCGCGGCGGCGCTGGGGCGCCAGCGCGACTGGCCGGCGCTGGCCGCGGACGTGGCGGCGATGCGTGCGCGCATGCGCGGCGAACTCGACCGCGGCCGCGACGGCCTGTTCGACCTGAAGCAGGGCGAAGGCGGGCTGGTGGACCTGGAGTTCCTGCTGCAGGCGCTGGTGCTCGGTCACGCCGCGGCACATCCGGCGCTGCTCGCGCCGCGGTCGACGCGCGAGCTGGTCCTGGCCTGCCGCGAGGCCGGCCTGCTCGACCCGGCCACCGCCGAAGCGTTGGCCACCGCCCACGGCGAACTGGTGGCGCAGGGCCTGGCGCAGACCCTCGACCGTCGCACGCGCATCGTGCCGCGCAGCGAAACGCTCGACGCCGCGCGCACCGCCATCACCGGCGCCCTACATGCCGCCGGCCTCCAGCAGACCGGACCCTCTTTGTAGGGGCCGCCGCGGGTTCCGGCTCAGCCGGCCGCGTCGATGTCTATGCCGGCCAGCTGCTGCAGCGCCTCGGCGTACTTGGCGCGGGTGCGTTCGATCACGTCCGCGGGCAGGCGCGGACCCGGCGCGGTCTTGTCCCAGTCCAGCGTCTCCAGCCAGTCGCGCACGAACTGCTTGTCGTAGCTCGGCGGGCTGCTGCCGACCTCGTAGGCATCGGCGGGCCAGTAGCGCGAGGAGTCTGGCGTGAGCATCTCGTCCATCACGTACAGGCGGCCGTCGGCGTCGGTACCGAACTCGAACTTGGTGTCGGCCAGGATGATGCCGCGCTCCGCCGCGTAGTCCGCCGCGAAGGCATAGAGGCGCAGGCTCGCGTCGCGCACCTGTTCGGCCAGCTCGGCGCCGATCGTGCGCACCATGGTGTCGAAGTCGATGTTCTCGTCATGGTCGCCGGCGGCGGCCTTGGTCGAAGGGGTGAAGATCGGCTGCGGCAGCCGTTCCGCCTGGCGCAGGCCGTCGGGCAGGGCGATGCCGCTCACGCGCCCGGTGCGCTGGTAGTCCTTCCAGCCGCTGCCGATCAGGTAGCCGCGCGCGATGGCCTCGACCGGCACCGGCTTCAGCCGGCGGGTGACCACCGAACGCAGGCGATAGGTCGCGTGGTCCACGCCTTCGGGCAGTACCGAGGCCACGTCGATGCCGGTGAGGTGGTTGCGCACGAGGTGCTCGGTGCGGTCGAACCAGAAGTTCGAGACCTGGCAGAGCATCTCGCCCTTGCCGGGGATGGGGTCGGGCAGCACCACGTCGAAGGCGCTGAGGCGGTCGGTGGCGACCATCAGCAGCAGCGGGCCGAGCGCATCCGGGCCGGAGCCTGCGGGAAGCGCGTACACGTCGCGGACCTTGCCGCGATGGAGCAGTTCGAGCCCGGGAAGGTGGGCTTCGAGCAGGGTCGTTGCCATGGGTCGTCTTGGGGCCTTCGGGGGGGCATTGTAGCGATGCGCGGTGTTTATGCGACCCGGGACGCTAGAATCACGCGCATGAAGCGCTGGTACGGAAAACTCCTCGGATTCATCGCCGGTTGGCTGCTGATGCGGCATCCGGCCGGTGGCCTCATCGGCCTGCTGATCGGGCACGCGTTCGACAGCGACTGGTTCCGGCGCCCCGACCACGATGCCTGGAGCGTCCTCGGCCTGGGTCCGGAGGCCAGCGAGACCGAGGTCGACCTCGCCTACCGCCGGCTGATGTCGCAGTACCACCCCGACCGCCTGGCCGGCGCCGCGCCGGAGCTGCTGGAACAGGCCCAGCGCAAGGCGGCCGAGATCAACCGCGCCTACGACCGGATCCGCAAGACACGCGGCCGCCGCCAGGGCGGGCCCCGGTAGAATCACCGTTCCCGGTCCGGCGCCCCGGCCAGCGCGCGCGGCCGGCGTCGTCCCTCCGCCACGCTGCGAGTCCGCCATGCTGCCCACCGTCATCGCCCCGTCCATCCTGTCCGCGGACTTCGCCCGCCTTGGCGAGGAGGTGGACAACGTGCTCGCCGCCGGCGCGGACTGGGTGCACTTCGACGTGATGGACAACCATTACGTGCCCAACCTGACCATTGGCCCGCTGGTGTGCAGCGCGCTGCGCAAGCACGGCGTCACCGCGCCGATCGACGTCCACCTGATGGTGTCGCCGGTGGACCGCATCGTCGGCGACTTCGCCGAGGCCGGCGCCACGCTCATCAGCTTCCATCCCGAAGCCAGCCAGCACGTGCACCGCACCATCCAGCTGATCCGCGCGGCGGGCTGCAAGCCAGGCCTGGTGCTGAACCCGGCGACGCCGGTCGACGTGCTGGACTACGTGCTGGACGAACTCGACCTGGTGCTTCTGATGTCGGTGAACCCGGGCTTCGGCGGCCAGGGCTTCATTCCCTCGGCGCTCGACAAGCTGCGCAAGGTGCGCGAGCGCATCGTCGCCAGCGGGCGCGAGGTGCGCCTGGAGATCGACGGCGGGGTGAAGCCCGACAATATCGGCGCGATCGCGGCTGCGGGCGCGGACACCTTCGTCGCAGGCTCGGCGATCTTCGGCACGCCGGACTACGCCGACGTGGTCTCGCGGATGCGCCGCGAGGTCGCCCGGGCGGGCGGCGCCGCCGCCCCGTGAGCGTCCGCCCCGCCTGCGATCGCTGCGTCCGGCCGCAGGCATGAGCGCGCCCCGCTGGCTGCTGGTCATCAACGGCAAGGCCGCGGGCGACGACGCGCTGCGCGAGGCGGTGGAAGCGCTCCGCAAGCGCGGCGTGGACATCGGGGTGCGCGTGACCTGGGAGCACGGCGACGGCGCGCGCTGCGTGGACATCGCGGTCGCGGACGGCGTCGACGCCATCGTTGCCGCCGGCGGTGATGGCACGCTGAGCGAAATCGTGACCGCGCTGGCCGGGCGGAATGCCGGGGCCGGCGCGCTGCCGGCGCTGGGGCTGGTGCCGATGGGCACGGCCAACGATTTCGCCTCGGCCGCGGGCATCCCCGACGCGCCCCTGGCCGCGCTCGAGCTGCTGCTGGCGGAGCCCGCGCGCGACATCGACCTGCTGCGGCTGGAGAGCGCGGACGGGACGCACTGGGCGGCCAACCTCGCCAGTGCCGGCTTCGGCACCCAGGTGACGGTCGATACCGACGAAGGCCTGAAGAAGCTGCTTGGCGGCCTGGCCTACCTGGTGACGGGGCTGGCCCGCCTTGGACGGATCGATCCGATCGCCGCGCGCCTGAGCGGTCCCGGGTTCGAATGGGAAGGTGGATTCATCGCGCTTGGCATCGGCAACGGCCGCCAGGCCGGCGGTGGCCAGGCGCTGTGTCCCGATGCCCTGGTCGACGACGGGCTGCTCGACGTCACCGTCGTCCCCGACCTGGAAGGCGAGGTCGCGGCCACGCTCGGCACGGTGCTGGCCGAAGGTCGCGGTGCCGCGCTTGAACGCGTGGCCGTGCGTGCGCGCCTGCCGTGGCTGGAGATCGAGGCCGTGCAGCCGATGACGATCAACCTCGACGGCGAGCCGGTGGAAGGGCGCCGTTTCCGCGCCGAAACCGTTGCCCGCCGGCTGCGCATGCACCTGCCGTTGGACTGTGCGCTGCTTTCCCGGGGCGACGCCGACGCATCTTCCACGGAGCCACGATGACGCCCGACCAGTTCCACCAGCACGCCGCCGCCGGCCACACCCGCATCCCGGTGCTGCGCGAGGTGCTGTCCGACCTCGACACGCCGCTCTCGGTCTACCTGAAGCTGGCGGACGGCCCGCACAGCTGCCTGTTCGAATCGGTCGAAGGCGGCGAGCGCTTCGGCCGCTACTCGATCATCGGCCTGCCGGCCACCCGCGTGCACGAGTTCCGTGGCCACCGCTACGCGCTGCGCGAGCACGGCGAGATCGTGGACGAGCGCGAGGTCGCCGATCCCCTGGCCGAGGTCGAGCGCCTGCGCGCAGGGCATTCGGTGCCCGAGATCGAAGGCCTGCCGGGTTTCAGCGGTGGGCTGGTGGGCTGGTTCGGCTTCGAGACCATCGGCTACATCGAACCACGCCTGGCCGCGGACGTGGGGCTGCGCGACGACCTCGACACGCCCGATATCCTGCTGATGCAGTGCGACGAACTGGCGGTGTTCGACAACCTGAAGGGCCGCCTGTACCTGGTGGTGCACGCCGATCCGCGCGAGCCGCAGGCGCTGGTGCGCGCACAGCGCCGGCTCGACGCCCTGGTGCACCGCCTGCGCCAGGCCGGCACCGGCTATCCGGAAACCCTGCATCCGGCGGCGCTGGACGAAGGCGACTTCGTCTCCGGCTTCACCCGCGACGGTTTCATCGACGCAGTGGCGAAGGTGAAGGAGTACATCGCCGGCGGCGACGTGTTCCAGGTGGTGCTGTCGCAGCGGCTGTCGGTACCGTTCCAGGCGCGGCCGGTGGATGTCTACCGCGCACTGCGGGCGCTCAATCCGTCGCCGTACATGTACTTCCTCGACGTCGGCGGTACCCAGGTGGTCGGCAGCTCGCCGGAGATCCTGGTGCGCATGCAGGGCGGGGAAATCACCGTGCGTCCGATCGCCGGCACCCGTCCGCGCGGCGCCACGCCGGCCGAGGATGCCGCACTGGAAGCGGAACTGCTGGCCGATCCCAAGGAGCGCGCCGAGCACCTGATGCTGATCGACCTCGGGCGCAACGATGTCGGCCACGTCTCCGCGCCGGGCACGGTCGAGGTCGGCGAGCAGTTCGTGGTGGAGCGCTACAGCCACGTCATGCACATCGTCAGCGAGGTCACGGGCAAGGTGCGCGAGGGCCTGTCGTATACCGATGTGCTGCGCGCGACCTTCCCCGCGGGCACGGTCAGCGGCGCGCCGAAGATCCGCGCGCTGGAGATCATCCGCGAACTGGAGCCGACAAGGCGCAACGTCTATGCCGGCAGCATCGGCTACATCGCCTGGAACGGCGACGCCGACATGGCGATCGCGATCCGCACCGCGGTGATCCAGGACGGCCGCCTGCACGTCCAGGCCGGCGCCGGCATCGTCTACGACTCCGATCCGGTGAAGGAGTGGGAGGAGACGATGAACAAGGGACGCGCGCTGTTCCGGGCGGTGGCGCAGGCGGCGAAGGGGCTCTGAGGCCCCGCCCCGGCACCGCGGTTATCCGGGCGAAGCGTGCCGGTATGGCTGCGGCTCAGGCCTTGACGATGAAGTCGATCACGATCGCGCCGGGCTCGCGCTGGCGGTAGGCGATCTCTACCCGGTCGCCGAAGCGGTCCACCAGCTGCGACAGCAGCGGCAGCGGGTCGTGGTCGTTGACGAAGCGCATCGCCTCGCCCGGCTGCAGGGCGCCCAGCGCGCCGAAGATCGCCGAGTGGCGGAAGCGGCGGGCGATGCCGCGGGCGTCGAACGGGTGCGCGGTGTACTCGGGCGCGATGGTAGCGGCGTCGCTCATGGCGGTCTCCTCGGATCGGACGGTCGGGACCGGAAGCGTGCGCCCGCGATGGGGCCGCCGGCCATGATCCAGGTCAGGGCACCGGCGATCCGCGTTCCCGGCGCGACAGCCGCGCGAAGCCGTGCCAAAGCAGCCACATCGCGCCGGCAAGGTAGGGGATGCAGCTCGGCACCCACATCAACACCCCGGCCAGCTGCTGGTCGGCCATGACGTCGAGGCCGAGCTGCGGCGCGCGCTCGGCATAAACCGGGTAGAGCGGCCGGGTGGCGAAGGTCAGCAGCGCGCCGAGGAAGCCCATCTGCATCATCACCGCCACCATCGCCACCACGCCGGCGCCGGAGCCCACGTGCGGGTCGCGGATGCGACGCCACATGGCTGCCCACAGCCACAGGCCCGATGCGAGGAACGTGCCGTGCATCGCCCAGTGCACCGGATCGCTCTCCAGCGCCGCGGTGGCGGCGACCGGCAGGTGCCAGCCCCAGAGCACCGCGCCGTGGACCACCGAGGCCGCGGTCAGTGAAGCGGCGGCGGCCGTCGACGCCGTGCCCAGGCGCCGGTGCAGCCAGGCCGAGGCGCGCATCGGCAGCGCGTGCGCTGCGACCGCCAGCGGCTTGCCGGCCAGCAGCAGCGGCGGCACGAAGGCGAGCAGCAGCATGTGCTGGGCGATATGCGCGGCCAGCGACCACTCGCCATAGGCGTCCAGCGGCCAAGTGGTCGAAAGCAGCAGCACTACGACGCCGGCCACTGCCACGGCTGCTCCGCCCACGCCGACCCCGGTGCCCACGCCCGCGCGCCGCCACAGCCGCGAAAGCCCCACCGCGTACAGCAGGATCCACGCCGCCAGCGGCAGCAGCAGCCAGGACGTCGGCGTCCACGCGGTGGCAAGCGTGGGCGGGTGGTCATGGCCTGCATGCCCGAACGCGGGTCCGGCCGTGGCGGCCAGGAGGGCCGCGCAGGCGAGGGCGCGTGATCCAGTGCGTGATCCGCGCGACGCACATGCACGCACCGAGAGATTGCCCGTGAACGGGTGGCCCGCCGCGAAGGAAAATGACGGCGCACACGGCCGCTTCGCGCCCGTCAGGACACACTGCGCCGGACCTTCCGGGGAATTGCCATGTACTTCTGGCTGAAGATGCTGCATGTATCGGCGATGGTCCTGTGGTTCGCGGGCCTGTTCTTCCTGCCGCGGCTGATGGTCGCGCACCATCGTGGCGAGCGCGATGCCGCCAGCGTGTACTTCACCGTGGTCGCCAACCGCATCTTCTTCCGCGTGGCCTCGCCGGCCGCGTTGGTCGCCGTGGCGACCGGCATGACGCTGATCGCCTACGGCCCCACCGGCGCGTGGCTGGTGATGAAGCTGGTGCTGGTGGCCATCGTGGTGATGCTGCATCTCTACGCGGGAATGATGCTGTACCAGCTCGGCCAGGGACGCAGCCGCCACGGTGCCGCGTTCTACCGGATCCTTGGCTGGGCGCCGCTGCTGGCGCTGCTCGCGATCGCCGCGCTCACCGGAGCCAAGCCGCTCACCGTCGGCGACCTGCCGGCGCCGCCCGGCGTCGAGACCGGCCCGCGCTGAGGTCGCGTGCCGGGGCAGGCCCGCCTCAGGCCCGCGGCGGCGCATCGGGTCCATCGTCATCCCCGCCGGCACCCCCGGCGACGCCGATGCCGTGGTGGAAGCTCAGTCCGCCGCCCAGCCAGCCGGCTACGCCCACCAGCACCGCCATCAGCGATGACAGCAGCAGGCCCCAGGGCCAGACCGCCGCCACCGGGTCGGGCCAGCGCAGCCAGGCGTTTCCGGCCGCGACCGCGAGCAGCATCACCGCCGCCATCGCATGGCTCCAGGCCGAAACGTGCCGGCGCACGACGGGGATCAGCAGCAGGTCGACCAGGCCCACCGCGCCGGCCACCAGGCCCAGGGCCAGGCCTGCGCCGTTGAGCACCGCGCCGAGCTGGGCCCAGAAGGGCAGGCCGCTCCACAGGAACAGCAGGTCGGCGGGCGCGACCACGATCAGGAACGCGATGGGGAACACCACCAGCATCGGGTGCACCGGATGCTTCAGGATCGCCACCTTGCTCTCGACGGTGCGGCTGGTCTGCGGTGGTTCGGGCGGGCGAAGCGGAGCGGGCATGTCAGGCGCAGCCGGGCAGCAGGAGGACAGGGATGGTGGTGAAGCAGATCGCGACCGCGGCCATGACCGAGAGTGCGCCGGCCACCGCCGCGGCGAAGCGGCGGCGCGCGGCGAGCCTGGGCATCGATGCCTCCGCGCGCGCCGCGTGCCAGCCGCGCCATGCGCGCAGGCCAAGCCATGCGAGCATCGCCATCGCGACCGCGGTCAGGGCCACAAGCCACCAGGCCAGCGCCTCCAGGCCTGCAAAGCGCGGCCCGTCGAGGCCTTCCGCGCAGGCCACGCCCTGCAGCGAATACACCGCCACCAGGTGCAGCGCCCACACCGCCATGGGCGCGCCGATGCCGGTCAGCCTGTAGGGCGAAAGCGCGCCGCTCATATCAGCCTCGGGAACAGGTGCAGCACGGCCCATGCCAACAGGCCCTGCGCCACGGTGTAGCGCCAGAGGGCGGCGGTGACGCGGGCTTCGAGCGGCCGCGCCGCGGTGGCCAGGCCGCGGCGCAGGCGCGCTGCCACGAAGGCCGCGAACAGCATCGCCAGCAGCACGTGCACGATGTGGAATCCCGCCAGCGTCCACGCCACCGAGGCGTAGGCGTGGTCACCCGGTGCGCCGGTCGGTGCCATCGCCCAGGCGTGCGCCGCGACGAAGGCCGCGCCGCACGCGAGGGTGGCGATCCAGCCGGCCGCCGCCTGCACCGGGCGGTCCTTGGCCAGCGTGCGCGAGGCGAAGCGCGTGGTCGCCGCGCAGGCGAGCAGCAGCGCCAGCGACGCAAGCATCGCGGGCCAGCCGGCGAGGCCGATGCCCGCCGGCGGCCAGGTGCCGGTCCCCAGCCACAGGTAGAAGTAGCTGAAGACCAGCGAGGCGAACAGCGAGCCGTCCACCAGGAGCGACATCACCAGCGCCCACCAGCCGGGCGCGTTGCGCGCCGCGCCCTGCGAGGGCAGCACCAGCCCGGGTCCGGCCTCGACCGCGTCCGGGCCGCCGGGGTCGCCCGTCGTCCATGCCCAGCGCCACAGCAGCACCAGCAGCGGCGCCAGCATGAGCAGCGCGCCCCAATACAGCTTGGCGATGAAGCAGGCCAGGAGCGCCGCCAGCACCAGCGCGGCCAGCAGCGGCATCCAGGTCGGGCCGGAGACGCGGATCACCTGCTCCGGCCGCGCGTCGAGCAGGCTCGTTCCGAGCAATTCGCGTATGCCGTGGCGCGCATCGCCCAGGAGCCCGTCCGTCCGCGCGCTGGCTTCGGCCAGCATGGGATCGGCCCACAGCGGATCCCGGCCCCGTACCTGCGGCACCGAGGCGAAATTGAAGTTCGGCACCGGGTGTTCCAGCGCCCACTCCAGCGTGCCGGCGCGCCATGGATTGCGCCGGCTGCGCGGCCCGTGCCGGAAGCTCATCGCCACGTCCAGCAGCACCGCGACCATGCCCACGGCCAGCACGAAGCCCGCCGCCGTGGACACCAGGTTGAGCCAGTGGAAGCCCAGCTCCGGGAGGTAGGTATAGGCCCGCCGCGGCATGCCCAGCAGGCCGGTCAGGTACATCGGCAGGAAGGTCATGTTGAAGCCGATGAAGACCAGCCAGAACGCGGTGCGGCTGAGGCTTTCGGAAGGCTCGCGTCCGCTGGCCAGCGGAAGCCAGTAGTAGAGGCCCGCGAACAGCGGGAACATCAGCCCGCCGATCAGCACGTGGTGCAGGTGCGCGACCACGAAGTGGCTGTCGTGCGCCTGCCAGTCGAAGGGCACCATCGCCACCATCACGCCGGTGAGCCCGCCGGGCACGAAGACGAAGAAGAAGCCGAACAGGTACAGCGTCGGCACGCGCAGCCACGGCCGGCCCGCCCACAGCGTCGCGATCCACGCGAACACCTGGATGCCCATCGGGATCGCGACCGCCATGCTCGCGGCGCTGAAGAAGGCCAGTGCCAGCAGCGGGATGCCGACCGCGAACATGTGGTGCACCCACAGCCCGAAGCTGAGGAAACCGGTGGCCACCAGCGCGAGCACGATCCAGGTGTAGCCGACCATCGGCCGGCGCGCGAAGGTCGACACCACCATCGACACCACGCCCGCCGCCGGCAGGAAGATGATGTAGACCTCCGGGTGGCCGAACAGCCAGAACAGGTGTTGCCACAGCAGCGGATCGCCACCCAGCGCCGGATCGAAGAACACGAACCCGAAGGCGCGCTGGATCTCGAGCAGGATGCTGGCAAGGATGAGTGGCGGGAAGCCGAACACGATCATGAAGCTGGTCACCAGCATCGCCCAGGCGAACAGCGGGATGCGGCGCAGGTCCATGCCCGGCGCGCGGCCGATGAGGATGGCGACGATCATCTCCACCGCGGCGGCGACCGCGGCAATCTCGGAGAAGGTCACGCCGATCAGCCAGAAGTCGGCGTTGAGCCCGGGCGACCAGGTGGCGTCGGTCAGCGGCACGTACATGAACCAGCCCGAGTCCGGGACCGCGTCGAACAGGAAGCTGGAGTACAGGAACAGGCCGCCGAACAGGTAGCACCAGTAGCCGAAGGCCGAGAGCCGCGGGAAGGGCAGGTCGCGCGCGCCGAGCATCTTCGGCACCAGGTACAGCGCGAAGCCTTCCATCACCGGCACCGCGAACAGGAACATCATCGTGGTGCCGTGCATGGTCACGAACTCGGCGTAGCGCTGCGGGTCCAGCACCTCGTTGCCGAACCAGGCCAGCTGCAACCGGATGAACATCGACAGCAGGCCGCCGACCAGGAAGAAGGCCAGGCCGGTGACGATGAAGCGCATGCCGATGGTGGAGTGGTTGACCGCGGTCAGCCGGCCGCGCCAGCCAGGGGGAGTGGACCAGGTGTCGTGGAGCGCCTGGAGACGCTCGTCATCCGGCGTCGCGGCAGGGCTGGCCGAAGCGGTCATTGCGATGTCCCCGCGGCGTCGGCGTCGTCCACGGCGTCGACGCGGCGTGCGCCACCCGAGGCAAGCGCATCCAGCGTCGCGATGGCGGCCGCGTCGGCGCGCGCCACCGCGGCCGGGACGCCGGAGCCGGGCGTGCGTGCGAGCCAGTCGGCGTGGGCGGCATCGTCCTGCACCAGCACTTCGAAGGCCATCCTGGTGTGCCCGGTGCCGCAGTATTCCGCGCACTGGCCGCGGATGCGGCCACCGCCGTCGGCGCGCAGGCGCAGGCGATTCACGCGCCCGGGCACGGCGTCGATCTTGCCGCCCAGGCGTGGGATCCAGAAGGAGTGGATGACGTCGGCGCTGGTGATGCGGAACTCGACCAGGCGCCCGCGCGGCATCGACAGCACGTCGAGCGATTCGCCCACTACACGGCCGGCGTCGTCGTAGTAGCGGAAGTGCCAGCGCCAGCGCCCGGCGACCACGTCCACGCGCGCATCGACCTCCTGGCCGAGCCCGGTGATGCGCGCGCTGGACACCGAGCCGTAGACCAGCAGCCCCGCCAGCAGTACCGGCGGCAGCAGCAGGCCACCTCCGACGATCAGCCGCTGCGGCTTCGCCAGCGCACGCGTGTTGCGGCCGCGGAACAGCGCCCAGCTCACCAGCGCCATGACCAGCAGCCAGACCGCCATCGCGCCCCAGAACATCGCCCACCAGATGCCGGCGATGGCCTCGGCGGCGGGGCCGGCGGGGTCCAGCGTGGACTGCGGGCCGGCGCAGCCGGTTGCCGCCAGCGCGAGCGCGGCCAGCACGGGAAGGCCCTGCAACGGCGGGACGCGGGACACGGTGCTCGCGATGGTGCTCCCCTCGTGTGGATGGCGGTCCCCCCGCGGGCCGCTGCATGCTCCGGGCAGGCTAGCGGCGGCCGTGGGCAGCGAATGTGAACGCGCGTGCGGGCGGGCGTTCGGGGAGAATGTGCGGCCCCCTCCTCCAAACCCACTGGATGCGGCGCACATGCTGCTGATGATCGACAACTACGACAGCTTCACCTTCAACCTCGTGCAGTACCTGCAGGTGCTGGGCGCCGAGGTGGAGGTGGTGCGCAACGATGCGCTGACGGTCGACGACATCGCGCGTCGCCGGCCCAGCCACATCGTGATCTCGCCGGGTCCGTGCACGCCCGACGACGCGGGGGTGTCGGTCGAGATGATCGAACGCCTGGGCGCGACCACGCCGATCCTCGGCGTCTGCCTCGGGCACCAGGCGATCGGCCAGGCCTACGGCGGCCGCGTGGTGCGCGCCGGCCGGATCATGCACGGCAAGACCTCGCCGATCCGCCACGCCGGCCGCGGCGTGTTCGCCGGGCTGCCGGACGCCTACGAGGCCACGCGCTACCATTCGCTGGTGGTGGAGCAGGCAAGCCTGCCGGACTGCCTTGAAGTCACGGCCTGGACCGAGAACGACGATGGCAGCCGCGAGGAGATCATGGGCCTGCGCCACCGCGAGCACCCCGTCCAGGGCGTGCAGTTCCACCCGGAGTCGATCCTCAGCCAGCACGGCCACGCGCTGCTGAAGAATTTCCTCGACGCCTGAGGCAGCCGCCGGACCGGCGCCGCGCGCGGCGCTCCCGCATCCCCCACCGCCGACAGAAGCCAGTTCCCGACATGCCGATCACCCCCCAGGAAGCCCTGCAGCGCACCATCGAGCACCGCGAGATCTTCGAGGACGAGATGTTCGACCTCATGCGCCAGATGATGCGCGGCGAGGTGTCCCCGCAGATGACGGCCGCGATCATGATCGCGCTGCGGGTGAAGAAGGAAACGGTGGGCGAGATCACCGGCGCGGCGCGCGCGATGCGCGAGCTGGCGCGCAAGGTGGACGTCGCGGACCGCACGCACCTGGTCGACATCGTCGGCACCGGCGGCGACGGCGCCAACACCTTCAACATTTCCACGGCCTCGAGTTTCGTGATCGCGGCCGCCGGCGGGCGCGTGGCCAAGCACGGCGGGCGCAGCGTCTCGTCGACCTCGGGCAGCGCCGATGCGTACGAGGCCCTGGGCGCGACGATCGAACTGTCGCCCGGGGCCGTGGCGGAGTCCATCGCGCGCTCGGGCATCGGCTTCATGTATGCGCCGGCCTACCACCCGGCGATGAAGGTCGTTGCGCCCGTGCGTCGCGAGATGGGCGTGCGCACGCTGTTCAACATCCTCGGGCCGCTGACCAATCCGGCCGATGCGCCGGCGATCCTGATGGGCGTGTTCCATCCGGATCTCGTCGGCATCCAGGTGCGGGTGCTGCAGGAGCTGGGCGCCGAACGCGCGCTGGTGGTCTGGGGCCGCGACGGCATGGACGAGATTTCGCTTGGCGCCGGGACGCTGGTTGGCGAGCTGCGCGACGGCAAGGTGCGCGAGTACGAGATCCATCCGGAAGACTTCGGCATCCCGATGGCGGCCAGCCGCAACCTGAGGGTGGATGGCGCGGAGGAGTCGAAGGCCATGGTGCTGGAGGCGATCATCGACGCCGACGGCCTGCCGGGGCGGATCGTGTCGCTCAACGCCGGCGCGGCGCTGTATGTCGCGGGCGTGGCGGATTCGATCGCCAGCGGCGTGGAGCTGGCGCGGGAGACGATCATTTCTGGCGCGGCGAAGGCGAAGCTGGATGAATTCGTCGCCGCCACGCGCGAGCTGGGCGCCGGCGCGATCGCGGCCATGGCCGCTCCCACAGCGGCTCCCGCCACCGCCTCCAGAGCGGCTCCCGCCACCGCTCCCACAGCGGCTCCCATGGTTGCTTCCACAGCGTGCGGGGACTCTTCCGTGGGAGCGGCTACAGCCGCGATCGATGCCGGGGAGCCGGCTGAAGGGAGCACGCCATGAGCACGATCCAGGCGCCGGACGTTCTCGCGCGCATCCTCGCGCGCAAGCTGGAGGAGGTCGCCGAGCGCAACCTGCGCGTGTCGCGTGCCGAGATCTTCATGCGCCTGGCCGACGCGCCGCCGTTGCGCGGATTCGCCGCTGCGCTTGAAGCGAAGATCGCCGCCGGCCACGCCGCGGTGATTGCCGAGGTCAAGAAGGCCAGCCCGTCCAAGGGCGTGATCCGCGAGGATTTCGATCCCGCCGCGATCGCGCGCAGCTACGAGGCCGGCGGCGCGGCCTGCCTCTCGGTGCTCACCGACGTCGACTTCTTCCAGGGCGCCGACGACTACCTCCGGCAGGCGCGCGACGCGTGCTCGCTGCCGGTGCTGCGCAAGGACTTCATCGTCGACGGCTACCAGGTCGACGAGGCCCGCGTGCTTGGCGCCGACTGCGTGCTGCTGATCCTGGCCGGCCTGGACGATGCGCGCCTGCACGACCTGTGCGCGCAGGCGCTGGAGCTGGGCATGGACGTGCTGGCCGAGGTCCACGACGCCGACGAGTTCGAACGCGCCCTGCGCCTGCCGTCGGTCGATGGTCGTGCGCCGCTGCTGGGCATCAACAACCGCGACCTGCGCACCTTTGACGTGTCGCTCGACACCTCGCTCGCGCTCAAGGCGCAGGCGCCGCAGGGCCGCCGCCTGGTGACCGAGAGCGGCGTCATGACCGCGGGCGACGTCGCGCTGCTGCGCGGCGCCGGCATCGATGCCTTCCTGGTGGGCGAGGCCTTCATGCGTGCGCCCGACCCGGGCGTGGCGCTGCGCGGGATGTTCGGCACGTGAGCGGGGACCGGTTCGCGGCCATGGCCGCTCCCACGAAAGCGGGTCACGGTGCTGTTGTGGGAGCCGCTACAGCGGCGAATCCCGGCGAAACGCAGCGCTACGCGGCCCCGCGCGACGACGCCCCCCTGGTCGTCTTCGACTTCGACCACACCCTCTACGACGGCGACTCCGGCAGCCACCTCTTTGCCTGGCTGATCAAGCGCGCCTGGTGGCGCCGTCTGCTGGCGCTGCTCCTGGCGCCGGTCTTCGGGCCGATGGTCGCCTTCCTGCCGACGCGCCGCATCGGCATCTCGGGCTTCGTCTGGGCGGGGACCGTGGGCTTCAGACGCGTGCGCGAGCTCGATGCGCTGATCGATGCCTACGTCGCCGGCCACGTCGAGGGGATCCGCGGCCGCCTGTTGCCGGTGGCGCTGGAGGTCTTCCACGCCCACCGCCAGCGCGGCGACCGCGTGGTGGTGGCGACGGGCGCGCCGCCGGAGCTGGCGCGCGCCATCCTGTCCTTCGTCGCCCACGAGGACGTGCCGGTGGTCGGCACCCTGGCCGGCCCACGCTTCGGCGCCGTGGTCGCCGCGCGCCACTGCCACAACGAAGAAAAAATGCGGATGCTGCGCGAGCGCGGCTGGGGCGACATCGACGCCGCCTATTCCGACTCCTGGGCGGACCTGCCGCTGCTGCTCGGCGCGGGCCGGCCGGTGGTGGTGAATCCGAAGCCGGGCTCGATCGAACGCTTCCGCCGCGCGCTGCCGCCGGGCACGCCGATCCTCAACTGGGGCTGCCCCGGCCGCGGCGGCGAACCGGTCGCGGCCGGCATCGCCGAAGGCGGCACGCTGCCCGCCGACCGCCCCCAAGGGCAGCCGCTGCAGGGCACCGGTTTGTAGAGCAGCCGTTGTAGGGCACCGGTTGCAGGGCACCGGTTGCAGGGCGCCGTTTGTGGCGCAGCCCCTGTAGAGCACCGTAATGGGAGCGGCCTTGTGGGAGCGGCCTTGTGGGAGCGGCTACAGCCGCGATCGTTCAGCCGCAATCGCGGTGGCACCCGCTCCGGCAGGTGTGTGCCGGTCTAGCTCGCCAGCGCGCGCCAGATCTGGACGCTGGAGATCGCCAGCACCAGGCCGCCCACCGCGAACAACACCAGGCGCTCGCGCACGTGGCGCACCAGCAGCGCCGCCATCGGTGCCGCGATCACGCCGCCCACGAGCAGGCCCAGGATCACCTGCCAGTGCTGCAGTCCGATCGAGAGCAGGAACGTGATCGAGATCGCCAGGGTGACCACGAACTCGGCCGCGCTGACCGTGCCGATGCTGGTGCGCGCTTCACCGCCCCGGGCGAGCAGGGTGGACGTGGCCATCGGCCCCCACCCGCCGCCGCCGATGGCGTCGAGCAGTCCTGATACGAAACCGAGCACGCCCACGCGCTTCACCTCGCCCCGCGGCAGCCGGCGCCCCGCGGCGCGCAGCATGATCAGCAGCGCGAGCACGAACAGGTAGCCGTGGATCCATGGCCTGATCGCCTCGCCGTCGATCCGGCTGAGCAGGCTGGCGCCGATGATGCCGCCGACCACGCCGGGCGCCGCAAGGCGCAGCATCAGCCGGCGATCCACGTTGCCGAGGATGCCGTGGGCGGCCCCCGAAACGCCGGTGGTGAACACCTCGGCGGTGTGCACGCTGGCGCTCACCGCCGCCGGCGGCATGCCCATGGCGAGCAGGATCGAGGACGAGACCAGGCCGTAAGCCATGCCCAGCGCGCCGTCGATGAGCTGGGCGCACAGGCCGATGGCCACGAACAGGAGGAAGTGGCTGTCGAGCAGGTCTGCCATGTGCAGGTCGTTCCGGCGTCGTACGGCGCCCGTCCGTGGAAGAGACGCAGGGTACGGCGGCGCTGCGATCGCGGCTATAGCCGCTCCCACGAATCGCCCGGTCCTGGTCGGCGTCGCCGGCCGGCGTCGTGGCCGTGCGGGAACTCAGGCGTCGCCGAGGCGCTTGATGAAGCGCAGGGTGCCGTCGCTGAAGCCGCAGGCCCTGTAGAAGGCGTGGGCATCGGTGCGCTGCGAGCCGCTGGCCAGTTCGACCCGCGCGGCGCCGGCGGCACGCGCGCGGCGTTCGGCTTCGCGCAGCAGCTGGCGGCCCAGGCCGCGGCCCTGGACATCGGGCGAGACCACCAGCGCCGTGATCCGGCAGGTGGTGGTGTCCAGCGGCAGGTAGTACATGAAGTCCAGGGCGACCAGACCGGTGACCATCCCTCCGCAGCGCGCTACCACCAGGGCCTGGCGGTCGTCGCCGCTGATCACGGCGATCCGGCGGGCGGCATCCGCGGTGTCGCAGGGATAGCCGAGTTCGCAGAGCAGGGCGGCGACATCGTCGGCGTCGATCGACGACGCGCAGCGCAGGTCGGCGTCCGGAAGCACCCCGCGGGGCTCGAACGCGACCATCCGGCTCAGCGGGTGCCGAACAGCACGATGGTCTTGCCCCGCGCGTGCAGCTTGCCGTCGATCTGCAGCTTCTTGAGCACGCGTCCGGCCATCTCGCGCGAGCAGCCGACCAGGCGCGCCAGCTCCTGGCGCGAGACCCGAAGCTGGGTGCCGTCGGGATGGCTCATGGCCTCCGGCTCCCGGGTCAGGTCGTGCAGGGTGCGGGTGATGCGGTCGGTGACGTCGAGGAAGGCCAGGCGACCGGCCTTGCGGCTGGTGTCGAGCAGGCGCCGGGAGAGCTGGGCGCCGATCGAGTACATGATCTGCGTGGCGTCGCCCGACAGCGAGCCGTCGAACAGCTGGTACAGACGCTCGTAGCTGATCTCGGCCAGCTCGGTCTGCACCCGCGTGCGCAGGATCACCTCGCGGACGTCGGATTCGATGAAGAGGCCCATCTCGCCAACGAACTCGCCGGGGCCGAAGTAGCCCAGGATCAGTTCGCGGCCGTCGTCCTCCTCGGTAATGATGCTGACCGAGCCGCTGACCACGTAATACATGGTCCCGGCCTGGTCGCCCGGTCGGAAGACCTCGGTGCGGGGCGGATAACGGCGACGATGGCAGTGCGCGAGGAAGCGCTCGATCGTCGCCGGCGATGGCATGAGTGGATGCAGGGGGCGCTTGACGATGCTGATAATGGCCACAGGGCTGATAGTCATGAAGAAGTTAAACGGGGGATGAAGCAAGAGTAGGCCGTCAGGCCGCATCCGGCAAACCGTTGATCCCCCTGGGAGCGCCTCGGGCCGCGGCCCGGTCGCAGCCGCGGCCCCTTTGCCGCATACTCGCGGACTTTCCGCCCGAACCGGGGTCCGCACGACGTGGTCAAACCGCTGCCTCGCTTGAAACTGCAGGGATTCAACAACCTCACCAAGGCCCTGAGCTTCAACATTTACGACGTGTGCTACGCCGTCTCCAAGGACGAGCGCCAGCGCTACATCGAATACATCGACGAGGAATACAACGCCGACCGGCTGACGCAGATCCTGAGCGACGTCGCCGAGATCATCGGTGCCAACATCCTCAACATCGCGCGCCAGGACTACGATCCGCAGGGCGCCTCGGTGACGATCCTGATCTCGGAAGAGCCGGTGATCGACAAGGCCGACGCCAAGGGCGTGATCTCCGACGCGGTGGTCGCGCACCTGGACAAGAGCCACATCACCGTCCACACCTATCCGGAAACGCACCCGCAGGCGGGCATCGCGACCTTCCGCGCCGATATCGACGTCGCCACCTGCGGCGTGATCTCGCCGCTGAAGGCGCTGAACTACCTGATCGAAAGCTTCGAGTCGGACATCGTGATCGCCGACTACCGGGTGCGCGGTTTCACCCGCGACATCAAGGGCAAGAAGCATTTCATCGACCACAAGATCAATTCGATCCAGGACTTCCTGGCCAAGAACATCAAGGCCCGCTACGAGATGTTCGACGTCAACGTCTACCAGGAAAACATCTTCCACACCAAGATGCACCTGAAGGACTTCGACCTCGACCAGTACCTGTTCGAGGAGAAGGCGCGCAACCTGTCGTTCAAGGAGCGGATGAAGATCGAGATGCTGCTCAAGCGCGAGATCGAAGAGCTGTTCCACGGGCGCAACCTGGTGGTGTGAACCTGGCTGGCATCGGGCGCCGGCGGTCTGGCGGCGTTCGACACGGCGCTGGCAGGATGCAGCGACGATCCACGAGTGCGGGACGACCCGCCCGCGGGGCCTGGTTCCGCGCACGAAGACCGACGGCGGTCCGGAGCGAAGGCTCCGGGCCGTTTTTCATTGCACCCACCGAGGAAACGCCCCCATGGCATGGATCTACCTGCTGCTCGCCGGCCTGTTCGAGATCGGCTTCGCGATCGGACTCAAGTACACCGACGGGTTCACGCGCCTGTGGCCCAGCGTGTGGACGGTCGTGACCGCGGCGATCAGCCTGTGGCTGCTGACCCAGGCGCTGAAGGTGATCCCGGTGGGCACCGCGTATGCGACCTGGACCGGGATCGGTGCGGTGGGCGTCGCGACCATCGGCATCCTGGCGCTGGGCGAGAGCGCTTCGCCGGCGCGGCTGGCGTGCATCGGGTTGATCGTTGCCGGCGTGATCGGCCTGAAGCTGGTTTCAGCCTAGAGGCGGTAGGCGACGGTTTTCATGAGCTTCGATGCCGCCGCCATCAGCGTCGGGATCGGCTGCGGCAGCACCCGGGCGCCGGCGGCCTCGGCGTTGTCGGCGTGGCGCGCCTCGTCGGCCTTCATGGTCTCGAGGATGGCGCGGCTGCGCAGGTCGGCCGCCGGCAGGGTCTGCAGGTGCTCCGCCAGATGGGCTTCGACCTGGCGTTCGGTCTCGACCACGAAGCCGAGGTTCCAGCCATCGCCGCGCAGGCCCGCCAGCAGGCCGATGGCGTAGCTGCCGCCATACCAGAGCGGGTTGAAGATGCTCGGGCGGCTGTCGAGTTCGCGCAGGCGGTCGTCGCACCACGCAAGGTGGTCGGTTTCCTCCTGTGCTGCTTCCAGCAGGTGGGCGCGGGTGGCCGGGTCGCGCGCCACCGTCGCCTGGCCGACGTACAGTGCCTGCGCGCAGACCTCGCCGACGTGGTTGATGCGCATCAGGCCCGCCGCGTGGCGGCGCTCGGCGTCGTCGAGCTCGACCTCCGGCTCGCCAGTGCCGGGGTTCGGGCGCTCGGCCCGTGGCCGCCCGGCCACGGTTTCCAGCGCGTTCTGGGCATCCGCCAGCAGGCGGTCGATCGGGGAGAGGGTGCGAGTGATCATGGCTTCATTGTGCGCCGGCTCCGGCAAGTTGCGGTACCTGGCCCGGACCGGTACAATTCCGCCTCTTGCGTTCCCCGAACGTGAAAACGCGAGGCGACGTTCCGCAGGGCGATGGCCCGCGCAACCAGCCCGACCAGTCACCCCTGAGAGTTTCCTGATGAAGACCTTTACCGCCAAGAACGAGACCGTCCAGCGCGACTGGTTCGTGGTCGACGCCACCGGCAAGACCCTCGGCCGCCTGAGCACCGAGATCGCGCGTCGCCTGCGTGGCAAGCACAAGCCCGTCTACACCCCTCACGTCGACACCGGCGATTACATCGTCGTGATCAACGCCGAGAAGATCCACGTCACCGGCAACAAGCTCGCCGACAAGATGTACTACCGCTTCACCGGGTACATCGGCAACCTGAAGTCCGAGACCCTGGGGCAGGCGCTTGAGCGCCACCCCGAGCGCGTCATCGAGCACTCGGTCAAGGGCATGCTCCCGAAGAACACCCTGGGCCGCGCGATGTACCGCAAGCTCAAGGTCTACAAGGGTTCCGAGCATCCCCACGCCGCCCAGCAGCCGCAAGTCCTGGATATCTAAGTCATGGCAATCACCCAGAATTACGGCACCGGCCGTCGCAAGTCCTCCACCGCCCGCGTGTTCCTGCGCCGCGGTACCGGCACCATCACCGTCAACGCGCGTCCGCTCGACGAGTTCTTCGGCCGCGAGACCGCGCGCATGATCGTGCGCCAGCCGCTCGAGCTGACCAAGAACACCGAGAGCTTCGACATCTTCGTGACCACCTCCGGCGGCGGCACCACCGGCCAGGCCGGCGCCATCCGCCTGGGCATCGCCCGCGCGCTGGTGGAGTACGACGAGACCCTGAAGACCGAGCTGCGCAAGGCCGGCTTCATGACCCGCGACGCCCGCGAGGTCGAGCGCAAGAAGGTCGGCCTGCACAAGGCACGCCGCGCCACGCAGTTCTCGAAGCGCTGATCGCTGTATTCAGGATCGCTTCGCGCGATCCTGCGCTACAATTTCCGCATAGCCCCGTCGCCAAGCGGTAAGGCACCTGACTCTGACTCAGGCATTCGGAGGTTCGAATCCTTCCGGGGCTGCCACATCGCAACAAGCCCTGAAGCCCGCCTCGCGCGGGCTTCATGCTTTCCGGGCCCGGCGCCTGACGGTGGCGCCAGACCGGTCGTCCGCGAACCGTCGTCGAGGGCTCCGCCATGGGCGTCATCTTCCCGCCGCCTTACACGCCATCGGGCACGGAATCACAGGCCCTGCGCGACGATGGCTACGCGGTGCTGTCGCCGGACGCGGTGGCGGCGGTCACCGGGCTGCCGGCCGACGCGCTTGCCGCCCTGGACGTGGGCTGGGACGCGCTGCCCGCCGATGAATACCTGCGCGACGGCGGTCGCTACCGCAGTCGCCGGCACTCCTGCTTCGTTGTCGAAGGTGGCCACGTGCGGATGGCGCCGCATCGCGCGCACTGGCAGTCGCTCGACTACAACGCGCTGCACGGCGGCATGGAGCGGATGTACCAGCCGCTGTCGCAGGCGCTGGTGTCGCAGCCGGCGTGGTCGCGCCTGCTGGCCGCACTCGGCGGCCTGTGCAGCGGCGTTCGCGATGCCGGCCCATGGCACGTCGAAGCCCATCAGTTCCGCATCGACACCAGCGACGGCATCGGTCGCCCCACGCCGGAAGGCGCGCATCGCGACGGCGTCGATTTCGTCGCCGTGTTCGTGGTCGGGCGCGAGTCCATCAAGGGCGGCGAGACCCGCGTGTTCGACGCGGCCGGCCCCGACGGCCACCGCTTCACCCTGGAAGCCCCCTGGTCGCTGCTGCTGATGGACGACACCCGCGTCATCCACGAGTCCACCCCGATCCAGCCTCTTGATCCCGACGGTCATGGTCACCGCGACACCCTGGTGCTGACGTATCGCTCGGGTGCGTTCCAGGGGGAGGACTGATGGGCGTCTTTGCCGCGGATTCGCGCGGATCGAGGCGGATGTGCACGGATAGGGCGAGAGCGCTTGCAGCCACGGATTGCGCGGGTAAACGCGGATAGGGCAAGAGCTTTTTTGCCACGGATTTGCGCGGATTGCGCGGATCTTGCCGAGGCACCTTTGCGGGCGCAGGCGCTTATGAAGAAGATCGAGGGACAGGGCGTGGTGTTGCAGGCTGGCCTTGTCCTGATCCGCGTGATCGGCGTAAATCCGTAGCCAAGAAATGCTCTCCCCGCACCGCAGCCGCCGCCCCGCTACAATCCCGGGATTGCGACTTTTGCGGAGCGGTGATGAAGCTGGGTTCTTTGAAGGAAGGCGGGCGCGACGGCACCCTGGTGGTGGTTTCGCGGGATCTGTCGCGCGCGGTGCGCGCCACCGGGATCGCGGGCACGCTGCAACAGGCGCTCGAGGACTGGTCGAGCACCGCCCCGCGTCTGGTCGCGCTGTCCGATGCGCTCGACGCCGACAGCGCCGACGGATCCTTCGACCTCGAGCCGGCGCATCTGGCGGCACCGCTGCCGCGCGCCTACGAATTCCTGGACGGCAGCGCCTACCTGCCGCACGTGGCGCGCGTGCGCCGTGCGCGCGGGGCCGAGGTGCCCGAGTCCTTCTACACCGATCCGCTGATGTACCAGGCGACCAGCGCCGGCTTCCTCGGCCCGCGCGATCCGGTGCGCGTGACCAGCGAAGAGCATGGCATCGACCTCGAGGCCGAGATCGTGGTCATCACCGACGACGTGCCGATGGCGGTCACGCCGGAGCAGGCCGCCGGCCACATCCAGCTCATCGGCCTGGTCAACGACGTCAGCCTGCGCGGCCTGATTCCAGGCGAGCTCGCCAAGGGCTTCGGCTTCCTGCAGTCCAAGCCGCGCTCGGCGCTGTCGCCGGTGTTCGTGACGCCGGACGAGCTGGGCGATGCTTGGCGCGGCAACAAACTGCACCGGCCGCTGGTGACCCACGTCAACGGCGAGTGGTTCGGCGCGCCCGAGGCCGGCGTGGACATGCAGTTCGATTTCGCCCAGCTGGTGGCCCATGCCGCGCGGACGCGGCCGCTTTCGGCCGGAACCATCGTTGGTTCAGGGACGATCGCCAACGAAGATACTTCGCTGGGGGCGTCGTGCTTCGCCGAGAAGCGGACGGTCGAGGCGCTGGAGCACGGCGCGCCGCGGACGCCTTTCATGTCCTTCGGCGACCAGGTCCGCATCGAAATGTTCGACGCGGACGGCGCGTCGATCTTCGGGGCCATCGAGCAGCGCATCGAGCACCAGCCGGCACCGTGAGCCGGGGACGGCCGCGGCGCGAAGCGCGCCGGCCGGTCCGGCCGGGGAGGGCGGGAATGATCAAGGGGAGGGTGCATGGCGGCCGATAGCGACCTGGCGGCGGGTGGAAGCGGGACTGGCAACGGGAATGGCAACGGCGCGCTGTGCCTGCACTCCTACTGGCGCTCGAGCGCCGCCTACCGCGTGCGCATCGCCCTCAACCTCAAGGGCCTGAAGTACGACATCGCGTCGGTCCACCTGGTGCGCGGGGGTGGCGAACAGCACGGCGCCGACTTTGCCGCGCTCAATCCGCAGGAGCTGGTGCCCGTGCTCCAGCACGGCCAGCGCAACCTGCGCCAGTCGCTGGCGATCATCGAATACCTTGACGAAATGTGGCCGGAGCCGCCGCTGCTGCCGGCCACGGCGCGCGACCGCGCGCGGGTGCGGGCGCTGGCGCAGGTGGTGGCCAGCGACATCCATCCGCTCAACAACCTGCGCGTGCTGCAGTACCTCGAGCGCGACTGGGGCGTGCCCCAGCCCGAGCGCGAGGTCTGGGTGAAGCACTGGATCGATTCGGGCTTCCGCGCGCTCGAGGCGCTGCTTGCCGACAATCCGTCCACCGGCGAATTCTGCGACGGCAACCAGCCCACCATCGCCGACTGCTGCGTGGTGCCGCAGGTCTACAACGCGCGGCGCTTCGGCATCGACATGGCCGCGTATCCGATCATCGCCAGCATCGAGCGGCACTGCCTGGCGCTGCCGGCCTTCGACGCCGCGCGCCCGGAGCGGCAGCCCGACGCGCCGGTGGGCTGACGCGGCACTGCAATCGCGGCCATGGCCGCTCCCACATCAACGCGACTTGTGAAGCCGCTATGGCGTCGATCGCGGCATGTCGCTCCGCGACGCGGCGCTGGCTCTCCCCGGCGCGCCGATGGCGAGTCAGCGCTCGCCGGTGTCGAAGATCTCGGCGTAGGGGTCGTGCTCGCCGTCACCGCCTTCGGACAGACGGAACTTGAGGTCGAGGCCGTCGCGCGAGTCGGCGGCGCGCAGTGCGGTCTCGCGCTCGATCCGGCCGTCCTTGTGCAGGCGGAACAGGCACTGGTCGAAGGATTCGATGCCTTCCTCCAGCGACTCCTCCATCGCCTGCTTGATTTCGTGCACCTGGCCGCGACGCAGCAGGTCGCGGATCATCGGCGTGTTGATCAGCACTTCGGTCGCCGGCATGCGGCGGCCGTCGGTGCCCACCACCAGGCGCTGGCTGACCACCGCCTTGAGGTTGAGCGACAGGTTCATCAGCACGTTCTTGTGCGCGGCCTCGGGGAAGAAGTTGAGGATGCGCTCGATGGTCTGGTCGGCGTTGTTGGAGTGCAGCGTGGCCAGGCACAGGTGCCCGGTCTCGGCGAAGGCAATCGCCGCCTCCATCGTGGTCGCGTCCAGGATCTCGCCGATCAGGATCACGTCCGGCGCCTCGCGCATCGCGTTCTTCAGCGCGTTGTGGAAGGCGTGGGTGTCCAGGCCGACCTCGCGCTGGTTCACGATCGACTTCTTGTGCCGGTGCAGGTACTCGATCGGGTCCTCGATGGTGAGGATGTGCCCGGCCGTGGTGCTGTTGCGGTGGTCGATCATCGACGCCAGCGTGGTCGACTTGCCCGAGCCGGTGGAGCCGACGATCAGCACCAGCCCGCGCGGGGCCATGATGATGTCCTTCAGCACCTGCGGCAGCTGCAGTTCCTCGATCGACGGGATCACGCTGCGGATGGCGCGGATCACCATGCCGACCTCGCCGCGCTGCTTGAATACGTTCACGCGGAAGCGGCCGGAATCGGCCAGCGACAGCGCCATGTTCAGCTCCAGGTCGCGCTCGAACTGCGGCACCTGGCCCTCGTCCATCAGCGAATAGGCGATTTTCTTCACCATGCCCGGCGGCAGGCCGGTATTGCCGAGGGGATAGAGCTTGCCCTCGACCTTGATGTACACCGGCGCGCCGGTGGTCAGGAACATGTCGGAGGCGTTCTTCTCCGTCATCAGCTTCAGGAAGTAGCCGATGTCCATCGTGGGATTCCCCTATCGCGCCATGCCGGATGTTTGCGATCCGGACGGATGCTGTTGACAATGGCCGTGCGTCCCCTTTCCCCGCGGCGGCCCCCTTATGCACGCAAGCTTCGCACACTTCCAAATGCGCCTGCATGGCGCATGTCTCGTTCTCGCGCTTGCGCTGGCCGGCTGCGCCAGCCTGCCGCCGCCCACGGCGGAGCTCTCCGCGGCCCAGGCCGCAGTGGCGCGGGCCGATGCGGCCGACGCCCAGCAGTACGCCCCGCAGGACCTGGACCGGGCCCGCACCGCCCTGAGCCGGGCCCAGGCGGCCATGACCGCCGGCAAGGAGCGCGACGCCCGCGCCCTGGCCGGGCTGTCGGAGGCCTCGGCCGACCTCGCCAGCGCGCGCAGCGCCCAGGCGCAGGTCGATGCCACCCTGGCCCAGCGCCGCGCCGAGGTCGCTTCGCTACGCCAGAGCCTGGGCATGGAGGACCGGCCATGAGCCGCCTTGTGCTTGCGGCGACGCTCGCAGCCCTGCTCCTGCCCGGCGCGGCCCTTGCCCAGCAGTCCCGCCCGGCTGCCGAAGACGACGCGAACGCTGCGCTCGCGGCACGCCTGCTGGTGCTCGACGCCGACCCGGAACGCCGGTCCCTGGCCGCCTACGAGCGTCTTCGCGCGCGCCAGGCCGTCGATGCCCTGGCCGCCGCGCGCGGGGCGCAGGCCCGGAAGGACGCGCAACACGTGGCCGAGTGGCGCATCGAGATCGCGGAAATCGCCGCCGCGACCGAGCTGTCGCGGCGCGAGGTGGAGCGCCTGGACCGCGAGCGCAGCGACCTCCTGGTCGAGGCCAGCCGCCAGGATGCCGCCCGTGCCCGCGCCGAGGCCGAGCGCCTGCGCATCCAGGCCCAGATCCAGGCCGAAGAGGCCGAGCGGCTGCGGCTGGAGGCGGAGATCGAGTCCGGTGCCCGCCAGCGTGCCGAAGGCGTGCTGGATGACGTGGCCAGCACGCAGGCCGCGCGCCTGCGGGCCGCGCGCGAGCGCGAGGCCGAGCTGAAGCGCCAGGAAGCCGAGCTGCTGAAGTCCCTCGAAGACCCGCGCTGAGGGCAGCGACCGGCCTCGCGCAGGGTGCCGGGAGGACGTCCCCGAGACCTTCCTGAACCTCTCCCGGACCCTGTCCGCGAGGGCGCGACCGACACCCTTGCCGGCCCTGCCGGGGAGGAGTAGGGTCGAGTCGAGAGGCTGGTTCCGCCCTGCGGTACCGCCTCGCTGAAGGGACGGCATCGTGACGGACAGCAGCGACTCCAATGGGAACGTCGCCGCGGGCAAGCCCCCGCGGAGGTTCCCGAGGGGCCGTGTCTGTGTCCTGTTGCCGCCGTTCCACTCGACACGCCCCGTGCCCCAAGGCCCGGGGCGTTTTTGCATGCCCGCGCGGCACGCATGCGCGGGCCAGGCTGAAGGAGGTCTCCATGTTCGAAGGGCAACCCCAGACGGAACTCGACGCGCTGTTCAGCAAGAATCCCGAGCTCAGGCGCCTGTACCACCACCACAAGGAGCTGGACAAGAAGGTGCTGGACGCCGAACTCGGCGTGCTGCCGATGGACGACACCACGCTGTCGCGGATGAAGCGCGAGAAGCTTGCCGCCAAGGATCGCCTGTCCACGATGTACCAGGCGCTCGACCACTGATCGCTGCATCCCCCACGTAAAGATCGAAAGTTGTTGTCGCGGGCGGCGGCGCCCATCCCATCGTCGGTCGCCGTTGCCCGCCTTGCGTGCACCCGCCTCGAGCCCTTTCGTTGCGCCCCGCGGCCGGCACGGTCCGCCCGGCACGCGCGTGCCTGCACGCGATGCGATAATCGGCGCCCCGTCTTGCACTGACAGGCCGCCAACGCATGCCGATCCACGACTCCGTCCTCGGGCTTATCGCCGACACACCCATCGTCAGGGCGCAGCGCCTCGACGCGGGCCGCTGCGAGCTCTACTTCAAGCTCGAGAGCCAGAATCCGGGCGGGTCGATCAAGGACCGCATCGGCATGAGCATGATCGAGGCCGCCGAGAAGCGCGGCGACATCAGGCCCGGCGACACCCTGGTCGAGGGCACGGCCGGCAACACCGGCATCGGCCTGGCCCTGGTGGCGCAGCAGAAGGGCTACCGCCTGGTGCTGGTCGTCCCGGACAAGATGAGCCGCGAGAAGATCTTCAACCTCAAGGCGATGGGCGCCGAGGTCGTGCTGACCCGCTCGGACGTGGCCAAGGGGCATCCGGACTATTACCAGGACCTGGCCGAGCGCATCGCACGGGAAACGCCGGGCGCCTATTTCATCAACCAGTTCGGCAACCCGGACAACCCGGCCGCGCACGAGTTCGGCACCGGTCCCGAGATCCTGCGGCAGATGGCCGAAGTCGGCGGCGTCGACGCCGTGGTCTTCGGCTGCGGCAGCTCCGGCACCATGAGCGGGCTGTCGCGCTGCTTCGCCGAGCACGCGCCGGACGTCGAGATGATCCTGGCCGACCCGGTGGGGTCGATCCTCGAGGAATACATCAACGAAGGCACGCTCAGCGAGAAGTCCGGCAGCTGGATGGTCGAGGGCATCGGCGAGGATTTCCTGCCGACCATCTCCGACTTCAGCCGCGTGAAGAAGGCCTATGCCATCAGCGACAGGGAAAGCTTCCTGGCCGGGCGCGAACTGCTGGCGACCGAAGGCATCCTCGGCGGCTCGTCCACCGGCACGCTACTGGCCGCGGCGCTGAAGTACTGCCGCGAGCAGACGGAGCCGAAGAAGGTGCTGGTGTTCGTCTGCGACACCGGCAACAAGTACCTGTCGAAGATGTACAACGACTACTGGATGCTCGACAACGGCTTCATCGAGCGCGAGCAGCACGGCGACCTGCGCGACCTGATCCTGCGGCCCTACAGCCAGAAGGACACGGTGGTGGTGGGCCCGAAGGACCTGCTGGTCACCGCCTACCAGCGCATGAAGCTGTACGAGATCTCGCAGCTGCCGGTGATGGACGGCGAGCGCCTGGCCGGCATCCTCGACGAGTCCGACGTGCTGCTGCACGTCTACGGCGACGAAGCGCGCTTCCGCGACCCGGTGTCGACCGCGATGGTCAGCAAGCTGGAAGTGCTGGACGTGAAATCGCCGGTCGAGGCCCTGCTGCCGGTGTTCGATGCCGGCAAGGTCGCGATCGTGACCGACGGCGACCGCTTCCTCGGCCTGATCACCCGGATCGACCTCCTCAACTGGCTGCGGCGGCGGGCTGGCTGAGGGCGGGCGGAAGTCAGCTTCGGCTCAGTTGCCGGCCGGGGGTGGCGAGCGCCGGATGATACAATTGGCGGTCTTTTCCAGTGGAAATACCGGCATGCAGGACGATCACGACCAGGCGGGCGCGGACCTCGCCCGATGGGGCCACGGCACGCGGGCGATCCATGCCGGGCAGTCGCCGGATCCCTCCACCGGCGCGGTGATGGTTCCGATCTACGCCACGTCCACGTATGCCCAGTCCAGCCCCGGCGTCCACCAGGGCTTCGAGTATTCGCGCACCCACAACCCCACGCGCTTCGCCTATGAGCGCTGCGTGGCCGGGCTCGAGGGCGGCAGCCGCGGCTTCGCTTTCGCGTCCGGCCTGGCGGCGTCCTCGACCGTGCTCGAACTCCTCGACAGCGGCGACCACGTGATCGCCATGGACGACCTGTATGGCGGCAGCTATCGCTTGTTCGAGCGCGTGCGCCGGCGCAGCGCGGGCCTGGACTTCAGCTTCGTCGACCTGACCGACCCGGCGGCCTTCGAAGCCGCGATCACGCCGAAGACGCGCATGGTCTGGGTGGAAACCCCGACCAACCCGATGCTGAAGATCGTCGACCTGCAGGCGATCTCCGCGATCGCTCGCAAGCACGGCCTGTTGATGGTGGTGGACAACACCTTTGCATCGCCGATCCTTCAGCGCCCGCTCGAGCACGGCGCCGACCTGGTGCTGCATTCGGCCACCAAGTACCTCAACGGCCATTCCGACATGGTCGGCGGCATGGTCGTCGTCGGCGACAACGACGACCTGGCCGAGCAGCTGGCGTTCCTGCAGAACTCGGTAGGCGCGGTGCAGGGTCCGTTCGACAGCTTCCTGGCGCTGCGCGGCCTGAAGACGCTGCACCTGCGCATGCGGGCGCATTGTGACAATGCGCTGGCGCTGGCGGAATACCTGCAGGGACACGCGGCGGTCGAGGGCGTGATCCACCCGGGGCTGGCCTCGCATCCGCAGCACGCGCTGGCCGCGCGTCAGATGGACGGCGGTGGCGGCATCGTCTCGGTGCGCATCAAGGGTGGCTTCGACGGCGCCAGGCGGGTGTGCGAGCGGCTGCAGCTGTTCACCCTGGCCGAGTCGCTCGGTGGCGTGGAGAGCCTGGTCAACCATCCCGCGGTGATGACGCACGGCTCGGTCCCGGCCGAGCGCCGCGCGGCGCTGGGGATGGGCGACAACCTGCTGCGCTTCAGCGTGGGCGTGGAAACGCTCGACGACCTGCGCCGCGACCTGGACGACGCGCTCGCATGAGGCAAACGCTGGGGCGCGGTGCGATCGAGCTCCTGCTGGAGCCGATGCACCACCTTGAGGCCCTGCCTGCGGATGGCGCCGCCCAGGCCTGGTCCGCGGTGGGCGTGGACCCGCAGTTCCTGGTGCGCCACCGCGGCGGCGACCGCTTCCGCGCGGGCTGGTACCTGCTGGAACTCGACATCGAAGTCGCCGACGGCTACTTCGACAACCCCTGCTTCTACCCCGACTACGGCGCGGGCGCCGGCGATGGCAGCCGCATCAACTTCGCGCCCACGGTGCAGGGAGGCAAGCCGCTGCGCGCGGTGGTCCGCCTGGACCACGACGTGGTTTCGCTGCGCTTCGACCCGTCGACGGCGCCGTGCAGCTTCACCATCCACCGCGCGGTGCTGGTGCCGATGGGCACGTTCACCGCGGCGGCACGCATGTGCGCCCGCCTGTGGGCGCGACTCAGCCGCGACCGGTCGCTGTGGTCGTTCGCCGCGCGCGAGGCCTTCGACAGCTTCCGCCAGGGCGGCGTGGGCGGCTTCGGCGACTGGCTGTACCTGATGCACGAGGAGCGCGCGCGCGGTGGCGTGGTGTCGCTGGATTACGCCGCCTGGATCGAACGCTTCGACCGGCTGTCGGATGCCGACGTGAACATGGTCCGGCAGCGCTGCGAGCGCCTGGCCCGTCGCCCGCTGGTCTCGGTGCTGGTGCCGGTCTACAACACGCCGGAGGACTACCTGCGCCGCTGCATCGAGAGCGTCCGCGCGCAGGTCTACCCGCACTGGGAGCTGTGCCTGGTCGACGACGCCTCCCCCGATCCCCGGGTGGCCGAGGTGCTGGCCGGGTACGCCGCGCTGGATCCGCGCATCCGCGTGATCCGCCGCGAGCGCAACGGCCATATCTCCGAAGCCTCCAACACCGCGCTGGAAGCCGCCCGTGGCGATTACGTGGCGCTGCTGGACCACGACGACGAGATCACCGCGCACGCGCTGTACCTGGTGGTGAAGGCGATCAACGAGCAGCCCGGACTGAAGCTGCTCTATTCCGACGAAGACAAGCTCGACGCGAACGGGACCCGCTTCGACCCGTACTTCAAGCCCGACTGGAACCCCGAGCTGCTGCGCAGCCAGAACTACCTGTGCCACCTGGGGGTCTACGAGGCATCGCTGGTGCGCGCCGTGGGCGGCTTCCGGCGCGGGTTCGAAGGCAGCCAGGACCACGACCTCGCGCTGCGCTGCGCGGCGCGCCTGTCGCCGGCCGAGATCGGCCACGTACCGCACGTGCTGTACCACTGGCGGGCGATCGAAGGCTCCACCGCGCTTTCGGGCAGTGCCAAGGACTACACCGAAGACGCCGGCCGCAGGGCGATCGAGGACCACCTGGAAGACACCGGCGACCACGGCGCGCGCGTGGAAGCCGTCACCGGTGGCTACCGCGTGCACTACGCGGTGCCGTCCCCCGCGCCGCGAGTCACCCTGGTGGTGCCGACCCGCGACCGGGTGGACCTGCTGCGCACCTGCATCGACAGCATCACCCGGCTGACCCGCTACCCGGACTACAAGCTGCTGGTCGTGGACAACCAGTCCAGCGATCCGGAGACGCTCGAATACCTGCGGGCGATCGACGGCAACGGCCTGGTCAGCGTGCTGCGCGACGGGTCGGCGTTCAACTACTCGCGCATCAACAATGCGGCGGTGCGCGCGAGCGACGGCGCCATCGTCGGCCTGGTCAACAACGACATCGAGGCGATCCACGCCGACTGGCTGGAGGAGATGGTCGGCCATGCCGTGCGCGCGCGCACCGGCGCCGTGGGCGCGGTGCTCTATCACCCCGACGACCGCATCCAGCACGCGGGCGTGGTCATCGGCCTGGGCGGCGTGGCCGGCCACGCCTACGTCGGGCTGCCGCGCGGCTACCCGGGGCAGCAGAACCGGGGCCTGCTCGCGCAGAACCTGACCGCGGTGACCGCGGCCTGCCTGCTGGTGCGGCGCGAGGTCTTCGACGAGGTCGGCGGGCTGGACGAATCGCTGGAGGTTGCGTTCAACGACGTCGACTTCTGCCTGCGCATCGCCGAGCGCGGCTACTACAACGTGTGGACTCCGTGGGCCGAGCTGTACCACCACGAATCAGCGTCGCGCGGCTACGAGGACAACCCCGAGAAGAAGGCGCGCTTCTCCCGTGAGGTGAATGCGATGGTCACGCGCTGGGGCAAGGCGCTGCGCTGGGATCCCGCCTACAACCCCAACCTGGGGCTGGAGGGCCACGATTTCCCGCTGGCGATCCCGCCGCGGCTGCCCCTGAAGCAGGCCCTGCGCGGCAGCGTGGCGGCCTGCGTCCGGCCGGATCCAGCGCTGCGCCGCGGCGTCGACATGTCGAGCCTCCGCCAGGCGGGCGGCTGACATGGGCGCGGTGCGTCCCCTGCCGTGGCCACTGGCGCCGTTCGGCGCGTTCGGCCGCTACCGCGACCTGACCAGGGAGCTCGTCAGGCGGGACATCCTCGGCCGCTACCGCGGCGCCAACTTCGGCATGCTGTGGTCGCTGATCGGCCCGCTGATGCTGCTGGCGATCTACACCATCGCCTTCGGCGAGATCCTGGGCAGCCGCTGGAACCAGGCGTCGGGCGACACGGCCGCGTTCGGCATCGTGCTGTTCCTCGGCATCATCGTGCACGGCTTCTTCGCCGAGTGCTTCTCGCGTTCGCCGCGGTTGATGATGGACAACGCGAACTACGTCAAGCGCGTGGTGTTCCCGCTGGACGTCCTCGCCTGGTCGGTGGTGCTGTCGGCGCTGTTCCACATGGTGATGAACCTGCTGGTGTTCGTGGTGCTGAACTGGCTGTTCTTCGGGCGGTTCTCGCCGACGCTGTGGCTGCTGCCGGCCGTGCTCGCGCCGCTGGTGTTGCTGACCGTGGCGACCTGCTGGCTGGTGTCTTCGCTCGGCGTGTACATCCGCGACATCAGCCAGGCGGTGCCGGTGGTGGTCACCGCGCTGCTGTTCCTGTCCTCGGCGATCGTGCCCGTCGACACCCTGCCGCCGAAGTACCAGTTCGTGTTCTCGCTCAATCCGCTGACCTTCTTCATCGACGAGGTCCGCGAAGTCGCGCTCTGGGGCCGCTACCCGGACTGGACGGGGCTGGCAGGCTACGCGCTTGGCAGCGTGGTGGCCCTCTACCTCGCCTACGCATGGTTCCGCGTCACCAGCAGGGGGTTCGCCGATGTCCTCTGAGGTGGTGCTGCGCCTGCGCGGGATCGGGAAGTCGTTCCCCACTGTCGACAAGCCCTACAAGCGCCTGGCCCAGGTGCTGCTGCCAGGCCTGGACACGGGCGGCGGGTTCCACGCCCTGCGCGACGTCGACCTGGAGGTGCGGCGCGGCGAGGCGATCGGCATCATCGGCCGCAACGGCTCGGGCAAGTCCACGCTGCTGCAGATCATTGCCGGCATCCTGCAGCCGACCACCGGCAGCCTGGAGGTGTCGGCGCGGATCGCGGCGCTGCTCGAGCTGGGCGCCGGCTTCAATCCCGAGTTCACCGGACGCGAGAACATCCGCCTCAATGCCAGCCTGCTCGGCCTTGGTGCGCGCCAGATCGACCAGCGCATGGACGCGATCATCGGCTTCGCCGAGATCGGCGACCACGTCGACCAGCAGGTCAAGACCTATTCCAGCGGCATGTTCGTGCGCCTCGCCTTCGCGGTCGCGGTGCATACCGATCCCGACGTGCTGATCGTGGACGAAGCGCTTTCGGTCGGCGACATCTACTTCCAGCGCAAATGCCACCGGCGGATCGAAGAGCTGCGCCAGCAGGGCTGCACCCTGCTGTTCGTGACCCACGCGATCGACTCGCTGCTCAGGCTGTGCGACCGCGGCGTGGTGATCGACGCCGGCCGGGTGCTGTACGACGGCGAGGTCGGCCAGGCGGTCAAGGAATACCTGCGACTGGTTTTCGGCGACAACAGCGGCGGCGGTGACGTGGACGGTGACCCCGCGCCCGCGCTGCGTGCGGAACCGGACACAGGCGATGGCGCCGCGGGCGGTGGCGACGACGAACTGGCCGCCTTCCTGCGTGGCGGCGGCCAGGATCGCTTCGCCAGCCGCGCCGGCTACAACCGCGACGAAACCAGGGTCGGCACCGGCGAAGCGATCACCTGCGACTACCTGGTCACCGGCAGCCACGGCCACGGGCCGATGGTCGCGGGGCGCGAGCCGTTCACGGTGCGCGCGCGCTACCTCCTGCCGTCCGCGACCGACAACCTCGTGTTCGGCGTCCGCCTGTGCACCATCAGCGGCACGGTGCTGTACAGCTGCAACACCATGATGGCCAGCGGCAACCTCTACCGGGCCGACGCGGGCACGGTTGCCGTTGCCACGTTCGACATGCGCTGCTCGCTGCTGCGCGGGCACTATTTCCTGACGGTGGGCGTGTCGCGCTACGACCGGTCGAGCGACGAATACGTGGCGCTGGACCGCCGCATCGATGCCATCGTGCTGACGGTGACCGGTGCCGGCACCGCTTCGGATGCCGATGGCCTGGCCGACCTGGAGGCCGAGATCGCGATGTCCGCGGCCGGCGCGGGCGCGATTGGAGTGATGCGGTGAGCGGATTGCTGCGGGACGTGCTGCTGGTGTCGTGCCCCAACGCCGGGGGCGGCCTGCTGCTGCTGGAAGGCGAGGGCGTGGAGCGCCTGTCCCGCGTGCCCACCACCGGCATCTGCGCGGTGCCCGGCGGCTTCCTCTGGGCGCGCCAGTCGGGCGACAGCAACGTGCTGCGCCGGGCGGTGGACGGCGGGCTGTCCGCTACTTTGCTGGCCGAGGACGTGCTCGACCTGCACGATGTCGCCTGGCATGGCGGCCAGGCCTACGCCGTGGCCACGGAGCGCAATGCCGTGCTCCGGCTCGACGGCGAGCTGCGCGAGACGCGGCGCTGGGCGCTGCGCGGAGAGCGCGACAGCGCGCACCTCAATTCGATCTGCTTCCACGACGGCCGCCTGCTTGCGTCGCGGTTCGGACGGTTCGACACGCATCGCGGCTACAAGGGCGCGACCGCCGGCGCCGGCGAAGTGTTCGACGTCGACAGCGGCGAGGTCGTGCTGGGCGGGCTGTCGCAGCCGCATTCGCTGACGTCTCACGAAGGCGCGCTCTGGCTGTGCGATTCCGAAGCCCGCCGCATCGTCTGCTGGCGCGGACCGGGCGAGCCGCTGCGGACGGTCGCGCTCGACGGCTATGCGCGCGGCCTGGCCTTCGGTCGCGAGCGCATCTACGTGGGCCTGAGCCGCAGCCGCAATGCGCCGGACCCCGCGCTGGCCCGGGCACGGATCGTGGTCCTGGAGCGGGCGTCGCTGGCCGTGCTCGGCACGGTCGAGCTTCCCGTGGACGAGGTCTACGACATCGCCATCGTCGAAGGCGGCGCGGATGCGCTGCACCGGTCGGCGCTGGCCGAGGCCGATGCCGAGCTGGCCGCCATGGAGCAGCAGCGCGATGCGGCCGATGCGGTCTTGGCCGAGCGCGATGCGCGCCTGTCCGGGCTTGCCGCGCAGCTGGCAGGGGCCAGCGACGCGCATGCCTCCGCACAGGCCCACGTGGTCGAGCTGTTGAACCGCCAGGAAGAGCGGGCGTTCCGCCTGGAATGCCTCGAGGCGGACGCAGCGACGCATGCGCGCTGGGCGGAGCTGCTGGAGGCCGAGGCCGTGCGCCTGCGCCAGGGCGTCGATGCGCTGGAGGAGGCACTGGGCGCGCAGTCCCGGCTGCTGCAGGCGTGGCAGCGCGCGCTCGATGCCGTGCGCGCCTCGCGCTCGTGGCGGATCACCCGGCCCCTGCGCTGGCTCGCGACGGTGCTTGGCCGGCCGGGGGAGGGCGAGGATCCGCCGCGGGCGCTGGCCTTGCCGGCCCCCATGGATCGCACGCAGCCCACGCGTGCCGGCCTGCCGATCCAGGGGCTGGAATTCGAAGCGCACGACGCACCGGTGGCCAGCATCGTGGTGACCGCCCACGGCGGCTTCGCGATGACCCTGGCCTGCCTGCGCGCGATCCGGCGCCACGCCGGCGATATCGCCTTCGAAGTGCTGCTGATCGAGGACGCGTCGGGCGAAGCGGAGATGGCGCGCTTCCGGGGAGTGCCCGGCCTGCGTTACGTCGAGAACGCGTCGAACCTCGGGTTCCTGCGCTCCGCGAACCAGGCGCTGTCGCTGGCGCGCGGCGACTACATGCATTTCCTCAACAACGACACCGTGGTCGGTGCACGCTGGCTGGCGGCGCTGCTGCAGACGTTCGCGCGCTTCCACGACTGCGGGCTTGCCGGCTCCAGGCTGGTCTATCCGGACGGCCGCCTGCAGGAAGCCGGCGGCGTGGTCTGGAACGACGGGCGCGCGCTCAACTACGGCCGCGACGGCGACCCGGCGCATCCCGACCATGCCTTCGTGCGCGAGGTCGACTATGTGTCGGGCGCCTCCATGCTGGTGCGCAGCGACCTGTTCCGGCATCTCGGCGGTTTCGACGAGCGCTACGCGCCGGCGTACTACGAGGACACCGACCTCGCGTTCCGCATCCGTGCGGTGGGCGGTCGCAAGGTGTATTACCAGCCGGAGTCGGTGGTCCACCACGTCGAGGGGGCCTCGCACGGCACCGACATCGACGCCGCCGGCAAGGCGTCGCAGGAGGCCAACCGCGCGGTGTTCGCCGCGCGCTGGCAGGACGTGCTCGCCCGGGAACAGCTGCCCGCCGGCGCGCACCTGTTCCTGGCACGCGAGCGCGCGCAGCTCAAGCCGGTCGTGCTGCTGGTCGACCGCACGCCCCCGCGCACCGACCGCGACGCCGGTTCGCGCGCGATCTGGCAGCTGATGCGGGTCCTCGGCCTGCACGGCATGCTCGTCAAGTTCTGGGCCGAAGAGCACGACGCGACGGGCGTCTACGCGGCCAACCTCGCCGCGCACGGCATCGAGCTGGCGTCGGATGGCGGCGGCGACTTCGACGCGTGGATGGCCGCCAACGGCGCCTATCTCGACCTCGTGGTGCTGAGCCGCCCGCTGGTGGCCGAGCGCCACGTGGATGCAGTGCGCCGGCACAGCACGGCAAAGCTGCTGTTCTACGGACACGACATCCACCACCTGCGATACATCAGCCAGATGCGCGTGGATCCGGATCCGGACCTCGCCGGCTTCGCCCACCATGCGCGCGAGATCGAGGAGTCGCTGTGGCGCCGCGCCGATCTGGTCGCCTACCCCTCGGAGGCCGAGAGCAGACATGCGGGCCAGTGGATGCGGGAGCACGACGCACCGGGCCAGGCCGTGGCGGTGCCGCTGTTCGCCTACGAGGGCCTGCCGGAGCGGGTCGGCGAAGGGCTGTCGGAGCGCCGGAACATCCTGTTCGTCGGTGGTTTCGCGCATGCGCCCAACGAAGATGGCGCGCTCTGGTTCGTGCGCTATGTCTGGCCCGTGATCCACCGCCAGCACCCCGACTACCGGCTGTGCCTGGTCGGGGCCGACCCGCCGGACACGGTGGTCGCACTCTCCCGCTCGGACGTGCTGGTGACCGGGCACATCCCCGAGCATGAGCTGGCCAACTATTACCGCAGCGCCAGGCTGGTGGTCGCGCCGCTGCGCTTCGGCGCCGGCGTCAAGGGCAAGGTGCTGGAAGCCATGCGTCACGGCGTGCCCTGCGTCACCACCAGCGCCGGTGCGCAGGGACTGGAGGCGGCGGACTGCCTGCGGGTGGCCGACGACCCGGCGACCTTCGCCGCCATGGTCGATGCCCTGGTGGTCGACGACGCGGCGTGGACGGCCGCGGCGCGCGGCGGCATCGAGTTCCTGGCTAGGCACTTCTCGGTCGAGACCGTGTGGCGCGCGCTGTCACCCGTGGTCGATGGCGCCGGGCATGCCGACGTCGCGGCCCGCCTGGCCGCGATCGAAGCCGCGCGGTCGCGGTCCGATGCCGGGACGGTCGGTTAGAATCGCCCGCCCGGGCGCCTTTGGCGTCCCGCAATTCCACGACAGGATTCCCGCATGACAACGCACTCCGCAGCACGCTGGCTCGCCCCCCTCGCACTCGCCCTGCTCGCAGGCTGCGGCCCGCAGGATGGCGGATCGGCCACCGGCCCCATGCAGGAGCCGGCGACGCCGGTCGCCGCATCGGCCACGGGCTTCGCCCCGATGACCCTGCCCGCGATGGACCCCGCGGCGGTCGCGCGCTGCTCGGTCGACAAGGTGGACGGACAGCCCAGGCAGCAGGCCGTTCCGGTGGTCGCCGGTGGCAGCGTCGTGGTGGAAGGCTGGGTCGCCGACGCGGCGCTGAAGGTCCCGGCGGCGTTCTCCGTGGTGCTGACCGGCCCTGGAACCTACGCGATCCCCGGCGAAGCCGGCGTCGCCCGCGAGGACGTCGCTTCGGCGCTGGCGTCGCCGGATCTCGCCCGGGCCGGTTTCGGCGTCAGCGGCGCGCTGTCCGCGGTGCCTGCCGGCGAGTACGCCGTCGAACTCCTGGTTGCGCATGGCGACGGCCGCAGCTCGCTGTGCCCCACCGGCGTGCGCTTGGCGGTCGGCCAGGCGGACTGAGCGAGCGGCGCCCGGTCAGCCGGGCGCGTGGCTGGTGTCGCGCGCGGACGGCGTCGCGGCACCGATGCCCTCGTCCCGGGCGTATTCCAGCTGCTGCATCCGCAGGTCGATGCGTTCGAGCAGCTTGCGGTTCACGGTGATCATGTCGGCGATCAGCGCGATCATCACCATCAGCGCACCCAGGATCAGCATCACCGCGCTGAAGATCAGCGACTGCACGTGGCCGCCACCGGAGCCGGTGGCGTAGTAGTAAAGGAAGCGGCAGGCCAGCAGCGTGCCGCCCAGCATCAACCCGAAGCCGGGCAGCATGAAGAAGGTCACCGGCCGGTAGATCACGAAGATCCTGAGGATGGTGACCAGCGAGCGCCGCACGTAGCTGGAGATGCTCTTCACCAGCCGCGAGGGGCGCAGGTCCTCGTTGGTGCGGATCGGCACCGAGACCACGCGCATGTTGCTCTGGCCCGCCTGGATGATGGTTTCCAGGGTGTAGGTGTAGGGATTGAAGACGTTCAGGCGCATGGCGGTCTCGCGCGAGATCGCGCGGAACCCGCTGGGTGCGTCGGTGACGTCGGTCTTGCTGGCCAGCCGCACCGCCCAGCTGCCCAGGTGCTGGAGCTGCTTCTTGATCCACGAGAAGTGTTCGGTGTCCGCGATCGGGCGCCCGCCGATGACCATGTCGGCCGTACCGGCGAGGATCGGCGCGGTCAGCTTGGGGATGTCGCGGGCCTCGTACTGGTTGTCGGCGTCGGTGTTGACGATGACGTCCGCGCCCAGGGTCAGGCAGGCCTTCAGCCCGGTCATGAACGCGGTTGCCAGGCCGCGGTTCACCGGATGGCGCACCACGTGGTCCACGCCCAGCCGGGTCGCGAGTTCGGCGGTGCCGTCGACCGAACCGTCGTCGATCAGCAGCCATTCCACGCGGTCGAAGCCGGGCACTTCGCGCGGCAGGGCGCCGATGGCGATGGCCAGGGTGCCCGCTTCGTTCAGGCACGGCATTTGGATGATCAGCTTCATCGCGCGTGGAGACCCGGATTCAAGGGGCGGACATGGTAGCCGATCAGTTGCAGCCCATCGGGCGCATGGCCAGGCGGCTGCCGTCCGCGGCCTCCACCGTCAGCGCGAGGTCGCAGGCGCCGGTGCCGGCGGGAACGTCCTCCACCACCACCTCGAATCCCGCCGTCCCGGCTTCCGCGCTGCCCAGGGCGGTGGCGACGTCGGGGCGCGGCATCCCGGTGCCGAAGCGGCCAAGCGCCCTGCCGCCGGCCTCGACCAGCACCGCGTCGACCGCGCACATGCAGCGGGTGTCGAAGGCCCAGCCCCGCAGGCGGGCGCGGCCATCGGTGACGTCCGCCTCGTCGACGTGGCCCTGCAGCCGCGCGGCCGGCGCCGCGGCCGGTGCGCTGGCGGATGTGGTCGCGCGTGCCTGGGCGATGGCCTGGTCCTGGTCCGCGAGCAGGCGCGGCGCCGACGACCAGAACGCGACGATGGCGCATGCGGTGAAGGCGACCGCGAACAGGCGCCGCGGCCGGCGGCGCGTCTCGAGCAGGAACGGCGGCATCCACAGCCCCGGCAGCAGGAACAGGAAATAGCGCGGCTGCAGGCCGGCCAGCAGTCCGCTGGCGCGGTAGCCCGCGTAGGTCACGTACCAGTGGACCAGGGCCATGCCGAGGATCGCCAGGCCGAAGGCATCGGTGGCGCGCGCGACGGCGGGCACCACGCCGCGCCGGGCCGCGCGCGGGCGCGCGTACAGCCATGCCAGGACCGGCAGGACGAACATCAGCTGCAGCACGTGTTCGGCGGCGGGCGTGAACGGTTTGAACGGCGCGTGCGACATCACCAGGCCCAGGCGGTCGAACATGATCTGGGCGTAGCGCTGGGCGAAGCGCGCGGGGACCATCGGGTCGTCGCCCGGGACGGCCGCGGCGTACAGCGTGCCGGGAGCCGGCAGGAACGAGCCATGGGCGATCCAGGCGTAGGCATACCATGCCGCGCACAGGAGGCTGGCCGAGCCCAGCCACGCCACGCTGGCGGCATGCCGGCGCAGCAGCGCGGGCAGGTCCCGCCACAGCGGCGCCAGGCTGGCGGCGACGAACATCACCATGAACACCGCGACGGTCGCCTTGGTGAGCACGGTGACCACCAGCCCGGCGGCCATCGCCATGCGCGCGCTCCGGCCGGGCCGGCCGGACACGAATTCGCGGGCCGCGCCCAGCAGGAACAGCGGCGGCCCAACGGCCGCCAGGGTGTCGTTGTTCACGCTGCCGGCCAGGAACCCGTACATCGGCACGGCGGCGGTCGCCAGCGCCAGCAGCCACTGCACGCCGGGTCGCAGGCCCAGCTCGCGCCCGAGCAGCAGCCACAGCGCGAACGCGCAGGTGGCGAACAGGGCGCTGGCCGCGCGCAGCGGCACGTAGGCGGAGAAGGGATCGAAGCCGCCCACCGCCGCCACGGCACCGATCACGCTGTAGTACAGCGGCGGGTGCGTCAGGTAGTTGGCCTGCGCCGAGTCGTTGATGCGGCCCGCCGCGTAGTCCGGCAGGCCGCTCGCCGCGGCGTCGCGCACGTAGGACATGTGCGCCAGCTCGTCCGGTGGGATTCCCGGGGGCGTGGCGTGCAGCAACACCCAGGCCTGCATCAGGATGAACAGCGCGGGCAGGAGCACCCACCAGGCGGGCCAGCGCCGGGCGGGCGCGTCGGGGATCGGGTTCATCGGGCGGACTCGGCAGCGGAGCGGCAAGGATGCCGGGAAGCCCGGGTCAAGTCGAACCGCGGCATTGTCCGAAGGGGCGATGGGCGCCGCGGCGTGCACGGCTAGAATGTGCTGTCCGGTCACTCGAGGATCCACCATGGTTGAAGCCAGCTCCCAGCCGTCCGCCGGAAAGGTCCGGTCCGGCGCCGCCGCGGCCCTCGCCGACATCGTCGCCGACGGCCAGACGCTCGCGGTCGGCGGGTTCGGCCTGTGCGGCATTCCCGAAGCGCTGATCGCCGCCCTGCGCGATTCGGGCGTGAACGGCCTGACCGTGATCTCCAACAACGCCGGCGTCGACGGCTTCGGCCTTGGCCAGCTGCTGGAGACGCGGCAGATCCGCAAGATGATTTCGTCCTACGTGGGCGAGAACAAGGAGTTCGAGCGCCAGTTCCTGGGTGGCGAACTCGAGCTCGAGTTCAACCCGCAGGGCACGCTGGCCGAGCGCCTGCGCGCCGGCGGTGCCGGCATCCCGGCCTTCTTCACCGCCACCGGCTACGGCACGGTGGTCGCCGAGGGCAAGGAGACCCGCGAGTTCGACGGCAAGCACTACGTGATGGAGACCGCACTGGTCGCCGACGTGGCGCTGGTCAAGGCCTGGAAGGCCGACCACGCCGGCAACCTGGTGTTCCGCAAGACCGCGCGCAACTTCAACCCGGCCTGCGCCATGGCCGGCAAGGTCTGCGTGGTCGAGGTGGAAGAGCTGGTCGAGACCGGTTCCATCGACCCCGACCAGGTCCACCTGCCGGGCATCTACGTGGACCGCATCGTGGTCAACGCGACGCCCGAGAAACGCATCGAGCAGCGCACCGTGCGCGAAGGAGGCAAGTGATGGCCTGGACCCGCGACCAGATGGCGGCGCGCGCCGCGCGCGAGCTCGCCGACGGCATGTACGTCAACCTCGGCATCGGCCTGCCGACGATGGTGGCCAACCACATCCCCGACGGCGTGGACGTGTGGCTGCAGTCGGAGAACGGCCTGCTCGGCATCGGCCCGTTCCCCACCGAGGACGAGCTCGACGCCGACCTGATCAACGCCGGCAAGCAGACCGTGACCGCGCGCAAGGGCGCCAGCTACTTCGGCAGCCACGACAGCTTCGCGATGATCCGCGGCGGCCACATCGACCTGGCGATCCTCGGCGCGATGGAGGTGACCGACAAGGGCGACCTCGCCAACTGGATGGTGCCCGGCAAGATGGTCAAGGGCATGGGCGGCGCCATGGACCTGGTGGCCGGGGTCAAGCGCGTGGTCGTGCTGATGGAGCACTGCACGAAGAAGGGCGAGCCCAAGATCCTGCCCGAGTGCACCCTGCCGCTGACCGGCGTGGGCGTGGTCAGCCGGATCATCACCGAACTGGCGGTGTTCGACGTCACTCCCGACGGACTGGTGCTGGTGGAAACCGCCGAAGGCGTGGACCAGACCCAGCTGCGCGAGCGGACCGGGGTGCCCTTCACGCCGGCAGGCTGAGGCCGCGCCACCGGCAGCGCGACAGCGCCTCCCGGAGCCCGGTTGCAGCCGGGGCGTGACCGGAGTCCGCCCTCGCGGCGCAGACGCTGCAGATGGATCCGGGGGCAGGTACTCTTGAAGGACCAGCCCCGTGGATTCCTGCCATGTCCTCCCGCTTACCTTCTTTGCTTGCGACGGCAACGGCCGTGGCCCTGCTCGCCGCCTGCGCCCCCGCACCGTCCGGCCAGGCCGCCCTCGCGACCGATGCCCCCGCGCCCGGTCTTGCCCCGGCCCTGGCCGCCACGCGCGGCGCGGCGGGCGTGGCGCATTCGATCGCCCGGCTCGGCGGCAGCGCGATCGCCGCGTACCCGGATCGCGGCGACCTCGTGGGCTACGACAAGGTGCGTGCGGTCCAGCGCCGCGGCGCGAATACCTTCTATCCGGTGCGGGTCAGCGAGGCGCACGCGCTGGATGCGATCGGCAGCGGCACCTTGCTGCTGACCGGCCCCGACGGCGGCCACGTGCGCCTGCAGTACGAACACCATGTCGAACATCCCAGCGGCGACTGGAGCTGGATCGGCCGTGACGAACACGGAATCGAAGGCATCCTGACCTTCGGCGAGAAGGCGGTGTTCGGCGTCATGCCCTACGGCGAGGGCACCTCGCTGCGGCTGACGACCAGCGGCGGCCAGGCCTGGATGTCCACCACCGCGCCGGACGTGCTGTCGCCCCTGGACCAGCGACGGCGCGCCGGCATCACCGGCCCCGATTTCAGGATCCCGGGGCCGCTCGACGACACCCCTGGCGTCCAGCCCGCCGCCACGCCGGCCGTGGGCCACGCCGCGGCGCCGGCACAGGCCGCGGCCGCCGCCGCCGGGACCACGGTCGACCTGCTGCTGGGCTATACGCCCGGCTTCGCCAGCATGCTTGGCGGCGCGTCCCAGGCGCAGACCCGACTCAACCACCTGGTCACGGTTGGCAACCAGACCCTGGCCAACAGCGACGTGGCGGCCAGCTTCCGCCTGGTCGGCACGCTGCAGGTGAACTATCCCGACACCGGGAGCAACAAGACCGCGCTGGAGCAGCTGACGGGCAGCACCGGCAGCGCGAACGTGCCGGTTCCGGCCTCGCTGCAGCCCCTGCGCGCCGCGCGCGAGACCTACGGCGCGGACCTGGTCTCGCTTGTCCGGCGTTTCCGCGACGCCGAGCACGACGGCTGCGGCATCGCCTGGCTGGTGGGCGGCGGGCAGGTCGCGATCACCCCGGGCTACGAGAAGTTCGGCTATTCCGCCGTCAGCGACTCCAACGGCATGGGTGCACCGGACAACGGTCACTTCTGCCGGGACGAGACCCTGGTCCACGAGATCGGCCACAACATGGGTTCGCAGCACGACGATGAAGCCGCGCGCGACGACGACGGCGAGCTCAGCTACGGGCGCTATCCGTATTCCTTCGGTTACAAGACCACCGCCGCCGCCGGCAATTTCTACACCGTGATGGCATATGGCGACGCCGGCCAGACCGCCTGGCGGATCTTCTCCAACCCGCAGTCCACCTACTGCGGCGGCCGCCCCTGCGGCGTCGCCAACCAGGCCGACAACGCGCGCAGCCTGCGTGCGACGGTGCCGCTGATCGCGGCGTTCCGAGCCAGTGTGTCCGATGGCAACGCACGTTTGGACTTCAATGGCGATGGCGTCTCGGACCTCCTGTGGCGCAAGTCCAGCAACGGCAGCAACTCGATCTGGCTCGGCGGCAACTCGGCGACCCAGCAGCCGATCCTGGCGGTGACCGACCGGGCGTGGCGGGTGGTTGGCGCCGGCGACTTCGACGCCGACGGCCTGGCCGACATCGTCTGGCGCCACGACGCCAGCGGCCGCAACACGATCTGGCGTGGAGGCAACGGCAATACCTCGATCAATGTGGCCACGGTGGGCAGCCGCTCCTGGCAGGTGGCGGGCGTTGGCGACTTCAACGGCGACGGACGTGCCGACCTGCTGTGGCGCGACGCTGCCAATGGCCGCAACGCCATCTGGCTTGCGGGCAATGCCGCCACCCAGCAGAACATCATCGATCTTCCCGATCTGCGCTGGCGGGTCGCGGGTGTGGGTGACGTCGACGGTGACGGCGTTGACGACATTGTCTGGCGCCATGCGCACGGTGGCCGCAACGTGGTCTGGCGCGGTGGCAACGGCAACTCCACGATCGCGATGTCCACGGTGGCGGATGGCAACTGGCAGGTCGTCGCGGTTGACGATTTCAATGGCGACGGTCGCGCCGACGTGTTCTTCAGGCATGTGGTCGGCGGCCGCAACGCGCTGTGGCTGAGTGCGAACTCAAACACCCAGCAGGCCACGCCCGACGTCCCTGCGGTCTGGAACGTCGAAGGGAGCGGAGACTTCAATGGTGACGGCAGGGCAGACCTGGTGTGGCGCAAGAGCACCGGCGAAAACACCATCTGGCTGTCGGCAAACCCGAACAACACGATTTCGCCGGCGACGGTCGCGGACCCGGCCTGGGACATCGTGCCCTGAGGGCCGGACGCTACATGGCGCCCCCGGGTGGCGCGGCTTCCAGGAGGGGGGAACGGGCGCGCAGGCGGCGCAGCAATGCGCCGCCTGCGGCGAAGTGGATGAAATCGCCAAGGGTGGTAACCGCTCGCAGCAGCGCGATCATCACGACCGCGTCCGTGGCTGGCATGACCTCGCCGACCAGCGCGAACAACACGCCCTCGCGGACGCCCAGGCCCGCGGGAGCGCCGGGGACCAGCAGGCCGATCACCCACGCGGCTGCGAACGCGCCGCACAGGGTGAGGTAGGGGAAGCCGGCGCCGGGCGTGATCATCGGCGCCATGGCCGTGAATCCGAGGCCGACGACCAGGAAGCTGGACAAGGCGATGCAGTAACAGGCGAACAGGGTGCCGGCATCCGGCGTGATGTCCCTGCCTGGCGTCGCATCGGTGGCGCCCCGGAGCCGCTGCACCCACGCCACCAGATGTCGCAACAGCACAAGGCCGGCCACAGCGCCGACGGTTGCGGCGAGCAGCAGCCATGGGCGCCACGCACTGGGCAGCCACTGTTCGAGCGCGGGGACCGGCCGCACGGCCAGCAGGACCACGGTGAGGTGCGCCGCCGCCAGGGCATTGAGCAGGTTTTCGTACACCACTGAAAGCGAGAGGCGGGTCAGGTCGCCACCCACGGGGCGCGCCACGACCACCCGGCCGATGTGGTGGGCCACGTTGCCCGGGAGGTATTTTCCGAACTGCGTAAAGGCGACGATCCCGTAGGCCCAGGCCGGCGTGAACGCGACGTCGACCGCGCGCAGCAGTCGTCGCCACATCAGCGCTGCCAGCGGCACCGCCATGAGGTAGGCGGGAAGCATCACCGCGGACGCAGCTGCCAGGCGGCCCGGCGACAGCTCGGACGCGCGCACCGACCCGAATGCGGCCACGGCGTGGCGGAGGAAGTAGGCACCGGCGAGAATCGCCACGGCGAACCCCAGCCAGCGTGCTACCCGCTTCATCGCGCCTTGGCCATCACCAGGTAGCCGTTGCCGAGTTCGGTGGAGAGGAACGGGCGCTGAGCGAGTTCAGCCAAAGCGATGGCCGTCTTTCCCAGCGGGTTGTTGATCAAAGGAAACCACTTCATCACGTGCCCGCGCTCGATGCCGCTCCGGTGCGAGTTGGCCTGCTTGCCCTCGACCGTATCGTCGTCGCCGGGATTGGTGGCGCGCGCGTAGCGACCCGCGGTGAGCTTCTCGGACACGGTGGCCAGCGGGAACCCGTAGCACTCGATGATCTCCGGTTCGAACCCGGCGTCGCGCAGGAGGGTCGCAAGCGCGCTGCGTTCGTATCTCCGGAAATGGCCGGCCCAGACGTCGGAAGGATTCCATTTGGCCATGTGCGCGGGGACCGACAGCAGCAGCGTGCCGCCGGCCGGCATCCAGGAGCGCCAGACGTCCAGCGCCTGGCGGTCGTGCTCGATGTGTTCCAGCACCTCGAAGGCCATCAGCAGCGGAAACCGCCCCTTCCAGTCGGCTCCGGGAGCGTCGACGACCGGAATGTCGATGCCGGCGTCGGCCGCGAGGCGCTGCGCCAGCGCGCGCGCGTCGGGTGAGCTCTCGAGCGCGGTGCAGCGGAATCCGCGTGCGGTCAGCTCGTGCAGCAGCACTGCGGCGCCGCAGCCGATCTCCAACGCTTCGCAGGGTGCGATTTTCTCCAGCTGGCGCATGATCCGCGCACGGCGCAGCAGGTAGCGCGGGGCCGGGACCCAGCCCGCTTCGGGGGCCGCCGGGCCCAGGTTTCCATATGTCTGCATTTGCTTCTTTTTCCAATCGCTGTGCGTCACCGGGTCGATGCCAGTCTACTTGCTGGCAGGTCCGGCCCGTAGCAGTGCGAGGACCTGCGCGCCGATGGCCGGCATGCTCGTCGCCTCCGCGATGGCGGGGCGGGCAGGGTCGACCACGGGGGGGGTGACATGCCACTCCGCGACCGCGGCTGCGAGCGCCACGGCGTCGCCGTGCGGAACCAGCCGGACGTCGTCGAGCCCCACCACGGGTAGCTCCCGGACCGCCGGTGAGTCGCGGCTGATGAGCGGCCTGCCGGCGGCGAGGATCTGGAAGACCTTGTTGGGGATCACGCTGGCCGCCTTGTCCGACGACCCGAAAATGCCCAGGCAGATATCCGCGGCGCCGATCGCAGTCACAAGTTCCGGATACGGAATCCAGTCGTCCCACGCCAAGCGCTCCAGCGGCTGCTCCTCCAGCATGGCGCGGATGCGGCCTGCTTCCTGGCCCCGGCCGACGATCCGCCACTGCACGGGACTGTCACGCAGGATGCGTGCGGCCTCGATGATCGTGCCGATGCCGTGGAGCGGGATGAACTGGCCGTAGAACAGCACGCGCGTCGGCGTGTCATGGGCCTTCGTGGCGGCTGCCGGCCTGCCGCCGCCCGGGTGGAAGGCCGCCAGCTCCACTCCGACCCAGACCCGACCGCAACGCCCGGGCGCGAGCCCGAACAGCGTCTCCATCCGCCGCGCATGCGCCGCGGTATCCATGAACGGCGCATCCGCCAGTCGCACCGCCACCCATTCCGCCGCATACACCAGCCATGCCAGCGGGTGGCGGGGACCGACCAGCCGCCGGTCCAGCACGATCGTGTCGTAGGCGGACAGGAACCAGTCCATGGCCACGCGCGCGCCGCGCATCCATGCCAGCAGCCGGATCACGAAGATGTCGGGGATCGCCGGATATCCGAGCAGGACCCAGTCGTGCGCCGGTGCCCGCAGGTAGGCCCATGCGAGCCTGGGATAGGCAATCGCGATCCGCGCCAGCAATCCAAGCCAGCGGCCGATGCCTTTGACCTGGCTCTTGTCCTCGATCCCGCGCCACGGATCGGCGCGGATTTCGATCACCTCGACGCCCTGCGCGCGCAGGCCGTCGATCAGGATCCGCACGCGCGGCTTGCCCGTGTCGCAGGTGCCCCACAGCACCACCCGGCCGATGCCGGGACTGGCGTGCGGGGCTTCGCTCAAAGCGCGGCTTCCAGCTCCGGCAGCACCTGGAACAGGTCGCCCACCAGCCCGATGTCGGCGATCTCGAAGATCGCCGCATCGGCGTCCTTGTTGATCGCCACGATCGTGCCGGCGTCCTTGATGCCGGTGAGGTGCTGGATCGCGCCGCTGATGCCGATCGCGACGTACAGCTCCGGCGCGATGATCTTGCCGGTCTGCCCGACCTGCATCTCGTTGGGGCAGTAGCCGGCGTCGACCGCGGCGCGCGAGGCGCCCACGGCGGCACCGAGCCTGTCGGCGAACTTGTAGATGACGTCGAAGTTCTCCGCCGAGCCCACGCCGCGGCCGCCGGAAACCACGCGCTTCGCGCCCTGCAGGTCGGGACGGTCGGAGCTGCCCGCGGCGAGGCCGACGAAGCGGGTGTGGCCGGGCAGGTCGGCGTCGACGCTGGTGGCCTCGACGTTGGCGCTGCCGCCCTTGCCGGCTTCCTTCCAGGAGGCGGTGCGCACGGTGGCGACCACGGTCTGGTCCGCGGGGGCCTCGACGGTGACGATGGCGTTGCCGGCGTAGATCGGGCGCTTGAAGGTGTGCTCGCCCTCGACCGACATCAGGTCGGACACCTGCGGCACGCCGAGCAGCGCGGCCACGCAGGGCATCAGGTCCTTGCCGAAGGTGGAGCTGGGACCGAACACATGGCTGTAGCCGTCCGCGAGCTTCGCCACCTGCGGCGCAAGCACCTGGGCGATCGGGTTGGCGTTGGCCTCGTTGGCGATGGTGAGCACGCGGGACACGCCGGTGATCTGCGCGGCCTCGGCGGCCACCGCGGCCGGGTCGGCGGCCAGCACCACGATGTCGATGGCCTCGGGCGACAGCGCCTGCGCGGCGGTGACGCACTTGGCGGTGGAGCCGTTGAGCTTGCCGTCCAGGTGTTCGGCGACGATCAGTACCTTGGCCATCAGAGCAACCCCTTGTCCTTGAGCGCGGCAACGAGCTCGGCCGCATCCTTCACCATCACGCCCTTGCTGCGCTTTGCCGGCGCGGCGTGCTGCGTGGTCCTGAGCCCCTGGCCTTCCTCGACGCCAAGCTCCGCCCAGGCAATCGACTCCATCGGCTTGGACTTGGCCTTCATGATGTCGGGCAGCTTGATGAAGCGCGGCTCGTTGAGGCGCAGGTCGGTGGTGACCACGGCGGGCAGGTCCACCTCCAGCGTTTCCAGGCCGGCGTCGACCTCGCGGGTGACCGTGGCCTTGCCGTCGGCGACCTCGAGCTTCGATGCGAACGTCGCCTGCGGGCGGCCCCAGAGCGTGGCCAGCATCTGGCCGGTCTGGTTGGCGTCGTCGTCGATGGCCTGCTTGCCGAGGATCACCAGGTCCGGCGATTCCTTCTCGACCAGCTTCAGCAGCGCGCGCGCGGCGGCCAGCGGCTGCACGTCCTGGCCGGCATCGGTGACCACGTGGATGGCCCGGTTGGCGCCCATGGCCAGGCCGTTGCGCAGGTGGGCCTGGGCGTCGGCCGGGGCGATCGTGGCGACCACGACCTCGGTGGCGATGCCCTTGTCGCGCAGGCGCAGGGCCTCTTCGAGGGCGATTTCATCGAAGGGGTTGGCCGACAGCTTGACGCCGTCGGTGACCACGCCGGAGCCGTCCGGCTTGACCTGGATGCGGACGTTGTAGTCCACCACTCGCTTGTAGCCGACGAGGATCTTCATCGTTGCGGTGAATCCTTGGGGGAAAAAGGGCGGAGCCCGGCGATTTTAGCCGGCGGCGGACGCGTGTGCGAATGCGGCCCGGACGCGGCGGTCAGCCGCGGGCGCCGCCGGGCCCCATCACGCGGCGGCCGAGCAGGAACGTGACCGGAACGCTGGCCGCCACCGACAGCAGCGGTGCCAGGCGTGGATCGACGCCAAGTGGGCCAATGGCGAGCTCCAGAACGCCCGCGCCGACGGCCCAGCCGGCCAGGCAGACCAGCGGCCACGCCGCGAAGCTGCGCCAGCTGCGCCGCGCGCGAAACGCGTAGCGGCTGTGCAGCAGGTAGCCGAAGCAGACGCCGAAGACGAAGCTGGCCGCATAGGCGCCCTGCGGCGGCAGCCACGGCAGGAGCAGCCAGTACACCACCAGGCACGAAAACGTATTGACCGCGCCGACGGCCACGAAGCGCAGCAGGATGGCGGTGCCACCGTCGCCGCGCAGCGCAGACAGGATCCCGCTCATGGCCCGCGGTCCGCGACCAGGGCCAGGAACTCGCCGTAGTCGCGGATGTAGTCGTCGGCGTCGTAGGCCTGCGATGCGAAGACCAGCAGCACGGCGTCGGGCGAGTACTGGAACTGCGTGCCCCAGGTCATCGGCGGCAGGTGCAGGCCGCTGTCGGGCGAGTCGAGCAGGAATTCGCGGCGCTGGTGGCCGTCGTCGGCCAGCACCCGCACCGATCCATGCGTGCAGACCAGGAACTGGTGGCACGCGCGGTGCGCGTGTTCGCCGCGGGTTTCGCGCGATGGCACGCCGTACACCAGGAAGTATCGCCGCGGCGCAAATGGCAGGTCGGCCCCGAAGTCTCCTACCGACAGCGAGCCGCGCAGGTCCATGAAGCGCGGCATGCGGTGCAGGCGCGCGCCGCCGTCGCCGTGGGCCGCACGGGGCCACGGGCCCGCGGCCTCCGCCATGCCGGCACCGGCGGCACCATCGTCGCCTTCTTCGGCATCGGTGACATAGCCCACGATGCGCGCCGGGTTGCCGACCACGATCGCGTTCGCCGGCACCGAGCGCGTGATCACCGCGCCGGCGCCGATCATCGCCCCGCGCCCGATCCGCAGGCCCGGGAGCAGGGTGGCGTTGGCGCCGATCGAGGCGCCGTCCTCGACCACGGTCGGACTGTAGGCCCCGGGGCGCTTGCGGCTGCGCGGGAACGGGTCGTTGCTGAAGGTCGCGTTGGGGCCGACGAAGACATCGTCGCCCAGGCGCACGCCGTCCCAGAGCTGCACGCCGCACTTGATGGTGCTGCGGTCGCCCACCACCACGTCGCCTTCGATGAACACGCCGTCGCAGATGTTGCAGTCGCGGCCGATGCGCGCACCCGGCAGCACGTGGGCGAAGGCCCAGATCCTGGTGCCTGCGCCGATGTCCTCGCTTTCGCACAGCGCGTTGGGGTGCACGAAATGATCCATCAGTCATCGCCCTCGAAGATTTGCTCGGAATGCACCAGCGCCAGCGGACGCGCCTTGGTGTTTTCGAACGTGCGCCAGGCATAGCTGCCGACCACGCCTAGGCCCAGGGTGTTGATGGCGCCGAAGAACAGGATGGTGAACAGCGTTGCCGCGTAGCCGGGGACGGTGACCCACCCCGAAGAGCGGGCCACCAGCACCACCAGCGCGAGCAGCGCGGCCGTGGCCAGGGCCAGGGCGCCGGTCAGGAACAGGATCCGGACCGGCAGGTCGCTGAAGGCGAACACGCTGTCGGAGAAATAGCGCAGCTTCTTGCGCAGGGTCCAGGCGCTGCGGCCGTGTTCGCGGCGGCGGCGCGAATAGGGCAGGAACACGCGGCGGCCACCGAGCCAGAACAGCTGGGCCACCAGGCTGGTGTTGGATTCCTGCAGCGCCAGCAGGCGATCCCGGAAGTCGGCGGTCACGGCGAAGATGTCGACGCCGCCGCACGGGATGTCGGGCATCACCAGCCGGCGATAGAGCGACCAGAACAGGTTGGAGGCGAGACGCGACAACGCCGGATCCTCGCGGCCGTCGCGCACGCCGAAGCCGACGTCGGCACGACCGTCGCGCAGCGCCTCGAGGAAGCGGGGCGCGAGCTCCGGCGGTTCCTGCAGGTCGGCGGCCATCACCGCGATCACGCGTCCGCGGGCGCGCCCCAGGCCGACGCGGATCGCGGGGAACGCGCCGAAGTTGCGCGTCAGTTCGACCAGCTGCGCGGTGAAGCCCGCGCCGGGCAGCGCGGCGCCCAGCAAGGCGTGGCTGTCGTCGGGGCTGCCGTCGACCACGAACACCGCTTCGAAGCCGCCCTCCACCTGCCGTGCCAGCCCGGCCAGCGCCTGCAGCAGTTGCGGGATCGAGCGGGCGTTGCCGTACACCGGCACGACCACGCTCAAGGCCGGGTTCAGAAGCGGTTGCATGCGTCGATCACCCTTTCGACCTCGCGATCGGTCAGTTCGGGAAAGCAGGGCAGGGACAGCGCCGTGCGCGCGTGGCGTTCGGTGACCGGCAGCGACAGCGCCGCGTGGCGCGAACCGAAACAGGGCTGCCGGTGGTCGGGCACGGGGTAGTGCACGTCGCTGGCGATGCCGGCCGCCGCAAGGTGCGCACCGAGCCGGTCGCGCGCGTCGCAGTGCACGACGTACAGGTGGGCGACGTGGTCCTCGTCGATGCCCCCGGGCACTGTGATCGCCGGATTCCGGATGCCGTCGGAGTAGCGGTTGGCGATTCCGCGCCGGCGCCGGTTCCAGCCGTCGAGCAGCGGCAGCTTTTCCGACAGCACCCGCGCCTGCAGCTCGTCCAGGCGACTGTTGCGGCCGCCGCAAGTGGCATTGACGTACTTGCGTTCCCAACCGTACTGCCTCAGCGCGCGCAGCCGCGACGCGACCGCGGCGTCGCCGGTGGTCACCGCGCCGGCATCGCCCAGCGCGCCGAGGTTCTTTGTGGGGTAGAAGCTGAAGGCCGCGGCGTCGCCGAACGCACCCGCGCGGCGTCCGTCGCGCGCACGCGCGCCGTGCGCCTGCGCGCAGTCCTCGACCAGTGCGATGCCGCGCGCGCTGCAGGTCGCGGCGATCGGCTCCATCCGCGCAAGGCGGCCGTACAGGTGGGTGGCCACGACCGCGCGCAACGGGCGGTGTCCGTCGCAGGCGCGTTCGACCGCGGCGGGATCCAGCGTCGCATCTTCGCCAACGTCCACGAACACCGGCTCCGCACCGCAGGCCATGGCGGCGGTGGCCGCATACATCGCGGCGTTGGCCGCCATCGCCACGCGGTCGCCCGGACCCACGCCCGTCGCCTTGAGGGCCAGCTCCAGCGCATCGCTGCCGTTGGCCACGCCGACGCAGTGCGTGGTGCCGCAGTACGCGGCGAACTCCGCCTCGAACGCGTCCACGCCTGCACCGAGCACGTAGTGGCCGCTGTCCAGGACCGACGCCATCGCGGCAAGCAGCGTCGCGCGCAGCGGCGCGACATGGCGGGCCAGGGAGTTCAGCGGGACGTGTTCGACTTCCATGCGTCATGCCGGGACGGTGGTCCCGCATTCTGCCAGAAGCGATTGCATGCTCCGCCGGCGCGGCGGCGCGCGGAGGTCGATCGATGTCCAAGCTATGATCCGCCGGGGCCGGCAGGCGGCGGGGACAGCATGCGACAGCGGAACATGGACATCGATGCGCGCGCCGCGCAGGGCCTGCACGCGGGCGTGCTGCTGCTGGTGCTGGCCGCCGCTTACATCGTGTTCGCCTTCGGGCTGACAGCCAACAGCCCGTTCCCCTTCTACCCGGACGACTTCTCGTTCCTGGCCGGCTCGCTGGCCGACATGGGCTGGAACTGGAAGCGCCCGGTGTCGACCAACATCATCTTCCTGGTGGCCGCCTGCGGCCAGGTCGCCAGCTACGCGATCCTCGCCGCGTCCACCGTGCTGGTCGCATGGCTTGTGCTGCTGCTCCTGCGCGATGTCTTCGGCGTCGGCATCGGCGCGCTGCCGGCGGCCGCCTGCGGCGTGGTGCTGTTCAGCCATGCCGGCGCCTTCGAGCACGGCAAGTACCTCGGGCTGATGACCAACCTCGTGTCCCATGGCTTCGGCCTGGCCAGCCTGCTGCTGCTGTGGCGCGGCTGGCGTGGCGGCAGGGCGTGGCCCTGCCTCGTCGCCGCGCTGGCCTACCTGGCCAGCGCGTTCGCCAAGGAGGACTTCCTGCTGCCGCCGCTGCTGCTGCTGGCCCTGCTGTGGATGCTGGACCGCGACGCGGGCAACGCGCAGCCACGGCGCCTGGGCGTGCGCGCGCGGATGGTGCTGTCGCTGCTGTTCGTCACGATCACATGCGGTTCGATGGCCTGGAGCGCATACGATCGCAATCCCTTCGTCGCCGGGCTGTTCTCGCCGGACACCAGCAGCGCGTCGTACGCGGTGGAGCTGGCCCCCACGGCGCTGGTGGGCGCGCTGCGCACACTGTTCATCGGCTACACCGGGGTGGCCACGCTGCTGTCGGCCGCTGCGTGTGTGGCGCTGTGCATGGTCCCGGCCCTGCGGCTGCGGGTGCTCTGGTTCGCCGCCACCTTGCTGGCGCTGGCACTGCCCTACGCGGTGATCCCGAACAACATGCCCGGGTATCGCGCCTATGCGTGGCTACCGTGGATGGCGGCGATGCTCGCGGTCGCGCTGGCGTACTGGCAGCGGTCGCGGGCCGGCAGGGCTCGGGGGGAGCGTGCGGTACCCGTCGTGGCCGCGCTCCTGGTCGCACTGCTGGCGGCCTGGGGCCACCACGATGCACGCCTTGCGCTTGCCCAGCGGTACGCGGCCGGCGAGTCGGTCAACCGGCGCATGCTGGAGCTGCTTGAATCGGCACGCGCGGAGCTTCGGGGCGCGCCGCTGGTCGGGCTGCAGGGGCTCGACGGTCCTTCGCCATGGTGCGGAAACGGCACCCTGTTCCTGCACCGCAAGCGCGGCTTCGACCAGCGCTGGCTGGTGTTCGCGCCGGGCCCGACGCCCTGCTACCAGAATCCCGTCGCGGGCCGCCTTGCGCGCCACGACCTGCGGCTTTTGGTGGCGTCGCCGCTGCAGGCCTGCGCGATGGACGGGCTGCCGGTGCTGGCGTTCGAAGCCGACGGCAGTGGCCGGCTGGTAACCGCGCGCGAGGTTTGCGCGGCGGCACGCGGGCCGGGCGCCGCGCGCTAGTCCAGCGGCACGCGGCCGGGGCCCCGCCACGGACGCGCCGGGCGCTCGATGCGCACGGCATGGCTGCCGGCTGCGGGGATGGCGATCGCCGACTGGTAGCCGTTCACGCGGAACACCGCCGCCGGTCGTCCATCGAGGCTTGCGTGCCAGCGGGCGGCAGGGTCCTCGTTGAGGACCAGCAGGCCCGGACCCGGCGCCTGGACGGTCGCCTCGAGCAGCGTCCTGTCATTGCGCGTGCTCGTGACCCGGCCGTCCAGCCGCCCCGGGCCGGCATGGGAGCCGACATCGAAACCGGGCGGCAGGTCGGCGGCGCGGACCATGGCGCGCAGCGGGGACGCGTTGCCGAGGCGGCGCAGCGCTTCGACCGGGGAATCGACCACGTCTACGCCCGCCGACAGGAAGAACAGCCGCGGCAGTGCCTGCGGATCGGTGCGCAGCACCAGGCCCGGGCGCAACGCCTCGTCGCCGGCGCGCGCAGCGTCTTCCGGCCAGAGCGACCAGCGGACGCCGTACAGCGCCGACACGGTGGGATTGGCCTGCGAAAGCAGCTGGTACTTCGCGTATTCCGTCGGGCCGATGCCGCCGTGGATCGAGCGGAACCCGTGCACGGTCCAGGCGTGCGTGAGCAGGTGGGCGTTGGGGGCGCCGGGGCCCAGCACGAAGCGGTACCGGTCGAGCCCCTCGAGCCGCGCCGCGAGCGCCGCGGCATCGGCGTGCGCCTGAACGCGGTCGGGATGGAACAGCATCGCGTCGTCGTGCGCGAACGTGATGTTGTGCCGGAACGGTGCCCAGGCCGTGGCGAAGAACAGCAGCGCGCTCGCGGCCACGAAGGGCGTCCGGCCGGCAAGCCGGCTACGCATGCACCATGCCAGCGCGGCGAAGGCCAGCAGCAGTGCCGCCAGGGCACTGGCCCGGTAGCCGGTGCCGGACGCCAGGATGGCGGCGATCCCGGCCGTGAAGGCCAGCGCTGCGAACCAGGCCCAGCCATCGCGTGCCAGCCCGGGGGGGGTGCGCTCGCGCAGTGACTGTATGCCCAGCGCGGCCACCGGCAGCAGGAGCACGACCGCCAGGCAGGACCACCAGATGAGCTCGCGCACCTTGTTGGCAAGCGGGAGCGTTGCCAGCAGCGGCGCCAGCGGCGCGAAGCAGGATGTCGCCGCGAACAGGCCGCAGGCGAGCAGCGCGCGCGCGCTGCGGGTGGCGGCCGTTGCCGGCAGGTGGCGCGCGAACATGCACAGCGCCGCGACCACCACCGCGGCGCCGAGATAGGCGTTGCCGATGCCGCGCCGGTACTCGAAGGACAGCAGCAGACTGGCGTCGGCCGGCGCCAGCGCGTGGTGGCGCAGCGCGGCCAGGGGCACCGGCTGGTGGCCGATGACATGCCCGCCGCCTTCGCCCAGCCAGCGGATCGAGCGGCCGTGGAACGCGAGGATCTCGGAGAGATAGGGCCAGCTTGCGGCGAACACGGCCAGCGCCGCCGCCGCCAGCCAGGCGCTGGTCGCCGCCAATGCGCGCAACGCCCCGGCATCGCGCGCGGCCGCCGCCTGCGCGGCCACCAGCAGCCATGCCCAACCGGAGGCCCAGGCCGCGAACACCAGGTTCTGCGCCGGATGCGCGTGCACCAGCAGGATCGCGGCCACAGCCAGCAGCAGTGCCATCGGCGCCTGCCGCTGCCAGCCCGCGCCCAGGTACAGGCGAACCTGCGCCGCCAGTACCCAGGGCAGCCACGCCATGCCGGCGATGATGTGCGGCCAGCCGGCGGCGGCGCGCACCGCCGGGAACCAGGGGATCGACAGCGCCACCACCACGGCGAGGGCAGTGCGGACGCCCAGCGCCCGGGCCAGGGCGTACGTGCCTGCGCCGAGCAGCGCGAGGTGCAGCAGGATGATGGCGTTCAGCCGGTCGAGGGTGGCCGCCGGCGAGGCGTCCGCGCCGGCCCAGTTGAAGTACAGCGGGTAGAGCACGTGGTAGTTCGGGTTCGACCAGTTCGACTCGCCGGCGCGCACGCGCTCGGTGTACATGGCCGCGAGCAGCCCTTCTTCCTCGATGGCGTGGCTCGCCTCGTTGAAGAACGCCAGCAGCATGTCGGCCTGGTCGGGGCCGCGGGCGAGCGTCTGGCCGGCATAGTGCATGCGCGCGATCGCGAACACGGCGAGCGCGACCAGCACGACGAGGGCGATTTCGCGCAGGAATCCGCGCGTCCGGGCCTGGGTCGGGATGCCGGGCGAAGCGATCGCCACGTCTCAGTCCAGCGCGCGCAGGGCGCGGTCGACGGCCTCGAGCACGTGGTCCATATGCGGTTCGAGGCCGATCCACATCGGCAGCCTGAAGATCCGCGCGGCGATGTCGTCGGTGACGTCGAGCCCGCCGTGGGGCCGGCCCAGGCGCGCGCCGGCCGGCGACGAGTGCAGCGGCACGTAATGGAACACCGACAGCACGCCGTCGGCGCGCAGCGCGTCCAGGACCCGGCCGCGCGCCGCGATGTCGGGCGCCAGCAGGTAGTACATGTGCGCGTTGTGCTCGCAGTGCGCGGGCACCACGGGCCGGCGCACCCGGCCGGCGCGCTCGTGCGCATCGGCCCAGTCGTGGTAGCGCCGCCACAGGGCGAGGCGCCCATCGGTGAGTTCGCGGGCGTGGTCGAGCTGGGCACTCAGGAAGGCGGCGGTGACTTCGCCCGGAAGATAGGACGAACCGAGGTCGCACCACGTGTATTTGTCGACCTCGCCGCGATGGAAGCGGCCGCGGTTGGTGCCCTTCTCGCGGATGATCTCGGCGCGCCCGGCCAGCGCCGGGTCATTGACCAGGAGCGCGCCACCCTCGCCGCACATCACGTTCTTGGTCTCGTGGAAGCTGAAGGTGCCCAGCGCGCCCAGGCTGCCCAGCGGGCGGCCGCGATAGCGCGACATCACCGCCTGTGCGGCATCCTCGACCACCAGCAGGCCGTGGCGCGCGGCAATGTCGAGGATGGCGTCCATCTCGCAGGCGACGCCGGCGTAGTGCACCACGCAGATCGCGCGCGTGCGCGGGGTCACCGCGGCTTCGACCAGGGTTTCGTCGAGGTTGAGCGTGTCCTCGCGCACGTCCACGAAGACCGGCGTCGCGCCGCGGAGCGCGAACGCGTTTGCGGTGGAGACGAAGGTGTAGGAGGGCATGATCACTTCGTCGCCCGGGCCGACGTCGGCCAGCAGCGCCGACATCTCCAGCGCGGCGGTGCAGGAATGGGTCAGCAGCGCGCGGGCCGCGCCGGTCTCGCGCTCCAGCCAGGCGTGGCAGCGGCGGGTGAAGGCGCCATCGCCGGACAGGTGCCCGCTCGCGTGCGCCGCGTCGATGTTGGCGAGCTCGCCGCCGGTCATGCACGGGCGGTTGAAGGGGATCATCGGATGTCTCCACGGCGTGCGACGACCACCCGGCTGCCGCCGGCGGGGAAGCGCAGGCCGATGGCATGCAGGGCATCCTCCGCGCGCATGACACAGTCGAAGGCGGCATCCAGCGGACGCGGCAGGGCGAGCTCGGCCAGCGCATCGTGCTCCGCGTCCGCGCGCTGCGGCCGCAGCCGGGACAGCGCCATCATCGGCAGCAACAGCGCGGTGAAACTGCTGCTCCACGCGGGTTCGAAGCCCGTTCCGCGCAGCTTGCGCTCGAGCTCGCCGCGGGCGTAGCGGCGCACGTGGTGCGCGGCGTCGTCCTGCCTGCTCCACAGCCAAGGGTGCTGCGGAACGCTGAGCACCACGATGCCGCCGGGCCGAAGCGCCCGGTGCAGGCTGCGCAGGGCAAGCACGTCGTCATCAATGTGCTCGAGCACGTCGTAGGCGCCGATGGCGTCGAAGGCCGCGTCGAAGGGCAGGGCGCGGGCATCCAGCCGAAGCAGCCTGGCCCGTGGCACCCGCTGGCGTGCGAACTGCAGGCTGCCGGGAAGGTATTCGCTTCCGCTGACCTGCCATCCGGGGAAGCGCGTGGCCACGGCCGAGAGCACGAAGCCGGTGCCGCAGCCCACCTCCAGGTAATCACGCACGCCGCCGCCGTGGCGGCCGAGCAGTCGCAGCAGCAGGCGGTTTCGGGCCCGGAACCAGAAGTTGCCCGCTTCCAGCGCCGCCAGCCTGGGGAAGTACGCGGCGTCGAATCCACCGGCGCGCATGCTCATGCCGCCACGCACCAGGCCTGGGAGAATGCGCAGGCGCGCCCGTGGTCGTCGTGCAGCCACGCGTTCGCACGCAGCGTGCCGCCGATCGACGGCCAGCCCGCGCGCACGGTGAGCACGTGGCCGCTCCCGGCGGCGATATCCGCCAGCCGCAGCGTCGACCGCAACACCGGCGCCAGAGGGATGCCCGCGGCTTCCGATGCGAGCGCCGCGAACGCCGCCGCGGGCAGCTGGCCCTCCACGTCGATCACCGCCACGCCCGGTGCGTGGCGGCGCGTGGCCACGGGGCGCGTCGTGGCCGAGAGCATCGCGTTGACGTGCAGGGTGTCGAAGGCGGCATACAGGTGGAAACCCTCGCGGCCCCACACCTTCTGCACCGCGAAATTGTCGACCTTGGTGGACATCCGCATTTCGCCGAAGCCGAGTTCGCGGTAGTGGGCCTGGGTGTGGCGGATCAGGTCGGAGAACAGGCCGCCGCCCGCTTCGGAGGGCAGCACCCCGAAGACGCCGCCGTTCGCGATGCCCGCGTGCCGGTCGGCCTCGCAGCTCGCGAACGCGATGGCGCGGCCCTGGCGGCGCGCGATCCAGGTCGTCGTGCCTGCGTTGCTGCGGTGGCGCAGCGCCCATTCGCGATAGCCGGCCAGCGCCAGCGAACGCGTGAACAGCGGATTGGCAAGGTAGTGGCTTGCATAGTTGCCGAAGCTGGCGTCCACCAGCGCGCCCACGACCTCGTCGTCATCCGCCGTGGCCAGCGAGATCGTGACGTCGCGGTTCACCACCGGACGCGGGCAGGAGCGGGCGAGGTCGACGGTGTAATAGACCAGCACGCCGGCGTCGATGACGTCGAAGCCCTGCGCGGCCAGTGCGCGGACGGGGGTGGTGCTGCCCACCGGCAGGCGATAGATGGCGACGTCGGCGGCGCTGTGGAGGAGCCCTGGAAGCGGGTCGTCGTCGAGTCGTGTGGCGCGCCAGACCTCGAGGCCGAAGCGGGCGCTGTCGGGTTCCGAGCGCGCGAGCGCGGCCCGCTCAAGCATCGCCGGGCTCCGGCGCGTTGAGTTCGCGCTCCACCACGTAGGCGGGGCGGCGCTTTCCGTCCTTGAACACCTGGCCCACGTACATGCCCACCACGCCCACGCAGAACATCAGGATGCCGCACAGCAGCCAGATCGACGCGATGATGCTGGTGTAGCCCGCCACGCCGGTGCGCCCGCTGGCCCAGAGGAAAACGGCTGCCGCCACCACGCCGAACGCGAACAGCGACACCGCCATGCCCGCCTTCACCACCAGCCGCAGCGGTTTGTCCGAATGCGAGAGCACCACGCCAAGGGCGAGTCGCGCGGCCTTGCGGAGGCTGTAAGCACTGCGTCCCTGCGCGCGCGGGGCGTGGGTGACCGGGACCGATTCCGACGGCAGGCCGGTCCAGCGCACCATCAGCGGGAAGCAGCGGTCGCTTTCGGGCATGGACAGCAGCAGCTCGACCACGCGGCGCGAGTACACGCCGAAATTGGCCACGCGGTGGTCCTGGGGGACGCCGGTCAGCCAGGCGAGGAAGCGATAGAAGCACCATGAGCTGAAGCGCTTCCCGATCCCGTCGCGTCGCGCGCTGCGCTGCGCATGGACGATGTCGCTGCCCGCGCGCGCGCGCGCGAGCAGCGCGGGGATTTCCTCGGGCTGGTCCTGCAGGTCGCAGTCCATGACCACCACGTGCGCGCCGCGCGCATGCTCGAGCCCGGCATAGATCGCGGCGTGCTGGCCGAAGTTGCGCGACAGGCGCAGGCCGCGCACTTCGGGATGCAGGCGCGCGAGCTCGTCGATCCGCTGCCAGGCATCGTCAGGGCTGCCGTCGTCGACGAGCAGGATCTCGATCTGCCCTGATGCGGCAAGCGCGCGCTTGCTGCGCTCCACGAGTTCCTCCAGGCAACCTGCGCAGCCGTAGACCGGTGACACGATGCTGAGCGTGGGCGTGAGGTCGGTTGCGGGCATGTCCGCAATAGTGCCGCAACGCGGCAGGGTTGGACATGCCCGGTCGATGGCACGTCGCTATACTCCCGGGCCGACAGGACGCTTGCCGCGGACACCATGGCGCCGAGTCCATTTTTCGTTTCCGGGTCGAACCCGGCGCTGCGCGCGCTTCCGTGGATGCTTGCGCTGGCGGTGCTGGCCAATGCATTCGCGTTCGCCGGGCAGATGGCGAATCCGCTGGTGTATTCGGACAACTGGACCTTCATCGACACCTTCCTGCGCGTGGCGCTGGAGGAGGGCGCGGGCTTCGGTGACTTCCTGGTCAAGCGCGCCGGCGTCGACCACGCCCAGCCCCTCAACAAGCTGTTGATGCTGGCCAATGCGCGCTGGTTCGGCCTGGATTTCAGGCTCGAATCCTGGTTCGGCCTGGCCTGCGCGGCGGGCGGCTGGCTGCTGCTGTGCGCGGTGGTGCTCGGGGAGCGACGCCAGGCCCGGGCGCATACGGTCGGCCCGTGGGCGGTGGCGCTGCTGCTGGCCGCCATCGTCGCGGTGCAGGTGTCGCCGGCCACCGCCGACGTCTACGTCTATCCCATGGTCACCATGGCACACGCGTTCTACCTGCTGGGCTTCGCGACGCTCGCCGGCGCATGGCACGCGTACCGCGGCACTGCCGCCTGGCCGATGGTCGTGGCGGCCGCTGCCGCCGGCATCGTCGGCGACGACTCCGCCGTGCTGCTGGTGGCGGCGGTCGCGCCGGCGCTCGTCCTTGCGGGCCTGCGCGAAGGGCGCATGCGTGACGCGACGCGCGTGGTCGTGCTCCTGGCGCTGGTGCTGCTTGCGTGCCGCGGCATCTACATGGCGTTCGGCGAGATCAGGGGCAGCACCCACCCCGACTTCAACGTCGGCTTCGCCGCGCGCGTCGCGGGCCTGGCCGGGCAGTGGCGCGAGGCCTGGCGGTGGCTGGTGACGCCGCTCACCGCGGGCCTGGTGCCGGCGTCGACCCTGCGCCTGGCATTCGGCGGCGGCTGGGACACGGCGCGCATCGCGCTGGCGCTGCTGGTGGCCGCCGCGCACGGCTGGTTCTGGTGGCGCGCGCTGCGCCTGCGTCCCGGCGCCACCTGGTTCGTCGCGGTGGCGCTGATGCTGCTGTTCTACGCCATGGTCGCCGGAATCCTCTACGGCCGGGTGTTCGTGCGAGGCGCGGACTTCCTGGAGCAGGGGCGCTATGCGGTCTTCTACCAGCTTGGCATCGTGGCGCTGCTGCTGATGGCGCTGGCGCCCGGCGCCCTGCGCGGCGCGCGTGGCGCCGCGGTCGCCACCTGCGTGGCGCTGGCGCTGCTGGCAAGCCAGGCCGTGCTCGCGGTCCATGCCTGGGACCGCTTGCCCGGATACCGCGCGGCCTACGTGGTGATGGCGCGCGACATGGCGGCGGTGGCGCGCGACCCGCGAACGCCGCCGGAACCGTGCGCGATCGGCATCGACATCTGCGTTCGCCCGGAGGCGACGCGCATCGCGCTGATGGCGATGCTGGTGGAGCATCGCCTGAACCTGTTCTCGCCGCGGTTCCGCGCGAGCCATCCGGACCTGGCCGAGGCCGCTGGCCCGCGCCAGGAGGCGCCCGTGCGCTGACTTCAGAGGTTCTGGTAGTTCGGCCCGGAGCCGCCTTCCGGCGTCACCCAGGTGATGATCTCGTAGGGATCCTTGATGTCGCAGGTCTTGCAGTGCACGCAGTTGGCGGCGTTGATCTGCAGGCGCTTGCCGGTGTTCGCGGGGCCGTCGGGATCGTCGACGATCTCGTAGACGCCGGCCGGGCAGAAGCGCGTGCAGGGGTTTCCGTACTCAACGGTGCAGCGGGTCACGCAGACCTCGGTGTCGTGCACCAGCAGGTGCACCGGCTGGTCTTCGTCGTGCTCGGTGGCGGCGAAATAGACGCCGGCCAGGCGGTCGCGCGGGGCGAGCTCGCGCTGGCCCCAGTCCCGTTCCGGCTGCACGCGCGTGCCGAGTCTGTCGAGCGACGACCAGTCCGGCGCGACCTTCAGCGTCCACGGCGTGTGGCCGCCGAGCGCGGTCTCCAGCGCGGCGTTGGCGAGGCCGAACCACAGGCCCTTCTTGAAGCCGGGCTTGACGTTGCGCACGGCGCGCAGCTCGCGCATCGCGTCGGAGTCGCGGAGCCTGGCGTCGAAGCCTTGCGGCGCCAGACCACCGGCGGCCAGGTGTTCGGCGGCCAGCATGCCGCTGCGGATCGCCTGGTGGGTGCCCTTGATCTTGGGCACGTTGAGCAGCCCGGCGGTGTCGCCGATCAGGAGCGCGCCCGGCATCTCCACCTTCGGCAGCGACTGCCAGCCGCCGGTGACGATGGCGCGCGCGCCGGCGGACAGGATGTTGCCGCCCTCGAGCAGCGGCTTCACGGTGGGATGGTTCTTCCATTGCTGGAAGGCTTCCCATGGCTTGAAGTCGGGGTCGCTGTAGTCGAGGCCGCTGACGTAGCCCAGCGCCACCTGGTCGTTTTCCAGGTGGTAGAGGAAGCTGCCGCCGTAGGTATGGCTGTCGGCGGGCCAGCCCAGCGAATGCACGATTTTTCCGGGCGTGGCGCGGCCGGCGGGCAGCTGCCACAGCTCCTTGATGCCGATCGAATAGGCCTGCGGGTCACTATCGGCATCCAGCCCGAAGCGCTTCACCAGGCGCTTGGTCAGGTGTCCGCGCGCGCCTTCCGCAAGCACGGTCACCTTGGCGCGGATGTCGATGCCGGCGGTGTAGCCCGGTTTCTCCGAACCGTCGCGAGCGACGCCCATGTCGCCGATGCGCACGCCGATCACGGTGCCGTCGTCGGCGTGCAGGGTCTGCGCGGCGGCGAAGCCGGGGTAGATCTCCACGCCCAGGGCCTCGGCCTGCGGCGCCAGCCAGGCGCACATCGCACCCAGGCTGACGATGAAGTTGCCGTGGTTGCGCATGCCCGGCGGCACGATCGGGAACTTGCGGCCGCCGTCCTTCGTCAGGTACCAGAGTTCGTCTTCGGTGGCGGGCACGCAGACCGGCGGCGGATTGTCGCGCCAGCCTGGCAGCAGGGCATCGAGCGGTTCGGGCTCGATCACCGCGCCGGACAGGATGTGGGCGCCGATGGTGCTCGACTTCTCGATCACGCAGACCGAGATGTCCGGGTTGACCTGCTTGAGGCGGATCGCGAACGCCAGGCCGGCGGGTCCGGCTCCGACGGTGACGACGTCGTACTCCATGACGTCGCGCTCGGGCTCGGGCACCTCGACGGTGGCATTGGGATCTGCGTGCGGATTCATGCGGGAGGCCCGTGTGGTGATGCACGGATTGTCGCGGCTGGGCGCGCAGGCGGCAAACCCGGGCCGATGGCCGCAGCTACAGCTGCTCCGGCCGGGGAAGGGTGCGGGCGTGGGCCTCGCCGGTTTCCAGGGTCCAGGCTGCGACGTCGTGGCCGAGGGTTTCCAGTGCGCGGGTATAGGCCTCGGCCACGCTGGCCACGTCGGTGGCGGTCGCGGGCTCGGCCACGGTGAAGGTGCGGGCGGCGCTGATGCCCTGCGCGCGCGCATGCAGCAGCTTGGCGTGCAGTTCGATGGTCGCGCGGGGCACGGTGCCGCCGGCATAGTCGGCCTCGAAGCGACGCAGGTCCAGCAGCAGCCGGTAGTCCGGGGCGATGCCGCTGCCGCGGCGTGCCACGCCGGGTGCATGCCCGGAATCCTCCAGCGTGCGCAGGATCACTTCCTCGACCATGTCCGAGGGCGCGCGCGCCCAGCTGGCGCCGCTGTAGACCTGCAACTCGCCTGGCGTGGGCCGCACCGCGATACGGAAGGTGTCCACGGTGCGCGCCGCCGTTGGCGGGTTGATCGAAAGCTGCCAGTCCACGCGCGGCCACGACGGGTCGGCCGGGACCCGCGGGTCGGGGGCGAAGATCGCGCCGCGTTCGCGCTCGCCGCCACCAAGGATGGAGCAGGCGCCCAGGGCCAGCGCCGCCGCGACCAGGGCGCCGCGGGCAAGGAGGGTGGTCGGCTTCATTCGGGTTCGAACTCCTTGGGTGCGTCGCGACCCAGCAGGTAGCGTGCGGGGTTGGAATCGAAGCGGTCGCTGATCCGGCGCAGGTCGCGCACCAGCGAGCGCAGCTCGCCCAGCGTTGGCCCGAGCTGGGCCAGGCCGTCGTTGGCGAAGCTGTTGATGGCGTTCCGGTTCTCGCCAAGGATCGCGTCGGCGCTGCCGGCCGCGGAGTCGATCCGTGCCAACGTGGACTCCAGGCGTTCCACCATGCCCGGAAGCTTCTGCACCAGCTCGCGGTCGATGCCGTTCATGGCGCGATTGGACGTTTCCACGGCCTCGACCAGCTTCTCGCTGGCCACCCGGGTGTTGGTGATCAGCGACTTCAGGTCCTCGCGCTGGCCTGCTACCGCGCCGGTCATGCCTTCGATGTGTTCGAGCGTATTGGCGATGCGCTCCACGTTCTCTTCGCTCAGCACCTGGTCCAGGCGCGCCACCAGGCGGTTGGCGGTGTCGGCGATGTTCTGCAGCGCCGAGGCCTCGGTCAGGATCACCGGGATGTCGTCCTTGTCCTGGGGCAGCAGTCGCGGGGCCTCCGGGCTGCCGCCGGTGAGCTGGATGAAGGGCGCGCTGGTGAGGCCTGCGATCGACATCTTTGCGCGCGTGTCGATCTTCACCGGGACGTCGGCGTTGACCCGGATCCGCGCCACCACGCGGCGCGGGTCCTGCGGCGCCAGCGACAGCGAGTCCACCGTGCCCACCGCGATGCCGTTGTACTGCACGGTGCCGCCTTCGGTGAGGCCGGTGACCGGCTCGTCGAAGACGACGTGGTAGGCCTGCCAGTTGCGGTCGCTGGAGTACTTCGCCGCCCACAGCCCGAACAGCAGCATGGCCACCGCCACCGCCAGGGTGAAGGCGCCGATGAGGACGTAGTTGGCCTTGGTTTCCATCGATCAGGGTTCCACGGCGGCGCGTTGGCCCGCCTCTCGTGCCGCGCGGCCGCGAGGGCCGTTGAAGTATTCCTGCACCCATGGGTGATCGAGGCGTTCGATGTCCCCGATGCTGCCGGTGGCCACCACCTTCCTGTCGGCGATCACCGCGACGCGGTCGCAGACAGCGTACAGCGTGTCCAGGTCATGGGTGATGATGAAGACCGTCAGGCCGAGCGCCTGGCGCAGGGTGAGGATCAGGTTGTCGAAGGCCGCCGCGCCGATCGGGTCGAGCCCCGCTGTGGGTTCGTCCAGGAACAGCAGCGGCGGGTCCAGGGCCAGCGCGCGCGCCAGCCCGGCGCGCTTGCGCATGCCGCCGGACAGCTGCGAGGGCAGCTTGCCGATCGCATCCGCCGGCAGTCCGGCGAGCTTGACCTTGAGCAGGGCCAACTCTCGGCGCAGGCCGTCCTGCAGCCGGGGGTGGTGCTCCTTCAGCGGTACCTCGACGTTCTCGCCGACGCTCAACGACGAGAACAGCGCGCCGTCCTGGAACAGCACGCCGGTGTTGCGCTCGATGTGCAGCCGGCCGGCGGCATCGTCGGCACGGGCATCGACGCCGAGCACTTCGATCGTGCCGGCGTTGGGCGTACGCAGGCCGATGATCGAGCGCATCAGCACCGACTTGCCGCTGCCCGAGCCCCCCACCACGCCGAGGATTTCGCCCTGGCGCACGTCCAGGTCGAGGCCGTCATGCACCACCTGCGCACCGAAGCGGTTGACCAGCCCGCGCACGCGGACGATGGCGTCGTCGGCGCTCACCAGCCCACCTGCATGAACCAGATCGCGGCCACCGCATCGAGCAGGATCACCAGCGAGATCGTCTGCACCACGCTGGAGGTGGTGCGCTCGCCCAGCGACTGCGCGGTGCCCTCGACCTGCAGCCCCTCCAGGCAGCCGATCAGCCCGATCACGATCGCGAACACCGGCGCCTTGGACATGCCGACGAAGAAGTGGCGCAGCTCGATGGTGTCCTGCAGGCGCACCAGGAAGGCCTGCGGCGGGATGCCGACCTCGAACGCGGCCACCGCCATGCCACCCAGCAGGCCGGAGATCATCGCGATGAAGGTCAGCAGCGGCAGCATCACCAGCAGCGCCAGCAGCCGCGGGATCACCAGCAGGTCGATGGGGTCCAGGCCGAGGGCGCGGATGGCGTCGACCTCCTCGCGGCTGACCATGACGCCGATCTGCGCGGTGAACGCGCTGGCGGTGCGGCCGGCGAGCAGGATCGCGGTCAGCAACACGCCGAACTCGCGCAGGAAGGCGAAGCCGACCAGCTCCACCACGAACATCGATGCGCCGAAGTCGGCCAGGATGGTGGCGCCGAGGAACGCGATCACCGCGCCGACCATGAACGAGAGCAGCGCGACCAGCGGCATCGCGTCCAGTCCCACCTGCTCCATGTGGTGCACGGTGGACGTGAGGCGCAGGCGCCCCGGCTGGCGCACGATGCGCCCGACCTTGGTCAGGCTCTCGCCGAGGAAGCTCACCAGGGCCACGATCTCGCGGCCGTTGTGGTGCATGGTCTCGCCAAGGCGCGCGAGCGCGGCGGCCACGCCGTACTCGCGACGCTTCTTCGGACGGTCGTCGGCCACGTCCTCGATCGCGGCGACCAGGGCCAGGTGGTCTTCGCGGAATCCCAATGCATCGTCCGCCAGGCCGCGCCGGTGGGCGAAGCGCAACAGCAGCAGCACGCCCATGGTGTCGAGGCGCTCGATGCCGGTGGCATCCACCTTCGACGCGCCGTCGGGCGCGCCGCCCAGCGCCTGGGACACCGCTTCGGCATTGTCGAGCGTCCAGCCGCCCGACAGGTGCAGGGCGTCGCCGTCGAGGGCGAGCGTCGGTGGGCTGGCGTTGGCGGCGGGCATCGGGCGGGTGCGTGGGTGGTCGGCGGAGGACTGCAGGCGAGGATACCGAACACTGAGCGCTGCGCGCGTGCCATCCTTTGCACATGTCGCGCCCGATCCCGCAGGAAGCCTACGCCCCCAGAATCGCCTTCATGGTCGAATTGGCCGAGCACCTGCATGCCTACGGCACCACCGGGCCGCGCCTGGAAGCATCGCTGGAAATGGTGGCGGAGAAGCTGGGCCTGGAGTGCGAGCCATGGACCAATCCCACCGGCATGGTGCTGTCCTTCAGCGACCCGATGCGCCCGCCCGGAGACAGCGACACCACGCGCGTGATCCGGATGCCCCCCGGCGAGAACGACCTCGGCCGGCTCTGTGACGTGGACTCCATCGTCGAAGACGTGGTGGCCGGAACCCTGGGGCTGGGCGAAGGACACGCCGCGCTGCGCGCCCTGGACCGGCCGCTGACGCGTCGCCAGAACCTGATGCAGGTGCTTGGATTCGGCATGGTCGCCGCCGGCGTTGGCGGCCTGTTGCGCCTGCCGTGGCTCGACATCGCCACCACGACGGCGGTCGGCCTGATCATCGGGCTGCTGCAGGTGGCCGCGCGCACGCGGCCGCGGCTGCGCGAGGCGGGCGACGCGATCAGTGCGATGGTCGCCGCCGCGATCACCATCCTGGTGGCCGCCTACGTCGCGCCGCTCAACCTCAATACGGTGATCATCTCCGCCCTCATCGTGCTGATGCCTGGCCTGGCGCTGACCAACGCGGTCAACGAACTGACCAGCCAGCACCTGATGTCGGGTACCGCGCGCTTCGCCGGCGCGGTGGCGACGATGCTGATGCTCACCGTGGGCACGATGGTGGCGATGGCGGCCGCGGGCATGGTCGGCATCGAGCCGCAGGTCCGCCCCTGGCGCCCGCAGCCCGACTGGGTGGAGTGGTGCGCGCTGGGGCTGGCTTCGTTCGCGTTCGCCGTGCTGTTCCGCGCCAAGACGCGCGATTACCTGCTCGTGGCCGCCGCCGCCGCCACCGGCTACCTGGTGTCGCGCTTTGGCGGGCAGGCCTGGGGCAGCGAGGTGGGGATCTTCCTGTCGGCGCTGGTCATCACCGCCGCCGGCAACGGGTATGCGCACTGGGCGGGACGCCCGGGCGCGGTGGTCCGGGTGCCGGGCATCATCCTGATGGTGCCCGGCAGTTCCAGCGTGCGCACGCTGATCACCTCGGTGCAGCAGCAGGACCTGGTGGTCGGCCAGACCGCGGCGCTGGCGGTGGTCAACATCCTGCTGGCGATCGTGGCCGGACTGATATTCGGCAACCTGCTGTTGCCCGCGCGGCGAAGCCTGTAAGCCGACAGCGCCGGGGACTGCCGCAGGCCGCCCGGAGGGGCCGGCGGAGCGATCCGCCGGACAGCCTTACTTCGCGATCAGGAAATCCTCGCGGGTCTTCCCCTGCGCGACCTGTTCGGCCAGCCAGCGCGGCTGCTTGCCGCGGCCGGTCCAGGTCTGCTCCGGCTGCGCCGGGTTGCGGTACTTCGGTGCCACCTTGATGCCGGTCTTGCGCGGCGCGCGGGCGGTCTTCGTTGCACGGCTGCCGCTGGCGGCTGCGCCGGACGCCGTTCCGAACAGCTCCTCGATCGTATAGCCCTCGGCGGTCGCGGCGGCCTTGAGGCGCGCGCGCACGGTGCTGATCGGCTTGCGCTTCTTGAGGGTGGTCTTGCGCTTCTTCGCCTTGTTGATCAGCGAATCGAGTTCTTTTGCAGAAAGGGTGTCGAGGTCGATGGCCATGCTGTCTCCGATTGGGTCGTGGAGCGGTGCCGGAATCCGGCGAATCGCCGATCATAATCGCCGCGGCGCCGTGCGGCCATTATCTGCCGGGCCACTGTCGATAATCCCGCGGACCGCGGGGCGATGCGTGGCCGGTTGATTTCCTCGCCGCCGCCGTCTGCCCGGGCATATTCCGCCGCACGCAGGGGAATATGCCGTTCCCGGCGTTTCGACGCCTCAGGAAGCGAGGCGCGCCAGCAGCGCGCCGCGATCCAGGTTTTCCGATTCCGCCGCGCTGCGCGCGCGGTATTCGAAGGTGCCGGCCTCCAGCCCGCGCGCCGAAACCACCACCCGGTGCGGGATGCCGGCCAGCTCCATGTCGGCGAACATCGGGCCCGGGCGCAGTCCGCGATCGTCCAGCACCACGTCGATGCCCTTCGCGGCGAGTTCGTCGTGCAGCGCGGCGGCGGCCGCGGCCACGGCGGGGTCGTTTTTCGGATTGATGATGCACACCGCGACCGACCACGGCGCCATCGCCTCGGGCCACAGGATGCCGGCGGCGTCATGGTTCTGTTCGATCGCGGCGGCGACGATGCGCGACACGCCGATGCCGTAGCAGCCCATCATCGGCACCGCGGCCTTGCCGGCGGCGTCGAGCACGGTGCAGCCCATGTCACGGGCGTACCTGTCGCCGAGCTGGAAGATATGGCCGACCTCGATGCCGCGCATGATGCGCAGGGTGCCGCCGTCTTCGGCACGGTCGCCGTCGACCACGTTGCGGATATCGGCGATCGTATCCGGCTCGGGCAGGTCGCGGCCCCAGTTGACGCCGGCGATGTGCTCGCCGGCGCGGTTGGCGCCGACGACGAAGTCCGCCATCGCCGCGACCTCGAGGTCGGCGACCACGCGCACGGGCTTCGCCGGCGCGACGGGTCCAAGGAAGCCGGGCTCGCTGCCCAGGTGCTCCAGGATCTCGGCCTCGGTGGCCATGCGGTAACCGCCCAGGCCGGGCACCTTGCCCAGCTTGATCTCGTTGACCTCGTGGTCGCCGCGCACCAGTACCAGCACGAACTGCGGCCGGCCCCCGGTGTCGTGGCCCATGACGGCGACCGACTTGGCGGTGCGTGCCAGCGCGATGCCCATCAGCGCCGCCACCGCCTCGCAGGTCTTCTGCGTGGGGGTGTCGATGCTGCGCATGTCCTCGGCCGCCGCGGGGCGCGGGCCGGGGGCCGCGGCGCGCGCGGTCTCGACGTTCGCGGCGTAGCCGGCGGAGTCGTCGCCACCGGTATCCGACCAGGCGATCGCATCCTCGCCGGAGTCTGCCAGCACGTGGAACTCCTGCGAGGCGTCGCCGCCGATCGCACCGGTGTCGGCCAGGACCGCGCGGAAGCGCAGGCCCAAGCGGGTGAAGATGCGGGTGTAAGCCGCGTGCATCTTCGCATAGGAGGTGGCCATGCCCTCGGCGTCGATGTCGAAGGAATAGGCGTCCTTCATCAGGAACTCGCGCGCGCGCATCACGCCGAAACGCGGGCGGATCTCGTCGCGGAACTTCGCCTGCACCTGGTAGAAGGTCACCGGCAGCTGCTTGTAGCTCGCCAGTTCCTGGCGGGCGAAGTCGGTGACGACCTCTTCGTGCGTAGGGCCGTAGGCGTACTCGGCGTCCTTGCGGTCGCGGATCTTCAGGAGCTGGCCGCCGAACTTCTCCCAGCGCCCGGTTTCTTCCCACAGTTCGCGCGGCTGGATCGAGGGCATCAGCAGCTCGATCGCGCCGGCGGCGTCCATTTCCTCGCGCACCACGGCCTCGACCTTGCGCAGCACGCGCAGGCCAAGCGGCGACCACGTGTAGATGCCGGCCGCGAGCTTGCGGATCATCCCGGCCTTGAGCATCAGCTTGTGGCTGACCAGCTCGGCTTCGGCGGGGGTTTCCTTTTCGGTGTGGAGGTGGAACTGCGACAGGCGCATCGGCGGCATCATCGTCATGGCGGGGCCGCTGATTGTGCCATGCAGCACGCCCTTGGCCGGCGTCGCGGCCAGGCCGCGGCGCGGGGACGGCTAGCGGCGGTCGCCGTGGACCTCGATCCCTGGGCGCGGCTGGATGTCGACCTTCTCGTAGCGCGTGCCGCGCGGCGGCGGTTGCTGGGTCACCTGGACCACGCCGGTGGCGTCGGTCCAGCGGTAGAGCACCGGGCGCGCATCTTCATAGGACGCATCGGCGGCTGCCTGCGCGCGCTCGCCACGGGCCTCGGCGACGCCCGGCGCTTCGCGCGAAAGCCACCAGGCCAGGGCGATCCCCGCGCCCAGTCCGGCGACGATGGCCCAGCGCGCCTGCATGGCGTTGCCCGGTCCGGTCCGTCAGGGCGTGCAGTAGGCCTTGACCGCGGCCTGGGCCAGTTCGAGCTGGCTGGCGCGCTGGTCGGCGTCGAGCACGGCATCGGGCTTGCCGTCGCCATCGGTGTCCTGCATCACGTCGCCCTGGCCCTGCAGCGCGGTGATGTTGGCGCGCGCCGCGGTGCAGTTCGCGTTCCCGGCCGCGGCGGCCGCGGGCTCGGACGTGGTCGGCGCGGCGGCGCCGGACGACGTGATCAGGCGGTGTTCGTAGCTGCCCTTTTCCGGTGGCGTCTGCGAATAGTGGGTGACGCCGTTGGCGTCCTTCCACTGGAAGACCTCGCCGGCGGTCTGCTGGGCGAAGGCCGGGCTGGCGGCGATCACCAGGATGGCGCCGAGGACGATGCGGTGCATGTGGAACTCCTGCCTTGGAGGGCGATGACCCGCGATTGCAGCACCGGGGCGTCGGCGGCGCAAGCGGCGGATCGCGGTTGTGTGACCGGGCGGCACGCCGCGGCAGACGCCGTGGCGGCGGTACACTTGCGCCATGGACCCGACACCCCAGCCGCCGCGCCGCGCCCGCGGCATCTACCTGCTGCCGAACCTGTTCACCACCGGCGGCCTGTTCGCGGGCTTCTTCGCGATCATCGCGGCGTCGCAGGGGCGGATCGAGGCGGCGTGCATCGCGATTTTCGTGTCCGCGATCCTCGACGGCCTCGACGGCCGCGTCGCACGCCTGACCAATACCCAGAGCGACTTCGGCATGCAGTACGACTCGCTGGCCGACCTGGTGAGCTTCGGCATGGCCCCGGCGCTGGTGGTGTACCACTGGTCGCTGGTGGCGATGAAGCTCGACGGCAACACCCTGGGCAAGATCGGCTGGCTGGCGGCCTTCCTGTACGCGGCCTGCGCCGCGCTGCGCCTGGCGCGCTTCAACAGCCAGGTGGGCACGGTCGACAAGCGCTGGTTCATCGGCCTGGCCAGCCCTGCCGCCGCCGGCATCGTGGCCAGTTCGGTGTGGACCATGCACAGCCTGGATCTGAGCGGCGAGTCGATGCGCTACGTCGCGCTGGCGGTCACGGTGCTGAGCGGCCTGTTGATGGTCAGCATGTTCCGCTACACCAGCTTCAAGGGCAGCGGCAGCGGGCCGGGTGCCGACCGGGTTCCGTTCTTTTCCACGCTGTTGATCGTGGCGGCGCTGATCGCGCTGTGGATCGACCCGCCTAAAACGCTGCTCACGGTGCTCGGCATCTATGCGCTGTCCGGCCCGGTGATGTGGCTGTGGCGCCTGCGCGGCCGCCGCGGCGCGCGCGTGGAGTGAACGCGGTGGCCTGGGACCCGTGGCAACGCGACGTTCTGGAGGCCCTCGGCCACCAGGTCTACGCGCGAGCGCCGCGGGCGGAAGACCTGGTGCCCGACGATCCGCTGGCCCACGCGCTGCTGCGCGCGGCCGGGCGTGGGCCCGATTCGGCCGGCGCCGCCGAGCTGCTGCGCAGCCTGCCGCCACTGGCCACACTGCGTGCCGATCCCGCCGCCAAGCGCGCACTGTGGCCGCGGCTGCGTGCCCTGCGACGCGGGACCGTGCAGGGATGAGCGCGGTGGTGGTGGCCGACGCGGCGCAGCGTCCGGTCATGCGGCCGATGCGCGTCGAAGACCTCGATGCGGTGATGGCGGTCGAGCTCCGTGCCTATCCGTACCCGTGGTCGATCGGCATCTTCCGCGACTGCCTGTTCGCGGGCTATCCGGCCTGGGTGCTGCTGGAGGGCGGGGCCTTCATCGGCCACGGTGTGTTGAGCGTGGCCGCCGACGAGGCCCACGTGCTCAATATCTGCATCGATCCTGCGCGCCAGGGGCGCGGCCACGGCCGCTGGCTGCTGCGCGGGATGGTGGAGGCCGCGCGCGGGCACGGTGCCTGCCGGGTGTTCCTGGAGGTGCGACCGTCGAACCCGGCGGCCATCGCCCTGTACGAAGACGAGGGCTTCAACGAAATCGGCCGCCGCCCGCGCTATTACCCGGCCGACAAGGGTCGGCGCGAGGACGCGATCGTGATGGCCATGGAGTTGCTGGCGGACTGAGGCGCTTGCGCTCCGTTGGGGCTTGCGCCGCCCGCCGCGGACGCAGGGGGGATGCCCAGCCGGAATATGCGCATCCTGCTCCCGGTTCCGGCCGCCGGCCGTCCCGGGAAAGCCGCGGTGCGTGGGCGCGCCCGGTCAGAGGCGGGCGCGCTGCGCGCTGAGGGCCTCGTGCTGGGCGGTCCAGTCGGCCAGGCGGGTGCGCTCCTGTTCGACCACGGCGGCGGGGGCGTTGGCGACGAAGGTGTCACTGGCAAGCTTGCCCTTCGATTTCGCCAGCTCGCTCGCGACGCGCTTGAGCTCCTTGTCCAGGCGCGTGCGTTCGGCGTCGAGGTCGACCAGGCCTTCCAGCGGCACGAACAGCTTCAGCTCGCCGACCAGCGCAGCGGCGGCCGGTGGCGGATCGCCGCTGATCGCTTCGACGCCTTCGATCCGGGTCAGGAAGCCGAGCTGCGAAGAGAAACGCGCGAGGCGGTCGGCGTCCGCGCTGCTGCCGCCCGACACCAGCAGGCGAACCGGTTTGCCCGGCGATACGCCGAGCTCGCTGCGGATGCGGCGCAGCGCCGACACCATGGCTTTGAGCCATTCGACGTCGGCGGCGGCGTCGGCATGGTCCTGGCCGGCGAAATCGGGCGCCCGCGGATATGCGCGCGTCATGATGCTGGCGTCATCGATGCCCAGTCGCGGCGCGACCTGCTGCCACAGCTCCTCGGTGACGAAGGGCGTGAGCGGATGCAGCAGGCTGAGCAGGCGCTCGAGCACGTGCAGCAGGGTGTGGCGGGTGCTCGCGGCCGCGGCGGCATCGCTGCCGTTGAGCGCGGGCTTGGCCAGCTCGACGAACCAGTCGCAGTACTCGTGCCATGCGAACTCGTACAGGCACTGCGACAGCAGGTCGAAGCGGTAGCTGGCGAAGTGGGACTCGGCCTCGGCGGCGACGGCGGCCAGGCGCGACAGGATCCACTTCTCCGGCGCGGTCACGGGCTGCGGCGCGCCCGTCAGCGTGCCGGCGTCCCCGGTGTTCATCAGCACGAAGCGGGTCGCGTTCCAGAGCTTGTTGCAGAAATTCTTGTAGCCCTCGGCGCGCGCCAGGTCGAACTTGATGTCGCGGCCGGGGCCGGCCAGCGCCGCCATGGTGAAGCGCAGGGCGTCGGCGCCGAACGCGGAGATCCCGTCGGGGAACTCCTTGCGCGTGGCCCTGGCGATCTTCTCCGCCATCTTCGGCTGCATCAGGCCGGCGGTGCGCTTGGCCACCAGGTCGTCCAGCGCGATGCCGTCGATGATGTCGATCGGGTCGAGGATGTTGCCCTTCGACTTCGACATCTTCTGGCCGTCCTTGTCGCGTACAAGACCGGTCATGTAGACGTCGTGGAACGGTACGCGCCCGGTCAGCCGGTCGGTCAGCATGACCATGCGCGCGACCCAGAAGAAGATGATGTCGAACCCGGTGACCAGCACGCTCGACGGCACGAAGTCGTCGAAGCCGCGCTCGCGCATGGCCTCGGCGTCGGGCCAGCCCATGGTGCTCATCGGCCAGATGCCCGACGAGAACCAGGTCTCGAGCACATCGTCGTCCTGGCGCAGCGCCACGTCGGCGCCAAGGCCGCTGCGCGCGCGTGCGTCGGCCTCGTCGCGGCCGACGTGGGCGTTGCCGGCATCGTCGTACCAGGCCGGGATGCGATGGCCCCACCAGAGCTGGCGGCTGATGCACCAGTCCTGGATGTTCTCCATCCAGTGGCGGTAGGTGTTGATCCAGTTCGGCGGCACGAAGCGGATGTCGGGTTCGGCGCCGTCGCGACCCTCGAAGCGCGCGAGCCCGCGCTCGGCCAGCGTGTCCATGCGCACGAACCACTGGTCGGTGAGGTAGGGCTCGATGGCCTGGCCGGTGCGGTCGCCGCGCGGCACCTGCAGCGTGTGCGGCTTCGTCTCCAGCAGCAGGCCGAGGGCTTCGAGGTCCTCGAGCACCGCCTTGCGCGCGACGTAACGGTCCATGCCGCGATACTTCTCCGGCGCGTTGGCATTCAGCGCGGCATCGGGCGTGAACAGGTTGATCATCGGCAGGCCATGGCGCTGGCCGACCGCGTAGTCGTTGAAGTCGTGCGCCGGCGTGACCTTGACCACGCCGGTGCCAAACGCGCGATCCACGTACGCGTCGGCGATCACCGGCACCTCGCGTCCGGTCAGCGGCAAGGTGACCGTCTTCCCGATGAGGCCCACATAGCGCGCGTCATCCGGGTGCACCATCACCGCGGTGTCGCCGAGCATGGTTTCCGGACGGGTGGTGGCGACGATGAGATGGTCGCGGCGTTCGCGCAGGATCTCGTTGCCGTCGGCATCGTGTTCGACGTGCTCGTAGCCGGCGCCATCGCCGAGCGGGTAGGCGATCGACCACAGGAAGCCGTCCTCCTCCTCGTTGAGCACTTCAAGATCGGAGATCGCGGTCTTCAGCACCGGGTCCCAGTTGACCAGCCGCTGGCCGCGGTAGATGAGTCCTTGCCCGTGCAGCCGCAGGAAAGCCTCGACCACCGCCTCCGACGGCCCCGGGTCCATCGTGAACACCTTGCGCGTCCAGTCGCCCGACGTACCCATACGGCGCATCTGGCGCTCGATGGTGTCGCCGGACTGGCCCTTCCACTCCCACACCTTGTCGACGAAGGCCTCGCGCCCGAGCGAATCGCGGGTGTCGCTGCTGCCGCTGGCGGCGAGGTTGCGCGACACCACCATCTCGGTGGCGATGCCGGCGTGGTCGCTGCCCATCTGCCACAGGGTGCGGAAGCCGCGCATGCGGTGGTAGCGGATGAGCGCGTCCTGCAGCGTGTGCTGGAACGCGTGCCCCATGTGCAGGGTGCCGGTGACGTTGGGTGGCGGCAGCAGGATCGAATACGCCGGGCCGTCGCCGGCAGGCGCAAATGCACCGCTGGACTCCCACTGCGCATAGAGGCGGGATTCGAAGGACTTGGGGTCGTAGCCGGTGGCGAGGGTCATCGGAGGGCTCTGTGTCGGGGCAGGGCGGGGGCGGGCCCCCGCGTCACATGTCGAATTTCTTCAGGTCGAAGCCGCGCGCCTTGTACTGGGTCCAGCGTGCGCGCAGCGGGCCCCGCGCGGACTCGTCCGCCGGCACCACCTCCAGCACGCGCTCGAAGGCGCCCTCGACCGGCGCATCGCGCAGGTTGAGCACCAGCGGGCGCAGCGGCACGTCGGCTTCGGGCGGGGCGATGAGCACGTCGGCGTCCTCTTCCTCGCCGTCCCCCTCGTCGTCGAAGCCGGCACCGGCGATCTGGTGCGGCACGTAGGCGTCGGGGTCGAACGACCACAGCAGGTCGTCGAGCTGCTCGGCCTGGGCCATGTCGCGGGCCAGCACCAGCATCGGCTGGCCGGCGGCCAGGGCTTTCTTGGCCAGCTCGCAGACCAGCAGCAGGGGCTGGTCGCGGAAGCGGGGCTTGGCAATCAGGTAGAAGTCGGCGCGCATGCTCGGTCCCGGGTCAAAAGCCGGGCCGGGGGCGGCTTCCGCGTGCGAAAGCCGCCCCCGGCCGCGTGCGTCCTACTTGGCGGCCTGGTCCAGCAGCCACTGCGACAGCAGGCCGACCGGGCGACCGGTGGCCAGTCCGTTCTTGCCGCTGTGGCTGGCGCTGCCGGCGATGTCGAGGTGCGCCCAGCGCTGGCCCTCGGTAAAGCGCGACAGGAAGCAGCCCGCGGTCACCGCGCCGGCCCAGCGGCCGCCGATGTTGTAGACGTCGGCGAAGCTGGAATCGAGCATGGTCTGGTACTCGTCCCACAGCGGCAGGCGCCAGGCGCGGTCGAACACTTCCTCGCCCGCGGCCAGCAATTCCTGCGACAGGTCGTCGTGCTTCGACATCAGGCCGGTGGCGAAGCTGCCCAGGGCGACCATGCAGGCGCCGGTGAGCGTGGCCACGTCCACCAGGGCCTGCGGCTTGAACCGCTCGGCATAGGTCAGCGCGTCGCACAGGATCAGGCGGCCCTCGGCGTCGGTATTGCCGACTTCGATGGTCCTGCCGGACATGCTGGTGACGATGTCGGACGGGCGGTAGGAATTGCCGTCGATCGCGTTTTCGACCGCGGGCACCACCACCACCAGGTTGACGCCCAGGTCCATGCCGGCCGCGGCCACGAAGGTGCCCAGCACCGAGCCGGCGCCGAGCATGTCGTACTTCATTTCCTCGATGCCGCCCTGGGTCTTCAGGTTCACGCCGCCGGTGTCGAAGGTGATGCCCTTGCCGACCAGCACGTAGGGCTGCGCGTCGCCGCCGTTGTTCCACTTCAGCACGATGAGCTTCGGCGCGTTGGCCGAGCCGCGGGCGACCGCCAGCAGCGAGCCCATGCCCAGCTTTTCCATGTCCTCGCGCTCGAGGACCTCGCAGGAGGCCTTGTCGAACTTCGCGGCGAATTCCTGCGCCTGGCTGGCGAGGTAGGCCGGGTTGCAGATGTTCGGCGGCAGGTGGCCGAGCTCGCGGGTGAACTCGACGCCCGCGGCGATCGCCTGGCCCTGGGCCAGCGCGGCAGCGTCATTGCCTGCGATGTCGAGGCGCTCGAGGCCCTTCTCGTCGCGCTTCTTGTTCTTCTCGCCCAGGGTCGCGGTGTAGCGGTAGGCGGCGTGGCCGGCGGCGATGGCGGCCTGGCGGATGGCCCAGGCCGCGTCGCGGCCGGACACCTCGACCCCGGACAGGGTCAGCAGCGCCGAACGCACCGGACCGGTCCGCAGCGCGCGCACGGCGTCGGCCACGGCCTTCAGGTACTGCGGGACCGCGAACTTTGCCGATTCGCCCAGGCCCACGACCAGCACGCGCGGCGCAGCCACGCCGGGAACGTCGTGCAGCAGCGAGGTGCGGCCGGTGGCTCCGCTGATATCGCCGCGGTCGGCGAGGGCCGACAGGCGGCCGCCGCTGGCCTCGTCAAGGACGCGGGCGGCGGGCGTCAGGGTCTTGTCGGCATAGGCGCCGACCACGATGCAGTCGACGTCGGCCGTGGCCGGAGAGGCGCTGTTCAGGGCTAGTTTGAGGGTCATGGGGTCCTGTACTGGGGTTTGGCGTGAAGTGTTCCTTACAATCCGCGGTCCAGAATGCGGCGATGCGCCGCGGCGCCAGCGTGCTGGCGCGGCCTGGCGGTGTATGGACGAACCCCCGATTCTAATGCAAGGCCGCATACGGATGCCGAAGCTCGACAGCTACCTGTTCCGCGAATTCGCCCAATCCACGTTCGCGGCCCTGGTGGTGCTGATGATCGTGAGCCTGGGCGGGGTGTTCGCCGACGTACTCGGCGACATCGCCCGCGGCCGGGTCCCGGCGGGGCTGATGCTGTCCCAGCTGGGCCTGCAGGTGCTCAACTACCTGCCGCTGATCCTGCCCCTGGGCCTGATGCTGGGCCTGCTGCTGGCCGTGGGCCGCCTGTACCGGGATTCGGAAATGCCTGTGCTGGTGGCGACCGGCGTCGGTCCGCGGCGGCTGCTGCGGCCGCTGATGATGCTGGTGCTGCCCGTGGTCGGCTTCATCGCCGCCTGTTCGCTGTGGCTGGGGCCCTGGGCCAATGACTATTCGCAGCGGATGGTCGCCGAGGGCAACCGGAACCTGCTGCTGGCCGGGCTCGAGGCCGGGCGTTTTGTCGAGCTGCCCGGCGGCAGCGGCGTGGTCTACGTGGGTGCGATGTCCGGCGAGGGCTCGGCCCTGGGCCGCGTCTTCGTCTACCGCCAGGACGGGGAGCGCATGGACGTCACCACCGCGCGCAACGGCCGGCTGGCCGTCGATGGCGCGGAGCGCTACCTGGACCTGGGCGAAGGGTTCCGCGTGGAGGGCCCGCTGGCCCAGGGCCTCGATTTCCGGATGATGCGCTACCAGCGCAACGAGATGCGCCTGCCCGACGCCGAGACCCGGCCCGCGGACGAAGACCCGGAATACGACAGCACCCTCGCCCTGCTCGGCGATCCGCGCGCCGAGGCGCAGGCCCAGCTGCATTCCCGGATCGCGCCGCCGCTGCTGGCGCTGGCCTTCGCCCTGCTGGCGGTGCCGCTGGCGCGCAGCCCGCCGCGACAGGCCCGCTACGGGCGCATCGCGCTCGGGTTCCTGGCCTACGTGGTCGGGACCAACCTCATGCTGCTGGGCACGAAGTGGCTGGCCGACGGCAAGATCCCGCTGCCGCTGGGACTGTGGTGGCTGGTGCTGCCGCTGCTCGCCTTCGGTGCGTGGATGTATTTCCGTGACGGCCACGTTGGCGTGCCGCGCCCGGCGCGCGGCGCGGGAGCGGCGCGATGATGCCGCTGCCAAAGATCCACGACCTCCACGTCGCCCGCGTGGTGGTGGTGACCGTGCTCCTGGTCTGGGTGGTGCTGGTCGGGCTGGACGCCGTGCTGGCGGCGGTCGACGAGATCGACAACATGGGCCAGGGCGAGTACGGCTTCGTCAGCGTGCTGACCTACGTCGCCTACACGCTCCCGCGGCGCGCCTACACCATGTTCCCCACCGCCGCGGTGATCGGCACGCTGATGGGCCTGGGCCAGATGGCGGCGTCGTCCGAGCTCACCGCGCTGCGCGCGCTGGGCGTGTCGCGGCGCCGGCTGAGCGTATCGGTTGCGGTGCCGCTGGCCCTGCTGACCGGGGTGATGATGCTCAGCGGAGAGACCCTGGGCCCCGCCGCGCAGCGCAGCGCCGATGCGATGCGGGCGGCCGCGCGCTCCAGCGACATGATCGTGGCGCAGTATTCGGGGCTGTGGGCGCGGGAGGGCAACACCTTCCTCAACGCCCGCGACGGCCGCGAGCGCAGCGAGGACGGCGAAGTCTGGCTCGAGCTCAACGACGTGCGCCTGTTCGAATTCGACAACGAGGGCCGGCTCGAGTCGGTCGCGCAGGTGGACGTGGCCGAACACCGCAGCGGTGGCTGGCTGTTGCGCGACGTGCGCCGCGTGACCTTCGAGGAGCGCTCGGTGGCCGAAGTGCGCGTCGACGAGGAGCGCTGGGACTCCCAGCTCGACGCCGCCGCGCTGGCGGCCAGCGCCGGTGGCGCCTTCCGCCCGCGCTACATGGCCGCGCGCGACCTCGCCCAGGGCATCGACTACCGCCACCGCAACCGGCTGGATGCGAGCGAGTTCGAGGAGCACTACTGGGGACGCTGGTTCTATCCGGTCAACGTGCTCGCGCTGTGCCTGGCCGCGATGCCCTTCGCATTCGGCTCGCTGCGCAGCGGCGGGTTGGGGCGCAGGCTGTTCATCGGCGTGGTGTTCGCGCTGATGTTCTGGATGCTGCAGAACCAGGTGGCCAAGCTGGCGGCGGTCTACGGCTTCGATTACCGGCTCGCCTACGCCATCCCGCCGATGCTGATGCTGACGGTGTCCTGGCTGCTGTTCCGGCGGCGCAGCGGCTGACTCCCCGATTGCACGCACGGCGCGCACGTTGGAGAATCCGGCCCGACGCAGCGGGTGCCGCCCCGGCCCGCGGTGGGGACGTCTGCAGGGATGGGGCACACACATGGAGAGAAGCAATGCATGACAGCATGCGAGTGATCGCCGCCGCGGCGGTGATCGTCGGCGCCGGCCTGTTCGCGGCCGGGGACGCCGATGCGCGCCGCGGTGCGAAGGCCAAGGAAACGCCGGCCTGGATGAATGCCGAAGGTGAGGTGACCGATTCCTCGGCCGTCGAGGCGGGCTATGGCGAGACGGTCACCGGCCTCAACGACTGGGAGGGCGAGATCACCGGCAAGCCGGCACCCGGCAGCAAGTTCACCGGCATCCAGATCGGCATGCCGATGAAGCAGGTGACCGACATCGTGGGCGAGCCCACCGACCAGGGCGTCTACGTCACCGGCAAGGCCTTCATCCCGTTCTACTTCGGCTCCGACCGCCACCGTTACGAGATGGCCTACAAGGGCCAGGGCCGGCTGATCTTCGCCGGCAAGGGCTGGGACAGCGGCGGCAACCTGATCTGGATCATCCACAACAAGGACGAATCCGGGTACCGCGATTGATCGTACGCAATACCGGGATACCCAAGGCCCCGCTCCAGGCGGGGCCTTTCTTTTGGTTCTTCGCCCGGGTGTGGAATCGCGCGTTGTGCTGGTTCCGTAAAGGCGGGAAGCGGGTGCGGGACGTTTGGCGGTGTTGCGGTGAAGTCCCGGCGCGGGGGGCAGGAACCTGGTGCCGCGTCGTTCCGACCAGGTTTGAATCCGGCGCCGGCCACGTCGACAATGGCGACCCCTCACAGCCGGCGGCCTCTTCCATGTCCATCCTCCGCATGTCCGACCTCGACCTTGCCGGGAAGCGCGTGCTGGTGCGCCAGGACCTCAACGTGCCGGTGGCCGACGGCCGCGTGACGTCCGACCAGCGCATCCTCGCGTCGCTGCCGACCCTGCGCGCGCTGCTCGACGCGGGCGCCGCGGTGATGGTGATGTCGCACCTGGGCCGTCCGACCGAAGGCCGCTGGAGCGAAGCGGATTCGCTGGCGCCGGTGGCGGCGCGGCTGTCGGAGCTGCTCGGTCGCGAAGTGCCGCTGGTGCGTGATTACCTCGACGGCGTGGATGTCGCGCCGGGCCAGCTGGTGCTGCTGGAGAACTGCCGCATGAACGCCGGTGAGAAGGCCGATGATGAGGCGCTTTCGAAGCGTTACGCCGCGCTGTGCGACGTGTTCGTCATGGACGCCTTCGGTACCGCGCACCGTGCTCAGGCCTCCACCCATGGTGTGATCCGGCACGCCGCGCAGGCCGCCGGCGGGCCGCTGCTGATGGCCGAGCTCGACGCCCTGGGCAAGGCTCTCAAGGAGCCGGCGCGTCCGCTGCTCGCGATCGTGGCCGGTTCCAAGGTCTCGACCAAGCTCGAGCTGCTGTCGTCGCTGGTCGGCAAGGTCGACCAGCTGATCGTCGGCGGCGGTATCGCCAACACCTTCATCGCCGCCATGGGGCACGGTGTCGGCAGCTCGCTGCACGAGGCCGACCTGATCGATACGGCGAAGCAGATCATGGCCGACGCCCACGCCCGCGGCGCCGACATCCCGGTGCCGACCGACGTGGTGGTGGCGCCGGCCTTCGCAGCCGACGCACCGGCGACCGTCAAGGCGGTCGACGCCATCGCCGAGGGCGAGATGGTGCTCGACATCGGCCCGGAAACCGCCGCGCGCTATGCGGAGATGATCGCTTCGGCCGGCACCGTAGTGTGGAACGGGCCGGTGGGCGTGTTCGAGTTCGACGCCTTCGGCAAGGGCACCGAAACCCTGGCGCGGGCGATCGCGGCGTCGAAGGCGTTCTCGATCGCGGGTGGCGGCGACACCCTGGCCGCGGTCGACAAGTACGGCATCGCCGGTGGCGTGACCTACATTTCCACCGGCGGCGGCGCCTTCCTGGAGTTCCTTGAAGGCAAGGCGCTGCCGGCGGTCGTGGCGCTGGAACAGCGCGGCGGCTGACTGGAACGGCCCGGCGGCCCGGGCCGGGCCAGGTCGGAGCGCGGCATCCCGATCGCCATGTGGCTCGGCTAGCATTGGGGGTCCGTTCCCGACGCGCCCAGCGCAAGGCCCAGCATGTCCGAATACCGCCGCGGTACCCGCATCCTCGCCACGCTGGGTCCGGCAAGCGATGCACCGGGCGTGCTCGATGCGCTCGTGCGCGCGGGCGTCAACGCGGTGCGGCTGAACTTTTCCCACGGCGTGCCGGCCGATCATGTGCGGCGCGCGCAGGAGGTCCGCGAGGCGGCGGCCCGGGCCGGGGTCGAGGTCGGCATCCTGGCCGACCTGCCGGGTCCGAAGATCCGCATCGACCGTTTCGAAGGCGGGCGCGTGCAACTGCGCGCGGGCGACCGCTTCGACCTGCATGCCCGTGACGACGCGCCCCCGGGCGATGCCAACGGCGTCGGTGTCAGCTACCTGGGCCTGCCGGGCGACGTCGCGGCGGGCGACGTGCTCCTGCTCGATGACGGCATGGTGCAGCTGCGCGTGCTGTCGGTGGAGGGCGACACCATCGCCACCACCGTGCTCAACGACGGCGTGCTCTCCGACCGCAAGGGGCTGAACAAGCAGGGCGGCGGCCTGTCCCTGGGTGCGATCACCGAACACGACCGCGAGCTGATCAAGGTCGCCGCCGACATCGGCGTCGATTTCATCGCGGTGTCCTTCTGCCGGACCGCCGAAGACATGCACGAGGCGCGCCGGGTCGCGCGTTCGCACGGCTGCGACGCAGCGCTGGTGTCGAAGATCGAGCGTGCAGAGGCGATCGAGAACCTGGGCGAGATCATCGACGCCAGCGACGTGGTCATGGTCGCGCGCGGCGACCTGGGCGTGGAGATCGGCGACGCCGAGCTGCCGGGCATCCAGAAGAAGATCATCCGCGAAACCCTCGCCCGCGACCGCGTGGTGATCACCGCCACCCAGATGTTGCAGTCGATGGTCGAAAGCCCGATGCCGACCCGTGCCGAAGTGCTGGACGTGGCCAACGCGGTGATCGACGGCACCGATGCGGTGATGCTGTCGGCCGAAACCGCCGCCGGTGCGTATCCGGTGGCGGCGGTGGAGGCGATGAGCCGGATCTGCGTCGGCGCCGAGAGGCAGTTCGAGCACGACACCGATTTCGAGGCGGCCCAGCGCGGGCTGCAGCGCGCCGACCAGGCGATCGCGATGGGCGCCATGTTCCTCAGCGAGCACATCGGCGTGGCCGCGATCGTGGCCATGACCGAATCCGGCGGCACCGCGCGATTCCTGTCGCGCTTCCGTTCCAGCGCGCCGATCTATGCATTCTCGCGCCATCCCGGCGCGCGCCGGCGCATGAGCCTGATGCGTGACGTGTTCCCGATGGCCCATGACAGTCGCGGCCAGGGTGCGCGCGAGGCTGCGCGCGACGCCGTGGGCCTGCTGGTGGCCGCCGGCCTGCTGTCGTCCGGCGACCGCGTCGTGTTCACCAGCGGCGAAACCATGGAAACCCACGGCGCGACCAATACCCTGCGCCTGCTGCAGGTCGGTGAAGACGGCGGCGCGCAAGGGCTCGGAACGCTCTGAAGGAGAGCCGCCGGCCTCTTTCGTGGAAGAGTCCCTTGTTGAGCACTCCTTGTGCGAGCGGCCATTGTGGGAGCGGGGGGGGGGGGGAGGGGGGGGGTGATCCGGGCTGGTCTCCCCCACCCCCCCCCCCACAAATGCCCCCAAC